>NZ_SPUM01000024.1 GCF_004614195.1 Massilia horti | reverse complement strand
CTTTACGCGCAACGAAAAAGGCCGTGGCGCGTCAACCTATTTAAGGACGAGACACAGACAGGTTGTCACCCGGCTGGCGCCTACTCGCCTTGCGCAGGTTCAGGCAAGAACAGCAACACAATCAAGCCAGCCAACACGATCACCGCGCCGGCCGCAAATATATTGGCGATCGCGTGCCGATAGACCGCCACCGTCACTGCCTGCAAGGCTGGGGCCATCGTGGCGTCACGAGTGCCGGCTGCGGCCATCTCGATCCCATGCAGGTGAAGCTGGCGCGCGAGGATCGCCCCGGAACCGGTCACGCCAAGCAACCCGCCGAAAGAACGGAAAAAGGTCAGCATCGCCGTCCCCACGCCACGCCGCGACATTGGCAGGGCATTCTGCACGACAACGGTCATGTTTGGCATCACCAGTCCCAGCCCCATGCCCAGCATGAAGATCGCCGGTTCGATGACAAAATAACCCTGCCCGCTGTTCATGCCCCAGGCCAGCACGGCAAACGACACGACCGCCACGGACAGCCCTGCCAGCTGCACCTGCTTGTATTTGCCGGAACGCGCCAGCACACGACCGTTGAGCGTGGTCGACAGGATCATGCCTGCCATCATTGCCACCGTCATCAGACCGGAGTGTGCCGGGCTGATACCCATTACCAGTTGAAAGAACAGCGGGAAAAAGACACTGGCGCCCATCAGCCCCATGAAGGTCAGCACCATCACCACGCTGGCGATGTTGAACACGCGATTTTGGAACAGGTCCGGCGGCAATACCGGTTCGGCTGCGTGGCGCAGGTGAAATACCAGCCAGCCCCCCAGCGCGACGGTCAGGACGGCGCATACCTGGATTTCCGGCCCATCCCAGGCCCATTCAGTGCCGCCCAGCGCCAGCATGAGCAACAAGCTGACGATGGAGCCGGTGAGCAGCACCGAACCGAGGTAGTCGATGCGATGCGCATGGGTGCGCACCGGCTTGTGCAGCGAGCGCGCGATGGCGTAAAACGCCACTCCGCCCAACGGAAGATTGATGTAAAAGATCGAGTGCCAGGACAGCAGGTCGGTCATCACACCTCCCAGCACCGGGCCGAGCACGCTGGTGATGGCAAATACCATCGCAATCATGCCCTGCCGCCTGGCGCGCTCCTTTGGCGGCACCAGGTCGCCGATGATGATCTGCGCCAGCGGCATGAAGCCGCCGGAACCAAGTCCCTGGATGGCGCGGCAGACGATCAGTTCCGTCATGTTGCTGGCCAGGCCGCACAGTGCGGAGCCGAGCAGGAAGGTAATCAAGGCCGTAAAGATCATCGGCCGCCGGCCGTACTGGTCGGCCAGCTTGCCATACAGCGGCATGGTCGCGGTGGAGGCCAGCACGTACGCGGTGACCACCCACGACAGATGCGCCATGCCACCCAGATCGCTGACGATGCGCGGCAGTGCGGTCGCGACGATGCTCTGGTCCAGCGCGCCCAGGCCCAACACGACCATGAGGGCGAGATAGACGTTACGGATTTCGCGTTCCGAAGTGGGCGCTGCCGCTTCCTTGGGAGAGGTGATTTGGGTCATGGTGTGCCGATGATGTTCAGTGGTTCGATGGCTGCGGCGAGCGCATCCAGCGCCGAACGCCGGCTGGCGGTTCAACTTGGGGCCGGCTCGCTTCCGGCACTTTAGCAGCGATTTGTCCAGTTTGGCACCACGCAACGCTTCGCCCGGGCGCAATCGAACAAGGTCCGCGTGGCAGTCGTCGCGCAACCTTGAGAAAGGGTTTCAAAACCGGGCCACTACGAATGTCTTAACAAAAGCGCCAACCCATGCCGGTTGACGCTTTTGTTTTTGGCGTTAGAAATCCTGGCGTCCGGTCCATTTCTCTTCAGCCCAAGCTTCATCGTTTTTCATTTGCCAGGCAGGATTTAACGTATTTCTATCACAACATCACACTCAGCCTCAAAAAATTTTCCTTTCAGGAATCATTCACGATATACAATATTCAATAACTAAAGAGCAATACATGATGGCGAGATTGAAAGGAAAAGCGTGGCAATTATTGACCGGGTTAAATGGGATGGCAGTCCCAACTTATTGGCGTGGAAATACCCGTCGCAGGAACTCTCCACCTGGACTCAGCTCATTGTCAATGAGTCGCAGGAAGCCTTTGTCGTACGAGGAGGCGTGTATGACGGCCCATTCGGCGCAGGTCGCCATACGCTGTCCACTGAAAACCTGCCGCTACTGCGGGAACTGATCGGCATTCCCTTCGGCGGAACCTCCCCTTTCAGTGCCGAAGTCTGGTTCGTCAACAAGGTCACCAACCTCGACATCCGCTGGGGCACGCCGGATCCCATTCAGCTGGAGGATCCAAGATACAAAATTATGGTACCGGTACGCGCATTCGGCCAATACGGGATTCGGATCGAAGAGGCGAAACGCTTCCTGCTCAAGTTGGTCGGAACCTTGCCCGGCTTCGATACCGACACCCTGTCCGATTACTTCCGCGGAGTCTTCATCACGCGCATCAAAACCGGCATCGCCAACGCGATTGTGCACAATGGCCAGTCAGTGCTGGAAGTCTCCACCCAGCTTGATCTGCTGTCGGACATGCTGAAAAATTCACTGACGCCCGAAGTCGCCGAATATGGCGTTTCCCTTTCCCAGTTCAATATTCATTCAATCAACGTCCCTGAAGAGGATGCCGCCGTCAAGACGCTCAAGGCGGCGTTGGCCAAACGCGCCGAGATGGGCATTGTTGGCTACAACTACCAGCAAGAGCGCAGCTTCGACGTCATGCAAACTGCCGCTGCCAACGAAGGCAGCGCTGGCACGCTGATGGGAGCCGGACTTGGCCTCGGCGCCGGTGTCGGTCTGGCGCCTGCCATGGGACAAACGTTTTCTCAGATAACACAGCAGATCCAACCAACTGCGACGCCGGCGCCCGCGCCGGAGCCGCCCCGCCCGGCCGCACCGGCCATTTCGCCATCGGAACGGATCCAACTGCTGAGAGACCTTGGCGAACTACACACGCAAGGCATCCTCAGCGATGCCGAATTCGATTCAGAAAAACGCCGCATTCTCGGCAGTTAAACCGGCGCTCATGCGCATTTGTCTTCTGGAGGAAAAATATTGAACAGATCTTCCTGGTTGGGCCTGGCCGCCGCGGCTGCGGCCATCTCCGTCCTATTGCTTATTGCGATCCTGGTGCCGTCCGAACGGCAAACACCCGCGCTGCTGTGCGCCGCGATGTTGACGGCATTGGCGATCGTCTTCCTGTTCCTGTGGCCGCAAATCGGTCGGCACGATAGTGAGAGCGCACGCATGGCCATGGTCGGCGTCGTCGGCGGCCTGAGCCTCATGCTGCCGGCTGGCGCCGCTGCTTCGCTGCTGGCTGCACTTACCGGCCACGACACCATCTCGTTCGCGCTGGACGTGCTGGTCATCGGCAGCTTCGTCGTCGGCATCGCGCTTGCGCGGATCGGCGCGAATACCATCACCGAGCATGCGCAACTCGTCGATGTACCCAGCCAGCACGGCCAGTGGCAGACCCAGGTCGGCCAATTGATCCCGCTGTGCCCCGACGAAACAACCCGCACGCCGGTGGCCCGGCTGGCGGAAGCAATGCGCTATGCCGCGCGCGACATATCCGGGCAACACGGCCAGGAAAACGAGCGCATCAGCGCTGGCATCGTGGAACTGGAGCGGGCCTTGCGCGACAAGGAACGCGATGCCGCGCTGGTCACGATCGGCGCTATCGAGATCGCCCTGGCGCAGCGCGAGCTGGCCCTGAAGACGCAACGCAGCAAGGTGTAATCCATCAACGTCACCCGCCAAAATAACATGGAAGACCTAGTACAAGAAAAACTGACCTGCAGCGGTTGTGGCGCCAGCTTGGCATTTTCGCCCGGCGCCCAGGCCCTGAAGTGCCAATTCTGTCACGGCATCACGGAAATCGAACGCAAAAAAGACCAGCTCGACGACACCCCTAAAATGATCGTCCCGCTCACCGTTGAAAAGCGCGACCTCGAGCTTGCAGTCAATACACTGTTGGCCAGTGGCGACTACACACCTGACGATTTGGTGGAGGCGGCGGTCTTTTCCAAATTCGAGCGCTTCTATGTGCCAGCCTACATCTTTAAAGGCGAGTACGAAGCGAGATGGACGGCCTCGTTCGGCTACGACCGTACCGAGCATTACACCGATTTTGAAACGCAGGAATCAGACGGCAAATCGCAACAAGTGCCCGTAACGAGGATCAGGACGGTCACCGATTGGTCGCCGGCAAACGGGACCGATGTGGGTACGTTCTCAGTGATCGGCTACGCGGGCTCCCGGCTGGAGGGCAAGGTGGTCGAATTGGTTGAGGGCTGCGCCGGCGATGCGACAGAATACAAGAACTCGTTTACCAGCGGCTTCGAGATGGAGGCATTCGCGCTGACCAACGACGCGGTGTATGACGAACGCAGCGAGTCTCAAGTCAATAAAATCATCGACCACAGCGTGCAGTCGAACGCCCAGGGCGATTGCCAGCGGGACTGGCACTGGTCCGCCAAGATCGTCAAGGATGCGATTCCGGTGGCGTTTCCGGTCTGCCATGTTGTATATGAATACGATGGTAAGACCTATAACGTCTGGACCGATGGCACCAATACCCGCCGTCTGATCGCCGATCCACTGCCTCATGACAAAAAACGCGAGGTCGACGAAGCGGGTGGCTTCGCCCCAATGGTATATGCGCTCGGGGCGATGTTGCTGGCTGGGCTGCTGGGCGAGCCATCCAATTTATTCGGCGCCTTCTCCGGTACGACGCTCAGTGTGGTCGCCGTCGCCTGGGTCTTCGCCATGTGGCGTCGACAAATCATGGTGAACTATTCCCGCGCCCTGCGCTCGGCACTGCTGGCCGAAAAGACTGCCGCAAGCTCAAATTTGGCGCGGGTCGACGCAGTCGAAGGCGCCAAGCTGGCCGCGTCGTTCCAGCGGCCAGCCAAGCCTTGGCCGCTCGACAAAGACAAGAACAACATTGTCCTACTCATCGCTATCGTCGTGTTCACCGCGCTGGTGCTGCTCCTGCGGCCTGACAACGATCAACCTGTCACCGTTTCCGAAACACCGTCCGCGAGCCCACCGTCCGCAACCGCGCCCGAGTCTGAACCAGCTCCAGAAGCCACGCCGGAGCCTGCCGCAGCGGCACAGGAAGCGCCCGCGCCGGACCAGGAACACGAAGCACCTTCGGCCGCTTCCGAGCAGACGCATGCCGCCGCCGAGAGCGAGGCGGGGGCCCAGCCGGCCGCAGCGTTCCCACAAGCCAAAGCCAAAACGGATGAGTCGCGCAAGATCGCCCCGCTCCTGGAAATGTTGAACGCCGCAGGGCGTGCCGACTGGGATGCCGTCAACGCCCAAGTACAACTGATCCGTCATACACCTCCAGTGGCGCTGGGCGATCGCAAGGCCGCGCAAAATGCGACTATCGTCGGCCTGGCTGCTCTGGATCAAAATAATTATGCTGCGGCGATTGCCGCATTTTCCCGCGCCATCAAGGCCGACGCCAGCCACCTGGACGCGTACGACCACCTTGCCTTCACCTATCTGCAAACAAGAGCGTTCGCCTCTGGCCTGAACGTCTGCGCCAACGCCCTGCAAATCGAGCCGGAGCGAGCCTCAACATGGCTGACGATGGCGCAACTCTTGAGCCCGGCCGGCAATCGAACGTCAGCCATCGCCAGCCTGCGCCTGGCAGTTCACTTCAGCCCAAGCCGCCAGAGAACGATTGATTACCTGAACCGTATGTCGCAGTCGGACGATGACGAAGGGGTACGGGCGATTGTGGCCCAGGTGGTGCGGGAGTCCGCGAAAATTCCCTGACATACAGATGGCACTGGCAAGTGGCCGCAATTGGCCAAGACGCGCTGTTCGGCAAACCTTGCTGGCCTCGTTCTTGGCGTAACCAAAGCGCGGCCAGCGTCCTTCGGTCATCTGTTGCAACCTCAACGGAGCAACCCGGGGAAGTCAGAAATCGTCTCGTGTTCCCCGGGAACTGCTTTCGTGCAAGCTGGCGAGCCATGCGCGCGGTGACATGCCAGCCCGGCCCTTGAACATGCGCGTGAAGGCCGGCTGATTGGTATAGCCGACCCGATGGCACACCGCTTTCACCGGAAGGCCTTTGCGCAACAAATCCTGCGCGACCGCGAGGCGGCGGTGGATCAGGTACTCGCCAGGCGGCATGCCGACCACCTGGTGAAAATACAAGGCGAATTTGCTGCGAGACATGCCTGCGATGCGTGCCAGGGCATCGAGCCGCCAGGTGCCCTGGGGTTCCTCATGAATCGCGCTGAGCACCCTGGACAGCCGCGGATCCGTCAATCCCAGCAGCGAGGCTGCGGTGAGACTACCGATGCGCGATTCGTGCCGGATCAACTGGATGACGAGCACGTCGCACAACCGGTCCAGTATCACGTCCTGTCCGGTTTCATGCAGGTCGGCCTCGTGGAACAGCAGATCCACGATGCCTTTCATGGTGCTCGATTCGTGCAGCGGGTGCCTCAGGATTTCCGGCAAGGCACGCACCAGCAAGTTCTGATTCCCGCCTTCGAAGAAGATATTCGCGCACAACAGGCGCGCCGATTTTCCTACGGGGGCATGCAAGCGATGAGCCAATCCACGCGGATAGAAGAGCAGCGTCGGCATATCGATGCGCAATGCCGGTTGTCCCTCATACAGGAATTCGATGACGCCGGCCCGTATCAGGTGCAGCTGGCCGGTCTTCCCATCGCTGACAAAATCATTGGATCCGCAGAAATTATCGTTATAAAAGACATGCGAACTGATGCTATCGCGACCAATCAGGCGTGAGATCTCATCCATAAATCATCGTCGGTCACGAAACCTGTCCGAAACGGGCGGCGCCAGCTGACCCATGTTATTTCGGCTGCCTGGCTCCCGGCGCACCGCGCATCAGTTCTCATGTTTGCATTAGCGGGGCTGGCGCGCACCGCGCATTGCAATCAGAACTCTTCCCAGCCATCGGAACCGGCGCCGGCATTGGCGCTTGCCGTGGGCCGCTTCGTGACAGCAGCTATCTTGGCCGGCGCCGCCTTTCGCGGTGCCAGCGCGGCCACCGGCTGCGCAACCTGGCGCGTCACCGGCTGTGCCTTCGCATGCTGCACGCCATCCAGCTTGAAAACGCTGACGATCCGCTCCAGGTTGGCGGCCTGGTCCTGCATCGTCTGCGATGCTGCCGACGCTTCTTCCACCAGTGCCGCATTTTGCTGGGTGACGTGGTCCATTTCGCTGATCGCCTGGTTGACCTGCTCGATGCCGGCCGTCTGTTCGCGGGTGGCGGCGCTGATGTCGCCCATGATGTTGGTCACACGGCCGATGCTTTGCACGATCTCTTGCATCGTGCTGCCCGCCTGGTCCACCAGCTTGCTGCCAGCATCCACCTTTTCGACTGAATTGTCGATCAGTCCCTTGATCTCCTTGGCCGCCGCTGCGCTGCGCTGGGCCAGGGTCCGCACCTCGCTTGCCACCACCGCAAAGCCACGGCCCTGCTCGCCTGCACGTGCGGCTTCGACCGCCGCGTTCAAGGCCAGGATATTGGTCTGGAACGCAATGCCGTCGATTACGCCGATGATGTCGACGATCTTCTTCGACGAGTCATTGATCGACCCCATGGTCTCGACCACCTGCGACACCACCATGCCGCCCCTGCTCGCCACCTCGGAGGCCGACACGGCCAACTGGTTCGCCTGGTGTGCATTGTCGGCGTTTTGCTTGACGGTCGACGTCAGTTCCTCCATCGACGATGCGGTTTCTTCCAGCGAACTGGCTTGCTCCTCGGTCCGGGAAGACAGGTCGAGATTGCCACTGGCGATCTGGGTGGACGCGGTGACAATGGTCTCGGTTCCCACGCGTACTTCCGTAACAATGCTTGCCAGGCTGTCGCGCATGTCGCGGATTGCGTGCATCACGCTGCCCGGGTCGTTCGACGTCGGGCGCACGTCGACCGCCAGGTCGCCGGCGGCGATTTTACCGGCGATTGCCGCGACATGCTTCGGGTCACCGCCAAGCTGGCGCGTGAGCAGGCGCACCAGCAGGAAGGCGGCGGCGGCGCCGATCGCCATACAAGTTATCAGCAGCGTAATGAGCAGGGTGCGCGACGACTCGTACAGGTCGTCGCCGTGCAGATTCGCCTGGCGCGCTCCTTCGTTGTTGATATCGACCAGCTTGTCGATGCTGTTGGAGATGTCGGCGGTGAGCTGCGACGATTCGCCCCGCAGTGCCGCCTTGGCTTCGGCATCCTGGTGTGCGCGCGACAGGCGGATGATTTGCGGGACGATCGACTGGTAGCGCGTCCACATCTGGACGAAATGATCGTATTCCGCCTTTTCTTCAGGAGAGGTGATCAACGGGATATAGGTCTGCTGGTTTTTCTTGATGGCGGCTTCATATTCCGCCATCTTTTGTTCATACCGCGCCATGCTGGCCTCGTTTTCGGACAGCAGGTGCTGCCCGATCTGCGAACGATGGCGGGCGAAATTGGCCTTCAGCTCCAGCACCACGCGTACCGACGGCATCCAGTTGGTCGCAATGTCGGTTCCGGTGGCGTTGACCCGCTCCAACTGGATGATCGAGACGACACCGACCAGCGTGGTCAACGCCAGCACGGAAATGAACCCAAGCGCAAGCTTGGTGCTCAACAGCAAATCGTGAAACCATTTCATTCATTATCTCCCTATGTAAACGACACTAGAACCGGGTGATCGAAGAGCCGATCACTCCAGTCGATTTATATTTATTTGCAAATGCACCAGGCACGCCTGGACCGTGGCGCGTGGTGTTTCGGGGGCAGGATGGCGGGCCTGAATTCAGGCCGACAGAGTCAAACCTCAGTGCACAATCGCTTTACGCTGCCAGCCGATCGATCAAGCCCATCTCGGCCGACGACATCAGTTTGTCGATGTCGAGCAGGATGATCATCCGCTGGTCGAGCGTTCCCAGGCCGACCAGGGGGCCGGCATTCAATGCCGTGCCCATGTCCGGCGCCGGCTTGATCTGGTCCGGCGCCAGCGTAATCACATCCGACACGCTGTCGACCACCATGCCAATCACGTGGCCGGCGACATTGAGGATGATGACCACGGTGAACTGGTCATAGACCGGCTTGCCGAGATTGAACCTGATGCGCATGTCGACGATCGGCACAATCCGGCCGCGCAGATTGATCACGCCTTTAATGAAATCAGGGGCGCTGGCCATGGCCGTCACAGCCTCGTAACCGCGGATTTCCTGCACCGTCAAAATATCGATTCCGTATTCTTCGGCACCCAGCCTGAATGCCAGGACTTCCTGTCCTTCCGGGGCTTGGTTCTCATCTTGCATGACGTTCCTTTTTGTTTAGCTTGCCCCAGCATGGAGAGCGATGCGTGGACGTGGCCGCCTGCCGCTGGGGAAGGGGCAGCAATGCTGAAAAAAAATTTCCAAAATGCAATCAACTTGCGGGAGGAAATGTACTTGAATTGCAATACAAAAAGTTTGCCGAAAATCCGCAATACTTTGCCGATCGTCCCCCGGCGAGGCGCCTGCCAAGTTATTGATAGGCAAAATCTATTGCACGCTGTCGAAAAATCTTACAGATCGGAAGGTTTTTTTTCCGACGCGACAAATTTCCAAAAGGAATTCAAATACATACGTTGATGGCACGAAAAATGCTCATACGAAATCACCGGCGTATGCAGCCCCGTTAATCCGGGCCAGGCCGTTTCGTTTTGGGCAGTCCCCGCACACGGGTCATCCCCCGTCGTTCGGACGACGTCCTTCTTATCCAGACTGGAGGCGTATCGCATGTATAAGAAAGCCATCACCGCCCTCGCCTTATCGGGCATATTCGCGTCGGCCCATGCCGACATCCTGTTGCAGCAAAATTTCGACAACGTCGGCGGCCTGACGGCCGCAGGCTGGGTGATGACCAACGCCAGCACACCAGGTGGCCTGACCACCACCTAGTTCCAGGGCGCGCAGAACATCTTCACCTCCCACGACGGCGCTCCCAATTCCTACATTGCGGCCAACTACAATGCCGCGCCGGCGGGCGGCTTCATCAACAACTGGCTGATCACGCCGGAGTTCTCGACCACCGGCCCGGTCACCGTGTCGTTCTGGCTGCGGGCGCAGTTCTATCCCGACACCGCTGACGAGATTGCCTTCGGCTTCAGCCAGGGCGGCAAGCTGCTGTCCGACTTCACCATGAGCGCCTCGTTCACCGCACCCACCAACGGCTGGACCCTGTACACGGTGAACCTGGGCGGGACCGGCGCCGCCACCACGGGCCGCTTCGCCATCCAGTATGCAGGCGCCGCCGACACGATGAACTACATCGGCATTGACACCCTGACGGTACGCACCGGCGACGTGCCGGAACCGGCCACCGCGCTGATCCTGGCCAGCGGCCTGATTGGCATGGCTGCGGCGCGCCGTCGCCGGCGCACCTGAGGTTCGAGCCCGAACATTAGTTCCGCAGAACAACAACAATCAGGAGATCCCCATGTTTAAAAAAGTGAAATCGGGCCATTGGCTGGCAGTTGCGCTCGGCCTGACCCTGCTGGGCGGCCTGCCGCTGGCCGCCAGCGCCCAGGAAATTGGCAGCGAACCGGCAGACCAGCTCACCGTGGTGCGCGATGGCGCCACCGGCAAGCTGCGCGCGCCGACCAGCGAGGAACTGCAGACCCTGCACAAGTCCGGCGCCCGCAACCGGATGCGCGCCTCGCCGGCGCCGACGCTGCAGAAGTTCCACCCGAACGGCGCGGTCGGCGTGCGCCTGAACGATGAGTTCATGACCCAGGCAGTGGTGACCCGCACCGCCGACGGCAAGCTCGTGAAGCAGTGCCTCGAGCCTGGCCACAACGGGCAAGCGCCGCACCCCGCCCACACCATCCTTCAACCGGTAACGGAGTAAGCCATGCGGACCAAGACCACTATGCACAAGATTGCCCGTCCGCTGATCATGGCCGCCTGCGCGCTCGCCTGCGTGGGCGCGCATGCCGCCAAGATCGACATCAAGAGCCGCGACCCGGCCGGCAAGGGCTTCAACGACCCGACCCCGGTGGCGCCGGTCGGCGGCAACCCCGGTACCACCCTCGGCGAGCAGCGCTGGAACGTGTACAAGTACGTCGCCAAAGTCTGGGAAGACGCGCTGCAAAGCGACGTCACGATCACCGTCAGTGCCGGCTGGGAAGCGCTCACCTGCACCTCCAGCTCGGCCGTGCTGGGCAGCGCCGGCGCCTATAACCTGTGGCATGACGCCCCGGGCAGCCAGCCCCAGACCTGGTATCCGCAGGCGCTGGCCAACAAGCTGGCGGGCGTCAACCTGAGCGAAGGCCAACCCGACGACGGCAGCGGCTACGCCAACGTCGACATCAAGACCCAGTTCAACATGAACCTCGGCAACCCGGGCTGCCTGGACGGCTCGCCGTTCTACCTGGGCCTGGACGGCAACGCCGGGACCAAGGTCAACTTCGTCGAGACCTTGCTGCACGAACTGGGGCATGGCCTGGGCTTCTCGGTCCTCAGCGTCCAAACCTCGACCGGCTTCCGCATCAACGCCGCCGGCAACGCCTATGTCTCGAGCGGCGGCCTGCCCAGCGTGTGGGAACAGTTCATGTACGACAACACCGCGAAGAAGACCTGGCTCAACATGACCTCGGCCGAACGCAAGGCGTCCGCGATCAACCCGCTGCAGCTGGCATGGAACGGGCCGAACGTCGTCGCCGGCGCGACCATGCTGTCGCACATGCCGATGATCAAGCTCGAATCGCCGGCGCCCGGCGGCTCGCGCCTGATCGACTATAACGCGTCCGCATTCGGGCCCGCGATCAACACGCCGAGCCTGGCAGGGGCGGTGGCAGCAGTGGCGACCCAGGCAGGCGAACTGGGCAACGCCTGCAGCCCGTTCAACGCCGCCAACGCCGCGGCGGTGGCCGGCAAGGTGGCGCTCATGAGCCGCGGCGGCTGCACCTTCGCCGAGAAGGTCAAGAACGCCCAGAACGCGGGCGCGGTCGCAGCCATCCTTGCCAACAACGTGGCTGGCGCGTTCGTGCCTGGCGGCAGCGACCCGACCATCACGATCCCGTCGGGCGGCATCCTCCAGTCGGACGGCGATGCGTTGAAAGCGGCAATCACGGCGGCGGTGCCTTACGGCGGCCGCGGCAACCCGGGCTTGGTCATCGCGTCCTGGTCCAGCGATCCGGCACGCATCGCGGGCGCGGACTCGGCTGGCCGGCCGCTGCTGTACACACCGAATCCCCTGGTCTCGGGTTCCTCGGTGTCGCACTGGGACGTGACCGCCACCCCCAACCTGTTGATGGAGCCAAACATCAACTCGGATCTGGGCATCGAGTTGATGCCGCCGAAAGACCTGACCCTGCCGTTGCTGAAGGACATCGGCTGGTAAGTCCTGCATGACCCACAAAAGCCGCACCGAGCCAAGCCCGGTGCGGCTTTTTATTTGGGACTATAATTTTTCTTTTGCGCGCTGGCCGGCGCGCCGCCTGTTCGCCTCGCCCCGGCCCTGCGCCGCCTGCAGAAAACCCATGTTGCCTCCACGAGCATTTCTGTTGCCGCTTGCGCTTGGCGCGGCCATTTTGACCGCCGTGCCGGCCCATGCGCGCAGCGCGCCTTCGCTTGTCCAGCTCATCAATTCCTATCGCGCCAGCCCGGGCTTCTGCGAGGGCCGCCCGGCCGCGCCAGTCAAAGCGCTGCAGCCGGCCGCAGCGCTGGGCCATCTGCGCCTGGGCAGCGGCAGATTTATCGCACTGGAGCTGGAGAAAGCCGGCTACCGGGCCGAACGCGCGAGGGTCATTTCAGTTACCGGTCCGCAAGATGAGGAAGCGGCAATGGCCACGATCGAGCACAAATACTGCCGCGCTCTGTTGAGTACCGAGTTCACCAACGTGGGCACCGCCCGCAGCGGCGACCATTGGCTGGTCGTGCTGGCCGAACCCGAAGAGCCGCGCTGCCCGGCTGGCGCGAAGGCGGGGAAACAGTGCGCGGCGCCGTGAACGCCGCGCACCGCGCTACTTAGCGACCGGGATTACCAGAAGATGACGCGCTCTTCCGGCGGCAGGTACATCTTGTCGCCCGGCTTGACGTCGAACGCTTCATAAAAGCCCGGGTGGTTGCGCAGGCTGCCGTTGACGCGGAATTCGGACGGCGAATGCGGATCGGACTTGACCTGCGCGATCAGGGCGGCATCGCGCGCCTTGCCGCGCCGTGCCTGCGCCAGCCCCATGAAGATGCGCTGCTCGGCGGTGAAGCCGTCGATCACCGGGGCCGGCTTGCCTTTGAGCGAGATCTTGTAAGCGCGGCTGGCCATGATCGCGCCGGCGTTATCCGCGATATTTTCGCCCAGGGTCAGCTCGCCGTTGAGCGTATAGCCCGGCACCGGGCTGTACGCCCCGTACTGCTGCACCAGCATCTTGCCGCGGGCGGCAAACTTCTCGCCGTCTTCCTTGGTCCACCAGTTGCGCAGGTTGCCATCGCCATCGAATTGCGAACCCTTGTCGTCGAACGCATGGCTGATTTCGTGGCCGATCGAAATGCCGACCGCGCCGTAGTTAATCGCCGGTTCGGCGTTCGGATCGTACAGCGGATACTGCAGGCGCGCTGCCGGGAACACCACTTCGTTCAGCCCCGAACTGTAATAAGCGTTCACGGTCTGCGGCGTCATGCTCCAGACGTTACGGTCAACCGGCTTGCCC
Source organism: Massilia horti (assembly GCF_004614195.1). Lineage (GTDB taxonomy): Bacteria > Pseudomonadota > Gammaproteobacteria > Burkholderiales > Burkholderiaceae_D > Telluria > Telluria horti. The sequence goes on along the minus strand of NZ_SPUM01000024.1, from coordinate 6,835 downwards.
AGTTTGTTGATGCCATACTGGTGCGCGAATTCACGCGAGCGCATCACGTTGCCGACCAGATCGCCGGGGACGACCTTCAGCGCCGAATAATCGCGCCACTTGTCCGGATAGCCCACTTTGACGTTGATCTTCGCCAGCTTGAGCTGTGCCTGTTTTTTCGTTTCAGGGCTCATCCAGTCGAGCGTCTCGATACGCTCCTTGAACGCGGCCAGGAAGTTATTCACCATCTCCTTGACCTGGGCCTTGCGCTCAGCCGGGAAGTGATGCTGCACGTAGACCTTGCCCACCACTTCGCCCAGGTCGCGGTTGACCTCGGCGATCGCGCGCTCCTCGAGCGGACGGTTCACCTTCGCGCCCGACAATACGCCGCCGCGGAAAGCGAAACTCTCGTCGACAAATGGCTGCGACAGGTAAGGCGCGTAGGCGCTGAGCAGGTGGTATTCAAAATAGGACTTCCAAGCCTCCAGTGGCGTGTTCTGGATAATCTTGTCCAGTTCGGCCAGGTAGCCCGGCTGCCTGACGATGACCTCGTTTGCCTCGTGCGCGACCCCGGTATCCTTCAGAAAACTGGCCCAGTCGAAATGCGGCATCAGCGCCTTCAGTTGCGCGATCGTGAGTTTGTTGTAGGTCTTGACCGGATCGCGGTTGTCGACCGCGCTCCACTGCGCTTTGGCGATATCCATTTCCAGCGCCACGATTTGCGCAGCTTCGGCAGCGGCATTTGCATGGCCGGCCAGCGCCAGCATGTTCTGGATGTGGACCTGGTATTTGGCGCGGATGTCCGCCAGGCGGGCATCGTTGGCGGCGATGTAATAGTCGCGATTGGGCATGCCCAGGCCCGACTGGCTGATTTGGACGATATACCGGGTTGATTCTTTCGCGTCCTGACCGACGCCGATGCCCAGCGGCCCGCCGGCGCCGATCTTTGTCAAATGCGCGGCCAGCGTGCCGATCGCGTGCTTGTCCTTGACGCCGGCGATACGTGCCAGTTCCCCCTTGAGCGGCGAGAGGCCCAGCGCATCCCGATGCTGCTGGTCGATGTAGCTGCTGTAGAAATCGCCCATCTTCTGGGCGTCGGAACCGGTCTTCTTGGTCTTGTCCGCCGCGGCCTGCTCGATCAGCGTGCGGATCTGCTTTTCCACGCTTTCCTGGACGATGTTAAATGCGCCCCAGGACGAGCGGTCGGACGGAATATCCACGTCCTTGAGCCAGGTGCCCTGCGAATAGCGGAAGAAGTCGTCCTGGGCACGGATCGCCTTGTCCATCGAATCGACGTCGACGCCAGCACGCTCGCCCACGACTGCCGCCGCGGCGACGCTTGGGTTCGCTGTTGCATCGACCGCGCCGGCGTGGGCAAAGCCGGCAAACAGTCCGACAATCAGGGTGCTGCACAAGGTACGCTTCATTTTTTTTCTCCGTTAATGATGGGAACAGCAAGAACCCGCCCGATGCTAGAGCAAAAGATTCAACATGCCAAGATTACGGATGGTAAAACTAAAAGCGCAACCTGCCGTCAACCCCGCGTGCTCAGCGCCGGAAAATCCACAGCAGGAGCGAGAGCACCAGCGAGATGACGATGCAGGTCACAATCGGGAAATGGAAGCTGAAACCGTCCCGGACGATATGGATGTCACCGGGCAACCGCCCAAGGGGCAGCTTGCGCAGCCACGGCCAGATCAGGCCAGCCACGACCAGCACGATCCCCAGCACGATCAGTGCACGCTGCATTGCGACTCAAAAGCCCGACAGCACGATCTTGCCGCGCGACTGCCCGCTTTCCAGCAGCTGGTGCGCGCGGCGCAGGTTGGCCGCGTTGATCGTGCCAAAGTGCTCGGCAAGCGTGGTCCTGAGCACACCGCTGTCGACCAGATCGGCGATCCGGTCGAGGATGTGGTGCTGCTCGATCATGTCCGCGGTCTGGAACATCGAACGCGTGTACATGAACTCCCAGTGCAGCGAAATGCTTTTGCGCTTGAGCTTCTTGATGTCGAAGCTCTCCGGGTCGTCGATGATGCCCAGCTTGCCCTGCGGCGCCAGCGCTTCGGCCACCTGCGGCAGGTGGGTGTCGCTGTGGGTCAGGCTGGCCACGTAGCGCACGTGGCCGATGCCCACGTCCACCAGCTGCTGCAGCATGTCGCGGTTGTGGTCGATGACGTAGTGCGCGCCCAGTTCGCGCACCCATTCCTGGGTCCGTTCACGCGACGCGGTGCCGATCACCACCAGCGCGGTGAGCTGGCGCGCCAGCTGCACCATGATCGAGCCGACCCCGCCGCCGGCGCCGATGACCAGGAGCGGGCCGGGCTGCGCGGCCTTGTCCTGTGCCACCTGCAGGCGGTCGAACAGCAGCTCCCACGCCGTCAGGCTGGTCAGCGGCAGCGCCGCCGCTTCCTCGAACCCCAGGCTGCTGGGCATGCGCCCGACGATCCGCTCGTCCACCAGGTGCAGTTCGCTGTTGGTCCCCGGGCGCAGCAGCGTACCCGCATACATGACCCGGTCGCCCGGCTTGAACAGCGTCACATGCCCACCCACTTCGCGCACCACCCCGGCCGCGTCCCAGCCCAGCACCCGGTATTCGCCATCCAGCGGTCCGGCGCTGCGGCGAATCTTGGTATCGACCGGATTGACCGACACCGCGCGCACCTCGACCAGGATGTCGTGGCCGCCGGGGCTTGGCTCGGGCAGCTCGATGTCGAGCAGCGCTTCGGGGTGGTCGATCGGGTAAGACTTGCGGTAGCCAACGGCTTTCATAAGCTCTCCTTCATGTGCCGGCGCAGCCTGCGGTTCCCGACCGGCCGATCCTAGCATGGCGTGCGTGCGCGCCCCGCCCGATTGGCCACGGCGCTGCGCGCCCAGCCGCGGCCAAGGCCATCCGTGCCCGGCTTTGCCCTGGCGCGGCCCACGCGTGCGATGATGCGCTTTTGTGCTTGAACTCCCGACCATGCAGGCCACACGATTGACCACTTTCCTCCAGCGGCTGGGGCGTCCCGGCGGCGCGCCCGCGATGCTGCTGTGGGCCGCCCTCGCCGGACTGCTCGGGGCGCTGGCGACGATCGTGTTTCGCGACGGGCTGGCGTTGATGCAGCGGCTGCTGGTCGGCCACAGCGGCTCGCTGGTCGAAATGGCCGCCGCCCTGCCGTGGCCGGTGCGCATCGTGCTGCCCTGCGCCGGCGGCGTGGTCGCCGGCCTGTTCCTGGTGCTGGCCAAGCGCTGGGCCGACGCCACCCCGCCCGACTACATGGAAGCGATCGCCTCCGGCAACGGCCAGGTCCCGGTTCCGCAGACGCTGTTAAGAAGCGCCTCCTCGCTGTGCACGATCGCATCCGGCGGCTCAATCGGGCGCGAAGGATCGATGGTGCAGTTAGCTGCCATGGCCGCCTCGCTGATCGGGCGCTGCGCGCGCTTCGACACGGCGCGCCTGCGCCTCCTGGTCGCGTGCGGCGCCGCGGCCGGCATCACCTCGGCCTACAACGCGCCCATCGCCAGCGCCTTTTTCGTGACCGAGATCGTGCTCGGCACCATCGCCATGGACAGCCTGGCGCCGATGATGGTCGCGTCGGTGATGGCCAACATCACCATGCGCCACATGCCGAACTATAAGCCGACCTACGAAATGCCGCCCTTCCCCGACGTCACCGGCGGCGAGGTGCTGCTGTTCGCGCTGCTGGGCATCCTGGCCGGGCTGACCGCGCCGCAGTTCCTGCGCCTGTTGGCCACCGCCCGCCGCCAGTTCCAGAAGAGCGCCCTGCCGCTGCCGGCGCGCCTGGGCCTGGGGGGCCTTGCGGTCGGGATCATCTCGGTATGGCTGCCGCAGGTCTGGGGCAATGGCTACAGCGTGGTCAACTCGCTGCTGCACCATCCGTGGGCGTGGGAAGCGGTGCTCGCGATCCTCGTGTTCAAGGTGCTCGCGACCCTGTTCACGGTCGGCTCGGGCGCGGTCGGCGGCATCTTCACGCCCACGCTGTTCGTCGGCGCCACGCTTGGCTACCTGTTCGGCCAGGGCGTGCACGCGCTGCTGCCGGAGCTGACCGCGGCGCCGTCGGCCTACGCGATCGTCGGCATGGCCGCGTTCCTGACCGCCGCCACCGGCGCGCCGATCATGGCGATCCTGATGATCTTCGAGATGACCCTGAGCTACCAGGTGATGCTGCCGCTGATGCTGGCCTGCGTGATCGCCTGGCTGCCCGGACGCGGCACCGGCCTGTCCATGTACGAAATCACCCTCAAGCGCCAGCAGGAATACCAGGCCAGGGCCCGCCTGCGCGGCACGCTGATGCAAGACCTGATCAGGCCGGCGCAAACCGTGGTGGCGCAGGACGCGTCCCTGGCCCGGATGATGGACATGTTCCGCGCCCATCCGGTCAAGTACCTGTACGTGGTCGACGCCAACGGCCGCTACCAGGGCGTGGTCGCGCTGCGCGACCTGGCCGGCGCGCCGGAGACAACGGTGGCGGCCGAGGTCTTGCAGCGCGACCAGTTGCCGCTGATTACGCCCGAAATGGCGCTGGACCAGGCGAGTAACCAGTTCCATCAACACCACGGCGAGCGGCTGCCGGTGGTGGCCAGCCTGGCCGATCCGCTGCTGCTGGGCGTGGTCTACAAAACGGCGCTGCTCGACGCCTATACCCGCCTGAGCCGCGAAGAATTTCCCGGCCTGCAATCGTAGTCCAGCCTGCCTTGATACCGGACAAAACGCCGTCGGTCGCACCTGTGCCACCATGGCATTCGGTTTCATTGATGAGGGGGGCAGATGACAGTCCCGGCACAGCCCGGCTACCGGCCGGACATCGACGGCCTGCGCGCCGTCGCCGTCCTGTCCGTGGTGCTGTACCACGGCTGGCCGCATGTCTTTGCGGGCGGCTTCATCGGCGTGGACGTGTTCTTCGTCATCTCCGGCTACCTGATCACCTCGATCATCATCGCGGAGCTCGAGCGGGGCCGCTTCACACTGGCGGGCTTCTACGCGCGCCGCATCCGGCGCATCTTCCCCGCGCTGCTGCTGGTGCTGGCCGCGACCGCCGGTTTTGGCTGGTATGTGCTGCTGGGCCCGGAGTTCCGGCAGGCCGGGCGCCATGTCGCGGCCGGCGGCGCTTTTGTATCCAACCTGCTGCTGTGGAGCGAGGCCGGCTATTTCGACAATGCAGCCGCCACCAAGCCGCTGCTGCACCTGTGGTCGCTCGGCATCGAGGAACAGTTCTATCTGCTATGGCCGCTGCTGCTGTGGCTGGTCCACCGGCGCGCCCGGAACTTCTTATTCCTGATCGGCCTGGTGTTCCTGCTGTCGATGGGCGCCAACCTCGCCCTGGCCGGCAGTGACGCGACCGCCGCCTTCTACTCGCCGGCCTCGCGCTTCTGGGAATTGATGGCCGGCGGCATCGGCGCGCACCTGCACCTGCGCCGCCAGCCGTGGGGGCCGCGCGTGCGCACGCAGGCATCGATCGCCGGCGCGCTGCTGCTGGCGGCTGGCCTGGTGCTGATCCGCCCGCACGACCCGTTCCCCGGCACTTGGGCGCTGCTGCCGGTGGCGGGCGCCTTCCTGCTGATCATGGCCGGGCCGGCGGCGCCGCTGAACCGGCTGCTGGGGCGAAGGCTGGCGGTGGGCATCGGCGTCATCAGCTATCCGCTCTACCTCTGGCACTGGCCACTGCTGTCGTTCGGCTACATCCTCAATGGGGACAAGCCGCCATGGCAGGTGCGCGTCGCCCTGGTCGCGGCCAGCTTCGTGCTCGCGTTCCTCACCTGGGCCCTGGTGGAGCGGCCGCTGCGCCATCGCGCCCCGCGCGCCCGGCTGGTGACGGGGCTCGCGGGCGGCATGCTGGCGGCGGTACTGGCGGGCGTGCTGGTGGGCGCCGGGGCGATCCGCGAACGCATCGATGCGCGCGGGGCCGAAACCTACCTCGACGCACTCAACGACAGCGACTTTCCCGGTCCCGGCTTCGCGCCCTACCGCTACCAGGGGGTGCTGTTCGAGATGGTGCGCAGCCAGGCGCCCGGCATCACCCTGTTCCTCGGCGATTCGGTGGTGCAGCAGTACGGCCCCTACATCGAAGCGACGCTGGCCGCGCAGCCGCGCAGCTACCGCTCGGTCATGTTCGCGACCGCCGGCAACTGCCCGCCGATCCCGCATGCCTACCCGCTGCCCATGGTGCGCAATGCGCTGTGCCAGCCGACGGTGCGGGCCGGCTATGCGTTCGCCGCGCGGCCCGAGGTCGACACGGTGGTGATCGGCGCCGCCTGGTATGGCTACTTCCTGGCGCACAGCGGCGGCCTGCTGTTCGATGACGGCCGGCGCCAGCTGGAATTTCCCGACCCGGCAGCGATGGATGCCGCGTACCAGGCGCTCGAGCAGGCGATCCGCGACCTCAGGCAACGCGGCAAGCGCGTGTTCCTGCTGCTGCAGCCGGCGATGGGGCCGGCTTTTGACCCGCGCAACATGATCACCGGCTCGCGCCTGGGCCGCATACGGCCGCTGGCCCGGATTGAACCGGTCAGGCTCGATCGTTTTCTGGCCGATAATGCCGGCCCACATGAGCGGCTTTCCGCGATTGCGCGAAGGGCCGGGGCTGAACTGATCGACCCCACCCGCTTCCTGTGCGCTGACAACGCCTGCCCGGTGCTCGGTCCGGACGGCGCGCCGGTCTACACCGATACCATGCACATGCGCCCCGCTTACAGCCGTGCGGCGGCCGGCTACCTGGCGCGCACCATTGCACGGGAGCCGGCGGTGGCGCAGCAATAGCTCGTCAAGCACTGAACACGAGACGGGTCGTTACGGCTTACCGGTAGGGTGGGCGGGTCTCCCGCCCACGCGTTCAAACCAAGCGCGAATAAACGGAAT
>NZ_SPUM01000103.1 GCF_004614195.1 Massilia horti | reverse complement strand
GGCACGGCGGCCGAACTGGACAAGGCGCTCAAGGACGGCAAGAGCGAGCGCGGCCACGCCTTGCTTCAGGCGCGCATGTTCGTTGCCAAATTCGAGCACCAGCGCGCGCGGCAGCGAGGCATGCTCGGGCGCGGCCAATGCCGCCGCCTGTTCCTGCGCCATCTGCGCCAGCCGCTCGTCCAGTTCGGCCGCGGTCAGGCCCGCCACCTCCAGCGCGCGCAGGGCCGCCAGGCGGTCGATCATGGCGCGTTGCAGCGCCACCTGCGCCTCCAGCCGCTTGCCCAGCTCGGCGCGCACCTGCTCGAACCGCTCCGTGAGCTCGGGCGCGGCGATCACCGACCACTTGCGGTCCAGTTCGGCCACGTGGTTCGGGGTCAGGAGCTCATCACCGAGCAGCGCCTCGGCCTGCTCGAGCGCAGTCTGGCCGCGCCGCAGTTCGGCCTCGTGGTGGCGGATCGCTTCCAGCCTGGACTGCATGAGCTTGGCGACCCGGCGGTCGGTGTTGCGGATGGCGGCGTGCACGCGTTCGAGCTGCGCCGGGCTGTGGATGAACTCCGCCGCTGCCAGGCGCAGTTCGGAAAATTCGCACTGGAGAATGAATTCCGCGGCGGCCGTTTCGTCGCCGTTCAGTTGCTTCAGCCTTTCGGCCTGCAACGCCCGCTGCGAAGTGGCGCTTGGGCTTTGCTGCTCCGGTTGCGCATCCTGCCCGGGCTGCGCGTCACCGGGCTTGTCGCCCTGCCGCTTGAAAAGGAATTCGAACATGATGACATCGCACTTCCAAAACCCCCATCATAGCAAAGAACGATGAGGGCTTTGCGCGGCGGCGAGGCTTGCCGCGCGCAGCGCCGGCCTGGCCCGGAGGTCATTCCAAAATGAGCAGGGCAAGGCGCGGCGACGAACACAGTGCTTTGCACGGCAAGGAGCCGCAACGCAGCCATGCTCATTTTGGAACGACCTCTTGGCGCCGGCGATGCTCAGTGCAGAAGCTGCGCCGCGCCGCGTGCGGTGCGCTTGCCCAGGCCGCGGCCGGGACGGAAGTCGAATTCGACCCCGCGCCGTTCTTGTTGGTAAGCGTCATGCGCCAGCATCTGGTTGGCGATGGCAAACCATGCCTCGCCGGCGATGGCGGTCCGTGCCACCGGGAACAGCTCCTGCTCTTCACGCTCCAGCCGCATGAGCAGCGCCCCGCAGAAACGCTCGAGCGCCGCGCAGAACTGGGCCACGCGCGCCGCGCTGTCGACGGCGCTGCCCACCATGCGCAACGCGGCGGCCATGGCGTCCGAAGCGGCCTTGCTGAGCGCATCGAGCTCCTGCAGCAGATCGTCGGCCAGGCGCGTGGAGCGCCGGATGGCGGGGATCAGGAACTTGTCGAGCTTGCGCCAATGGCAGCTTTCGTAGAGTTGCTTGAGCGTGTCGCAGGTATGCTCGACCTGGCTGGGAGTGAGGGCGGCCTGGTGGAGAAAGTTGGTGTGGAGCAGCTTTTGGAGCGACTGCAGGCTGACCCGTACGCTAGTCTGCTCGACGGACAATGCAACCAAAGTATATGTCGCGGTTAACATTCGGTCTCCTCTCAGATAGCTTTTCGCCAACGCAAGAACTGGCCGCCGGGGCGGCAGGACCTGGTTGGGAAATAGTAGTTTTGAACAGGTCTAGGGGCAATTTTATTTTTGTCATCGACCTGAAGGAACTGGTAGTGTACGGACCACAGCCGGGTCTGGATTTGATCTAGCGCAAACACTCAGCAGTAATTGAACTCGACACGTCAACGCCCCGGCGCGCGGCGTTTACGCCACTTTCTGTAGGATAAATGCCAATGCCTGCGCGCATGTCGCGGCCGGCCTGACGGCGCTCACCAGCGTGCACGATATTCCTCGGTCAGACCGGTCAGGCGCCGCACCTCGCGCACCGGTGCATCGGGCGCGGCCTTGACCCAGCCTTCGAAGGTGCCGAACTGCTGCCGCAGACGACTGCTCGCCAGCAACAGCTGCTTGACGTCGCGCCGCATGCCTTCGGGGGTGAATTGCAGGTCGACCAGGCCATCGTCGGTGCGCACCCGCCACGGCGTGAGCGGCTGCGTGCCTTGGGCGTCGAACCGGGCGGCGCCCAGCGGGATGATGGCCCCGTCCAGCCAAAGCGCGTTTTCGCTGGCGCCGAAGTAACCGGCCTGCAGGTTGATGCCGACCTCGCGGCTGTGGGCCGACACCCAGTGCCAGTCGCTGGTGCGCCCTAACATCCCGTTCGAGTAGTCGAAGCTGGCGATGCCGCCGTCGAGGCAGTAACTGCGCCCGCCCGCATGCACCACCCCGCTCAGCCGCAAGGCGGTCGATTTCTGTGTCGCGTGCACGGTGCCACCCTCTACCTGCCGCACCGCCAGCAGCCGCTGCGACTTGCCGCGGTAGAGCGCATCGATGCGAAAGTTGCGCGCCTGCAGCCGCAGCTGGTAGCCGCCCTGGCCGTGCGGATGCAGCTCGATATCGATCCCCCCGCCGCCGCTGCGAAAGCGGCACGGCGCACAGGCGTGCGTGCCGACCGAGGCCGAAACGCCCGGCAGGCCGATCGGCGAGACCGACGCCACCACCTCGCGCCGCGTACGGTCGAACGCGTAGGCGAACGCACTGTGGACCCAGCCGGCGTCCACGATCGCCAGTCCGCAAAACAACTCGTCGGTGGATAGCGTCACGAAATGCCAGCGCTTGTGGCGCAGGCGCCGCGAGAAGCCGCCCGGCAGGAACGGGGCAGCCAGTGCATCCCAGCCAAAGCCGACAGTGACGCCGCGGTAAAGGCCGAAGCATGGTTTGCCATCGGTGCCAACGAGTTCGCGCGGGGCGTAAGGCAGATTCATACAGCTTCCCTTTCTGCAAGGGCGAGTTGGAGGGGAGCGTCAAGGAAGACGCCAAATTGGCGGGGCCGGTGGTGGCCGAGGGCCGCGGCGTGGACGGTGTCGATTTGCAACACGTTCATTTGCCGGATGATTTCCAGCACGTCATTCTTGACGGCAAAACGCACGGCGCGCGCGGCGCCGGTCGATAAACACTGTTCGGTCATTCCTCCAATTTAATAACGGCCTCACAACGGGGGTATTGATCCGCCCCCAAAGCTTTGGCGGACACATGGGCATGCGCTATAGTTGGCGCCGACTCGTCCATTTCCCTACATCATGCGGCTGCTGCACACCTCCGACTGGCACCTCGGCCAGACCTTGCACAACTTCGATCGACACTACGAGCACCAGTGTTTTCTCGATTGGTTGCTTGACACCATCGTTGCCGAACGGGCCGATGCGCTCCTGATCGCCGGTGATGTGTTCGACAACGCCAACCCGTCAGCGCAGGCGCAGCGCCAGCTGTACCGCTTCCTGCAGCAGGCCAACAGCCGCGCGCCGCTGCTGGACATCGTGATCATCGCCGGCAACCACGACTCGCCTGGCCGGCTGGAGGCGCCTGGTCCGCTGCTGGAAGCGCATGGCACCAGGGTGATCGGCAATGTGCCGCGCGACGCGGATGGCGAAATCGATCTGGAACGGCTGCTGGTGCCGCTCACCGGCAGCAGCGGCCAGGTAGAGGCGTGGTGCCTGGCGATGCCCTTCCTGCGTCCGGGCGACGTGCCGCGCACGACCGGGGAAGCAGCTGCGGATGCCGAGGAATCGGCGGTCCTCGATTACATGCAGGGCATCGCCCTGCTCTACCAGCGCGCGTTCGCACTGGCGCAGGCGCGGCGCGAGCAAGGCCAGGCGATCCTGGCGATGGGGCACTGCCACATGGTCGGCGGCGAAGCTTCGCGCGAATCCGAGCGCAGCATCGTGATCGGCGGCAGTGAAGCGCTGCCGGCGACGATGTTCGACCAGTCCCTCGCCTATGCCGCACTGGGGCACCTGCACCTGGCACAGCGCGTGGGCGGGCAGGAGCATTTGCGTTACTGCGGCAGCCCGCTGCCGATGTCGTTCGCCGAAGTCGGCTACCGGCACCAGGTGCTGCGCATCGACATCGATGGCGAAGCGGTGCGTGAGGTCACGCCGCTGTTCGTGCCGCGGGTGGTGGAACTGCTGCGCGTGCCCGCCGCTCCCGCCCCGCTCGAGGAGGCGCTGGCCGCGCTCGAAGCGCTCGAATTGGCGGATCTTCCGCCGCACGCCCAGCCCTACCTCGAAGTGCGGGTGCTGCTCGATGCGCCCGAGCCTGGCCTGCGCGCCAGGGTGGAAGCCGCTATCGCCGGCAAGCCGCTGCGCCTGGCCAAGATCGAGACCACGCGCAAGGTGGTGCTTGCGGCCGGTGTCGAGCCGGCGATGACGCTCGACCAGCTCGGAAAGCTGCAGCCGGACGACATCTTCCGCCGCCTGTACCTGCAGCGCTATGGCGAGGATGCCCCGGACGACCAGCTGGCCGCTTTCGCGGAACTGATGCTGCCGGCCAGCGCGGAGGCGGCATGAAGATCCTGCGCATTTGCGGCAAGAACCTGGCCTCGCTGGCGGGCGAGTTCTGCGTCGATTTCGAGTCCGAACCGCTGGCCTCGAACGGCCTGTTCGCGATCAGCGGCCCGACCGGCGCCGGCAAGAGCACCTTGCTCGACGCGCTGTGCCTGGCGCTGTACGACGCCACCCCGCGCCTGCTCAAGGTCACGCGCGGCGGCAGCCTGCTGCCCGATGTGGGCGCGGACACGGTGTCCGCGCTCGATCCGCGCACGCTGCTGCGGCGCGGCGCCGCGGAAGGATTTGCCGAAGTGGACTTCGTCGGCAACGACCACCGGCGCTACCGCGCGCGCTGGTCGGTACGGCGTGCGCGCAACAAGGCCGCCGGCGCGCTGCAAAAGTCGAACATGGCCTTGCATGCGCTGCCGGACCTGACCCCGCTGGGCGGCACCAAGACCGAGGTCGCGGCCGAGATCGTGCAGCGCATCGGCCTGTCGTTCGAACAGTTCACCCGCGCTGTGCTGCTGGCGCAGAACGAGTTTTCCGCATTCCTGAAAACCGACGAGAACGAGCGCGGCGAACTGCTCGAGACCCTGACCGGCAGCACCGTCTACAGCGAAATATCGATGCGCGCTTTTGAGCGCTACAAGGCCGAACAGGAGTCGCTGCGGGTTTTGACCGCGCAGTTGGCCAACCAGGCGCCGCTGCCGGCGGAGGCGCGTGCCACAGTCGATGCCGACCTGGCCGCGGCGGAGCTGGCACTGGAGGCGATCGACGTGCGCCGAACGCTACTCGAGCAGCAGCTTCGCTGGCACGAGGAGCTGGCCAAGCTGCGGCGCAACGAAACGCAGGCCGAGGATGCGCTGGCCACTGCCCGCGCACAGGTCATTGAATCCACCGCCAGGCGCCGCCACCTCGCCACGCTCGACACGGTGCAGGCGGCACGCCCCTTGATCGCGGAAGCGGCGCGCATCGCGCGTGAACAGCAGGAATCCCGCACCGCGCTGGCAAACGGAGAAGCGGAGCTGGCGCGCGTGCTCAAGGTCCGGGACGAAGCGGCGCAAGAAGTCGCGGCGGCACAGGACCAATTGTCCGCCGCCGAAGAAGCGCAGCGTGCGGCAGCGCCGGCGCTCGACCACGCCAAGGCACTGGACGCGGCCATCGCCGCGCTCGCACCGAACCACGTACAGGCAAGTAGCGCGTACGACGCGGCGCAGTTTGAGGCGCGCCAGCTCCAGGCCGAGCGCCAGGCCAGGCACACCGCGCTGGCCGCCGCGCGCGAGGCGCGCCAGGTGGCGCACGACTGGCTCACAGCACACGCCAGCTGGCAGACACTGGCACGGCAATGGCCGCGCTGGGACAAGGTTCTCGCGCAGGCAGAACAGGCGGCGCAAGCGCACACGCAGGCAGCAAGCGAACTGAACGCGGCGCAGCAAGCCTCCACCAACGCGGCCGCGCAGGAAGCCGAGGCGGCGGCGCAGTTGGCGCACGCTGCGCAGCTCCTCACCGAACGGGAGCTGGCGCGCCAGCAGGCGATCGGCGCACTCGCGGCCTTCGACGTCGAAGCGCTGCGAACCGAACGCCACGCACTGGAGCTGCGGCGCGAACAACTGACTGCTCTTGAGAAGACCTGGACCGCGCTGGCCGACGCGCAGCGCCGCCGCGTCGAAAACGAAGCGCTGGCCGCTGAACTGGAACGCTCGCGCGAGGCGGCCCGCCGGCTGCTGGCCGAAGCACAGTCCTGCGCGCCAGAGCTGAAAGCGGCTGCGGACCAATCGGAGCGTTCGCTGGCGGCGGCCGAGCTGGCATGTGCCGACAATGTCGAGCACCTGCGTGCCGCGCTGGCCGATGGCGAGCCCTGCCCCGTTTGCGGCGGCACCGAACACCCCTACCGCCATCAGGACCAGCGCCTGCACGCAATGCTGGACGGCCTGCGTGGCGAAGTCGAACGCTGCCGTGCCGCGTTGCAGGCCAACCTTGCCACACAGGCGACGCAAGGCGCAGCGGTCGCCGCATTTGATGAACGCAGCGCGCTACTGGCGCGTGAGCGCGATCGGCTCATTGAATCCATCGAAGCACTGTCCGCAACATGGAGCGACGCTCCGTTGGCCGTGGAAGCGCCCGCGCAGTCCGACCGCGCAGCCTGGTTCGCCTTGCAGCTGCAACAGCTCAAGCAGAAGGCGGCAGCGCTGGACGCGCAGGAACAAGCGACACGTCAGGCCCTGCTGGCACGCGATGCCGCGCAGGCGGACTGCGACAAAGCGCAGCGGGAACACGCACGGCTGCAGGAACGGCTCGGCGAAACGCGCGCTGCCCTGGGCCGGCTGCAAGCAGGGCAAGGCGCCGCTGCGGCAAGGTGCGAATCGGCCGCCGCGCATCGGGACATGCTCCTCTCCGAACTCGATGAAGTGCTGTCGCAAGCGGACGGTGACGGCTGGCGCAGCGCGTGGCAGGCCGCGCCAGGCCACTACCGGCAGGCGCGTGCCGGAGAGGCACAGCTCTGGAACGAACAGGCAGCCGTCGACGAGCGCCAGCTTGCCGCGACCGCCAGCCTGCAGGCGGAGTGTGGCGCATGCGATGCGCGCGCCGAACAGGCGGCGCGGCTGGCCGAGGCCGCACTGGCGCAGTTCGCCCGCATCGACGCGGCAATCAAGGAGCAGCGGGAACAGCGTGCCGCGCTGTGGGAAGGCCGGCCGGCCGGCGAAGTCGAACAGGCGCTGGCGGCGGCGCAGGCACGCGCGCGTGACGCGCTGGCGGCGCGCCAAATGGCCGTCAGCCAGGCGGCGCAGGACGAGGCGCGCGTGCGCGCGACCTGCACCCAGACCAGCGAACGGATCGATACGCTGGCCAAAGCCGCCGAGGCCGCACAAGTTGAACTTGCCGACTGGCTGGCCGACTACGCGCAGCGCCACGGCGAACTCGAGCCGGTGGCCCACCAGCAGGCGCTCGCCGAGCTGCTCGCGGTCGGCTCCGGATGGCTGGCGCAGGAACGCAGCCTGCTTGCCGCATTTGACGCCAACCTGGCCAGCGCCACAACCATCCTCGCCGAACGGCGCGCGCAGCGCCAGGCGCATGAGGCCAGTGGCGGCGATGCGGACGGCCAGCTTGCCGAGCATGTGGCAGCCGCGCTGGGCGAAGTGCTGGGCGAGCGCCGCGTCGCGCACGAGGCGCTCGCCGCGCTGCGCTTGCAAGCCGCGCAGGACGATGCACGCCGCGAGCAGGCGCGCGCGCTGCTGGCCGACATCGAAAAGCAGCAGGCGCTTGAACAGCGCTGGGGGCGGCTGTCCGAGCTGATCGGATCAAGCGACGGCAAGAAGTTCCGCAACTACGCGCAGCAGTTCACGCTCGACGTACTGCTCGGCTACGCGAACCAGCACCTGGCGCAACTGGCCCGGCGCTACCGGCTCGAACGGGTGGCGAGCAACGCCGGGCCCTCGCTGGCGCTGATGGTGCGCGACCAGGACATGGGCGGCGAAGTGCGTTCAGTGAACTCGCTCTCCGGCGGCGAATCGTTCCTGGTGTCGCTCGCGCTTGCGCTCGCCCTGGCCTCGCTGTCGTCGAACCGGGTGCGCGTCGAATCGCTGTTCATCGACGAGGGCTTCGGCAGCCTGGACAGCGACACGCTGGGCATCGCCATGGACGCGCTGGACGCGCTGCAGTCGCTCGGCCGCAAGGTGGGCGTGATCTCGCACGTGCAGGAGATGACGGAACGGATCGCCACCAAGGTGATGGTGCGCCCCGGCGGCGGGGGCAGCAGCGCGATCACCATCGAATAGGCCGTCCGGGTCGGGGGCGGCCTTTCATCCGGTGCTAGAATGGCGCCCTTTCCCATTCATTCCAAGATCCATGTCCAAACCCGCCCGCATCCTGACCTTCAAATGCGCCAAATGCACCAAGCCGGTCAAGGTCTTCCTGCAAAAAGTATCGGCCTGCTCGCACATCCAGCCGTACCAGGGCATCTGCGATTGCGGCGAGGTCAGGCGCCACGCGACCGGCAATGCCGACGCGGTCAAGTCCTACCTCGAATCGACCGACGGCAACTGGCAGCACCACCATTGATGACCCCGGACGCACGCATCGGCTGGATCGAAAACGGCCAGGAGCGCTCGGCCCGCTGGCAGTCCGAAAGCGGCGTGCCGGCGCCGAAGAAGGTGGTGCCGGCCGACGACACGATGACCGCGGATGCCGCCTACCGCCTGGCGCTGGACGCCAACGCCCTGCTGTGGCGCGGCGACTTCCAGAACGCGCGCCAACTGTTGCAGGCGCTGGCGCGCAGGATCGACCACAAGAGTTCACGCAGCAAGCGCGCCAAGGCAGCCAAGGCGCCGGCCACGCCCTTTGAGCAGTTCCACCGCCACCGCCTCGCGCAACTGCAGCGCGCGCGCGTGCTGGCCATGCTGGTGATTCCGTTCGAGGATGGCTACACGATCCCGCTGCGGCGCGCACCGGACGTGCGCGCCGCGTGCGAGGAGGCATACGGTCCATACCGCGAGCCGTTCGTGGCCTCGCTGCGCGAACTGCTGGGCCTCATCGGCGCGCACGAGTGGCACCGCAAGGGCGTGGAGATTCCCGCGCTGGGCGATCGAATCCATCCCTGCTACGGCGTGTTTTCGCCGGTGCGCGGTGAATACGTCGACCTGGTGGCGCAGGCGCCGCTGCCGGCGCAATGCGCCCTCGCGTTCGACATCGGCGCCGGCACCGGCGTGCTGTCGGCCGTGCTGGCGCGGCGCGGCATCGAACGCGTGATCGCCACCGACATGGACCAGCGCGCGCTGTCCTGCGCGCGAGAGAACATCGGGCGCCTTGGCCTGTCGCGCCAGGTCGAACTGGTGCAGGCCGACCTGTTCCCGGACGGCCGCGCGCCGCTGGTGGTCTGCAATCCGCCGTGGCTGCCAGGCAAGCCGAGTTCGTCGATCGAATACGCGATCTACGATCCGGACAGCCGCATGCTCAAGGGATTCCTGGCCGGCTTGGTTGACCACCTGGAACAAAACGGCGAAGGCTGGCTGATCCTGTCCGATCTTGCAGAGCACCTTGGCCTGCGCACGCGCGAACAACTGCTCGGATGGATCGACGCCGGCGGCCTTGCAGTGGTGCAGCGCCATGACGTGCGCCCGGTTCATTCGAAAGCGTTCGATCCGGACGACCCTCTGCACGCCGCGCGCTCGCGCGAAGTGACCTCGCTGTGGCGCCTGCGCGCGAAGTGATATTTGCGCCAACGCGCAGTTCGCGTTACAATCTAACTCTCAGACGCGGGGTGGAGCAGTCTGGCAGCTCGTCGGGCTCATAACCCGAAGGTCACAGGTTCAAATCCTGTCCCCGCAACCAGATACTGTAGGACAACGAGCCCGACTCTTGCAGCCGGGCTTTTGTTTTTTGAAGCAAGCAATCCTGCGGCAGCGAAGCGAGATGAGAGACAAAAAAGATAACGCGACGTTCGACCTGCCGGGCTTTGAGTCGGCCACGCCGCCGGAGTCGAGCCCTCCTGTCGAGCCAAAGCGCGGCGGCAGCCGCCCGCGCAGGACCTTGCAAAAGCAGGAGCAGCTCCAGTTGCTGGAAGAAACCGACGCCACCGGCCTGCCGGTGTGGCAAAAAGATCCCAGCCTGGACGATACCGGCCTGCCGGTCTGGGCGCCTGCCTGACCGGGCTTTCTCATTTCATGAACACCTCCTTTTCCGCGCTGCCGCTGGCGCCGCGCATGCTCGCGAACCTGTCGCAGCTGGGCTACCAAAACATGACGCCGATCCAGGCCGCCAGCCTGCCGGCACTGCTGCAGGGCCGCGACCTGATCGCGCAAGCCAAGACCGGCAGCGGCAAGACCGCCGCATTCGGGATTGGCCTCCTGCACAAACTGAACCCGACGTTTTTCGCGGTACAGGGCCTGGTCCTGTGCCCGACGCGCGAACTGGCGGACCAGGTTGCCAATGAATTGCGGCGCATCGCGCGCGGCGTGGGCAACGTCAAGATCGTGACACTCACCGGCGGCGTGGCGATGCGCCCGCAAGTCGCGTCGCTCGAATTCGGCGCGCACATCGTGGTCGGCACGCCCGGGCGCGTGCGCGACCACCTGTCGCGGCGCACGCTGGACCTGTCGCGCGTGCACACGCTCGTGCTGGACGAGGCTGACCGCATGACGGACATGGGCTTTTACGACGAGATCGAAGGCATCGTGCGCGCCTGCCCTGCCCGCCGCCAGACCTTGCTGTTTTCGGCCACCTACCCGGACGACATCCAGCGCGCCGCCGCTGCTTTTCTCCGCGATCCGCTCGAAGTGGCGGTCGAAGCGCAACACGACGCCACCCGCATCGTGCAGCAGTTCTACGAAATTGGATTCGATGGGCGCGAGGCCGCAGTGGCGCAACTGCTTCGGCAGGTCAGGCCGGCTTCCGCCCTCGCCTTCTGCAACACCAAAGCGCGCTGCCGCGAGATCGCCGATGCGCTGCGCGCGCAGGGCTTCCCGGCGCTGGCGCTGTACGGCGAACTGGAACAGCGCGAGCGCGACGAAATCCTGGTGCTGTTTGCCAATCGCAGCTGTTCGGTTCTGGTGGCCACCGACGTCGCCGCGCGCGGACTGGACATCGCCAACCTGGACGCGGTGATCAATGTCGACCTGTCCAAGGATCCCGAAGTTCATGTGCACCGCGTCGGCCGAACCGGCCGCGCCGGCGCCACCGGGCTGGCGCTGTCGCTGTGCGCGCCGAACGAAAAGAAATGGGCCGGCCTGATCGAGGAGTATCAGGGCGCGCCGCTGCAATGGCTCCCGCTGAACGAGCTTGACCCTGACGCGGCGGCACCGGTGGCGCCTGCGCCGATGGTCACCCTGTGCATCGCCGGCGGCAAGAAGGCCAAGCTGCGCCCGGGCGACCTGCTGGGCGCGCTCACCGGCGACGCCGGACTGGCAAAAGAACAGGTCGGCAAAATCCACATCACCGAATTCACGAGCTATGTCGCGCTCGAACGCGGCGTGGCGCAACTCGCATTCGAACGCCTCAATGCCGGCAATCCGCTCGGCCCCGACTTTGGCAGTATCAAGGGCCGCAGCTTCAAGATGCGCTTCATCGAAGTCTAGCGCCCCTGGCCGCGCACGGTTGACCTGCCGTGCTGAACACGCTTGCGGCAAATCTGGCATTATTTACAACAAGATATTGCCGAGGCCGGTAAGCGGAGCGTGCGTTTGCGCGACCGCCAGCGGCGGATTTGCCTATGACGAGCACGATCGGAACCGAAGCGCAACAGGACCAGGGCCGCACGTTGCGCGACATCGTCCTGCAACACCATGAACTGGTCAACGAGGCTTTCTGCCGCAAGATTTTCCGGCGGCTGCTGGCGTCGCTCGAACTGCAATACGCAATGCAGATGCCGCACCGGGCGATCACGCCGGACTGTGTGGCGTTCATGGAAAACGACGAGCCCATCTTGCTGCCGTCTTCCGTTGACGGGGACTGGCAGGACGAGGCAGCCGACCTGCGGGCGCTGGCATCAGTGGTCCATTTCGCCATCACGCGCGAATGGCCACCCGAGGCGCCGCTGGCGCCGCGACACATGCCCGGCTACGGCGACGCGCTGACCGGCGCCATCGACCAGTGCCTGTTCGCCGAGCCGGACACGCGGCCGCAAACGATCGCCCAGTTGCGCGACCTGCTGGGCATTGTGTCGCTGGAGCCGCCGATGCCGGCGTTGCAGCAAGCGCCGTTTGCCGATTCCCCCGATACCAAAGTGCCGCCGATCCACCCGCCCAGCCAACCCACGCCGGGGTGGTTGCAACGCTGGTTGCTGATCGGCGCTGCCGCGTGTGTGCTGCTAGCGGCAGCCGCAGCCTGGCTGGCATTGCTGCACGGGACCAACTCGGGCGACCTCGTCACGCTCGGCCTGCCCGTCACCGAACACGCAGCGCCTGAGCCCTATGCATCAGAAACGGCCACCACATCATCGCTCGACGCGCAGGAGACGCTGGTCGAGGCGGCCCCAGTCCCCGAGACTCCAGCCCAGACGCCGCCCGCAGCGCCCGCACCACCCGCGATCAGAACGGCTGCGGCGACGCCGGCCGCGACCACCTACAAACTGCTGATCAAACCCTGGGGCAAGGTCTACGTCGACGGCAAGGAACGCGGCATCAGCCCGCCGCTCAAGCGGCTTACGCTGCCCGCCGGACGACACACGGTGCGCGTGGCCAATCCGAACTTTCCGGACCGGGTGCTGCACATCGAGGCCGGCAAGAGCGCTTCCGGGAAGATCGACCACGATTTCTCCGTTACGCCAAGGTAGTCCAGATGAACACTGTTCGACAGTTGATGTTGGCCGCGCTGGCGGTCTCCCTTGCCGGCTGCGCCGAGCTGCCTTTCTTCGGCGATCGCGACAAGCCGGCAGCGGCGCACCGCCGCGCCAGCAACGTCTCCGCCAAACGGGCACCGGCCGCGTTACGGGAAGGGATAGGCTTGTACAACGAAGGGGATTTCAATGGCGCCATCCGGCGGCTGCAATCGGACGAGATCGCCAACGCGCCACTGGCCACCCGCCTCACCGCGCTCAAGTACACGGCCTTCAGCTATTGCGTGACTTCCCGCCCGGCGCAGTGCCGCCAGGCGTTCGACAAGGCGCTGCGCCTCGATCCATCGTTCGACCTGGCGCCGGGCGAATACGGCCATCCGCTGTGGGGCCCGGTATTCGCCCGCGCCAAAAAAGACCGCGAGCGCGGCGGCTGACGCCTACAGCTTGACGTTGATGGTCGGCGGGAAGGCCGGCGGGCGGCGGTGGCGGGTCGCCTGTTCATAGGCGTAGGCCATCGCGATCAGGGTCGCCTCGCTCCAGGCGCCGCCCACGAACGACAAGCCGACCGGCAGCCCGCGGGTGTAGCCTGCGGGCACCGTGATGTGCGGATAGCCCGCCACCGCGGCCGGCGTCGAAAAGCTGCCACCGTAGTGATCGCCGTTGATGTAGTCGGTCAGCCAGGCCGGGCCGCCGGTCGGCGCGACCAGGGCATCGAGCTGGTGCTCCTTCATGATTTGATCGATGCCCTCCTCCCGCGCATAACGCAGGTTGTTGGCCAGGGCATCCTTGTATTCCCGGGCATCGAGACCGGCCTTGGCCTGCGACGCGATCAAATGTTCC
Organism: Massilia horti; assembly: GCF_004614195.1. GTDB lineage: Bacteria > Pseudomonadota > Gammaproteobacteria > Burkholderiales > Burkholderiaceae_D > Telluria > Telluria horti. Next base: position 7,167 of record NZ_SPUM01000103.1, on the reverse strand, counting down.
TGGCCAAAGTACGGCATCTCGCGGGACGCGTGCTTGTCGTTGAACGCAATCACGTCGGCCATGGTCTTGACCGGCGCGTGCGGCGCGTATGCGTCGAAGTAGGCAGCCAGGTCGGGCTTGAATTCGTACAGCAACACCTCGAGTTCACTATCGCCGTACTTGTCGATGTTCGGCAGCTTGACGTCGACCAGCGTCGCGCCCTGGGCCTTGAGCACCGCGAGTTCCTTTTCGATCAGCGCGTCGACCGCATCGTTGCTGCCGAAGAAGTTGCGCGTCACTCCGATGCGCTTGCCCCGCAGGCCGTCCTGGCGCAGCGCGGCGGCGTAGTCGAGGGCGCGGCCTTTGCCATCCGCGGTGGCCGGGTCGTCCGGGTCCACCCCGGCCAGCGCAGCCAGGAGCAACGCGGCGTCGGCGACGCTGCGCGTCATCGGGCCCGCCGTATCCTGCGAGTGGGCGATCGGGATAATGCCGCTGCGGCTCACCAGCCCCAGCGTGGGCTTGATGCCGACGATGCCGCAAATCGAGGATGGCGAGACGATCGAACCGTCGGTCTCGGTGCCGACCGCCAGCGTGGCCAGGCTCGCGGCAATCGCCGCGCCGGAACCGGAGCTCGAGCCGCTCGTGTTGCGGTCGAGCGCGTATGGATTTTTGGTCTGGCCGCCGCGGCCGCTCCAGCCGCTGACCGAATGGGTCGAGCGCATGTTGGCCCATTCCGACAGGTTGGTTTTGCCGATGATCACGGCACCGGCCGCACGCAGCCGGGATGTGATGAACGCGTCGCGCTTGGCGCGCACACCGTCCAGCGCCAGCGAGCCGGCGCTGGTGCTCATCTTGTCGCCGGTGGCGATATTATCCTTGAGCAGGACCGGAATCCCATGCAGCGGGCCACGCAGCTTGCCGGCCGCCCGTTCCTTGTCCAGTTCGCTCGCGATCGCCAGGGCGTCGGGATTCAGTTCGATCACACTGGCAAGACGCGGCCCGGCCTTATCGATGGCCGCGATGCGCGCCAGGTATTGCGTCACCAGCGCGCGCGAGGTCAGCTTGCCAGCGGCCATCTGCGCCTGCTGCTCGCGCACACCGGCTTCGAGAATGCCCGCAGGTGTATGCGGTGCTGCGGCGATGACGTGTGCGCTGGTGGCTGCGGCACCGGCGGCGACACCGAGTCGTACAAAATCCCTGCGATCCATGCGAGTCCTCCGATTAATCGAAGGCAACAGCATAGCAGCAAAGCAACGACCGGAGACAACTATGGTTGATCCCGCATGCGCGCACGCCACAACTATAGTTAGGCCCAAAACCGTCGTCCCCGGGCTCGGCGCCCCCCTTGGCGGGGACCCATGCTGAGCCGATGTAGCACGGGACCTATGGGGGGAACAGCGCCAGTGACGCTGTTCCCGCCTCCGCGGGAAGTCGTTTCCGGCAGTGCCGGGAACGACGGAGCAACACGCGTAACGATGACTTAAAAAAAAACGCTGCCAATTTGGCAGCGTTTCCTAGGAGTGCCCACGACTTAGTTGCGGACGACGCGCTTGTACTCGTTGGTACGGGTGTCGATCTCGATTACGTCATCGTTGCTGACGAACAGCGGAACCTGCACGATGTGCTGGTTGCCTTCGATCGCGTTTTCGATCTTCGCATCCTTCAGGACGTTGCCCGAGGTGTTGCCCTTGACCGCCGGCTCGGTGTACACAACCTGGCGTGCGATGATGGTCGGCAGTTCGACCGAGATTGCCTTGCCGTCGTAGAAAACAGCTTCGCATTCCATGCCGTCTTTCAGGTAGTGCAGCGCATCGCCCAGGTTTTCCTGCTCGATTTCGAACTGGTTGTACTCTTCGTCCATGAAGACGTACAGCGGGTCAGCGAAGTACGAGTAGGTAACCGGCTTCTTGTCCAGGATGACGACGTCGAACTTGTCGTCGCCGCGGAACACGTTTTCCAGCGGGGCGTTCGTCAGAAGATTCTTCATCTTCCACTTATAGGTGAAGCCCGTGCGGCTCGAGCCGTTGACGTCGGAACGCAGCACGATAAAAGGCTTCTCATCAACCATGATGATGTTGCCGACACGGATTTCTTTTGCTGGTTTCATAGAAAGTTTTGGTCTAAAAAAGAGTTGCAATAACCGGGCATCATACCATGTTTCTTGGCGCGACGCCTACCGGAGTGATGCGGCAAAGCTCAACAAATTGCTCGCCAGGTCGCCGTTTTCCAACATCCGCCCGTGCCAGTCGGCCGCGCGCGCTTCGATTGCCGGCACCTCGTCATGCAAGGCCTGCCACAGCGCCGGCCAGTCCGGGCTTTCCTGCCCGGCAGCATTCCAGTGCAAGGCAAATGCCTCCAATCCGGGCAGGCCGCCCGCATAACGCTGGAGGAAGGCGCGCAGTTTCTTGTGGTGCAGGTTCTCGTCCTGCGGATAGATGTGCCAGATGAAAGGCTTGCCTGCCCATTGGGCGCGCACGAACGAATCCTCGCCGCGCACGAAATTCAGGTCGCATGCCCACAGCAGCCTGTCGTAATCGGGCTGCGGCACGAACGGCAACACGCGCAGCGTCAGCGCGCCCTGCGTCGCACTGGCCCCGGCCTTGCCTTCCGTTCCCAGGAACGCTTGCACCGCCTGCGCCGCGACGCCTTCCGGCACCAGGCAGGTCACCGGCTTCTCGCCCTGGCGCCAGCTCTCGAACAGTTCAGTAACCTGCGCATGCGGATAACAGAACAGGGACACCTTGAGCGACGCCATTTCCTGCGCCGGGACGCCGAACCGGCCAAGGAACATGGCCTGTGCCTCGGGATCGTCCAGGAACTGTTGCCGCTGTTGTTCCAGCCCTGCTTCGCGCAACAGCCCGCCGGTCTTGCCGGTAAAGCCAGGGAAGAAGAAGTGCTTGGTCAACTTCAGGCGCGGGTGCATCGACGGCAGCATGTGGCAACCTTCGACCCACTCTTCCGCGGTCAAGCCTTCCAGGTTCAGCCATACGGGGCGGGGCTCGCGCAGCGCCATTGCCGCGATGTAGCCCGGCGGAATGTCCACTGCGAAAAACTCGATGACAATGTCGGCCACCTCTTCCGGCGCGAACACCCCCTCCTGGTCTTTCCAGTGGCGCACCAATACCCCGGCGACCGCCTGCTGATCGGCATCCACCTTCACTTGCGGGCAGATCCGGCGAAAGCTCGCCAGGTCGTCCACCCACAAGGTGACCGCCACGCCGTGCTCGCGCTCCAACTGCCGGGCGAGGCGCCAGCAGATGCCGATGTCGCCATAGTTATCGACGACTTTGCAGAAAATGGCGACGGGTTGATCAGGAAACATGTTGCGGAAGGTAGAAGGCCGGCCGTGCATCGGGGCGGCAAGGGCTGCCATTTTACCGGATTTCGCGGCGTCAAGATCGCCTCTGCGCCAGCCCAAGGCACGCTCTGCGATCAAGCGTCCGCCTGTGCAGTCGCAAGGTCCGCCACAGCCGTGGCGCTCCGTGCGCTACCGAACAAACTTCGCCAGTCCACCCCGGTCCAAAGGCTACCTTCAGGGAAAACGGCACACGCCATCTGCGCGTGCCCCTTCTCGGAAGCAACTCGCCTGCCGGCCATGCGGCCGCGGCGGGCGATCCCTTAAAAATAAAGCGGCCGCTTGTTGTGGTGCATACGGTGCGTCAGGAATGCGTGCGCTTTGGCGTGCTGTCCTGCGCGATCCAAGCCGGCGGCCGTCCAGAACCAAGGAGTTGAACATGAATGAATTTCAGCAGCTCGGATATGGACAACAGCAACTGGCACCACAAGGACTTTGGGGCGGGGGTATGGGTAGCATGGGCGGGATGGGGGGCATGGGGGGCATGGGAGGCGGCATGTTCGGCGGAATGCCGGGCGGCATGATGGGACGCGGCGGCGGCATATTCGGCGCCATGCAACCGGGCGGCCAGTTCGGCCAATCTGGCGGTGGCATGGGCGGCGGTTTCCAGTCGCTTTCCGCCGACCCCATCATGCAGGCCTGTGCCCAGGCCATGATGCAGCAAGCACAAATGGGGCAGTCGATGCCGTGGCACATGATGTCGGGGCAGATCATGCCGCAAGGCTGGCTGGGCTCGTCCATGGGTCAGTACGGCAGGCCGATGGGCGGCTTCATCGGCGGCATGTTCGGCAATGCCGGCCAGGGCAGCTCGATGGGCGGTGCCATGGGCGGCCTTGGCAGCATGATGCCGTTTGGCGCCGGCATGTCCCCCATGCAGCATCCGCTGCTCCAGCAAATGCTGGCGAACCAGGGGCTGCAACAGCACCCGCTGCTGCAACAACTGATGCAGCAGCAAGGGCTGCAGCAACATCCGCTCATGCAACAACTGGCGCAGCAGAACCCTCAGCTCATGCAGCAACATCCCCTGCTCCAACAGCTGCTGCAGGGACAAGGCATGCAACAGCATCCGCTGCTGCAACAACTCATGCAGCAGCAGGGGCTGCAGCAACACCCGCTGCTGCAACAGATGCTCCAACAACAGATGCCGCAGCAACAAATGCCCCAGCAGTCAATGCCAGGCCAGATGTCGCCGCAGGGCTGGTTCGGCAGCCAGCCGATGGGTGGCGGGATCGGCTCGCAGATGGGCGGCATGCAGCAGCCGTTCCAGATGGACCCGTACCAGATGCAGCAATTGCAGCAACACCTGGCCGGGCAGATGCAGCCTGGGCAGCACTACGGCTTCCAGGGCTATCCATCGCAACAGGGCATCGGGCAGCAAAGCTTTGCCAGTGGCCAGACCCTGCACTAATTAACTGCAGCCGGTGACGGCACGGTCCTCCGGGTGGAAGGAGGACCGTTCGCAGCCCAAGGAGACCCGCATGCCGAACCAGGGAACGAACCGCTACATCGTCCACGCCACCGGCGATGGTACGGCGCTGGCGGAGTTCATCGCCGGCCTGCCGAGCCAGCCGGCGATTCGGCTGGTCGAGGTCATCGGGCCGCACGACCGGCCGCACACGGCGGTGATCGAAACCGATGCGGCCACCGCTCTCCAACTCCAAGAAAACTTTCGACACTCCAACAAATTGATGATCGAGCCGGACCGCCCACTGTCCCTGTTCCAGTAACGGCAACGGCTGATCCGAAAGGACAAAGATATGCCCAAATTTCCTACCGGTGGACAGGCTGGATCGCCGGAGCGCGGCGCCGACAACGCCCCCGAGCCCGGCGGCGGCCGGGGAACGCAGGCGAACGGCAAGCACGTCACCGAACGCAAGAAACAATACCTGGTCGCCCCGCGCCAGCAGCCCATGGGCGCGATCGGCCCGCTGGCAATGGGCATGCAGCCGCTGGGGCTGCAGGCGGTCGAACAGGCGCTGCGCGCCATCCCCGACATCGAGGTGGTGCGCACCATCACCCCCAAAAGCACGATCGGCGTGCTCGGTGGCGGCATGGGCGAGCCCGAAGGCCTGCTGGTGGCGCGCATGACCGACGACAAGGCCGGCGCGCTGCGCCAGCAAGGCCAGGGCCGGCTGCTGGTGGAGCGCGACCAGCACCTGCACCTGTTCGATCCGGCACTGCCGCGGCCCAACCGGGTGGCCTCGCTGATTCCGTACGACGGGCCGTCGCTGGAGGTCACGGTGGTGGTGCGCGGCAAGGACGGCGCGCCCCTGCCGGACGCCGAAGTGTCCCTGTTCGGCGGCCTGATGCCGTCGATTGCCGTCACCGACGCCGGCGGCCTGGCCACGCTCAAGGTGTACGGCAACTCGCCCCATGCCATCAGCGGCCTGTACGTCAAGCCGCGCGCCGACTACTGGAGCTTCTACCAGCGCGACCCGGACCTGTCCACCGGCCAGCCGAACCTGGTCGCGCTGCGCGCGCTGTCGGACTGGCCGGCGCTGCCGGGCTTTCCCGGACGCAGTGCGGTCGGCTGGGGCGAGCGCGCCATGCGGCTGGACCAGTTGCCGCCGAGTTTCCGCGGCCAGGGCGTCAAGGTGGCCGTGATCGATTCCGGCGCGGCCACCAGCCATGCCAACCTGAGCCGGATCCGGTCCGGCTGGGACATCATCCACAACAACCCGACCACCTGGACCGAGGACCAGCTCGGCCATGGCAGCCACTGCACCGGCATCATCGCCGGCGCCGACCCCAGCTTCGGCATCCGCGGCTTCGTGCCCGATGCCGAAATCCACGTGTGCAAGCTGTTCCCGGGCGGCCAGATCAGTGAGCTGATCGAGGCGCTCGAATACTGCATCGAGCACCAGATCGACGTGGTCAACCTGAGCCTGGGCGCGATGGCGCCGTCCGAGGCGCTCGAGCAGCAGATCGTGCGCGCCAAGCGCGCCGGCGTGGCGATCATTGCCGCGGTGGGCAATTCGGGCGGGCCGGTGCAGTATCCGGCTGCTTCGCCACAGGTGCTGTCGGTGGCCGCGATCGGCAAGCTGGACGAGTTCCCGCGCGACAGCTACCACACCGAGACCATCAGCCCGGACGTCGACGCCCAGGGCTTCTTCACGGCCAAGTTCAGCTGTTTCGGAGCGCGGGTGGACGTGTGCGCGCCGGGCGTGGCGATCGTCTCGGCGGTGCCGCCGAATAACTTCGCGGCCTGGGATGGCACCTCGATGGCGGCCCCGCACATCACCGGCCTGGCCGCCCTGATGCTGGCGCACCATCCCGAGTTCCAGGCCCAGGCGCGGGTGCGCTCGGCCGAGCGGGTCGAACGGCTGTTCCAGCTGATTCGCCTTTCCGGCAGGCGCCTGACGCTGGCCGACCCGACGCGGATCGGCTATGGCATGCCCGATGCGCTGGTGGCGCTGGGCCTGGCGGTGGCGCCGGGCCAGGCCGCGTTCCAGTCGATGCTCGCGCAGCTTTTGGCCGGGGCGCCGCGCGCGACCAGCATGGGCGAGGCCGCGTATGCCGGCGCGCCGCTGGGACAGCGTCCGCTGGGGCCGGCCGACCTGATGTCGTTCGGGTTCGCGATGGGGGGAATGCGCCCGCAGGGCTGGTGAGCGCAGAAACACAAAGAGCCGCTCGAAGGCGGCTCTTTGTATCGCAGCTTGGCGTCCCCACGGGGATTCGAACCCCGGTACTCACCGTGAAAGGGTGATGTCCTAGGCCTCTAGACGATGGGGACCTAAAACCGATTAAAAAAGCCGCTCGTGGCGGCTCGATGCACATCCTTGGCGTCCCCACGGGGATTCGAACCCCGGTACTCACCGTGAAAGGGTGATGTC
>NZ_SPUM01000046.1 GCF_004614195.1 Massilia horti | reverse complement strand
ACCGCGTGCGCACAGGTCCTCGGCGGCCCCGCGCCCCCTACGCTGGCAGCAAATGGGCCAATCGCGGGATCGCGGCAATGGCATTTCGCCATGTCGCCTGCCGCACCTCGTCCTCGGATATGCCGCGCAATTCGGCCAGCGCCCCGCCAATCGCCGGCAGGTGTTCGGGACTGTTGCGTGCCGGGTGCACCCAGGCGGGCGAAATGTCGGGCGCATCGGTTTCGAGCACGATCGATTCGAGCGGCAGCCCGGCGGCCAAGCGGCGGATTTGTAGCGCCCGGGTAAAGGTCATGGCGCCGCCAAAACCCAGGTGAAAACCCAGGTCGATGAAATTCTGCGCCTGCTGAAAACTGCCGTTGAATGCGTGCGCAATGCCGCATGGCGTTCGAATCTGGCGCAGATTCTTGAGCACCTGGTCCTGCGAACGGCGCACATGAACCAGCACCGGCAGATCAAAATCGCGGGCGATCCGCAGTTGTTCGCGGAAGAACCGCTCCTGCTTGTCGCGCATCGCGGGTTCGCACAGCATCGGTACAAAAAAGTCGAGGCCCACTTCGCCGACCCCGACAAAATTCGGGTCGCGCATCGCCACCTCGACCGCCTGGCGTAATGCCAGCAGGTCCTCGTCGCGCGCGTTGGGCACTAAAAGCGGGTGGATGCCCAACGCATAGCTGGCATTCGGTACAGTCTTTGCCAGTTCGGCAACGATGGCGAAATTGCCACGTTCGATCGCCGGAATCACGATCATCGACACTCCGTTTGCTGCCGCCCGCCGCGCCACGCCATGTGCGTCTGCGCCGAATTCGTGCGCGTCAAGGTGGCAGTGGGTGTCGATCCACATCCTTACACCTGCGCCGGCTCCAGGCCGCGCTCGGTCAGGCGCAGCACGCGGTCGCAACGGCTGGCCAGCTGCTCGTCGTGGGTGACGATGACAAAGGCGGTGCCCAGGGTCTTCGACAATTCAAGCATCAGCTCGAACACGGCATCGGCCGTGCTGCGATCCAGGTTACCGGTAGGCTCATCGGCCAGCACGCAGGCAGGATGGGTCACCAGCGCGCGCGCAAGCGCAACCCGCTGGCGCTCGCCGCCGGACAGCTCGCCTGGACGGTGGCTGCCGCGCCGGGCCAGGCCAACCCGCGCCAGGATCTCTTCGGCGCGGCGAATCGCCTCCGGGCGCTTCTCACGCCGGATCAAAAGCGGCATCGCGACGTTGTCGATCGCGGAAAACTCCGGCAGCAGATGGTGGAACTGGTAGACGAAGCCCAGCGCCGCGTTGCGCAGCTCGCCGCGCCTGGTCTCGGACAGCGAAGCGAAATCTTCGCCCATCAGGCTCACCGAGCCGTCGGTAGGCGTATCGAGCCCGCCCAGCAGGTGCAGCAGGGTCGACTTGCCGGAACCGGAAGCGCCCACGATCGCCACGCGTTCGCCGCGCCCGATCGCAAAGTCGATGTGTTCGAATACCTTGACCACATGGGCGCCCTCGCGGAAGGTCTTGCCCAGTTCGCGGCAGGCCAGCACTGGCATGGTGTTATTCATAACGCAATGCCTCCGCCGGTTTCACACGCGCGGCCGCCCAGCTTGGGTAGATCGTGGCCACAAAAGCCAGCAGGATCGACACGCCGCCGATCTTGAATACGTCCGGCCAGCGCAGGTCGGATGGCATTTCGCTGATCAGGTATATATCTTTCGACAAGAACTGCACTCCCAACAGGTGTTCGATGAACGGCACGATGACGTCGATGTTCAGTGCCACCAGCACGCCCAGGCCGACGCCGGCCAGCGTGCCGAGGATCCCGACCAGCGCGCCCTGGATCATGAAGATCTTCATGATCGATCTCGGCGACGAGCCGAGCGTGCGCAGGATCGCGATGTCGGCCTGCTTGTCGGTCACGGTCATGACCAGGGTCGAGACCAGGTTGAAGGCGGCCACCGCGATGATCAGGGTCAGGATGATGAACATCATTCGCTTTTCCGTCTGGACGGCGGCGAACCAGTTGGCGTTCAATTTGGACCAGTCGCGCATGATCAGGTCGCCCGACATCGTGCGCTTGAGCTGCATCGCCACTTCCGGCGCGCGGTTCATGTCGGCGATGCGCAGGCGCAGGCCGGATGGCGCGTCCAGCCGCTCCATCTTTTCCGCGTCGGCCAGGCTGATGAAAGCCAGTCCCGAATCGAATTCGTAGTGCCCCGCTTCGAAAATGCCGCCCACGGTAAAGGTGCGGGTGCGGGGCAAAAAGCCGGCCGGGGTGATCTGCTGCTGCGCCAGCATCATCGTCACCCTGTCGCCGATACCAACGCCCAGCGAATTGGCCAGCGCATAGCCGAGCACGATGTTAAACGAGTCAGGCTGCAGCGAATCGAACGAGCCGCGCTTGATCTGCTTGGCCACGTCCGACACCTTGTGCTCCTCGCTGGGCAGCACGCCCCGGATCACGGTCGGCTTCATCACGTCGTCGTGCAGCAGCAAGCCCTGCGTTTCGACGAACGGGGCGGCGCCGCGCACCTCCGGGTTACGGAAGGCCTCGCGCTCCTGCTCGCGCCAGTTGGGCATGGTGCCGTGCGCATCGAACACTTCGACATGGGCCAGCACCGACAGCATGCGGTCGGTCACCTCCTTCTGGAACCCGTTCATTACCGACAGCACGACGATCAGCGCCGCCACGCCAAGCGCGATGCCCGATACCGAAATCAGGGAGATAAAGGAGATGAAGCTGTTACGGCCACTGCGCTTGCCGGCGCGCGTGTAACGCAAACCGACCAGCCATTCGTACGGCAGGTTGTGGATGATACTCATGGGCTCCCGGGGGAAAGACATCTGACCCCGCAGTTTGCCATACAACGCTCATCCATGACAGGGATTATCACAATTGAACGGTCCCAAGGGCGCGGAACAGGCGTTGAGCCGGCCATCATTTTGATTGAACTAGCCTGCCGCGGGCTGCATCGAACGCGGATGCGGCCAGCCTGCGGCCAAAGGCTCTCGAGAAGTGAGGAGAATGAGCGAGGAGAACCAGGATGCCATTCAGTCTATTCGATTCCGAAGGCGTGCACATCGAAGACCAGCGCTTTACCTGGCGCGACATGGTCCAAAAGCCGATCAGCAAACTCGACGACGATGCCTTCACGCGGGTGCGCGTGATCCTGCTGGGCGCGCTGGAGCAGGAGGCGCTGCGCTTCAGTCACCTGGCCGCGCGCTTCAACCCTGCCCTGCGCTTGCCGCTGGCGCAGGTGCGGCGCGCCGAGCAGCACCAGGCGACGATGGTCAACTGGCTGCTGGCGTCGGACCATTCACCGCTCGAGACCACGATCGCCTTCGAACAGACCGCGATCGAAGTCACTGCCGCGGTGGCCCAGCTCGAACCGGATCCCTACCTTGCCCAGGTCTACCGCTTCGGCCTGCTGGACGACTTCGACCACCTGTACCGCTTTTCGGCCCTGCTCGACCGGCTGGAGGGCAAGGACGCCAACAACATCCTGCAGAGTTACAGCGATATCCTGCCCGGAAGGCCCACGCTCGAACACCACCGTGCCCCGCAGGACGACCTGCGCAACCCGTACGAGCGCAACCGCGCCTCAATGCTGACCAAGCTGCACGCGCTCACCATCGTCGCCGCCGCGGCCCGGACCCACGACTACTACATGAACATCGGCCCGACCTTCTCCGACCCGCTGGCGCGCCAGCTCTATGCCGAGATCGCATCAGTGAAGGAACAGCACGTGACCCAGTACGAATCGCTACTGGACCCGCTTGAATCCTGGATCGAACAGTGGGTGCTGCACGAAGCGGCCGAGTGCTATAACTACTACAGCTGCGTCGCGCAGGAGACCAACCACCACGTCAAGGCGATCTGGGAGCGCTTCCTCGACTACGAGCTCGGGCACTTCCATCTGGCCGCCAACTGCATGAAGCAGATTGACAAGCGCGATCCGGCCGAAATCGTCAATGCCGGCTTTGCCGCGCCGCTGCCGTTTCGCAGCCAGCGCGAATTTGTGCGCAAGGTGCTGCACACCGAAACCCACCTGTGCGCCAACGGCACACAGTTCGTGACCGAGCAGATGGAAAGCCCGGCCACGGTGCTGTACCGCAGCCAGCTCAATTCCGACGCCTCGCCCAGCGAATCGGTCGCAGCCGGCTACAAGTGGGAGCCGGGCACGGAAATGACCAGAAAGGGCACCGCGCCCGGCGTCGCCCCGGCCCGCTATCCGACAGCGCCCTGAACCCAAACAACCAGGAGACCAGAATGGCTCAGCATACCGAACACCTGGGCTTGAACCGTACTGGCGTGCAGATGTCGCCGATCGACACCAAGTCCATGCTCAACGTCGACGAAAGCGAACGCGGCGAACCGGGCAACGAACAGGCGCTCGTCGACGTGCGCAGCCCCTACATCGCCGAAGCCGAAGGCCTCGGCTCGATCCCGCTGCCGGCCACGATCAGCGGCGCGCTGAACATGGGCGTGCAGATGCTCAAGGGCGACAGCCCGCAGATCCTGCTCGACAAGCTGGGCGAACGAATGGCATTCGAGCGCACTGGCGCCCGGTTGTACGACGCACTGATCACCAAGTGCGAAGTCATGGGGGGCGGCCAGTTGTCCATGGCGCTCGAAGACCTGGCCGTCATCCGCGCCGACGAGGCGCGCCACTTCCTGCTGCTAAAAAACGCCATCGAGTCGCTCGGCGGCGACCCAACCGCGCAAACGCCCAGCGCCGACCTCGTCGGGATCGAGGCGAGCGGGCTGGTGCAGGTGCTGAACGATCCGCGCACAAGCGTCGCCCAGTCGCTGCACGCGATCGTCACCGCCGAACTGGCCGACAAGGCTGGCTGGGAAACCCTGATCGCGCTGGCGGACGAGCATGAGCTGATCGAGATGGTCAACGACTTTACGCTGGCCCTGAACGACGAACGCGAGCACCTGGCGCTGGTGCAGACCTGGTACGAGGAAGCGCTCGGCCTGACCTACGGCGACGTGGAAATTGAACCGCCCACGAGCAGCGCGGCGGCGAAACCTTGACAACTTGACGCAGCGAGGTGTGGTGGCCGCGTGACGGCCTGACTTCTATCAGACCCGGCATTTGCCCTACAATCACGGGATGGCCCACATTACGCTCGTCCTGCCGTTCGCCCTGCCCGCTCCCGAATTTGCGACCGATCTGGCGCGCGCCCTGAAAGCGCCTGCGCTGGCGGCGCTGTTGTCGCGCACCGTTTCCACCAGGCTGACCCCAGCCGATCCCAAGATTCGCGCTCTGCCGCACGAAACCTGGCTCGCCCGCACGCTCGGCCTGCATCTGGACGGCCAACCGGCTTTTGCCAGGGCGGCAATGCGCGGCTACGGCCTCGATCCGGTGGATGGAACCTGGTTCATTGTCAACCCGGCCCATATCGAAATCGCACGCAGCCATCTGTTGATGTCGGACCTGCGCCACCTGCACTTGTCAGATGAAGACAGCCGCGCGCTGTTCGACGCGGCCCGGCCGTCGTTTGACGAGGCCGGCCATGCGGCCGCCTACGGCGACGCCAACACCTGGTTCCTGCGCGCGGACGACTGGGCCGGAATGGATACCGCCTCTCCGGACGCCGCGGTCGGCATGAACCTGACGGACTGGATGCCGCTTGGCCAGCGGGCGCTTGCCTTCCGCAAGCTGCAAAACGAAATCCAGATGGTGTGGCACACCCATCCGTCGAACGCGTCCCGCGCCGAGCACGGGCTGGCTCCGGTGAACGCGCTCTGGCTGTGGTCGGGCGCCCCAACCAGTATCGACGCTCATCCTGCCGCCACCCCGAAATCCGGCGCCTACGCGGATATCGCCACTTTCGAAGTGCCCTCCTGGCTCGCAGCTTTAGGCACCCGCAAGCTCGCCACCCTGGACCCGATCGCAAGCGACGCGCAGAATGACACGCTGCTCGTCTGCGGCAATGTCGCCGCACCGGCCATCGCCGCCGACTGGTCATCCTGGCTGGAACAGATGCAGCGCCTGGAGGCCGAGCTGTTCGCCCCCTTGCTCGCCGCCCTGACGAAAGGCAGCGTCAAGGATATCCGCCTGGTGCTGAGCCACCGCGACGGCCTTGCCGAATTCACCACCACCGCGCTGGCGCAACGTAAGTTCTGGCGCCGGCCGACACTGGACCGACTGATTTGAAGACACGTATCACCACCCGCCCCTGCTCGCTGCGCACATCCGAAATGCTGCGCCAGGGCGGGGTGCACCCTGTGCTGGCCCGCATCTACGCATCGCGGGGCCTCACCGACCCGCGCGAACTTTCGAGTGAACTGGCCGCGCTGTGCCCGCCCTCGGGCTTAAAGCACATCGATGCCGCCGCCGTATTCCTCGCGGACGCCATTGGCAGCGGCAAGAAGATGACCATCGTGGCCGATTACGACTGCGACGGCGCCACCGCCTGCGCGACCGCCGTTCGCGGCCTTGCCGCGATGGGCGCGCGCGTCGACTACATCGTGCCGGACCGCGTGGTGCACGGCTATGGCCTCACGCCCGACATCGTGGAGCTGACCGCGCGCGAAAAGGCGCCGGACATCATCATCACGGTCGATAACGGAATCGCCAGCATCGACGGGGTGGAAGCTGCAAAGCGGCGCGGCATCGACGTGGTCGTGACCGACCACCACCTGCCGGGCGACTCCCTGCCCGACGCGCGCGTGATCGTCAACCCGAACCAGCCTGAGTGCGGTTTCCCCAGCAAGCACCTGGCCGGCGTGGGCGTCGTGTTCTACGTGCTGCTGGCGCTGCGTGCCGAACTTCGCCGCCGCGGCGTGTTCGACGCCCAGACCCAGCCCAAGCTGGACAACCTGCTCGACCTGGTGGCCCTGGGCACAGTGGCCGACGTGGTCAGGCTAGACGCCAACAATCGCATCCTGGTCGCCCAGGGCATCAAACGCATGCGCGCCGGCCGCATGCACGCCGGCGTGGCGGCGCTGTTCCGGGTGGCGGGACGCGAAGCCCGCGGCGCGTCGCCGTTCGACCTGGGTTTTGCCGTCGGCCCGCGCCTGAACGCCGCCGGCCGCCTGGAAGACATGTCGCTCGGGATCGAATGCCTGCTCACGGACGATGAAGGACGCGCCTGGGCGATTGCGCAGCAGCTCAACGACATCAACCTGAAGCGCCGCGAGATTGAAGCCGAGATGCAGGACACGGCGCTCTTGCACCTGGACGACTTCCAGCCGGCGGACAGCAGCACCATCAGCGTGTTCGACGATGGCTGGCACCAGGGAGTGATCGGCATCGTCGCCTCGCGCCTGAAGGAGAAGTTCTTCCGCCCGACGATCACCTTCGCCCCCGGCGCCGACGGCTGGATCAAGGGCTCGGGCCGTTCAATCCCCGGCTTTCATTTGCGCGACGCGCTCGACCTGGTCTCCAAGCGCGTGCCTGGCCTGATCGACAAGTTCGGCGGCCATGCGATGGCCGCGGGCCTGACGATCCGTGCCGACTCGTTCAAGCTGTTCGCCGATGCGTTCGAAGCCGTGGGCCGCGCCTGGCTCACCGAAGCGCAGCTTGAACGCGTGATCGAAACCGACGGCCCGCTCGAAGACGCGTATTACACGACGCAGTTCATCGAACTGATGGACGGCCAGGTGTGGGGTCAGGGCTTTGCGCCGCCGATATTCTGCGACGAATTTCGCGTGGTGAGCCAGCGCATCCTGAAGGATCGCCACCTCAAGCTCCTGTTGGAACGGAACGGCCGCCGCTACGATGCCATCTGGTTCGGCCATACCGACGCGATGGGCGAACGTGCCCGCGTCGCGTTCCGGCTGGATGCCAACGAATACAACGGCGTGACCAAGGTCCAGCTGCTGGTCGAACACGCGGAACCGGCTTGAACGCGGCCGCGCGGTAGGAATTTGTTACACAGTCGTGTCCGCTCGCGTACAGGGTGCGGCGTTAAATCGGCAAAGCGCCAGCACTGGACTGGCGCGCAGACCGATTGATGGAGATACGACATGAAACGCCTGTTGGCAGCCGCCGCCGTGCTGGCATCCCTGACCCAAGCCGCTGTCGCCGGCGAACTGACGCTCTTTGAACACAGCGATTTCCGCGGGCGCCCGCTCATCTTGCGCGGCGACGCGCCCAACCTGGTCGACTATGGCTTCAACGACCGCACGTCCAGCGTGGTTGTGCGTTCCGGGACCTGGCTGTTATGCGAACACCGGGACTTCGGCGGCTACTGCGCGGAGTTTGGGCCGGGCGAATATCGGGAGCTGGGCAACTTGGGTGACCGCATTTCATCGGCCCGCGAAATCGTCCGCCGCAACGACTGGCGCGACGGAGACGGCTACCGCCGCGGCGAGCGTGACTGGCGTGGAGAACGTGAAGGTGGGCGCGAAAGCTACCGCGATGAACGTGAAGGCTACCGCGGCGAGCGCGAGTGGCGTAGCCGCGAGGCGGTACAAATGTTCTCGGCGCCGCGTTTTGCAGGGGGCACGGTGAATGTATCGGAAAATCTACGCACCCTTCGGGATGTTGGCTTTAACGACCGCGCGGCGTCGATCATCGTACACGAAGGCCGCTGGGAGTTCTGCGAACATGCCGACTTCCATGGCCAGTGCGTGGTGTTTGGCCCGGGCCGCTACGAATTCCTGGGCGCGATGAACAACCGCATCTCGTCGATGCGCCGGGTGAGGTGACGGGCGCGCTTGACGCATGCACAACGTAGGGTGCGCACCCGTGCGCACGCTGTACCTTCGCATGTTGTTGGCTTCTGCATGCGCACGTACCGCGTGCGCACAGGTGCGCACCCTACGCAACCCACAGAGCGCTCAGGCATCACTTCTTGCAATCACAAACCTGCGATCCACGATCGAAGACTACCTTCCACACCCCGGGCGCCTCCAGCCGCCAGATCGAATTGAATCGCGCGATCACCTTGCCGTTCGGGTCATAGACCGGCCCGCCGCTGTAAGCCAGCGTTCCCGACTCGACCACCTCTACCTCTTCCGGCTCCCATGAAAAAGGAGCTTGCGCCTTTTCATCAAAGAATTGGCGCCACCCCTCGGCCACCGCGACCTTCCCGCGCAATGGCGGCTGCCCCGGCCCGCTGAAAAACACCGCTTCGTCCGCGATAAAGTTCTTGAAGGCCGCATGGTCGCGCGCCTTCATTGTCGCTGCGAATGCACGCTCGGCAGCAGCCACCTGCTTCTTGAGCTCGGCATTCGGCACGCGCGCGGCGCTGCCTGCCGTCGCAATGAGCAGGAAGCTCGCCAACAGGATGAAAATCGATTGCAAACGCATAGGGACAAGCCTTTTCGTTTAAACAAGCTGGCGGCAATTCTGTCACGACGATATTGCATTGACAACTAGTAGTTGCAGCTATTCCGATTTTGGAGTATAACTAGTCCATAAAAGGAGAAAGCCATGAGCCTAGCCTACGCTTACCCGAAAAGCCGGTTCGAGCCCGCCGTGTTGGTCGATCTCAACTCCAAGGCTGAACGCGAACGCCTGTCCAAGTCTGCGCTGAAAGGTTTTTTCAGACTGGCGGCGGCCTGGCAATTGCGCGACGACGACGCCCGCGAACTGCTCGGCGGCCTGTCCTCTTCCTCCTTCTACGAGTGGAAAAAGAACCCCGACCGCGTGCTCGAGGTCGATCGCATCACCCGTATCTCCTACCTGCTCGGCATCTACAAGGCACTCCACATCCTGTACGGCGACAAGCTGGCCGACGAATGGGTCCACCTGCCCAACACCAACCCCATCTTCAATGGCCGCAAGCCGCTCGCCTTTATGCTGGGGGGCGGGCTGCTCGCCATGCAAACGGTACGCAAACTGCTCGACGCCCGACGAGGAGGCCTGTGACGTGGGGGCAGTCAGAAACCTGACCAATCTGCGCCAGTTCGATACTTGCCGCCTGATCCCGTCGCGCTTTGCCGAGATGGAAGATTCCGTCCTCGCTCCCTTGGCCGAGGACGACGACGTTCTGCGCGACCTGTTCGAACTCGACAACGCGACCAACGAGCGCCTGCGCGGAGAATGCGGCGGCCTGCCCGGCATCGGTGTCGACGAACTGGTCTTTGGCGTGCCGAACTTCCGCATCATCAACGCGGCCTTTACCTATCCCAGGCCGGAAGGCAGCCGCTTCAACGACAGCGAGCGCGGAGCCTGGTACTGCGCGTTCGAGATCGAAACGGCGCTGGCCGAGGTGTGCTTCCACAAAACCGTCGAGTACCAGGAAATCAACCGTTTCGACGACAGCGTCAGCTACCAATGCTTCCTGGCCGACTTCACCGCCACCTTCCACGACTTGCGCGGGCAAAATGCTTGCCCCAAGGTGCTGGACCCGGCCAGTTACGAAGCGTCGCAGCTTCTTGCCGCGGAATTGCTGGAAAACGGCTCGATGGGCGTGATCTACCCGAGCGTGCGCAGGCTCGAGGGCACTTGCCTTGCCTGCTTTCGGCCCGCACTGGTGGGCAATGTTCGCAAGGGCCAGGCCTATCGGTTAACATGGGCGGGTTCGCCGGAACCCACCGTCGAACCGATCTGAACCAACAGCAATCATGAAAACCAAGCCAGAGAACGACACCGAACTGCACGACAAGATTAACCAGGAAACGGCCCGCATCAGATGGAGCGAGCTGGAACGCCACTTCGCGGCGGGCAACGTCGTGTATGTGAGCGAGGAACTGGACCTGATCAACGTGGCCCTGCACATCTCGCACGACGATGCCGACAGCGTGAAGCGCTGGATGGCCGAGGGCAAGGTAGCCAAGGTCTCGGACGTGCAGGCGCGCACCTGGCAAGATACCGATGCCAGCGTCTGGGCGTCCGTGGTCAGCCCGTTTGTGCTCGTGCAGCCGAAAAAGAAGAAGCTGCACTGAGCGCATTGCCATTCCGTAGGGTGCGCACCTGTGCGCACGCGGTTCGCGAATGGTGCGTATCGAAAGGGCAGCCGCGAGTCAGCATACGGTGACCGCGTGCGCACTTCGTGCACACCCTACGCCTCCAGTAACCGTACGCGGCGCACGTTTACGGCCTATTTCGACAGATCGACCGCGTACAGCGCAAACCCTTTGCCGCGCCCATCATCTGCCGCCACCTGGGTCACGTTCGCCAGCCCGGCCTCCTGCGCCAAGCCAAGCATGCCCGGCGGCGCATGGAACACCACCTGCCCCGCAGTCTTCACCTTCGCAAACCGCCAGCTGCGCGCCGCGCCGTTAGCCGCCCTGCTCAACTGCTTCGTATGGCGTATGAACGCGATCAGCACCTCGCGGTTTGCGTCTGGCGACGCCACCACCGTCTTGCTGCTATCCAGCCCCGGGAAGCCCCCACCACCGCTGGCGCGATAGTTATTGGTCGCGACCAGGAACTCCTGCCCATCCACCACCGGCGCGCCTCGCCACTGGAGGTTGCGGATCCGGTCGCCCGGCGCGCGGGTCACGTCAATCTCGTAGCTGATGTCCTTGTCGGTGAACATGTCAAAGTTATAGCCCGCAAAGCTGGTGTCGACCAGCTCCTGCGGTTCTGCCTTGCCCGGATCGATCGTATTGAAGCGGTTCGCCGCTCTCTCCAGCCACGTCTTGATCTGCGCCCCGTTGATCTTCACCACCGACAGCGTATTCGGATACAGGTACAGGTCGGCCGCATTGTTCAGCGCCAGGCTGCCGGCGGCTACGTCGGTGTAGTCGGTTACGCTGGCCGCGCCGGTCTTGAACGCGGCCGACACCGAAAGCACCGGAAGCTGCGCATACTGCGGCAGGTTCGCGGCGACGTACTTGGCCGCGTAATCGGCCTGCGCCTGGTTGACCACCTCTACCGCCGACACATCGCCCACGTCCGCAAAATACGTCGACATTCGAAAACTCGAGGTCCCCACTGGCGTCTTCACATAGTCGATGGTACCGGCGTGTTCATGCTCGACCAGCGCCATCACCTGCGGATCGGCCGACACGTACGATTTGTCGGCCTGCTGAATGCTGCGCGCCTCGACCAGGGTCTTGTCCTTCTCGACCACCCAGCGCTTGCCGTCGTAACGCAGGTGCAGCGCGATCACTCCTAGGTGTTTGCCCCACAGGTTGGCCATCACCGTCGGCACGCCGTTGACCAGGCCCTTTGCCTTGTCGACGCCGGCGATGTTGAATTGGGCAGCGGTGCTGTTCGGATTGGGGAACTGCTGATGTGCGTGCCCGAGCAGCATCGCGTCGATGCCCGGCACCTGCGACAGGTAGTAGTTCCCGTTTTCCATCGTTGGCGAATACGGCGAAGCGTCCAGCCCGCCGTGCGAAATCGCCACCACCAGGTCGGCGCCCTTGGCGCGCATCTCGGGAATGTACTTCTGCGCGGTTTCGCGCAGCCCTTCGGTATAGACTTTCCCTTCCAGCCAGCGCTTGTCCCAGGTAAGGATGGTCGGCGGCGTGAATCCGATGATGCCCACCTTGACGTTGGCCGTGATCGGCTTGCCACTCGCATCGAACGCACGCACGCGCTTGTCGATGATCCTGTAGGGCTCGAACAGAGGTTTACCCGACTTGACGCTGTAGACGTTCGCCAGCACCATCGGGAACGCCGGCCCGGCGCAGCGTTTCGGCTGCTCGACGCCGGCCACGTCGAAACGGTGGCCCGTCACCTGGCCCAGGTACGCCAGCCCAAAGTTGAAGTCGTGGTTGCCGATCCCCGCACCGTCATAGCCGAGGCGGTTCATGACCTTGTAGATTCCCAGGGTCTCGCTGCAACGCACCGGGCGAGCGACCGCCTGGTAGTCGGCCAGCACGGTGCCCTGGATCGTATCGCCATTATCAAGCAGGACGGTATTGGCGAACTCCTTGCGCGCCTGCGCGATCAGCGTCGCGGTGCGGTCCAGGCCAAACGAAGGATCGTTGGCCAGCTTGAAGTAGTCGTACCCGACCACGTTCGAGTGCAGGTCGGTGGTCTCGAGCACCGCGAGAACCGCGGTGGCGCCGCGCGGGGCGGGTTTGGCCGCGAACGCGGGCGTGGCAAATAGCGCCGGCAGGAGCGCAAGACAAATAGGGGAACGTCGCATGAGCAGACTCGGCAATGGAATCGCGCGATTATACGTTGGCGTTCCTCCAACCGAGCTGAACCACCCGCCAAACGTTGCTTCCTGGTCCCACCGGGCAACGCTTAGCGGGCGATCGGGTATAATCCAATGTTCGACCTAACTCACTGAAAAGACTACCAAAAGACCATGGAAGCTGAACGCATCAACGCCATTTCCGCCCTGCTGAACGACCTGACCACTCGTGAAGCCGAACTTCGGAGGTATCTTTGACTTCGACAGGAAGTCAGAGAAACTCGAACAGGTCAGCCAGGAATTAGAAGACCCCACGGTCTGGAACGACCAGAAGCGCGCCCAGGATCTCGGCAAGGAGAAAAAGGCGCTGGAAGGCGTCGTCCTCACGCTGCAGAAAGCGCGCACGGACCTGACCGACGCAACCGACCTGTTTGACATGGCGCGCGAAGAAGGCGACGACGACACGCTCGAAGCCGTGAGCGCGGACGCGCAAGAGATTCAGAACGTCATCGAGGCGATGGAATTCCGCCGGATGTTCAGCAACCCGATGGATCACGCCAGCGCCTTCATCGACATCCAGGCCGGCGCCGGCGGTACCGAAGCCCAGGACTGGGCCTCGATGCTGCTGCGCCAGTACCTGCGCTACTGCGAGCGCAAGGGCTTCAAGGCCGAAGTGATGGAAATCTCCGAGGGCGAGGTTGCCGGCATCAAGACCGCGACCATCAAGGTCGAGGGCGAATACGCCTACGGCCACCTGCGCACCGAAACCGGCGTGCACCGCCTTGTGCGCAAGTCGCCGTTCGACTCGGCCAACGGCCGCCACACCTCGTTCTCGTCGATCTTCGTGTACCCGGAAGTGGACGAATCGATCGAAATCGAGATCAACCCGGCCGACGTGCGCATCGACACCTACCGCGCATCCGGCGCCGGCGGGCAGCACATCAACAAGACCGACTCCGCGGTGCGCCTGACGCACGCCCCGTCGGGCATTGTGGTGCAGTGCCAGAACGACCGCTCGCAACACCGCAACAAGGCTGAGGCCTTCGACATGCTGCGCGCGAAGCTGTTCGAACTCGAACTGCGCAAGCGCATGGCCGAGCAGCAGAAGCTGGAAGACTCCAAGACCGACGTCGGCTGGGGCCACCAGATCCGCTCGTACGTGCTGGACCAGTCGCGCATCAAGGACCTGCGCACCGGCTACGAGACCGGCAACACCAAGGGCGTGCTGGACGGCGACCTGGACGAGTTCATTTCGGCCTCGCTCAAGCAGGGCGTGTGATTGATGACACAGCCAAGACGCGCCTTCATCTTCGACATGGACGGCACCATCGTTGACAACATGGCCTACCACACCCGGTCCTGGATCGAGTTCTTCCAGCGCCGTGGCAAGGCCATCGACGCCGACGAATTCTTCCGCACCACTGCGGGGCGCCAGGGCAAGGAGATCATCCGCTCGCACTTCGGCGCCGAACTGCAGGACGATGAAGTCACGGTGCTCAACCATGAAAAGGAAGCGGTGTACCGCGAGCTGTACGAGCCGTACCGCAAGACGGTCGCCGGTTTCGACGAACTGATCGCACTGGCACGGCAGCGCGACATCGCGCTGGCGGTGGCAACCGCTGCCCCGCCGGCCAACATCGACTTCACGCTCGACGGGCTTGACCTGCGCCGCCATTTCGACGCCATCGTCGGCGCGGCGGACGTCCCGCGCGGCAAACCGAACCCGGATGTCTTCCTAAAGGCGGCCGAGCGCGTTAATACCCTGCCGGAGAACTGCATTGTGTTCGAGGACGCGCCCTTGGGCGTGGAAGCGGCGCGCCGCGCCGGCATGCGCGCGGTGGTGCTGACCACCACCCTGCCGGCCGAAGCATTCGCCGACTTCGATAACGTCGTCAAGATCGTCAGCGACTTCTCGGAGCTGCGCATCGACGAACTGTTCGGCGGCCTGAATTAAACGAAAACATTAGACCAATCATGACTACGGAAAACCAAGAACAAGCAACGCCGCTGGCGGCCGACGAAAACAAGATCATGGCCGAGCGCCGCGCCAAGCTGGCCGCGCTGCGCGAGCAAGGCGTCGCTTTCCCGAACGACTTCCGCCCGGCGCATCATGCCGCCGACCTGCAGGAACAATACGGCTCGCGCTCGCGCGAAGAACTCGAAGCCGAACCGGTGCACGTGGCACTGGCCGGCCGCATGATGCTCAAACGCGAAGCCGGCAAAAAAGCCGCGTTCGCGACGCTGCAGGACTCGTCGGGCGCCTACGCCAACGGCCGCATCCAGATCTACGTCACGCTCGACACCACTGGCGAACAGGCGATGGAAGCATTCCGCTACTATGACCTGGGCGACATCCTGGGCGTGGAAGGCACGCTGTTCAAGACCAAGGTCGACGAACTGACCATCAAGGTCACCAACCTGCGCCTGATCACCAAGGCGATCCGCCCGCTGCCGGACAAATTCCACGGCCTGGCGGACCAGGAGACCAAATACCGCCAGCGCTACGTCGACCTGATCACCAGCGAAGAGACCCGCCGCACCTTCAAGGCCCGTACCGCCGCGATCTCGTCGATGCGCCGCTTCATGGAAAAGAACGGCTTCATGGAAGTCGAAACGCCGATGCTGCACCCGATCCCGGGCGGCGCCGCGGCCAAGCCGTTCATCACCCATCACAACGCGCTGGACATGCAAATGTACATGCGCATCGCACCGGAGCTGTACCTCAAGCGCCTGGTGGTGGGCGGATTCGAGCGTGTGTTCGAGATCAATCGCAACTTCCGTAACGAAGGCGTGTCGGTCCGCCACAACCCGGAATTCACGATGATGGAATTCTACGCGGCGTACACCGACTACAAGTGGATCATGGACTTCACCGAGCAGGTGATCCGCCAGGCGGCTGTCGACGCGCATGGCACCGCCCAGCTGACCTACGGCGGGCGCGAGCTGGACCTGTCCAAGCCGTTCCACCGCCTGACCATCGTCGAGGCGATCACCAAGTTCGCGCCGCGCTACAGCCTGGAACAGCTGAACGACGCGGCGTTCCTGCGCGAAGAACTGGCCAAGTTCGACGTCAAGCCGTTCCCGAACGCGGGCCTGGGCGCACTGCAACTGGCGCTGTTCGAAGAGACCGCGGAAGCCCAACTGTGGGAACCGACCTTCATCATCGACTACCCGGTGGAAGTGTCGCCGCTGGCGCGCGCGTCGGACACGCGCGAAGGCATCACCGAACGCTTCGAGCTGTTCATCACCGGCCGCGAGATCGCCAACGGCTTCTCGGAACTGAACGATCCGGAAGACCAGGCTGCGCGCTTCCTGGCGCAAGTCGAAGCCAAGAACGCCGGTGACGAAGAAGCGATGTACTACGACGCCGACTACATCCGCGCGCTGGAATACGGCATGCCGCCGGCAGGTGGCTGCGGCATCGGCATCGACCGCCTGATGATGCTGATCACCGACTCGCCGAACATCCGCGACGTGCTGCTGTTCCCGCACCTGCGGCGCGAGGACTGATCAGGACAATTTGCGCACGCTACGCCTGCCGAACTTCCGTAGGGTGCGCACCTGTGCGCACGCGGTACGGTTGAAAAATGTTGGCTTCGGTACGCAGACGTACCGCGTGCGCACGGGTGCGCACCCTACGCCTTCCGTTTCGCGATTGCGTGCAACCGGCGGCTGCGGCCACCGGACACGTGCGCATCGTCGGCCCTTTACGCCACAATCCGATAGCAAGGCTCGTACGCCTTCCCGGGCAGCTTCATCCGGCTATGCTCCACGAACGATGCCAGCAGCGCATCCATCGGCGCCATGATCTCGGCTTCGCCATGAATCTCGAACTTGCCGTACTGTTCGATCGCGCGAATGCCCTCTTCCTTGACGTTACCCGCCACCACGCCCGAAAACGCTCGCCGCAGATGCGCCGCCAGCAGATGCTTTTCCTGGTTCTTGTGCAGCGACAGGTTGCGCATGTTTTCGTGCGTCGGCCGGAACGGGCGCTGGAATTCCTGATCAATCTTGAGCGACCAGTTGAAATAGTACGCATCGCCCCTGGACTTGCGGAACTCGCGCACCATCTTCATCCCCAGTTGCATCTCGCGCGCCACCGCGTCCGGATCGTCGATGATGATCTTATAACGCCGCTGCGCCTCTTCACCCAGCGTCGCGCCAATAAAGCCGTCGATATGATCGAAGTATTCGCGCGCCGTCGCCGGGCCGGTGAACACCAGTGGGAACGGCATCTCCGCGTTGTCCGGATGGAGCAGGATGCCGAGAATGTACAGGATCTCTTCCGCCGTGCCGGCGCCGCCCGGGAACACGACAATACCGTGACCCACCCGCACGAATGCCTCGAGCCGCTTTTCGATGTCCGGCATGATCACCAGGTCGTTGACGATAGGGTTCGGCGATTCCGCGGCAATGATGCCAGGCTCCGATATGCCAAGGTATCGCCCGCCTGCAAGGCGCTGCTTGGCGTGGCCGATCGTCGCGCCCTTCATCGGCCCTTTCATCGCGCCCGGGCCGCAGCCGGTGCAGATATCCAGTTCACGCAGGCCGAGCTGGTAGCCAACTTCCTTCGAGTAGTTATATTCGATGCGGCTGATCGAGTGACCGCCCCAGCACACCACCAGGTTTGGATTACGCTGCGTCTGCAGCTGGTTCGCATTGCGCAGGATGTGGAATACCGCGTCGGTGATGCCTTCCGGGCGTTTGAGGTCGAACTTCGGGTTGTCGACCACTTCGAAGTGGACGTAGAGGATATCGCGTAGCACCGAGAACAGGTGCTCGTGGATCCCTCGGATCATTTTGCCATCGACGAAGGCGATGGACGGCGCGCCGCGGATATCGAGCTTGATGCCGCGCTCGCGCTGGACGATGGAGACGTCAAAGTTGCTGTACCGCTCCAGCAGTTCCTTGCCGTCGTCGATCGAACTGCCGCAGTTCAGGACAGCCAGCGCGCAATTTCGGAACACCTTGTACAGGCCGCCCTGACTGGAGTCGAGCAGTTTTGCCACCTCCGCCTTTGACAGTACATCAAGCCTACCTTCGGGTGAAATCAGGGTGTCGACAACATCGTGGTTCATGATACGTGTTTTCCTTTTCTTGCTTCTGCTAAGTCTGAATGCCTGCTACGCCAATATACGATAAGTTGTCCGTTCCTGCGTGCCGAATGCCGCAAGAGACATCACTGCTGCAATGCCGCATTACCACATCTTCAAAAAGTTCGCTTGTTGTGTCCGATTTACACTAAAATGCGTCGCTATTGGAATTCGGCCCGTCCCGGTCAATCCAAAGCATTTATCGATAAAACATAATTTCGGGAGGACCCGTATGAGCGGTGCAGCTACCACCACACCCGCCAAAGAAGCAGCAGCCATTCCAGAGTTCAAACAGATCTTGGGCCATCCCGCTCCGCTGTGGATGTTGTTCATGACCGAATTCTGGGAGCGTTTCGCTTTCTACGGCATCCGTTGGGCCTTGGTGCTCTACATCGTCGCGCAATTCTACGATGGCTCCGGCGCCGGCCAGGCTGACGCCAACCTGACCTACGGTTCCTATCTGGCGCTGGTGTATGCAGGCGCAGTGTTCGGCGGCTATGTCGCTGACCGCGTCATCGGCTACCAACGCTCGATCCTGGTGGGCGCGATCTTCATGGCCGCCGGCCTGTTCGCGATCACCATTCCAAGCCCGGATATCTTCAAGCTTGGCCTGGCCACGATCATCGTCGGTAACGGCATGTTCAAGCCGAACATTTCGGCCATGGTGGGCAAGCTGTACGGAATCCACGACACCCGCCGCGACTCCGGCTTTACGATCTTCTACATGGGCATCAACACCGGCGCCTTCATTGCGCCGATCCTGACCCAGGTCCTGGCACAGCACGTCTTCAACACCGGCAACACCCCGGCCTACAAGATCGTGTTCTTCGCTTCGGGCATCGGCATGCTCATCTCGCTGGTCTGGTTCTACTTCGGCCGCCGCGGCCTGAAGGGGATTGGCGCCGCGACCGGCCCGGTGGCCAATCCAATGCGTGTGGTGTACGTGGCAATCGGTGCCCTGGTCGTGATTCCGATCGTGTTCTTCCTGCTGAAGATGGGCGCCGAAAAGCTGCAAGGCGTTTTGTCGGTACTGTTCATCATCCTGGCGATCATGCTGATCGTCGAAGGCATCCGCGAAGGCAAGGTTGCGCGCGACAAGACTATTGCGATGATGATCATCTTCTTCTTCAACGTGATGTTCTGGTGCTTCTTCGAGCAGGCAGGCAGCTCGTTCACCTTCCTCGCCGATAACATCGTCAACCGCAACTTCGGCGGCTGGGAATTCCCGGTGGCCTGGTTCCAGAGCGTGAACTCGATCGCCATCATCACGCTCGCGCCGGTCATCGCCATGATCTGGGTGATGCTCGGTCGCCGCAACGCGAACCCGTCGATTCCACGCAAATTCGGCTTAGGCCTGGTGTTCAACGGCCTGGCATTCGGCCTGTTGATGTTCGCGCTGTCGTCGCTGGTCGACACCAACGGCAAGATCCCGTTCTGGACCCTGTTCATGGTCTACTGGATCCAGTCGGTCGGTGAACTGTGCCTGTCGCCGATCGGCCTGTCGATGGTGACCAAACTGGCTCCGACCCGCCTGGTCGGCCTGGGCATGGGCGGCTGGTTCCTGTCGACCGGCATCGGCAACAACCTGTCCGGCATCTTCGCCAGCATGGTCTCGGGCGATAAAGGCATGTCGGTGACTTCGGCCCTGGGCGGCTACACCTTCGGCTTCTGGGCGCTGCTCGGTTCGGGCGTGCTGCTGTTCCTGATCGCTCCGCTGATCCAAAAGCTGATGCACGGCGTGAAATAAACGTCTCCACGCTTCAGACAAAAACGGCGACCCGCGGGTCGCCGTTTTTACTCGTCTCTATCGTTCATGCGCTTCGCGCCTGCAGCGTTCTGCGCATCTCGTCCATCTCCGCCACTATCCAGTCGCGGAAATGCAGGACCTTGGTCATATTCTCCTTTTGCGGATTGACCAGGAACCGGTAGCCACTGCCGAACGCCGCGCTCTTGCAGGCGATCTGGCGCAGCGCGCCCGTCTGGATATCCTGGCACGCGATCCCGTACGGCACCAGCGCCACGCCCTGCCCGGCAACCGCCGCCTGCACCAGCACGCCCCAGTGGCTGTACCCGCGCGAAAAATCGTACTTGGCTTCGAGCGCCTTGTTTTCATTTAGGAGCAGCAGCCAGTTCTCGGGCGATTTTTCGACCAGCAGCCGGTACTTCGGCAGGTCCGCCAGCGTCAGTTCCGCTTGGCCCGGCTCGAGCAGCTCCGGGCTATAGACCGGCACCAGCTGTTCGCGAAACAGCACGGTCGGGTCGCCGTCGCGCACCGGGCCATAGCGCACCGCGACGTCGGTGCTGTCGGCCTCCAGGTCCACTGGCGAATCGTTCGAATCGATGCGGATATCGAGTTCGGGGTATTGCTTGGTAAAGCGGTGCATGCGCGGCACCAGCCACTTGATCGCAAACGAATGGGTGGTCGAAATGCGCAACACCGCCTCCTCGTCGCCGCGCTGCAGCGCACCAACCTTGGTCCGTAAATCGGCCAGCATGCGCGCGACGACGATCGCCAGTTCCTGTCCCTTGGCGGTCAACGTGATATGCCGCGGATGCCGCACAAATAGCGGAAATCCGACGCTCTCCTCTAAATGGCGCACCTGAAGGCTGACCGCGGCCGGCGTCTTATGCAGCTCGCTCGCCGCAAGTTTGAAACTGCCCCAACGGGCCGCGCAATCGAAGTCGATCAGCCCCGACAAGCTGCGCAGCGGCTTCATTGGCCCTCCGAGCTTAAGTTTTTCTTATTCATAGGGTCGATTTTTTCTCGTTTGATGAATCATGCTGCTGAGCACAAAATATACTAGATTCGTCAAGGAAATGACATGAACAAGCAGACATTGGTGCTCGGAGGTACCCGCTTTTTCGGAAAACTGCTGGTGCAGCGCCTGCTGCGCGCCGGCCACCGCGTGACGATCGCCACCCGCGGCTATGCGCCCGACCCGTTCGGCCAGCGCATCGAACGCCTGCGCGTCGACCGCCGCAACGAGACCGCCATGCGCGCAGCCTTCGGCGCCGTGGCCGGCTATGACGTGGTATTCGACCAGATGTGCTACAGCCCGCTCGATGCGGCGATCGCCGCGCGCACCTTCGCCGGCAAGGTGGGGCGCTACATCATGACCTCGACCATCGACGTCTACCGCTGCATGGTGGGCACAAGCGACGCGCCGTTCGCCGAAACCGACCTCAAGGTCCTGGCCCAGCCGATCGATACCCGCTACCCATGGCACGACCCATCGCGCGCGGTCGAAAGCTACGTGGCCGGAAAGCTGCAGGCGGAAGCCTACCTGTACCGCGACGGCTCGCTGCCACTGGTGACCGCGCGCCTGGCCCACGTGCTGGGCGGACCGGAAGACTTCACCGGGCGCCTTGCGCATTACGTCGACCTGGTGCGCCAGCGCGTGCCGCTGCGTTATTCGAATGCGAAGGCGGCGGTATCGTTCATGCAGGCGCAGGAAGCGGCAGACTTCCTGGCGTGGGCGGGAATGCAGGACTTTACCGGGCCGGTGAATGCGGCCAGCAGCGGAGCAGTGTCAGCCCACGCCTTGCACCAGCGCGTGGCACGCGTGCTCGACGAACCGTTTGATGCGCGCCGTGTCGATGGCGCAGGGATCGGCGAACTGTCGCCGTTCGACAGCCCCGCGCCGCTCGCGCTCGATACCAGCCGCGCAGCCAGCCTGGGCTACCGCTTCGACCACAGCGACGAGTGGCTCGATGACCTGATTCGCCAGCACGACCTGGCGTTCGTCTGAGCTCGCGCTTTTAAGAGATTGCCGCAAGATGGGGTTCCCGCACCGCGGGAACCCATTGCGTCACCGCCAGGTGCGGGCGGAGGCAGGCTCCCTTTCTGCGCAACGTGCGCGAACCACATGTGCACCATTCGCTGGGCCACGGGCTTTGGCAGAGGCGTAGGGTGCGCACCTGTGCGCACGCGGTCAACGCATACTGACTTGCGG
>NZ_SPUM01000016.1 GCF_004614195.1 Massilia horti | reverse complement strand
GCGAATGTCTTCGTCGTGGGTGCGAATGTGTTCGCCGTGGGCGCGAATGTCTTCGTCGTGGGTGCGAATGTGTTCGCCGTGGGCGCGAATGTCTTCGCCGTGGGTGCGAATGTGTTCGCCGTGGGTGCGAATGTGTTCGTCGTGGGTGCGAAGGTGTTCGCCGTGGGCGTGAATGTGCTCGCCGTGGGCGTGAATGCGCTCGCCGTGGGCGTGCAGGTGTTCGCCGTGGACGCGCATCTGCTCGCCGAGGTGTTCGGTGCTGCGTTCGACACGCTGTGCCTGCTGTGCCAGCTGTTCCAGCGACGCGCGGGCATCCTCGCGCGCTTGCGCCAGCTGTTCGTCGTGACGGTGGGCGAGCTCCCCTAACGCGAGCCCGTGCTCCGGCGCGAACGCGGCATCGAACTGTTCCAGCACCTGCGGTGCGGCGGCTTTCTGGGCCACCACCGCGTAATCCGGGCTGACGCCGTCGAGCACATGCTGCAGGCCCACGAAGCGCGCGTCGCGCAGCGCTGGATCCTCTTGCAGGCGCAGCACCTTGACGCGTCCGAAGCCGGCGTGCTCGGCCGCGAAGGACAGCAGGAGCGGCGGCAGCGGCCGCAGGTGCGACGGGTCGAGGTAGAAGCTGGTGGCGCCAACCACCAGGTTTTCCGGGTTGGGGGTCTCGAGGATCAGCAGGCCGCCCGGCTGCAGCACGCGCAGCGCCTCGGCGAGCAGGGCCCGCACGTCATCGAACGGCATGTGTTCGACCACATGGAAGGCAGACAGCAAGGCCAGGCTGGCGTCGTCCATGGCGCGCAGGGTGGCCAGCGCGTCGGCGGTTTGGACCTCCAGCCCGCGCGCGCGGCAAGCGGCCAGCATGGCGTCGTCGAGGTCGACCCCGCTCGCGGCAAATCCGCTCTCGGCGGCCAGTTCCAGCCATTCGCCGCGGCCGCAGCCAACGTCCAGCGCGCGCGCCGGCTGGTACAGCGCCGGCAGCGGCGCAATGAAGGGCAGGTAGACCCGCAGCCGGGCCGCGATCATCTCGCGCGAGCCGCGGTAGCGGTCTTCGAACGCCTTGTAAAAATCACTCATCGGATGATGTCCACCTTCGGCTCAAGCCAGTTGCAGCCGACGAATTCGTTGCGATTCAAATTCGCCACCATAAATAAAAATGCCAGGTCGCGCCATTCGTAGTTGTCGCTCAGGTGGGTCTCGCTGCTGGTCAGCGCGGTGGTCACCGAATAGCTGCCGGCGCCCAGGTTGAGCGGGAAGCGGAAGCGGTATTCGAGCTCGTCGCCGGCCTGCAGGTCCGTCAGCGGCTGGCCCATGTGATGGGTGTTGGTGCCGTAGATCGGCTGCCCGAGGCGGTCCTTGATCATGTAGCCGAGCACCAGGCGCCGCACCGGCCGGTTCACGCGCACCCCGATGCGCAGGCTCACGTCGGTGCCCACGTTGACCGTCTCCACCTGCTCGCCGTCGGCATTTTCGAGCGTGATGCGGGTCACCGTCGCTTCGCCGGTGCCGGAACGGGTCTGGACCCGGCCGTCGGCGGCGGCGCTTTGTTCCACCTTGGCGTTGTCGCGTTCGGCCAGCATCGCGTTGTAGAAGTCCATCACTTGTTCCGGGCTGCCCTCGAGCGCCAGCCGTCCGCCGTCCAGCAGGATCGCGCGGTCGCAGATCGACTGGATCGCGGCGCGGTCGTGGCTGACGATGAGCAGGGTGGTGCCCTGCTTCCTGAATTCGCGGATGCGCTCGAAGCTCTTGTGCTGGAAGTAGGCGTCGCCCACGGACAGCGCCTCGTCGACGATCAAGACGTCGGGCCGGCGCACGGTGGCCACGCTGAACGCGAGCCGCATCTGCATCCCGGACGAGTACACCCGCACCGGCTGGTCGATGTACTCGCCGATCTCGGCGAACTCTTCGATCTGCGGCATCAGCGCGCTGATCTCCTCGACCGCCATGCCGAGCAGCTGGCCGGCCATGTAGGCATTCTGGCGGCCGGTGAAATCAGGGTGAAAGCCCATACCCAGTTCGAGCAGGGCGGCCACGCTGCCGCTGATCGCCACGCTGCCGCTGGTCGGCTGGCTGGTGCCGGTGATCAGTTTGAGCAGGGTGCTCTTGCCAGCGCCGTTGATGCCAATGATGCCGACCGCTTCGCCGGCGCCCAGCCGGAAGCTGATGTCGCGCAGCACCCACTTGAGGCGATGGCGCGCGCTTGCGGCCGGCAACAGCCACTCCGCCAGCCGCGACCAGCGGCTTGGATATTGTTTGTAGGCCTTGCCCAGGCCAGAGACGACGATGCTGCCCATTACAGTTCATCCACCATTTCGCCGGCGCGCTTGCGGAACAGGCGCATGCCGAGCACGCAGCTGGCCAGGGCGAGCAGGCTCACCGGCAACAGGCTGCTCCAGTCCGGCAGCTTGCCGTGCAAAATAATGTTCTGGTGGGCGGCCACCACGGCCGCCATCGGGTTCCATGCCAGCAGCGACTTGATCGACGGCGGCAAGACATCGGCCACATAGACGATCGGGGTGAACCAAAACCAGAATTGCAGCAGGATCGTGAAAAACTGGCCGACGTCGCGAAAAAACACGTTCAGCACGCCGAGGATCATGCCCAGCCCGATGGCGAACACCACCTGGATCAGCAAGACCGGCACCACGGCCAGGAACACCCAGCCGGGAAACAGGCCGGCGATGACCAGGAAGGCGATGAACAGGCCGAAGATAATCGCGAAGTTGACCAGCGCGTTGAGCACGACCACGATCGGCAGGCAGATGCGCGGAAAGCTGAGTTTCTTGATCAGGTTGGCGTGCTCGAGGAAGACGCCCTGGCCGCGGCTGGTGATTTCCGCGAACAGGCCCCAGGTCAAGAGGCCCGCGCACAGGTGGATGCTGTAGGCAAAGCCGGACGCCTGGCCCGGCATGCGGCTGCCCATGACGTTGGAGAAGATGATCGTGTACACGACGATCAACGCCAGCGGATTGAGGATGGTCCAGGTGGCGCCGAGCAGCGAGTTGCGGTACTTGGCCTGGAATTCGCGCTTGACGCTGCCGGCGATGAAGCCGCGGTAGTTCCATACGCCCTGCAGGATGGCCGGCGCGCGCAGGCGCGACAGGGTGCTAATCATAGAAAAATAGCGAGCACAGCCCGGGAAAAAAGGGATGGCATTATAACACTTAGCCTTGGGCCAGTTTCTTGAGTGCGTCGGGGTTGACGATGATCAGTCGGTGCGTGCCCTTCTTGATCACGCCCTGCTGCGTCAGCGTGAGCAGGGTCCGGGTCACGGTCTCGCGGCTGGTGTTGATCATGTTGGCAATATCCTGGTGGGTCGGCAGGTTCTCGATCACTTCTTCGTTGTTCGGGTTCTTCTGCTTGAGCAGCTGGATGAACGCGTAAATCCGCTTGGAAGTGTTGTGGATGCTGAGCAAGGCGCGGAATTCGGAATCGCGCTGCACCTTTTCGGCCAAGAAGCGCAGCATCTGGTTGGCCACCGACGGCGAATGCGAAAACAGGTGCAGCGCGGTCGTGCGCGGCAACAGCGCCACCAGCACCGGGGTCAGCGCCACCACCGATGCCGAGCGGTTGGCGCCGGTGATGACCGCGATTTCGCCGAAGAAGTCGCCCGGCGCGAGCATGCGCAGGCCGATCGCGCGCCCGTCCTCCGTCACGTCGATCACTTGCAATTGGCCCGACAGCAGGAACAGCAGGCTGTCGCCGGCGCCGCCTTTTTGCAACACCATCGCGCGCTGCGGGTATTCACGGATCCGGATTTCGGATCGCACGCGCAGCATGTCCTCCTCGCTCAAGTCAGCCAGCAGCGGAATCTTGCGCAGATGAATCTGGATATTGACCTGGTTGTTCCCTGCGGCGGGCGTGGCCGCGCCGGCCTGCGTCGCGCCAGGGTCGCCCATGCCAGCTTGCTTGTCTTGTTCAGTCATTCGTATTGTTTTTGAATTCTGGTTGACGCTCACGGCGGCGGCAGCAGCGCCAGGGAGGCGCCGGCGAACAGGACCCCTGCCGCATTCGCGCCCAGGTCGCGCCAGCAAAACCGGCGCCCCGGCACGAGGTTTTGCAAAAGTTCGATCAGCCAGCTGGCGGCAAACACCGCGGCCAGCGCGAGCAACACACGGACCTCGCCCTGCACCAGGCGGCCGGCAAGCAGGGCCATGCCGCCAAACGCGACAAAGTGCAACAGTTTGTCATTGGGCAGGGCGGGCAGCAGGCGCGCCGGAAACAGGCAGCCCAGTGGAATTCCCACCAGGCCGATCAAAAAGAGTACCGCCTCCCAACGCATCACCAACCCATTCCATGTCAAAAGCCATTCCAGCGCCAACTCAACTGCAGCGCCTGGCTATTATATTGAAACAGGGATATGTTTTCCCGATTGTGTACTTGACGCCATTCCAGCTGCAACAGTTGGTGCTTGGCAAGCGGCATGTTCACGGTCGCGCGCCACTGGCGCGTGCTCTGGTGGCGGATCGCGTCGATCAGTTGCGGCGAGTAGACGCTCTCGCCTTGCCAGTCCTGGCGCGTCCAGCCGAGCTCTCCGGTCGCCCGGTCGAACAAGGCACGCTGCAATTGCGCACTGGCGTACCAGCCATGGCGGTTGCCGCCCGGGCGCGCGCTCTCGCCGCGGTCCGCCAGCAGGCCGGCCGCCGCCTGCCCCAGGGCCTGCGGGGTGCGATAGTTGAGCTGGGCGCCCAGTTCGCCGTTGGTGGCGTCGAACCCCTGGCGCGTGACATATTCGATCTTGCCCAGCGCTGCCGACAAGGTCAGGTCCAGGTGCTCCGGCAATACGCTGAGCTTGGGCGTGGTGCGCGCCTGCAACTGAAGCTGGCGCTGGTACAGCTTGCCGCCCAGCGTGACCATGCTGGCGCTGAGCGTGCCGTGCGAACGCCAGATGCCGGCCTGGAACGGGCGGTCCAGCCCCAGCAGCAGGGAATTGGTGTCCTGCTGGCTGATCTCGTCCTGGCGCCGCACCCGCATCTGGACGAAGCCGACCATCCCTTGCTGGTTCAGTTCGCGGGTGTAGTCGAACGCGGCCTGCACATAGCTGTCGCGCTTGGGCAGGAAGTCGTCGGACAGCAGGCCTTCGATGCGGTCCGGCCCGCTGCCGATCGCAAACACCGGGTTGCTCGCGCCCTGGTTGACGTTGGTGTCGATGCCGCGCGCCAGCGCAAAACTGGCGTACTGCTTCGCCTGCCATGGTTTGCAGCCTTGCCTGCGGCTGGCGTTGATGACCTCCAGGATGCCGGCCGATGGCGCGAAGCGCATCTCGATCTCGCGGAACAGCCGCTCGGCCTCGGCCGCATCGCCCAGCGCGCACTGGTGCATCGCCAGTTCCATCCACGCCCCCGCATGCTGGGGCGCGATCGCGATCAGCTGTTCGAAAGCGGCGGCCGCCTCCTGTTGCCGGCCCTCGTTCATCAGCTGCAACCCCTTCAGGTACAGCGTCTCCAGGTCCTGCGGCGTGGCGGCCGCGGCAACGGCGCCGCAGGCGGCCAGCAGGAACGCGCCGACCCAGCCCTTCCAGCGAGCCCTCACGCGCGGCGCTCCGCAAGCTCGGCCGATGCGGCCTGCGCGCGCCGGTTGTCCAGCGTGTACAGCCGGACCATTTTCTCCTTGCCACGCAACTGGCGTTCGCCGAGCATGACGAAGCGGTGCCGCTTCGAACGCTCGACGGTGCCGGCGCCGATGATCACGTCGTGCGGGAAGTCGCGCGCCAGCTGCTCCAGCCGCGCGGCGGTGTTCACGCTGTCGCCGACCGCCGTGTAGATGCTGCGCAGCGCGGTGCCGTAGTCGCCGGCCATCGCCAGCCCGCTTTCGATGCCGATCCGCACCCGCAGCGGCGTGTGGCCGGCCGCCACGCGCCGGCGGCTGAATTGGGCGACTTCGCGCAGGATGTCGCGCGCGGCATCCAGGGCCAGGTCGGCGTGCTCGGCTTGGGGCAGCGGGGCGCCCCAGAACGCGACCAGGCCGTCGCCGGTGTACTTGTCGAGCGTGCCATGCCGTGCGAGGACCGGCCGGGTCAGGCAGTCAAGGAAGTCGGTGGTCAGGCGCGCCGCCTCTTCCACCGGCAGCGCTTCCACCTGGCTGGTATAGCCTTCCATGTCCGCGATCAGGGTGGTGACCTGCAACTGGCGCGGCGCCAGCGGATCCTTCATGTCGCTGCGCAGCAGCTCGTCGACCACGGCGGTGGCCACGTACTGGCGCAAGGTGCCCAGCAGCTGGCGCGACTTGCGCTGGGTGAGTTGCCAATGAAAGGGCACCGCCACCGCCAACAGGAGCAGGTTCGACAGCATGGGGCCGCCCGGCGAGAAATCGGGATCGTGGCGGCTGGCCGCGTACGCCACCGGCAGCCACAGGCACGAGGCGGCGAACAGCAGCGCCACATTCGAGGCGGCCGACAGGCGCGGGAAGGCCCAGGCCACGAGGATGGCCACCAGCAGGCTGAACGCCAGCGCGATCCAGGCGCCGGGCCACGAAGCCGGCGCCAGGCCGGCCTGGTGGTCGAGCAGGGCCGACAGCAGTTCGGCATGCACCAGCAGGCCGGCGGTCGCGGGACCGAGCGGGGTGGGCACGCGGTCGCCCACGCTCAGTGCCGACGACCCGACCAGCACCAGCTTGCCTGTCACCAGCTCGGGCGGCAGGCGCCCGGCCAGCACGTCGGCCGCGCTGGCGCCGGCAAAGGCATCCCAGGTATGCCGGAACGGGACCCGCATCACCGCCGGCGTGGCCGGCGCCGGCGCCGGGCCGCAGCACTGCAGCAGGGCCAGCGCCAGGGTCGGGTAGGTGCGGCCTTCGAACGCCGTGACCATGGGAATCCGGCGCAGCATGCCGTCGCTGTCGGGGATCACGCCAATATTGCCGGCATGTGCGGCGTGGGCCAGTCCGGCATGGTTGGCGAGGTAGCCGGTAGCGGGCGTGGCGCCGGCCGCGGCCGGGGCGATGCCGCCGATGAGCCGGCCCGAGCGCAGCGGCGCGCCGCCATGGTTGTAGTCAAACAGCTGCGCCAGGACGACAGGGCCATGCTCGGCCAGGGTTGCCATGCGCGCGTCGCCGCCGGGTTCGCCAGGCTCGAGCATGACGATGTCGAGCGCCACCCCACGCGGCTGCTGTTCGACCAGCCGCTCGACCAGTTCGGCCTGGCGCGAGCGCGGCCACGGCCACGGGTAGGCGGCCAGGGTGGCCTCGTCGATATCGACCACGAGGATGCGCGTTTCCGGCGTGTTGCTCGCCTGCAGCCGGATGAAGCGGTCACGCAACCATTCGTCGGCCAGCCTGACCGGGGCGCCCTGCGCCGACCACTGCGACCAGGCGGTCAGCACGACGGCGGCCGCCAGGATCACAAGCCGCGCGATCGTGGCGGGCATGGGCAGGGCAGGGTGCGGAACGGCAAATTTCATTGAGTGAGTAATCAGGCCCTGGCGGCCCGGCCAGGCGCAATCCGCCGAAGAAGAAATGGCTAAGTATAACTACTTGTTGCCCCCAGCACTATACCCGGCGGAAACGTGGCAGCACCAGCCGGTGGCTGCGTATGCGCGCAACCACAACTCAGGAAAAATATTGAACGAAAGGTTTTCCCTTGCTAAAATGTGATGGCGGTCACAGCCATCCTCGCACTTGCAGGGGGAGAATGTGATCCAGGAGGATTTTTTATGCTGCGTCGCACCCTTGTTGCCCTCGGCTTGGCCATCGCTGCCGGCTCCGCTTTCGCGGCGCAGGCTGGCCACGTCGTGTTCGCGGTTGGCGCAGCCCAGGTCGCAGCTCGCCCAGCGGTGCTCGACGCGCCGGTGCAGGAAGGCGACGAGCTGAGCACCGGGGTGGACGGGTATATCTACATGAAGACCGTCGACAACGGTTTCCTGATCCTGCGCCCGAACAGCAAGGCGCGGGTGCAGGCCTACCACGTGGACCAGGCCAATCCGGCAAACAACCGCTTCAAGCTGGAACTGTTGAGCGGGGTGGCGCGCAGTATTTCCGGCACCGCCGTCAAGCAGGCGCGCCAAAACTTCCGTTTCAATACCCCGGTAGCCGCCATTGGCGTGCGCGGCACCGACTTTATCGTCTACACGAATGAGCAAAGTTCGTGGGTGTCGGTCGTGTCTGGCGGCGTGGTGGTCAGCGGGTTTGCCGGCGCCTGCGGCCCTGAAGGGATCGGTCCCTGCGAAGGGGCGGCCGCACGCGAGCTGTTTGCCGGCCGGCCGGATGTGATGCTGCAAGTGCAGCGCGGGCAGCAAGTGCCGCAGTTGTTGCAAAGCTCTTCGGTTGCACCGGAATTAAACGTGCCTGCGCGTAGCGACGAGCCGGTGGGAAAGGTGGCCGCCGCCGTGCTGCCTACGCCGATCAACCTCGAAGTGCAAAAGAGCGAGTCGATCGGCGCCTTGCGCCCGCCGCCGTCACCTTCGCTGCCGCCCCCGCCGCCGGTCGAAGTGCAGCCCGAGCCGACCCCGGCCCCGACCCCGACCCCGGTCCCGGACCCGACCCCGGCCCCGACCCCGACTCCGGACCCGACTCCGGTCCCGACTCCGGTCCCGACTCCTACCCCTTCCCCTACCCCCAAGGCGCAGGAGGTGTTCTGGGGCCGCTGGGAAGCGGTGGCCGGCTCCGTGGTCTTGCCGGCCGCACTGGAAAAAAATAATGTGGGTACCCCGGCGTTCCTTGGGGATTACGCCATCGGCCGTACCAGTAACGCGGTATTGGTGATGCCTACCGAAGGGCAGGTCGCCTTTAACCTGGCCAGCAGCGAGGCATATATCCAGCGGGACGCCTCGGGCGAGAGCCAGGCCAATGTCGATTCAGGCCGCCTGGGGATCAATTTCAGCGACCGCAGCTTTACTACCAACCTGGTGGTTTCAGACGCGGAAGGGAAATACGATGTCAAGGGCTACGGGCTGGTCGATGATAAAGGGATATTCAATAGCACCATGGGTTCGCAAACCGTGATCCGAGGTGCGCTGAGTGGCGCCAACGCGGAAGAGGCCGGGTATATATTTAAAAACTCGATGTATCCGGGCGTGACCATCAGCGGCGCCACGGGCTGGAAAAGATAAGAAGCAACGTCATTTATATGCATATTAAAAACGCAGGCGGGAGCCTGCGTTTTTTTTCAACTTCATTACAAAAACGGCGACTCACCGCTCGTGAATGGAGCAAATGGCCCGGCGAATCCCGAAATTAATGCTCAAAAACCACAAAAAAATGTGCTTTGTGATGGCCGTCACAACATTTCCCGCATGCTCTGGCAATATACTCACGCTTCTGCGAAAAAGTGTTCAATTTGCAGACAGCGCTGTTTTGCACTTTGGACGGCAGAAACTCGGTTTAAACCACACTATAAGGATTTAAAATCATGGCAGCACAAGACTACGCACAAATCGTGCAAACTCTGTACGTTACGTATTTTGGCCGTCCTGCCGACTACTTCGGCATGGCCAACTTCAGCGCGCAGCTGGACGCGATGAAAGCGCCGAAAACGATGGCCGAACTGGATGCGGCGCTGAACGCCGACAAGACCGGCAAGTCGGCTCTGACCGCCCTGGTCAACAGCTTCAATACTTCGAAAGAAGCAACCGACATGTACGGCACCGACACCAGCCCGCTGGGCGTGTCGAAATTCGTGGAAGCGATCTACCTGCACGTGCTGAACCGCGCTCCTGACACGGAAGGCTGGAAATTCTGGACCGACGCCATCGCCAGCGGCGCGCAGCCGCGCGGCACCGCTGCCGCAGCGATCGCTAACGGCGCGCTCAACAACACCACCCCGCAAGGCCTGCTGGACGCGAAAACCGTCACCAACAAGATCGCAGTGGCCGGTGACTTCACCAGCTCCCTGATCAGCGTTGCCCAAATCAACGCCTACTCCGGCGACGCCGCTGCTGCAGTCGCGCGCGACATGCTCGCTGCTGTGGATTACGCAACCAATACGACCAACTACCACGCCACCGTGGTTGCCACTGTGGACGTCCTGGTAAACGCCGCGACCCCGGGTAAGACGTACACGCTCACTACTGGTATTGATATCCTCACGGGTACCATGGGCGACGATGTTTTCAACGCTCCAGCTGATGCGAACGGCGCCATGACGTTTAGCTCGCTGGACAAGATTAACGGCGGTGCGGGTAACGACACGCTGAACATCGTTGGCAAGGACGTGGATCTGTTCAGCGCAGCGGGCGCGACCGTCACCAATGTTGAAACGGTTAATCTCGTTTCCACCGGTTGGATTGACGGTGATGTGTCGTCGTGGACCGGCGTGAACCAACTGAACCTGACTGCTGCCGAAAAGATCGGTCACACCAGCGCTGTGACTGCCGGTGCAACGACCAACGTTACCGTGGCCAATGCATTGGACGGTGTGTGGCTGGCTGGTGGTAAGAATGTCACCGTGACCGCTGCGAAATCGAACACCGCAGAGATTAAGGTTCAAGATGCCGCAGGTACCGTGACCATTACCAACAACGGTTCGGGTGCAGTTAAAGCAGGCGTCGCCGGGGCACCAGTTACCGGCGCAGTGAACGTGACTGCGGCCTCTGGCGCGATTACTGTTGTTGGTGGCACTACCATCAATGCAACCGCCTCGCAAGCGGTTGCCCTGGCTACTCGTACCGCGCATACGGATGCTGCGAGCGACGCAAACGACGCTAACGATCTTGCCCTCGCGGACACCGACACAGCCGGCAAGGCAAAAACGGCTGCCCAAAAGGTTGTCACCGATCTGGCTGCGCTGGTCGCCGCCATTGACCTTGCGACTAATGTCTCCGCTAACCAGTCCAAGGCGCTGTCGATCGGCCTGGCCACCACGACTGCCTACAAAGCTGGTGCTATCACGATGGCTCAGAAAATGCAGATCGATGCTGCATTCGCTGCTGGCCTGGCAACCACCCCAGCTGCTGCTCAAGCCGCTGCCAAGGCAATCGTGACGCCGCTGCAGACTGCGGCTGCTGCTGCCAAGGCTGCTGCTGAGGCTGCTGACCTGCTCAACGATGCCAACGCGCTGGCTGCCAAGACCGCTGCTGACGCAGTTGTCGCCGCAGACGTTGCTAAAGCTGGTCAGGTTGGCGGCGTGAACGTGACTGCCACCACCAACACCGCTCTGGCATCCGCTACCATCAAGGGCAACTACGGTGCAACCAACCAGGTGACGGACGCTTCCGCGACTCACTCCACCCTGACCACCGTGACCCTGGAAAACGCTGGCAACTCCACCCTGACAGGCCTGGCACTGACCAAGGTCTCCGCTAAGGGCATGACCGGCGACGTGACCGTTGTCAACGGCACCGCCAGCCACACCCAAAACTTCACCCTGGAAGGCATCACTGCCGGTACCTACACCGACGCAGCCGCCACCACCGTGAACGTGGTAAGCAACGGCACCGCTGTCAACAAGCTGACCCTGTCTACTGCCCAAGCAACCAAGGTTAACCTGACCGGCGCGGCTGGCCTGAACTTCGGTACCGCCACCATCGGGGCATCTACCGCTGAGATCGATGCTTCCGGCAGCAGCGGTGCCATTACCATCGCCATTGGTGAAGGCCAGAAGTACGTTGGTGGTTCCGGCACCGACACCGTGACCGTAGGCGCAAACGCTGCGGCGCAGACCGCAACCGTTGACGGCGGCGCAGGTTCCGCGGACCAGCTGATCGTAACCAACAATGCAGCCTTCGCCGGCGCTGCCGCAGCGAAGTTCCTGAACTTCGAAGTCCTGCGTTTGAACACCGGCGTTACCGCTGACATCAGCAAGTTCACCGGCTCGACCTTCACCAGTGTGATCCTGGACGGCAACGTAACCGTGTCGAACCTGAACGCGACCCAGGCTGGTGCTATCACCATCCAAGGTGGCACCCAGATCCTGGACATCGGTGTGAAGGATGCAACCCTGGTCGGCAACCTGGACACCGTGAACATCACCAACAATAAAGCTAACGCCACGCTGGCTGCCCCGACCATTGCTGGTGTTGAACAGGTGAACATCAACGGCAGCAAGAGCATCACCATCGGTTCGCTGACCGGCATGACCGCAATCACCGGCATGAAATTCACCGGCTCTGGCAAAGTGGACGTGACCACCGGCGCCCTGGCGCTGAACGTCAACACCGTGATCGATGCATCCGCTTCAACCGGTACCGTTAAAGTGAACGCTGCCGCTGCAACTGCCAACGGCCTGAAAATCATCGGTAGCAACACCAAGGACAGCGACCTGACCGCCAACGGTCTGAAGAGCACCCTGATTGCTGGCAATGGCAACAACAAGTTCACCAGCGGCGCTGGCGACGACACCATCGTCTCCGGTCACGGCAACAACACCATCAACGCTGGCGCTGGTAACAACACGATCACCGTGGGCAACGGTAACAACACCATCACCACCACGGGTGGCAACAACACTATCGTTGCTGGCAATGGCATGAACGTCATTACCACGGGCGCAGGTAACGACATCATCACTGTTGGCACCGGCTACAACCTGGTGACCGGCGGTGCTGGTGCCGATATCATCACGTTCGGTGCTCACGCCGCTGGTGTGACCAACGGTATCGTGATGACTGCGGCTGGCGAGACCCTGTCGGTAGCAACTACTGCTGCAATGGCAACCAAAGCTACGACCGACCTGGCCGGTATCGACATTGTGATCGGCATGCAAGCCGGCGACACCATCGACCTGAGTGCTCTGAGCGCAAGCTTCACCGGTGCTCTGGTAACCTCGATCGGTGGTGCAACTGGTGCTACCGCTTCCATCGTCCGTGGTTTCTACGACACCGAGACCCACAAGTTCGTTGCTTCGGCGACCGGTACGGACAGCATGGTGGTCTACGATGCAGACGGTGCTGGTGTTGGTACCGACATCGAAGGCATCATCCTGGTTGGCTACCAGGGTGCCGCTAGCGCTGCTGGTGGCATCATCACTCTCGGCTAATCTCCCCAAGAGACAAGCCCAGCCGCACGGTTGGGCTTGAGCTTAGAGCCCAAGAAACCCCGCCTCTTCGGAGCCGGGGTTTTTTTTCCTGAACGCATTGCAACAGGGTGTTCATCCTCCGCGACATCCATACCACACCTCGGTATTTTTCTCGTTAAAAATGTGATGTACATCACATTTCGTTCAAGATTTGAGAGATAATGTGCCTCACTCCCGCTGAGGCCGCTTGACACGCGCTCTGGGAGCCCGACTCAACTCGAGTACTCTCAAATGAACAACAACAAACCTTTCAGCAAGAAAAACGAAATCGAGCGAGCCCTGCTGGCATTTAAAAGCACGTTCTGGACGGTGGGCACATTCAGCGCGATCAGCAACCTGCTGATGCTGGTGCCATCGGTATATATGCTGCAGGTATATGACCGGGTGCTGCAAAGCCGCAACGAGCTGACCCTGGGCATGCTGACCCTGCTGATGCTGGGCGCCTACCTGCTGATGGCGGGCCTGGAATTAATTCGCTCGTTCGTGCTGGTACGCGTGGGCGCAAAGTTCGACATGACGCTCAACAAGCGCGTCTACACCGCGGCCTTTGAACAGAACCTCAAGCGCAGCACCGGCGCCAACGCCGGCCAGGCCCTCTCGGACCTGACCAACCTGCGCCAGTTCTTGACCGGCAACGGCCTGTTCGCGTTCTTCGACGCGCCGTGGTTCCCGGTCTACCTGATCGTGATCTTCATGTTCGAGCCGTCGCTGGGCCTGTTCGCGCTGGGCGGCACCGCCGTCCTGGTGGTGCTGGCCATCGTCAACGAAAAGGTCACCAAGAAGCCGCTGGCCGAGGCCAACACCATGGCCGTCAAGTCCACCACGCTGGCCACCAACAACCTGCGCAACGCCGAGGTGATCGAGTCGATGGGCATGCTGCCCAACCTGATGCAGCGCTGGTACAAGTTGCACGGCAAGTTCCTGATCCTGCAGGCTGAAGCAAGCGAAAAGGGCGGCAAGATCGCCGCCGCCACCAAGTTCGTGCAGGTGTCGCTGCAGTCGCTGGTGCTGGGCTTGGGCGCGCTGCTCGTGCTTGAAAATAAGATCACCGCGGGCATGATGATTGCCGCGTCGATCCTGGTGGGCCGCGCGCTGGCGCCGGTGCAGCAGCTGATCGCCGTATGGAAGGGGTGGAGCAGCACCCGTAGCTCCTACGAGCGCCTGACTGCCCTGCTGGAAGAAAATCCACCGCGCCAGGCGGGCATGGAACTGCCGGCCCCGCAAGGCACCCTGACCGCGGAGGGCGTCACCGCCGCCCCGCCGGGCACCAAATTCCCCGTCATCAAGGGCCTGTCCTTCGGCATCGCCGCGGGCGACGTGCTCGGCATCATTGGACCGAGCGGTTCGGGCAAATCGACGCTGGCGCGCCTGCTGGTGGGCGTGTGGCCGGCCGCAATGGGCAACGTGCGCCTGGACGCCGCTGATATCTACCAGTGGAACAAGGACCAGCTCGGCCCGCACATCGGCTACCTGCCGCAGGACATCGAACTGTTTGCCGGCACCGTGGGGGAAAACATCGCCCGCTTTGGCGACGTGGACTCGGAGAAGGTGGTGCTGGCGGCCAAGCGCGCCGGCGTGCACGAGATGATCCTGCACATGCCCAATG
Organism: Massilia horti; assembly: GCF_004614195.1. GTDB lineage: Bacteria > Pseudomonadota > Gammaproteobacteria > Burkholderiales > Burkholderiaceae_D > Telluria > Telluria horti. The sequence continues at coordinate 7,693 of NZ_SPUM01000016.1, read as the reverse complement.
GCTATGACACCGTGCTGGGCGACGGCGGCGCCGGCCTGTCCGGCGGCCAGAAGCAGCGCATCGGCCTGGCACGCGCCATGTATGGCGACCCGGCCCTGATCGTGCTGGACGAACCGAACTCGAACCTGGACGACGTGGGCGAACAGGCGCTGGTCCAGGCCGTGCTCGACCTGCGCCAGCGCGGCAAGACTATTGTGCTGATCACCCACCGCACCAGCGTGCTGGGCGCGACCAACAAGCTGCTGCTGCTGCGCGACGGCACGGCGCAGATGTTCGGCCCGACCAATGAAGTAATTGCAGCCCTGAACCAGCAGGTACAGCAGCAGGCGCAGGCGGCAGCCCAGCAACAGCAGGCGCAGGCGGCAGCCCAGCAACCGCAGGCGCAGGCGCAGGCGGCAGCCCAGCAGGCCGCCCCGCGCCCCCAGGCGCCCAACTACGCGCCGGCCGCAGCTACGACCGTGGAAAGTAAATAATGAAACTGATCGAGAATAAAAACGCCCCGGCGGACATCGTCTCGCACGACGTCACCCCGGTTGAAGTGAACACCGACGCGCGCGCCCATGCGCGCCTGGGCTGGATCATCGTGCTGCTCGGCTTCGGCGGCTTCCTGCTGTGGGCGCTGCTCGCGCCGCTGGACAAGGGCGTGCCGCTGTCGGGCACCGTAGCCAAGGAGTCGAACCGCAAGACCGTGCAGCACCTCAACGGCGGCACGGTGCAGGACATCCTCGTCAAGGACGGCGACCGGGTCAAGGCGGGCCAGGTGCTGGTGCGCATGAACGGGATCTCCGCGAAATCGAACTACGAGGTGACCGAAGGGCAGTACCTGAGCGCGCGCGCCAGCGAAGCGCGCTTGATCGCCGAGCGCGATGGAAAGAGCACGATCAGCTTTCCGGACGAGCTGCAAAAGCGCCGCGGCGAGCCGAAGGCGGCCGAGCTGATGAGCCTGCAGAACCAGTTGCTGATGTCGCGCCAGGGTTCGCTGCGCAGCGAACTGGCGGGCCTGGACGAATCCATTGCGGGCCTGAAAATCCAAGTGCAGGGCTTCGAAGAGTCGCGCGAGAGCAAGAAGGAACAAATGAACATGCTCAAGGAGCAGCTCTCGGGCATGCGCGACCTCGCCAAGGAAGGCTACGTCGCCCGCAATCGCCTGCTGGACCTGGAGCGCACTTTCGCGCAGCTGTCCGGCGCGCTTTCCGAAGACATCGGCAACATCGGCCGCACGCAGCGCCAGGTGGCCGAGATGGCCCTGCGCCGCGCGCAGCGCCTGCAGGACTACCAGAAGGAAGTGCGCACCCAACTGACGGAAACCCAGAAGGAAGCCGAGGCGCTGGCGGCCCGCCTGGCAGGGCAGCGCTACGACCTGGACAATGTGGAAGTCAAGGCGCCGGTGGACGGCACGGTCGTCAATTCTGCCGTGTTCACGCAGGGCGGCGTGGTCGGCGCCGGCTACAAGATGATGGAAATCGTGCCGGTGGACGACCCGCTGATCGTGGAAGGCTCGCTGCCGGTGAACCTGGTGGACAAGGTGCACCAGGGCCTGACGGTAGAGATCATGTTCTCCGCGTTTAACTCCAACCGCACGCCGCACATCGAAGGCGAGGTGGAAACCGTGTCGGCCGACCGCAGCGTGGACGAGAAGACCGGGGCGCCTTACTACAAGGTGCGGGTCAAGGTAACGCCGAAGGGCGCGAAGATGATCGCGGACCACCACCTGAACATCATTCCGGGCATGCCGGCGGAGCTGTTCGTCAAGACCGGTGAGCGTACGATGATGAACTACCTGCTCAAACCCGTGATGGACCGCGCCAAGTCGGCGCTGAGCGAGGACTGATCCAGATGGCCGCATTCAAATCCAAGCGCGGCGCGCTGCGCCGCAGTGCCTGTGCGGCGGCCGTGCTGCTGCTTGCCGCCGCCGGCAACGCGGGCGCGGTCAGCCTGCAGGCCGCGTACCAGGCCGCGCTGAAGAACGACCCCACGTACCGGATGAGCTTCTACGAGAACGAGAGCGCCAGGGAAAATGCGGTGCTCGGGCGCTCCGCGTTGCTGCCCACCGTGTCGGCCCAGTTCTCCGGTAGCAAGAACGTGGCGGACCAGGAGTACATCCAGGGGGAGACGGTGATTCCGACGCACCCGCGCTACATCAGCCGCTCTTCCTCGGTGCAGCTGCGCCAGCCGCTGCTGAACATCGATGGCATTGCACGCTACCGGCAGGGCAAGGTGCAGGCCCGGCAGGGCGAAGCGCTGTACGAGGCCAACACCAACGAGGTGGCGGTGCGGGTACTGGCTGCTTATTGCGACGCCCTGTTCGCCGACGACCAGGCGGCGCTGGCCAAAGTGCAGCGCGACGTGTTCCTGGAACAGCAGAAGGTCAACCAGCGCCTGTTCGAAAAAGGCGAGGGCACCAAGACGGACATGCTCGAAACCAAGGCCCGGCTCGACCTGGCCGAGGCCCAGTTGGTGGAAGCGCAGGAAAACGCGACCGTGGCGCATAACGCGCTGGCCGCTGTGATCGGCATGGAACCGGGCGAGCTGGACAGGTTGTCGGACAGCTTCCGTGTGGGCGACCTGGACATCGGGCCGTTCGAGAAGTGGCACAAGCTCACGCTCGAGAACAACCACGAGCTGGAAGCCGCGCGGCTGGCGGTGGAAAACGCGCGGCTGGAGATCAGCAAGCAGAAGGCCGGCCACTATCCGCGGGTGGACCTGACCGCGAGCTACAGCAAAGGCGATTCGGAGTCGCTCAACACGTTCAACCAGAACACGGTGAACCGCACGATCGGCGTGCAGGTGAACATTCCGATCTACCAGGGCGGTCTGGTCAACGCCGTTACGCGCCAGGCCGTTGCGGGTTACGAGCGTGCCAAGGCGGACCTGGAGGCACGCACCAACAAGCTCATGCTGGACCTGCGCAAGGCGCACAGCGTGGTGCAAGGCAGCGTCAACAAGATTGGCGCGCTGGTGAAGGCGGTGGAATCGGGCAATGAGCTGATGAAGGCGACCGAGCAGAGCATCAAGGGCGGTGTGCGCATCAACCTCGACTTGCTCAACGCCCAGCAGCAGCTGTTCACCAGCCAGCGCGACCTGGCGCAGGCGCGATATACCTACCTGATCGGCGTGCTGCGCCTGCGGGCGATGGCGGGCGACGTCGGCGATTCGGACATGCGCCAGATCGGCGCGTATTTCCGCTGACCGGAAAGCGTGGGCACCTGTGCCCATGCGATGCTGGGTTTCGTAGGGTGTGCAGCTTTGCTGCGCACGCGGTCACAGCAACCTGGCTCGCGGCTGCCGCGCCACTGCGCCGCATCCGCGAACCGCGTGCGCACAGGTGCGCACCCTAACGGGCATTGCAAAGCGACGTGCCGCCCCGTAGGATGAATCACGCAAAACGCAGCGCAATTCACGGTTAGAGGCGCCAGCGGTGGCGCTTGGCCAACATTGCATCGCGTTTTGCGTTTCTTTATCGCATGTTTCGGCGAGGCATAGTCACGCCTTCGACATGCGGTTGATTCACGTTACGATGTAACGCCCGCGGGCAGTACCGCCGCTGCGGGCAATCGATCAGTTGCTGCGCTCCGACTGGCGGCGCGGGGCGCCTTGCCGGCCGCCATGGCCCGCATTGCCACCACGGTTGGCACCCGGATTGCCGCCGCGTCCGCCCGTACGGTTGCCGCCGCCATTGGCGGCCTGCCCGGCCGGGGTTCCGGCCGCACGCGGCTTGGCGTTGCGGTTGCCGCCCGCGCGGCCACGGTTCTGGTGGCCACGGTCGCCGCTGCGCAGCTGGATCGGCTGCGGCTTGGCGTTCGGGTCCGGCTCAAAGCCGGGAATCACATGCCGGGGCAGGGTTTGCTTGATCAGCTTCTCGATGTCCTTGAGCATCTGATGCTCGTCCACGCACACCAGCGACACCGCCTCGCCAGTCGCGCCGGCGCGGCCGGTGCGGCCGATCCGGTGCACGTAGTCTTCCGGCACGTTCGGCAGGTCGTAGTTCACCACATGCGGCAACTGGTCGATGTCGATGCCGCGCGCGGCGATGTCGGTGGCCACCAGCACGCGCAGCGCGCCGTCCTTGAACTCGGACAATGCCTTGGTGCGCGCCGACTGGCTCTTGTTGCCGTGGATCGCCATCGCGCCGATGCCGTCCTTGCCCAGTTGCTCGACCAGCTTGTTGGCGCCGTGCTTGGTGCGGGTAAACACCAGTACCTGGTGCCAGTCGTTGGCGCGGATCAGGTGCGACAGCATCGGGTGCTTCTTGTCGCGGTCGACCGGATGGATCTTCTGCGCGATCACTTCGACCGTCGAATTGCGGCGCGCCACTTCGATCGACGCCGGGTTGTTCAGCAGGCGGTCGGCCAGCGCCTTGATGTCGTCCGAGAAGGTGGCCGAGAACAGCAGGTTCTGGCGCTTGGGCGGCAGCACGGCCAGCACCTTGCGGATGTCGTGGATGAAGCCCATGTCGAGCATGCGGTCCGCTTCGTCCAGGATCAGGATCTCGATCTTCGACACGTCGGCCGTGCCCTGGCCGATGTGGTCGAGCAGGCGGCCGGGCGTGGCGACCAGGATGTCGACGCCGTGCTGCAGCTGCTTGATCTGTGGGTTGATGCCCACGCCGCCGAAGATGACGGCCGAATTGAGGTTGGTGTACTTGCCGTAGACCCGCACGCTTTCCTCGACCTGCGCCGCCAGTTCGCGCGTGGGCGCCAGGATCAGCGCCCGGATCGCGCGCGGCGCGGTCTTGTTGCGCAGGGCCGCGCCGACTTTGTCCGTCGACAGGCGCTGCAGTACCGGCAGCGTGAAGCCGGCGGTCTTGCCGGTGCCGGTCTGGGCGCCGGCCAGCAGGTCTCCGCCCCCCAGCACCGCAGGGATCGCCTGGCTCTGGATCGGGGTCGGACTCGTGTAGCCTTGTTCGGTAACTGCACGCACGATGGCATCGGACAGGCCGAGAGTAGAAAATGACATATTTTGTAAGCTAAAGATCGACCCGTCACAGCAAGCTGCGCCAGATCGGGGACAATCAGTTCGGAAAAAGCAGGGGTCGTTACGCCAGACCGCTTACGCCGGCCGCGCAAGGCGGCCAGCGGGGATTATAGTGAAATTTGTTTCGCTGTGGAAAGTTTTTGTCACACTTTCCGAGGAGGGCGACACCTGAGCGCGGCCCAGGTGCGCGGCGCGTATTTTACGCGAAAGGAGACAACAGCGTGACCAGCTGGGCAAATACCTTGGGACCGGCGGCCAGCACGTCGCCCGATTCCAGGTAGCCCGGTTCGCCGTCGAACTGGCCGACGATGCCGCCGGCCTCGGTCACCAGCAGCGCGCCGGCCGCGATGTCCCAGGCTTTCAGGCGCTTTTCGAAATAGCCGTCGCTGCGGCCGGCGGCTACGTTGGCCAGCGCCAGCGCGGCCGAGCCGCTGTTGCGCATTGCCTGGCAGCGCGGCTGCATCAGCTCGTACAGCTTCAGGTATTCGACCAGCGCGCGCGGATCGGCGCCGTGGCCGCACTCGAGCAGCGCCTTGGCCACGCGGTCCGGATTGCGCACGCGGATGCGCTTGTCGTTCAGGTAGGCGCCGGCGCCCTTGGTCGCGGTAAACAGGTCGTTGCGCACCGGGTCGTACACCACGGCCTGGGTGGTCACCCCGCGCTGCTGCAGCGCGATCGAGATGCAGAAGTTCGGGTAGCCGTGCATGAAGTTGGTGGTGCCGTCGATCGGGTCGATGATCCAGGCGAATTCGCTCTCGTCGTTCAGGTTTTTCGATGCACCCGATTCCTCCGCCAGGACCGCATGGTCGGGGTAGGCCTTGAGCAGGGTTTCAATGATCGCCTGCTCGGCCGCCTGGTCGACGTCGGTGACGAAATCATTGTGTTGTTTTTCGGTGACAGTGATGCGTTCAACATCGAACGAAGCGCGGTTGATGACGGCGGCGGCGCGGCGGGCGGCCTTGACGGCCGTATTGAGCATTGGGTGCATGTGCTTTCCGTGAAATAACGCGAACGCCCACCGCGCTAGGGTGCGCCGTGAACGGTCTGGTACGAGACGAATTAAAGAGCAAAGCGGTGCCGAAACTGGTTACAATCCGGCCCACATTGCCCGGAAATTCACCCGCTCGTCACCGCACGATGCCGCTATTTTAAATGAACCCGTCAGAAATCAACATGTCTCTGTTCAACCGTCTGCGCTTCGTGCTGGTCGAAACCAGTCGCGCGGGCAATATCGGCTCGGTCGCGCGGGCGATGAAGACGATGGGTTTTTCCGAGCTGGTGCTGGTCGCGCCGCGCTGCGACAATCCATTGACGGACCCCGAGGCGGTGGCGTTTGCCAGCGGCGCGGGCGATGTGCTGGCCAACGCCCGCATCGTCGACAGCATTGGCGAGGCGCTTGCAGGCTGCAACTTTGCCGCGGCGGTGTCGGCGCGGCTGCGCGAGTTTTCGCCGCCGGTGTGTTCGCCGCGCAGCTTGGCCGGGCAGGTGGCAGGGCAGGAGGATCTCAAGCCGGCCCTCATCCTTGGCAACGAGCGCTTCGGACTACCGAACCAGATCGTCGAGCAATGCAACGTGCTGATCAATATTCCGGCCAACCCTGCCTATTCGTCGCTGAACCTGGCGCAGGCGGCCCAGGTCTTGGCCTATGAGTGCCGGATGGCCGCGCAGGGTGAGGGCCAGACCAGGAGCGGCGTCGGGTTCCAGGGCGTGGCGGCAAGCAGGGAGCAGGTCGAGGGTATGTACGCGCACCTGGAAGAGGCGCTGGTCGCGATCGGTTTCCTGGATGCGGACAACCCCAAGAAGCTGATGCCGCGCTTGAAGCGCCTGTTCGCCCGGACCCAGCTCGAGACCGAAGAAGTGAATATCCTGCGCGGGATCGCGCGGCAGATGCTGCGCCAGCGGGGCTGATCTTCGGTGTCAAGGCCTGTTGGCTGAACCGCTGACGGAGCATTGAATCCGCGTGCGCAGCAAAGCTGCACACCCTACGGGATGCGCCGCGGATCAATCACTTTGATGAGCACGCGATTCGCTTACACTACGAACCATGACAACGGGGTTATGACATGGCGAGATCACGCATGACGTTCCGGGTGACGCGATGAGCGTGCGCCGGATCGTCCGTTGGCTGCTGCTGGCGGAGGCGGTGTTAGCGGCCGCGATCGGGCTGCTGCTCTGGCGCTGGCTTGGCCTGGCACCCGCGCTCGCGGCGGCGGGCGGGCTGCTCTGCGTGCTGCTGGTGCGGCTCGCCATCAATGCCAACAACTTCCTGATGAGCGCGCACGGCGCGAGCGCGACTCCGGCCGCGTTCCGGCTCGGGCCGGGCGGTTGGCTGCGCCTGCTGCTCGGCGAATTCAAGGCCAGCATGCTGCTCTCGTCGTGGTACATGCCGCGCGCCGCGGCGCACACTCGCGTCTACAGCGACGCGCGCACGCCGCCGGTGCTGCTCCTGCACGGCTACGGCTGCAACAGCGGCTACTGGTTTCACCTGGTCCAGCTGTTCGACGCGGCGCATATCAGCCATGCGTCGCTCGATCTGGAACCGCTGGGCGGGGACATCGATGGCTACGCGCCGCTGGTCGAACAGGCGGCGGCCCGCCTGTGCGCGGCCGCGCACGCGCGCCAGCTTGTGATCGTCGCGCACAGCATGGGCGGCCTGGTGGCGCGCGCGTGGATGCGCAAGTACGGCAGCGCGCGGGTGGCGCGCGTGGTCACGCTCGGC
>NZ_SPUM01000153.1 GCF_004614195.1 Massilia horti | reverse complement strand
CAGCGCGCCGCCTCCGCCCCGCGACATACCGGCGCCGCCACCGCGCGCCCCGCCGCCTCCGCGCCCTCCACCACGCTGTGCAAACGCGGCATCAGCCAGTACCAGCAGCGCTGCGCACGCCAGCAACGCGCAGCGGGTCCGATACGACAATCCAGTTCCTTCACTCATGTCTCGCTCCCCTCATTGCTTGCCTCCCTGCCCGCCCGCGCGCACCGTCGCCAACTGCGACACAAACGGGATCTTCTGCGCCCCGGCCGGAATCTCCGGCCGGAACGTCGCTTCGGTAAGGGCCGGGTTCAGGTTCCAGTCGACGAGCTGCGCGCGGAACTGCGGCTGGCCCGGCTCTTTTTTGTAGGTCAGCACCACGCGCAGCGGCAGCGGCTGCTCACCGTCTCTGACCCAGACCTGGAAGTCGACCGTGTCGCCGCGCGCAATCAAATGGTGCGCCGGCACGCCGAACAGGCTGGTCTTTTCCACATAATCGATGCTGCGCACGCGGTGCCCGAATTGCTGCTGCAGGTTGCTCGTCAAGAGCAGCGCCAACGGCAGCCGCATGCCCATTTCACCGACGAAGAACCGGAGGCTATCGTCCAGCCCATCGGGTTGCGCCGCGCTCGCGTAGACCTTCTTGGCATGGTCGACCAGCACGATCTCGGAGCCCGTGAACAGTCCGGTGGTACGCCTTCCATCGCTGCGTACGGTGTCCACGCGCAGGCGATTCGGGCGTTCCACGACCAGTTCGCGCCGCTCGCCAAATTCGATCTTGTCGCCGGACGCCTGCACGGCATCGTAGTCGCTCACCACATTCACGCTAAATCGCGGCAATCCGGAAAGGTAGCCGGCCATGCGCATCAGGATCGTCCACGCCTCGTTCTCGCTCTCGGTGACGGCCGGCGCCGCCGCGCCGGACGCCTGTCCGAGCGCGGCCGGCGCGCCTGCCACGGCCACTACTGCGGCAAACAGCGCCGCCGCGGCCAAACGGAATGCATTCATGATCACCTCACCGGGTTGTGCTTGTTGTTTGCGGTTGCGTCATGCGCTCGGCCTGGGCCACCCAGCCGCCGCCCATTGCCTTGTACAGGTTCACCAAGGACACGTACACGTTGCCCAGGGTCTGGGCCTGCGCCTGTTCGGCGCTGTACAGGTTGCGCTCGGCATCGAGCACCTCGATATAGCTGGTATAGCCGTTGTCGTAGCGCAGCCGCGCCAGTTCCAGGTAGTTGCGCAGGGTTGCCACCTGGCGTTCCTGGTAGGCGAGCTGCTCGCGCGACTTGGTGTGCGCGATCAGCGCGTCGGACACATCGCGGAACGCGCCCTGGATCGCCTGCTGGTAACGCAGCAGCGCTTCCTGTTGCGTCGCTTCGGCGGTCTGCACCGTGCCCGCGATGCCGCCGGCGGTAAACACCGGCATCGATCCCGCCAGCCCGTACGACCAGGCCTTGTTGGCCCCCTTGAACAGGCCCGAGAACTCCCCACTAATCATGCCTAACAGGCCGGTGAGCGAAATGGTCGGGAAGTACTGCGCCCGCGCCACGCCGATCTGGGCATTGGCCGCGATCAGGTTCTGCTCGGCCTGGCGCAGGTCGGGACGCCGCTCCAGCAATTGCGAAGGCAGCCCGGCCGGTACCGCCGGCAGAGCCAGGTCGGACAGCGCGACGCCGCGCATGATCGGTCCAGGGTTGCGCCCCAACAGCAGAGCCAGCGCGTCCTCGGCTTGGGCGATCTGGGTTTCGATCGGCGGAATCGCCACCAGCGCCGCCTCGTAGTCGGACTGGCTCTGGGCCAGCTCCAGCGCCGACACGGTGCCGCCCTCGAAGCGCTCGCGGAACACCTCCATCGACTCGCCGCGGGTCCTGGCCGTGTCCTTGGCGATCTCCAGTTGGCGGTCGAGCTGGCGCAGCGCGATGTACGACGCCGCCACCGACGACACCAGGGTCAGGATCGTCGCGCGCCGCCCCTCTTCGCTCGCCAGCAGGTTGGCGCGCGCGGCCTCGGTTGCGCGCCGCAGCTTGCCGAACAGGTCAATCTCCCAGTTCAGCGACAACTGCGCGCTGTAGGTCTCGAACACCGTGCCGTTGAAGGAGCCGAGAAACGGCGCCTCCGCGCTGGGCAAGCGCTGGCGCTGGCCGGACAGCGACGCGCCAACCTGCGGAAACAGGAACGAACGGGTGGTCGCGTACTGGCCAAGGAACTCGTCGATGCGCGCCGCCGCGATCTTGACGTCCTTGTTTTCCAGCAGCGCAATGCCGATCAGCTGGTCGAGCACCGGGTCCTTGAACTGCTGCCACCACGCGGTGTTGGCCATCTCCCGCGCGTCCTTGATCTCGAACCGGAACGCGGCGGGCGCGTCGACCGCCGGCCGCTTGTAGTCGGGCCCGACGGCACAGCCGGCCAGGAGACATGCAGCCACCGCCAGCACAAACGGATGGCGCATCGCTACTCTCCGTCGCGCGGCGCGTGCGGCAGCTGGCCGGTCACGCCTCCTGCCGTGGGCGCCTTGTGCGCGGCCTCGGGGGCCTTCTTGCGGCTGAAGCGCTCGACCGTCCGCTCGATCACGTAATAGAACATCGGGATGAAGAACACCGCGATCACGGTCGCCGCCAGCATGCCGCCGATCACGCCGGTGCCGATCGAGCGCCGGCTGTTGGCCGAGGCGCCGACCGCGATCGCCAGCGGCACGCAGCCAAGGATGAAGGCGAGCGAGGTCATCACGATCGGACGCAGCCGCTCGCGCGCGGCCACCATCGCCGCGTCGTAGTGCGATGCGCCTTGCTGGCGGTTGAGCACCGCAAACTCGAAGATCAGGATCGCATTCTTGGCCGCCAGCGCGATCAGCATCGTGAGCCCGATCTGGAAGTACACGTCGTTGTTCAGCCCGCGCAACATCACCGCCGCCAGCGCGCCGAACAGCGCGAACGGCACCGCCATCAGCACGCCCAGCGGCAGCGACCACTTCTCGTACTGCGCCGCCAGGATCAGGAACACCATCACCATCCCGAACACGAACACGGAGCTCGATGTGCCGCCCGCCTTTTTCTCTTCAAACGCTTCGCCGCTCCAGGCCAGGCCGAAATCGCTCGGCAGCGCCTGGGCTCCGATGCGCTCAAGCGCGGCGATCGCCTGGCCCGAGCTGTAGCCGGGGGCCGGGTTGGCGGTGATCTTCACGGCCGGGAAGTTGTTAAAGCGGGTCATCAGGTCGGGGCCAGTCGCATAGTGGCTGGTCACCACCGCGGACAGCGGCAGCATCACCCCGTTCCGGTTGCGCACGAACAGGCGCTCCAGGTCGCTAGGGCTCAGCCGGTACGCCGGCTCGGCCTGCAGGATCACCTGCCACAGCCGGCTCGACTTGATGAACTGCGACACGTACAGCGAGCCGAACAAGGTCTGCAGCGTGCCGTACACCTCCTGCACCGGCACCCCCAGCGTTTCGGCCTTGTCGCGGTCGACGTCCACCATCAGCTGCTGCGAGTTGGCGTTGAAGGTCGCGGTCACGCGCGAGAGCTCCGGCGCCTTCCTGGCCTGGGCCAGGTACTCGGCGACCGACCCTGCCATCTGCGCCACGGTCTTGTCGCCCTTGCTCTGGACCCAGACCTCCAGGCCGCCGGTGGTGCCCAGGCCCGGGATTGATGGCGGATTGACCGGCATGATCACGCCGCGCGGATCGTTGCCCAGTGCCTTGTAGGCCTGCTCCAGTACTGTGCGTGCGTTCTGGGTGCGGATGTTGTCCTTCGCGTAGCGCTCCCCGAAGTCCTTGAACCCCACAAAGAAGGTGCCGGCGTTGTTCTTGATCTGGTTGTCGAGCAGGCTGTAGCCGTTGATCACCGCCACGCCCTCGACCGCGGGGTTCTTGATGAAGTAATCGGACACGCGCGTGCCGACCTCGCTGGTGCGGTCCAGGCTGGCCGCGTCGGGCATGATCACCGCGCCCAGCAAATAGCCCTGGTCCTCTGGCGGCAAGAACGCGCTCGGCACCCTCTTGAACATCACCACGGTCAGCGCGATCATGCCGGCAAACAGCAGCAGCGCAATGGCGGCGCGCTTGATCGTCAGCGCCACCACGTCTGAATAGCCATTGGTCATGCGATCAAAGCCGCGCTCGAACCAGCGGAAGAAGCGGTTCTTCTTGCCATGCACCGGCTTGAGCAGCAGCGCCGCCAGCGCCGGCGACAGGGTCAGCGCCACCAGGCCCGAGATCACCACCGAGATCGCGATCGTGATCGCGAACTGCTTGTACAGCTGGCCGGTGATCCCGCCCAGGAAGGCGACCGGCACGAACACCGCGCACAGCACCAGCACGATTGCCACCACCGGGCCGGACACCTCGTCCATGGCCACTTTGGCGGCCTCCTTCGGGTCCAGCTTACGCACCGTCATGTTGCGCTCGACGTTTTCGATCACCACGATCGCGTCGTCGACCACGATGCCGATCGCCAGCACCATGCCGAACAGGGTCAGCATGTTGATCGAAAAGCCGAGCGCCTTCATGCCGATGAAGGTGCCGACGATCGATACCGGCACCGCCAGCACCGGAATCAGGGTCGCGCGCAGGCTTTGCAGGAACAGGAACACCACCAGCACCACCAGGATCACTGCCTCGAAAAAGGTCTTGAGCACGTCATGGATCGAGGCCCGCGTGAAGTCGGTCGTGTCCATCACGACCTTGTACTCGATCCCCTCCGGGAACTCCTTCTTCATCTGGGCCAGCGTGGCCTTGACCTGGTTCGACACGTCCAGCGCGTTGGCGCCCGGCTGCTGGTACACCGCCATCATCGTCGCCGGCTTGCCCTGGAAGGTGCCGCGGATCGAGTAGTCCTTCTGCCCCAGCTCGGCGTGGCCGATGTCCTTCAGCCGCACGATGGCGGCGCCGCCATTGGCGGCGCGGATGATGATGTTGTCGAACTCGGCCGCGTCAGTCATGCGCCCGGCGGTGGTCACGGCGAACGACTGCTCGACCGGTGTTCCGGTGGGCGACTGCCCAAGGCGCCCGACCGCGTACTGCTGGTTCTGCGCCGCGACCGCGTTCTGCACCTCGGACGCGGTCACGCCCAGTTGGGCCATCCGGTCCGGCTTGAGCCAGATCCGCATGGCGTAGTCGGGGGTGCCGAAGATGCTGGTCTGGTTGGCGCCGGGGATGCGCTTCAAGGCGTCCAGCACGTAGATGTTGGCATAGTTGGCCACATACACCGGGTCGTAGCGCTGGGTGGGCGAGTAGATCGCGATCACCATCATGAACGCCGAGGACTTCTTCTGCACCTGCACGCCCTGCGCGGTCACTGCCGACGGCAGCTGCGGCAGCGCCAGGTTGACGCGGTTCTGCACGTCGACCTGGGCCAGGTTGGGGTCGGTGCCGATCTCGAAGAACACATTGAGCGTCAGGTTGCCGGTCGACGAACTCGACGAGTTCATGTAGATCATGTTGTCGGCGCCGTTGACCTGCTGCTCGATGGGCGCGGCGACGTTATTGGCCACCACGTTGGCGTCCGCGCCGGGGTAGGTGGCCGACACCGTGATCTGCGGTGGCGTAATGTCGGGATACTGCGCGATCGGCGACTTGACCATCGCCACCGCGCCGGCGAGCGTGATGACGATCGAGATCACCGACGCGAAGATCGGGTGGTCGATGCAAAAGCGCGAGATATTCATCGTTGGCCGTCTCCGCAGCAAGGGCTAGCGCGGCGGCGCACCGCCCGCCCCGCCTGCTTGCACCTGCGCCTGCGCCTGCTTCGGCGCCGCAGCGATCTGCAACGGCGCGCCCGGGGCTACCCGCCCGGCCCCGTCGACCACTACCCGCTCGCCATTCTTTAAGCCGTCGGTGATGAACCAGTCGTCGCCGTGCCACTCGCCGACCTCGACCACACGCTGCTGGGGCTTGCCGTCGTTACCGATGACCCACACGTAATGCCCCTTGGCGCCCTGCTGCACCGAGCGCTGCGGCACCAGGATCGCGCCCGGGCGGGTGGCGCCGATGACCAGCGCGCGCACGAACTGGCCGGGGCGGAGCAGCCCGCTGGGATTGGGCAGCTCCGTGCGCACCAGGAAGGTGCCGGTTTCGGTGCTGAACGACGGCGCCGTAAAATTAATGCGGCCGCGATACGGGTAGACGCTGCCGTCGGCCAGCACCACCTCCACCTCGAAATCCTGGTTCGCCGGGAACTGGAGCTTGCCTGCGGCGCGCTGGTCGCGGTAACTGAGCAATTCGTTTTCGGAAACGCTAAAGTTGACCCATATCGGGTCGACCTGGGACACGGTGGTGAGCAAGCCCTCCTGGCCCGCCGTCAGGTAGCTGCCCTCCTGCTTCTTGGCGAAGCTGGACAGGCCCTTGAGCGGCGAATTGATCGTCGTGTAGCCCAGGTTCAGGTTAGCCTGGCGCACGTCGCCTTGCGCCGCCAGCACGGCGGCGGCCGACTGCTTTTCGAAGCCGATGGCGTCGTCCAGTTCCTTCTTGCTGACCGCATTACGCGCGGCCAGCGGGCGCACCCGGGCCAGGTTGGCGCTCGCCACCTCAAGCCGCGCCTTCTGTTCCGCCAGCTGGCCCTGAGCCGACTGCAGCGCCGCCTCGAACGGTTTGCGGTCCATCTGGAACATCGGCTGCCCGGCCTTCACCATGTCGCCTTCCGTGTACAGGCGCTTGTCGAGAAAGCCGTCCACCCGCGCCCTGATCTCCACCTCGCGCGAGCTCTGGGTCTGGGCCACGAACTCGAACTGGACCGGCGTGTCGCGCGGTTCGACTGTCATGACGCTCACCTGCACCGGACCGGGAGCGGGCGGCGCCTCCTTCTTGGCGCACCCGGCCAGGGCCGCAAAGACAGCGACGACAGAGCACCAGCACCGCGCGCGGCTGGCGGCACGGGATGGCGCAAACCAACGACGAATCATCGCACCCCTCCAACAGTTCAATTGCCGGACCGGTCGACGCTTGCCGGCACCGCCGCGCCCGCACGCGTCGCGGGGCGGACAGTTGGGACCAACTTAAGCCGGTTCGGCGATACGGTTAATTGGACTTTGGTCCTATCGACGCCGCCGTGGAATAAGTTCGGCCGTGCTCGCGCATCCTCCTACCGTCGTCGGTAGAACCAACGTGGCAACATCGAGACGAGCACGCCATCTTTTAGGAAATAATGATGAACCAATGCGGCAAAAGCATGAATTCCAGCCACCCATAGAATGGCATTACCCAGCCACGTATGGATTTCCGTGATGAGTTCCCCGGCAGGATGAGATGGGGTAATCATGGGGGCGATTGTTGCGCCGCCGAGCAGCGTCAAGGGGTGCCCCTCTAGCCATGCGCCAGTAATCGCAGTCAAGGGGACAGCAAAGAGCAGCAGGTAAAGAACGCCCTGCACTCCTTTTGACGCAATGCCCATCCAACGTGCCACCTCTGGAGGCTCGGGCCGCGTGCCGACCACTAGCCATAGAACGCGCAGGACACTTAGCCCTAGCACTGCCAGCCCCAACGTTTCATGAAGCTGGCGGCCGAAATCACCGCTGGGATCGTAGACCTGTTGTTCTGATTCTTCAGGGGCAAGAAGGAAAGCGATCAGCACAAGTATTGCAGTAACCCAGTGGAATACTTGCGCTATAGGGGGATAGCGAGTGGCTAAGCTGCTGGCCGCTGCGGCTTTATTCAAAGAACCAATTTTTTTATGAGGAAAGCCCATGATAAATCTCCTCTTCCTGAGCAAAGTGTAGCCGTAGAATGGCCTCCAGCGCATACAAGATGCGGTGTAGCTCTTGCATAGACGAATCTTCATCGCGTTCAGATCGTATGCCAGTAGCAAGCCGATCGACCGCGCGGCTTAAACGATAAATTTCCCGGTGGGTGCTGCTCATCGAAGCCATTGGATCTTCGCCGCCGATCATGCGCGCCACAACGGGATACAGCGTAGAGTCATCCTTCGACTCGTGTGGCAATATTTGACTGTGAAGCAATGCATTTAGCGAAGCAAGCTCCGCGCTAATTGCCGACGTGGGCATTGTGTCAGCTCGATCGGCCAGCCAGCTAAGACGATCAATGATTGGCAACAGCCGAAGATGTTCTTCCTTGAGTTTATTGACATCGTCTGCCGATATTTTTTCTCCCGGCTTTGCATATTGCAGACGAAGGACACGCAGTGCATTCAAGATAACGGCAACATCTATGAGCTCCTGTAATAACGCACCTGCAACAGGTGGCAAATAGCCGAGGGCCGCAACGAGCATGGCAATGATTGACAGGCTCATGCCGCCAATCACGCTTTGCAGGGCAATCACCCGAGCCTGCTTTGCGACGCGAACCGCAAATGCCAGGCGATCCAAGCGGTCAACCAACAACACGACTTGCGCAGATTCCGCCGCGGCTGCAGCACCACGCGCGCCCATCGCCACGCCTATGTCGGCAGCAGCCAAAGCTGGCGCGTCGTTGATGCCGTCGCCGACCATCATCGTCACGCCGCTTGCACGCGCTTCTGAAATTGCGGACAGTTTTGATTCCGGAGTCTGCTCTGGTATTACCTCGTCCACGCCCAAGGAATCGCCAATGGACTTGGCCACATCACGCCGGTCTCCGGTCAGCATGACGATACGTTCGATGTTTAATGCCCGCAGCAGCCGCAAGGCACGAGGCGTTTCTGGCCGGATCTCATCCATCATCTGCAGCACCCCGCAGAACCTGCCGCCGATCGCGATATAGACGCCCGCGGCACCCTCATGTCCGATACGCCCGACTATATTCCTTGACCAAGACGGCGTTTTTGCTTCACCCAATACGTGCGCATAGCCGCCCACGCGGACGTCTCTGCCATCTACCAGGCCAGACAGCCCTGCTCCCGGCTGCTCAGTCACATTTTCCGGAATGGATAGGGGCAGCCCGCGTTCGATAGCGGCACTAACCACGGCTTGCGCGATCGCGTGGCCAGACATTTGTTCCAGCGAGGCCGCTAACCTGAGCACTTCTTCAGGTTGTATTGAAGGATCGGTGCCAATGGCAGTTAGCCGAGCTTTGCCACCGGTGAGCGTACCTGTCTTGTCGAAAAACATAGTTTTGACCTGCGCCATCTTTTCGAGCGCCCCCCCGTGTTTGATGAGCACACCACTTTGGGCGCAGCGTGACATCGCGCTGACGACGGCAACCGGGACCGCAAGGATTAATGGGCAAGGTGTCGCAACGACAACCACGGCCAAAGCGCGATCTGGGTCGCCAGCAAACAACCAGGCGATCCCTGCGATAATTAACGCAAGCGGAACAAACAGGAGTGCAAATTGATCGGCCAGTCGCATGGCCGGCGCTTTCGATTCCTGCGCGGCCTGAACGAGGCGGATAATGTTGTTGAAGGTACTATTCTCGGCCGTGCTGGTTGCAAGCATGTCGAATGCATCACCGGCATTGACGATCCCGCTGCCCAGCAATTTTCCAGGTGAGTAAGAAACTGGTAGAGACTCTCCGGTCAAACTCGACTCATCCACGAGCGCGCCGGAGACGAGAGTACCGTCGACCGGCACCGTTTCGCCCGGGCGTACCGCAAGGCGTTCCCCTGGACGAATCGACGCTACTGGGACCTGGACGATCCGGCTTCCCTCATAACGATTGGCAAAACGAGGCGCCTTGGTCAGCAGAGCTGACATTTCCTTTTGCGCACGCTTTTCCGCGTAGTCTTCTAGCCCGCGACCGCTGGCAAACATCAAGGCAATTACTGCCCCGGTTAAATACTCTTGAAGTGCGATTGCGCCCGCGATCGCCACAAGAGCAATGAGGTCGAGCCCCAACTTTCTACGCCACAGCGCGATAGCGGTATCAATCACTACGGCTATGAGCACGAGACAAGCACCGCTCAGCCAAAGCCAACCGGCGATGTTAGACCTGCCCAATAAATGTAATACAGCGCCACCGATCAATGCCAGAGCACATGCGCTGACTTGCAGTAGGTTGAGTCGATTGCTACCGGGCATAAATTTACGCGCGTTTCGCAGAGAGGCAATTGGGAGGGTACTCTAATTTACGCTACGAGTCCGCATGACCAATGCGCTTGATACAAGTCAAGCGCATTTCGACGCGGCTCGGTTTCTTATACGGCATTACTCGAAACTCGAAGATTAATGATCGGCCCGCCCGGGGGCTTCCACAACAGGTGGAAGATCTCACGAAGTGTTGCCGCGCGCGGTAAGCAGGCAGCATTGAGGCTCACGTGTCATGATAGTCGCCGACGGCGAACTAGCCATGATGCTGACGCTTCGCAATAGGTTGGAGGTAATTACTGCCCCCGCTGTCGGGGGAGCTATCGCCAGAATTGAACAGGATGCCCTGTCTGCGGTATTTGGGGCGGGGCGCATACCCAAAGGCTTTTCACGTGCTTGGCTTACATAATTCCATGAGCCGATTCGCCACCTTGCGTTGGGCCCGTCGAATGACGCCCATTGTTTTGATCGGCGCAATGATTGGCCTCGTCTATTTGATCTTGAAGCCGTTCTTCGTCTCGATTTCCTGGGCAGTATTGTTGGTCTACATTACCTGGCCAGCTTATCGCTGGTTTCGACACAAGCTGGGAGCAAGACATAACCTTAGTGCGCTGTTGGCAGTAATTGGATTAACCATTGCGCTGGTTCTTCCGATGTTTTGGCTCATTGGCTTAATCCAAAATGACCTCATCCGAATTTATCAAGCCGGCGCGGTACATCTGCGTCAGCCGCAATCTCTCATGCCGAATTTTCTTATTCGAATCCCATGGATCGGGAAGTTGCTGCAGGGTTGGCTACAGCACGTTTCAGAACCGACACAGTTGACGCAGCATGTAGTCCAGTTAGTCCAAATGGGCGCAAGACAGTTGCTCACCTTGTTGGGTGGCGTCGGGAGGAACGCTGCCAAACTCACGTTCGCCATGATCAGCATCTTCTTTTTCTATCGCGATGGTGAAGCCATTCAGCGCGAAATCCGAAGAGCTCTGCTTTACTTGATCGGGAGTCGAATTGACGTGTATATCGACGTCGCCGGCGGGATGAGCAGATCCGTTGTTCAAGGCATGGCCCTTTCCGCTTTATTGCAAGGACTCATCGCCGGACTGGGGTATTGGCTAATTGGTCTAGAAACTCCGGCCATTTTAAGCGTTGCAACCGCGATTACCTCGATAATCCCCATATTCGGAACCGCGTTAATCTGGGGAACCATAAGCATTTTCCTTGTTATAAGTGGCAGTCTGTGGCAAGGACTGGCAATGCTGGCATGGGGAATATTTCTTGTGCATCCCATCGATAATATTATTCGCCCACTATTAATCAGCAATGCCGCACATCTCCCTTTTTTGCTCACAATGTTTGGCGTGATTGGGGGAATCTCAGCATTCGGCTTGATCGGTATTTTCGTGGGGCCGATAATACTGGCGATTGCGGTCGCCGTGTGGCGGGAATGGATGCGTATTATCCCCTGCAAACAGGATTTTGAACCACCTCGCTCGTCGAAACAATAAAGCGGACACCGCCATCAAATCTGTCTGGTCTGATAGCAAGGTATCGAAATTGAACAGACTGCTGATCCACCCGGCTCAGGGAAAAATCGTGATAAACAAGTAGACCGCAAAGATCACCAGATGCACGGTTCCTTGCATGACCGTGGTACGGCCTGTCGCCAGCGACAGGGTCGCCGCAATAATGGATAGCAACAACAGCACGGTTGACTTGAGGTCGATGCCCAGCGACAGGACCGAACCGGTGGCCAGCGACACGAAGGCCACCGTCGGAATGGTCAATCCGATGGACGCCAGCGCCGAGCCCAGGGCCAGATTGAGACTGGTTTGCAAGCGGTTGGCGCGCGCCGACTGGAACGCGGCAATCGATTCCGGCATGAGTACGACGGCTGCGATAATGATCCCCACGAGCGCCTTGGGCGCGCCAACGGCATCGACTGCCGCCTCCACCGGCGGCGAGAGCGATTTGGCAAGCAGGACCACACTGCCCAGGCAGGCGAGCAGCAACCCAAGACTGATCCACGCAATCCTGGCCGTGGGCGCCGCCGCATGTCGGCGCGCGTCGCGGGCAGTGTTCTTGTGCAGAAAATGTTCACGGTGCAGCACTGTCTGCACCAGTACAAAGGTCCCGTAAAGCACAAGCGAAACGATGGCGATGAAAACCAGCTGAGTTCCACTGTAGGCTGGCCCCGGCACGGTAACCGTGTAGTTGGGCAGTACCATTGTCAGCATCGAAATCGCCGTGAGCGTTACAAGCGCTTCGAATACCCCACGCAGCCCGAAGGACTGCTCCCCGTGGTGAATTCCGCCCACCAGCAGGCACAGGCCGATCATCCCGTTCAGGATGATCATCACCGCGACATAGACCGTATCGCGTGCCAGGTTCGCGGTGGCCGCGCCGCCTGTGGCCATGAGTGACACGATCAACCCGACTTCGATCGCCGTCACCGCCACCGCCAGCACCAGCGTGCCATACGGCTCGCCAACTCGCCGCGCAATCACCTTGGCGTGAAATACCGCGGCCAGCACGCCGGCAAACAGGCCGATCACGAGCAGGAGCACGTAAAAACCGCCCAGAACCTGGTCCGCACCCAGGATGGCACCCGAGAGCAAAATCCAACCAGCAATCGGGGCGGCAATGGACCAGACAGGAAGGGATGTGGTGAATTTCACGTTGACAGCCGGCGTGCCGGCTATCGGCCACCGGGAGGCTTGCCGCTGCCCGGCGCCTGCCCGGGATCGTGGCCGCGCCAGCCATGCTGCATCCAGTCGGCCGAGCGCTGCTCCACGTGGACCGGACCGTGGCGCTGCATGATGCTCTCCACCTGCCTGCACTGTTCGCTGCTGTCGACGTCCACCGTCAGCACGTAGTCGCCGCGCCGCACCGCCTCGGCGTAGACATTGCTGTACGTGCTCTTGTCGCCGACCCCGAACAGCGACCGGACGAAGGTGCCGATGCCGGCCCTGACCGACGGGTCGTCGGTGTGCGGAGTGGCCGAGCGCGCCTCGTGATGCACCTCGTGGTCGGGATTGAGCTGCACCTGGTTCCAGCGCAGCCCGGTGCCCAGCACTTCGCTGTGCGCGACGCGCGCGGCGTCAAAATTGTCATATACCCCGATGAGCGTAATCATGATCGCGATGTTCCCAAGCGGCCGACGGCCCCGCGCCGCCGTGCCTACAATGCTTGGACCGGCAGCGCGCGTGCTGGTTGCCCGACACTCATCGGTGCCGGTCGCGCAATCTGGTGATCGCCTGCAGCTGGGCGATGGCCTCGGCCAGCTCGGCCTGCGCCTTGGCGTAATCGACGCGCGCGCTGCTGTTGGCCAGCGCTTCCTCGGCCCGCTTGCGCGCGGCGTTGGCCTTGGCCTCGTCCAGGTCGTGCCCGCGGATCGCGGTTTCGGCCAGCACGGTCACCGCGTCCGGCTGGACCTCGAGGATGCCGCCGGCGACGAACACCAGTTCCTCCCCGCCCTTCCCCGGCAGCCTGATGCGCACCGAGCCGGGACGGATCCGGGTGAGCAATGGCGTATGCTGCGGATAAATCCCCAGTTCGCCGTCCTCGCCGGGCAGCGCGACAAATTCCGCGTCACCGGAAAAGATCTCGGCCTCGGCCGAGACCACGTCCACGCGCATGGTTCGCTCTGGCATGGCATGCTCCCTTCGCTTCAGACCGCCGCCGCGCCCGAGACGATCTCGGCAATTTCCTGCGTGATCGCGGCCTGCCGGTTCTTGTTGTACAACAGCGTCAGTTCATGGATCACGTTGCCGGCATTGTCACTGGCGGCCTTCATCGCCATCCGCCGCGCCGACTGCTCCGACGCCATGTTCTCCACCACGGCGCGGTAGATCATCGCCTCGATGTAGCGCGTCACCAGCTCGTCGATCACGGTCTGCGGGTCGGGCTCGGTGATGTAATCCCAGCTGTGGCTGCCGCGCTCGGGGCGTATCCGCTCCGGCGTCAACGGCACCAGCTCCTCGTTCAGCGCCTCCTGGGTCATCGCGTTCACGAACCGCGTGTACAGGATCTCGACCCCGGCGAGTTGGCCGGCCAGGCAGGCGTCGAGCAGCACCTTGATCGGCCCGATCAGGCGCTCCAGGTGCGGGGTATCGCCCAGCTGGGTGGCATGCGCCACCACGTGCGCCCCGATCCGGTTCAGGAATCCCAGCCCCTTGGAGCCGATAGCGACCACGTCGCAGCCCACGCCGCGGTTCTCGAACTCGCGCATGCGGTTGGTCGCCAGCCGCAGCACATTGGTGTTCATCCCGCCGCACAGCCCCTTGTCGGTAGTGACCACGATCAGCCCGAAGCGCTTGACCGCGTCGTGCCGGATCATGAACGGATGGGTATATTCCGGCGTCGATTCGGCCAGGTGGCCGGCGATGTTGCGCACCCGGCTGGCGTACGGCCGCGCCGCGCGCATGCGCTCCTGCGCCTTGCGCATCTTGGACACGGCCACCATTTCCATCGCCCGCGTGATCTTGCGGGTGCTCTCGACGCTGCGGATCTTGACCCGGATTTCCTTAAAGCCTGCCATGACATCCTCCCGTATTCAACCGAGCAGGCGCGCGGCCTGCTCGCTTGGACTGGCCACTGCCTGCAGCTCCGCGCGGGCAAAACGCACCAGCGAAAACGCGCGCATGAGATTCGGCACGGGGGGCACACGCGCCACCGGCACCTCGATCGCTTCGCCCTCGCCATCCTCGTCGGGCAGCACCACATTGGTCCTGGACAGGCGCAGCGGCCTGTTTTCCACGACCAGGATGGCGCCCGGTTCGGACAGCACGTCGATCACCTGCCCCAGCGTGCGCTCAATCGCCTCGGAGCGGATGCCCAGCCGCTCCAGGGCGCGCTGGTTGTCCGCGACCTGCTCATGCAGGCGCGCCAGTTCCGCGGCGCTGGTCGGCTCATCGCCGCCAAGCACGCCACGCACCCCCACGCCCTCGCGCTCCAGCAGCGTCAGGCGTGTCTTGAGCAGCGCCCGTTCCTGCTCGAGTATTTCGCGCCGCGACTCGTCCGCCGCCACGCGCCGCAGCGCCGCCAGGCCGTACTGCTCGACCAGGCGGCGCACGATCTCCTGGCGCAATTCGGCCTCGGACGGGGCGCAGACGCGCACCTGGTGGTCGGAAAAGCTCACCGTCTGCTGCACCACGTCGCGCCGCAGCGTCTCGCCCTCCAGCGCCGCACCCAGGATGTGCTTGTCGATCATCGCCATCCCGAGCAAGGCGTATACTTCCGTCAGCGCCGGATAGCGCGCGAAGCAGGCGCGCACCTCGATCGCGCGCGACAGCACCGGCGCGACGTCGGTGGCGGCCACGAAAAAGGCATGGATGTAGGGGTCGTCGTTCCAGGTGCCGGCGCTGGCCATGCGCGCCGGGGGAACCTTTGCCATCACGCCGTCGAGGTAGCGCAGCGTGGTCGTCAACGCCGGGGCCAGGCGCTCCCGAGAACGGCGCGCCATCCGCAGGTGCGGGTTCAGGCCGACGATGCGGCCGGCCGCGTCGTCGATGCGCTGCCGATCGATTCTGTCCCGCACCGGCGCCGACGGCCGGCGCAAGAATCTGCCAAACATGCCCATCGCGCCCTCCTGGTCAACGCAGCTGCGCGCTGTCACGCCATGATGTGAGCACCGCCGTCGACGTACACCGTGTCGCCTGAGACGCGTTTGGCCAGCGGCGTGGCCAGAAACGCACAGGTGTAGCCGACGTCGTCGATGTCGACCAGTTCGCCCAGCGGCGCACGCTGGGCGGCGTCGGCCAGCATGCGCTCGAAGTCCTTCAGGCCCGAGGCAGCGCGCGTCTTGAGCGGCCCCGGCGAGATCGCGTGCACCCGGATCCGCTGGGGGCCGAGCTCGTACGCCAGGTAACGCACGCTGGCCTCGAGTGCGGCCTTGACCGGGCCCATCACGTTATAGTTCGGCACCACCTTGTCGGCGCCGTGATAGGTCATGGTGAACATCACGCCGCCGTTTTTCATCAAGGGCGCGCAGCGCCGCGCGAGCCGGATGAACGAGTGGCACGAGATGTCCATCGCCTGGCAGAAGCCCTGCGCCGAGCAGTTCAAGAGCCCTCCCTGCAGGTCGTCCTTCGGAGCCCACGCCATCGAGTGCACGAAGATGTCGAGCTCGCCCCACTCCTGGCCGATGCGCTCGAACATCGCGTCCACCTCCTGCTCGCGCGATACGTCCAGCGGCATGAAGATCGCCGCGCCCAACTCCTTGGCCAGCGGCTCGACATAGCCGCGGCTCTTCTCGTTGAGGTAGGTGATAGCCAGCTCGGCGCCCAGCTCCCGGAACGCCTTGGCGCAGCCGTACGCAATCGACTGGTCGTTGGCGATGCCGGTCACCAGCGCCTTGGCGCCCTTGAGCACCGGACGGGGAATATCGAGTGTCATGATGTCGCTCCTTCGATGTTCATCTGCGGCACCTGGTCCGGCACCGCCAGCGCCGCCTCGGTGGCGGCCAGCACCTGCTGCACGGTCACGCCGGGCGCGGTCTCGGCCAGCGTGGCGACGCCGCCCGCAAACGTGATCACGGCCAGTTCGGTGACCACCAGGTCGACCGGGCGCACCGACGTCAGCGGAAGCGTGCAGCGCTTGACGATCTTCGGCTTGCCCCCGGCCGTGTGGCGCATCGCGACGATCACGCGCCTGGCGCCGGTGACCAGGTCCATCGCCCCGCCCATGCCGGGCACCATCTTCCCTGGGATCATCCAGTTGGCGAGCATGCCGCCCTCGTCCACCTGCAGCCCGCCCAGCACCGTGATGTCGAGGTGGCCGCCGCGGATCAGGCCGAACGACATGGCGCTGTCGAAGGTCGCGGCGCCCGGCAGCGCGCTGACCGGCTGGCCGGCGGCGTCGGTCAGGTAGCGCTCGAACATGCCTTCCTCGGGGATCGGGCCGGTGCCGATCAGGCCGTTCTCGGACTGGAAGTAGATGCGCAGATGGCCAGGGACGTAGTTGGCGACCAGGGTCGGGATGCCGATCCCAAGGTTCACCAGCATGCCCGGTGCGAGTTCCTGCGCGATGCGCTTGGCGATCAAAGTTTGCGGGTCCATGGCTGTTCAATTATGGGCAATCAGGTAGTCGACCAGCACCGCCGGCGTGACCACGTTGTCTGGCGAGATCATCCCGACCGGGACCACATGCGCGGCGTCCACGATCACGGTGGCCGCCGCCATCGCCATCACGGGGTTGAAGTTGCGCGCCGTGAGCGCATAGGTCAGGTTGCCGTAGTAGTCCGACAGGAAGGCTTCGACCAGCGCGAAGTCGGCGGGCAGCGGAGGCTCGACCAGATACTGCCTGCCATCGACCTCGAGCTTGCGCTTGCCCTCCTCGACCACGGTGCCCACGCCGGTCGGGGTCAGGATGCCGCCCAGCCCAAACCCGGCGGCGCGGATGCGCTCGATCAGGGTGCCCTGCGGTACCAGCTCGACCTCGATCTCGCCCGCGTTCATCTTGGCCTGGGTCTCCGGGTTGAGCCCGATATGGCTGACGATCGCCTTGCCAACCACGCCGCCCGACACCAGCTTGCCGATCCCGTTGCCGGGCACCGAAGTGTCGTTGCCGATCACGGTCAGGTTGCGCTTTTGCTGGCGCACCAGCTCATCCATCAAGGCCTGTGGCGTGCCGATGCCCATGAACCCGCCAATCATCACGCTGGCGCCGTCTGGGATCATCTCGACGGCCTTGTCGATGGCAATGGTCTTCATGCCAGCCCCATGCCGGTGACTGCCATCGTCTGGCGCGCGATCAGCAGTTCCTCGTCGGTCGGGACCACCCAGGCCGACACCCGGCTCCTTTGAACGCTGATGCGCGGCCCGCCGGCCTCGTTGGCGGCCGGGTCGAACTCAAGCCCCAGCCAGGCTGCGTGGCGGCACACCCGCTCACGAATCGGGGCCGCGTGCTCGCCAATGCCGGCCGTGAACACGAGCGCGTCCAATCCCCCGAGCGCGGCCGCCAGCGTGCCGAGCTCGCGCCCGATCCAGTAGGTGAACAGCTCGATCGCAAAGCGCGCGTGCGGTTCCTCGCTGGCGAGCAGCACCCGCATATCGCTCGACACGCCCGACACGCCGAGCAGCCCCGAATGCTTGTAGAGCATGTCCCCGATCGTGGCCGTGTCCATCTCCAGCTCGTCGATCAGGTACAGGATCACGCCGGGGTCGAGGTTGCCGCAGCGGGTGCCCATCGGCAGGCCGTCCAGCGCGGTAAAACCCATGGTGCTGGCCACGCTGCGCCCATCCTGCATCGCGCACATGCTGGCGCCGTTGCCCAGGTGCGCGACCACAGTGCGCCCGCGTGCGGCCTGCGGCGCGACCGACGGCAGCACGCCCGCGATATATTCGTACGACAGGCCGTGAAAGCCGTAGCGCTGCACACCGCGCGTGGTGATCGCGTGCGGCAGCGCGAATGCCTGCGCCACTGCCGGCTGGGTGCGGTGGAACGCGGTATCAAAGCACGCCACCTGCGGCAGATCCGGACGCAGCGCGGCCATCACCCGCATCGGCGCCAGGTTGTGCGGCTGGTGCAGCGGCGCCAGCGGCGACAGTTCGGCCAGCTCTTCGATCACCTCCGGCGTGACCAGGGTCGGCTCCACGAACTTGAGGCCGCCGTGCACCACCCGGTGCCCGACCGCCGCCACGCGGTGGGCCTCGCGATGGCCGCGCAGCCAGTCGCCAAGGTAGCGGATCGCGCCTTCGTGGTCGAGCTGCGAGCCCGACGGCCAGCGATGCTCGTCGCTGCGCTCGCCCATCGCGTCCTTCACCGTAAAGCGCGCACCATCGGTGTACAAGCCCTCGATCTGGCCGCGCACCACCAATTGCGGTTCGCGCCCGGCGATGGCGTATCCGCGGAACTTGATGCTCGAGGAACCGGCATTCAACACAAGGATCAGGTCGGCCATGGCATCACCCCATCGCCTTGCCGGCATCGCGCCGCGCCTTTGCGACGAGCGCCGCCACCGCGCACGACGCGCGGCGGGTCATGGCCGAATCGGCGCGGCTGGTCAGGATGATCGGCACCCGCGCGCCCAGCACTATGCCGGCGGCGTCGGCCCCGGCCAGGAACGACAGGCTCTTGGCCAGCATGTTCCCGGCTTCCAGGTCTGGCACCATCAGCACATTGGCACGCCCGGCGACCCGCGAATCGATGCCCTTGATGCGCGCCGCCTCCGGATCGATCGCGTTGTCCAGCGCGAGCGGGCCGTCGACCAGCGCGCCGGTGATTTGCCGGCGGTCGACCATCTTGCACAGCGCGGCGGCGTCGATGGTCGAGGGCACCTTGGGATTGACCAGCTCCATCGCCGACAGCACCGCCACCCGCACTTCCGGGACCATCAGCGCGTGGGCGAGGTCGATCGCGTTCTGCAGGATGTCCTTCTTCTCTTCCAGCGTGGGCGCGATGTTGATCGCGGCGTCAGTAATGATCAGGGCGTTCTCATGGCCCGGCACGTCCATCACAAAGCAGTGGCTCACGCGGCGCCCGGTGCGCATACCCGAGTCGCGCTTGACAACCGCGCCCATCAGCTCGTCGGTGTGCAGGCTGCCCTTCATCAGCGCCTCGACCTTCCCCTCGCGCACCAGCTGCACCGCTTCGGCGGCTGCGGCCTCGCTGTAGGGCGCATCCACCAGCGGATAGTCCGAGATCGAAATGCTGAACTCCTGCGCGACGTCCCTGATGCGCGCGGAGGGGCCAACCAGGATCGGCGCGATCAGTCCCAGCTGCGCTGCCTCGACAGCGCCTTCGAGCGAGCTCTTGTCGCAGGGATGGGCCACGGCGGTGGGCAGCGGCGGCAGCGCTTTGCAGAAGTCGATCAGCCGCTGGTACTTGGCGTGCTTGTCGTTCATGATGTGTCCTTTCGCTTCTGCGGCCGCGCTACTTGGTGGCGGCCGGCTCGGTGCGCCGCTCCAGGGCGCGCGCCCCCAGCACGGTGCGGATGCGCGCCAGGGTCGCCTGCTGATCGCCGCTGGGCTGCCCTGCCTGGATGCGCGGATCGGCCATCAGCTTGTCGAGCAGCGTCAGGAGCCGCATGCGCTCGCCAGGGTCGGGGACCAGGCTCGGGAGCGACAGCAGCGCCTGCTCCGGTTCGTAGCGCGTGATGATCTCCTGTTCGCCCCGGATACGCCGCATCGCGTCGGGCGCGACCTTGGGCAGGTATTCGCCATAGTCGTGCGCCAGCGCGTCCAGCGCCACCAGCCTGCTCAAAGGCAGCGGTTCGCCGCGGCGCGTAAGCAGCGCGCCGATGCGCGCGAACGCTTCCGGGTATGCCCCCTGCCCGATCGCCGCCAGGGCATCCTTCACATACGGCAGCTCGCGCGGCTCGGCGGCCGGCGGCCGCTTCACCTCGGCCGCGTGCTTGTCGGCCACGTACATCGAGAACATGTTGGCGTAGACGCTGAAGAAGGAGGCCTCGATGGTCGCGTCGCGCAGCGCGCGGTACAGGTCCAGCCCCGCGCTGAGCATCCGCGAGCCGATGTCCTCGATCTGGCGCAGCGGCTGGGCGGCGTCGACCGGCTTCCTCCGCGTCTGCACAGCCTTCGCCGCAGGTCCCAGCCAGGCCAGCCAGGGATTCAGATCCGAGATCGCCCAATGATGCACGCGCAGCGGATGGAACATGCGCAGCGTCAGCGCGCTCCATTCGTTCGACATCGCCTGCACCGTGGGCTGGGCGAACAGCTCGTAGGCGCGCTGGTTGAAGTCCGAGATTTCCTCGACTGCCTCGAACGGCTTCTCGTCAACCCGCTGGAAACGATTGAAGCGCTCGGCCACCTCTTCCAGACGCCGCTCGCAGAAATCGACCTCGTATTCGACCTTCCCGTCCTCGCCGCGGCGTTCGTTGATTCGCATGGCGTACAGGCCCGGCGGCAGGCGCTCGATGGTCTGCAGCACCGACACGATCTGGGTATGCTCCTTCTTCGCGACCTTGCCCGACACGAAAATACCCAAGTGGCCAACGCTTTCGTGCATCAGGCCAACGATTACCTGGCCACGCGCCTTAATCTCGTCGGTGCTACCGTACAGGTCGGCCACCCAGTTGAATGCCTGCTGCGGCGGCGTGATGTTGTCGCCCATCGAGGCGAACAGGATGATCGGCGACTTAATCTCGCGCAGATCGAACGCGTTGCCGCTGGCCGACTTGACATCGCCGGTCCACAGCTTGTTGCCGACGAAAAGGTTCTTCGTGATCCACTCGATCTCTTCGCGGTTCATCAGGTAGTAACCACCCCACCAGTGCTCGAACTCGAGAAAGCGCGGCGGTTCTGTGTCGACGTTGGCGTACAGGTGGTAGTACTTGTCCCACAGGCTGTTGGCCGGGTTCAGGTTCTCGAAATTCTGCACCAGCCAGGCGCCATCGAACTTGCCATTGCCCAGATCGGCCATCAGCGACGCCAGCCAGGTACCGCCCAGCATGCCGCCCGAGTAGCGCATCGGATTGTCGCCCTCGCCCTCGCTCCAGGCCCCGCCCCAGTACGACATCGGCGCGCCGTTGATGACCACCGGGCCGGTATCCTCGGGCGCCGAAGCGCTGATCATCATCGCGGCCCAGCCGCCCTGGCAGTTGCCGACAATCGCCGGCTTGGGGCTCTCCGGGTGCAGCTGGCGCACCTTGCGCACGAACCGCTGCTCGGCCGCGCACACGTCGAGCATGGTCTGGCCCCGCTCGGGGTCGCGGAAGAAGATCACGAAATAAACCGGATGACCGGCACGCAGCGCCACGCCGACCTGCGAATCGTCCTTGAAGCCGCCGATGCCAGGCCCGTGTCCGGCGCGTGGGTCGATGACGATGTAAGGGCGCTTGGCCGGATCGATCACCACCCCGGCGGGTGGCTTGATGCGCAACATCGCATAGTTGACCGGGCGCTCGAACGCACGGCCATCGAGCACCATCTCGGAATCGAAGTGCAGGACCGGCTCCAGGCCATGCATCGTGTGCTCTACAAAGTCGTTGCCGCGCTGGCGCAGCGTGTCCCAGAACAGCACGCTGCGCTGGCCGGCGTCGACCAGGTATTGCCAGGCGCCCAGCGGATCGACCCCGGCCGACAGCACCGGCACCCGGCTTGGGCCGCCATCCCCGGCGCCGAGCGCGTCGCGCACCCGCTCTGTGTACTGCTGTAATCCGTGTTCGGCGCGTTTGCGCAGGATCAGCCCAATCTTGATGCCGACCTCCTGGCTGCGCCCTAGCTGCGTACCTGCATCCATGTGACGACCTCGCGCAAATAGGCAAGGACCAGGCCGGCAAGCGTTCCATGCAAAGTTCGCCCCACGGCCCGAGGCCCTGCATGTTTTGCTAGATGTTCTTATCGATTGGGGATGGGAGGCAATGAGACCAAAGGCCAATCAGGAGCCGGGCGCATGCGGTCGACGTCAACACTGCGCAACCGTACCGCGTGGGCACGGGGTGCCCACCCTACGATCGTGAACCAGCCGTTAGCTCTTGAAGAGGCGTAGGGTGGGCACCGGTGCCCACGCGGTACGGTTGCGCATAGTTTGCGTCCGCGCTAACGACTGGCACAA
>NZ_SPUM01000022.1 GCF_004614195.1 Massilia horti | reverse complement strand
GAACCCAGCTCGCAATGCAGTAACAATCGCTGTCCAACATTTCTGGGTCACTTCACTTCGCGGGGGCGACGTCGATCAAGGTGGCCAGGGGTGGCTTCTCGACAAAAAAAAACCGCGCACCCGGCACCGGGTCGCGGTCTGGCTTACTGTTCGACAGATAGGGCGGCCGCAGCCGAATTCCTATTCCTGCCACTCCTCGTGCAAGGCGTTAATCGCGGCCTCGCCGTTGCGGATCGCCTTTACCCGGCGCACGATCTCATTGCGCCATGCCTCGTCCGCGTCCTGGTCCACGCCGTCCATATCCTCGAGCAGCATGCGCAACAGCTCGCTCTTCTCGGTTGCGCTCAAGGTTTTAATTTTCTCTGCTATCTCGGCAACAACAGTCGACATGAGTAATGCTCCTTCCAGGAAAAGGTAGCTTAATGATAACTCTATCTTTAATGGATGTCGACAGGAACCATGTTGTCTGCGGGTTTTCTGTCAATCAGCTTGTAATCCGGGTCGATTCCGGCCCGGCCGGGGCGCATGTCGACCACCATCGTGACCACCTGGTCGCGCTGCCTGACCAGCCGGCGCTCGCGCACCAGCGGGTTGCCGTCGCGGTCGTCGACCCCGAATTCGATGTAGTCCGAAAGCACGGCCTCCTTGTCCTCGCCGCCTTCGCTGCTGCGGACCTTGCCGGCCTGGGCGTGCAGGATGACCTCGTACTTGCCGTCCGGGAGCCGGCGCGCGCTGGCGCTTTCGGCCCGGTTCTCGTACAGCGCGATCGATTCGAACAGGTCGTCGATCAGGTAGGCCTTGTCCGGCGGCGTCACCTTGCGCAGCGCTTCCACCAGTTCGCTGATGTCGGGGTAGGGCGCTGCCTGGAACGCGTGCTGTGCCAGCAGGTCGTGCAGTACCCGGTTCACGGTGGCCTCGCCCAGCAGGTCCTGCATCAGGTACAGCGCGAGGCCGCCCTTGCGCGCGTCGATGTGTTCGCGGTTGTCGCTGTGCACCAGCGTCGGCTCTTTGCGGCGGTCCTCGGCGCGACCATTGAGGTACAGCTCCAGGTCCGAGCGCAGGAAGCGCCGCATGTGCGCCGGGCCGCGTGACTGCTTCATCACCATCAGCGCCGTGTACTCGGCGACGCTTTCGACCAGCGCGCTGCCGCCTGACTTGGCCGGCGTGAGCTGGTGGCCCCACCACTGGTGCGCCACTTCGCGGGCGGTCGAATAGAACGGGTAATCGATGTCCTTGCGCGAGTTGGGCTCGACCCTGGCGATGAAGCCGGCGCTCTCCGAAACCGGGATGGTGGCGGGGAAGGCCTTGGTGTCGCTCGTGTAGCGCGGGATCTCGACCACGCGCAGGTCGCGGTGCTGGTAGGGGCTGAAATTCCTCGATCCGTATTCGAGCGTCGCTTCCGCTGCCTTGAGCATCCGGTCGACATTGAAGTCGTGGGCGGGGTGGTAGTACACGTCCACGGAGACATCCTGCCAGCGGTCGTGGCGCACCGCGTAGCGCGCCGACTGGAACGCGTAGGTATTCAGGATCGGCTTGTCCATCCGGTAGTGGAAGAAGCGCCGCTCGCCCTTCATCCATTCCTGCTCCAGCGTGCCGGGCGCGATCGCGATCTGGTCGGGGCTGGTGCTGACCACCGCGTCGAACTTGATCCAGTCCACGTCCGGACCGAAGACGTTGGACATGCGCCCCGCCGGGTCGTCACCCGGCTGCGCACTTGGCCTTGACGGCAGGCCGTGGCGCTTGCGGTCACGCTCATCGGTTAGTTCCAGCGTGCTCTGGTAGCCAATGCGCGGCAGTACCTCGTTGGTGAAGAAGGTGCCGTTGTCCACCACCGGTGTATCGCGGCCCAGGCCAAGGATGGCGCCGGGGGTATAAGCCAGGTCGAAATCGAGCGCAATGCGCGACCCTGTCGCCAGCGGCGAGGCCAATCGGTAGTGGTAGAAACCGTGCGCACGGTCGGCCAGCACGAGCTGGGCAGGCTTTGATACGCGCAGCTTCAGGTCGGCGCCGCTCTGCTGGTACAGCACGATGTCGGCCAGCGGCTGGGCGCTGCGGTTTTCGAGCTGGTAGGTGCCCTTGACTTTCAGGACGCGGGTCTCGGGCACGATGTCGACCGCCAGCTTCACGTCGGTCAGGCGCGGCTGCTCCAACGCTGCGTAGCGCTTGTAGCGCAGTTCGTACTGGGCGCGCTGCTGCTCCCGCTGCCACGCGGTCCGGTAGCCGCCTTCCTGGTCGATGGCGCGCAGAAGCAGGGCGCCGGTGCCGGCAAACACGGCCAGCCCTGCGCCGAACGTCCCAATGACGGGCAGGGTCAGGTTGCGGCGCGCCAGCCGCAGGCGCGCGATCAGGCCGCCGTCGGCGCAGCGCGGCCACAGCATGTGCGATATCGCCAGCAGCATCAGCGCGGCGCCGGCCCAGTACAGCTCGAACGCACGCTCGCGCATCAGGTAGTGGCCGAAGCCGTTCATTGGCGAATAGTCGAAATAGGGCGTGACGCCGTAGACCAGCAGCGGGTGGTCCAGACCCATACCGGCCAGCGTGATCCAGGCCGCGTAAAACAGGATCATTACGAAGTACGCGAGGTACTTGTGGTTGATGATGACCTGGGCCGCAATCGCCAGCACCGCAAGCAGCGCGTAAAGTGGCAGCATGATCGTGAACAGCGTGCGCAGGTAGAGTCCTGGCTCGAGCGCGAAGTGGCCCTTGAACAGCTGGATCAGCATGCTCGTCACCATCGCGATGGCCAGCATCAAT
This sequence comes from Massilia horti, assembly GCF_004614195.1. GTDB lineage: Bacteria > Pseudomonadota > Gammaproteobacteria > Burkholderiales > Burkholderiaceae_D > Telluria > Telluria horti. The sequence continues at coordinate 20,809 of NZ_SPUM01000022.1, read as the reverse complement.
GCCTGCAGCCCGATCAGGGCGAGCAGCTTGGACACCAGCGGCAGCCAGCCGGGCGCCGGCAGCGCGTCGAACATCTGGGCGATGCGCGCGTCGCGCTCGCGCCAGACGAGCTCGCCGGCGTAGAAGGTGGTCACGGCCAGCATGAACAGCGCGAACACGTTACGCACCAAGCCCAGCAACTGGTAGGTGACCGGCTGGGTGGATGCGCCCTGGAGCGAGCCGAGGTCGAACGAGCCGGCCACCAGGGCCAGCATGGCGGCCAGTGCGATGACCGCGAAGTAGATGTTCCTGGCCGATTCGCGCAGGTTGAGCGCGGCGGTTTGCAGCACCATCAGCGGCACGGCATGCCAGCCGAAACGCGGGGTCTCGCGGGTGTCGGTGGCGGCGTGCGATAGCGGCACGGCTTGTTCGCCGCCCTGTGCGCCGACTTGTTCGCGCCCGCCCTCCAGGCTGGCGCTGAACTGCAGGCGCCAGCAGCCCAGCAGCAGCACCACCAGGCCGAAGCCGCCCCAGATCAGGCGGTTGGTCAGGTACACCCCGCTAAGTGGCACCAGCCACGAGTTGCGCTGGGCGATGCTCCAGTATTCGGTGAGCCGGATCAGTGCCGTGGTCCCGAATGGGTCCATCAGCGCCGCCAGCGTCTTGTAGTCGAGGTCGCGCGCCAGCGAGGGCGCGACGATGTAGCCGACCATCAGCGCCACGCTCGCCACGAACACCGGCAGCATGCGCCGCGTCAGCGCGGCCAGCGCGAAGAAGATCGCGCCGAATATGAACAGGTTCGGCAGCAGCGTGAACAGGTAGGGCATCAGGTAGGTGCCGAGCTGCGGCGGGCCGAGATGCTGTGGGTCCAGGCCCGGCAGGTAGCAGCCCAGCCAGGCGCCCAGCGGAATGGCGGCGAACACCAGCGCGAGCGTGACGAAGGCAGCGAGGAAGCGCCCGAACACGTAGTCGTGCTTGCGGATCGGCGCGCTGAAGAAGAACGGGTGGGTGTTGTGCTCGAAGTCCTGCTGCACCGAGCGCCCGGCCACGGCCGCCATGACGACCGCGCCCAGGCAGCCGAGGTAGGCGACGGTCAGGGCCACCGAGCGCGGCGAGTTGATCAGCGTGCGCGCGCCGAACGAGATGGTCATGGTCTGGAACGCACCGCCGGCGGCGGCGGTCCACAGCAGCGTGAGCGCGAAGAACAGCCCGAAGTAGACCCAGGTCGAGGGCAGCTTGAGGCGCTGCCGGATGGAAAAGCGCGCGATCGCCAGCATTGGCCCCAGCATCAGGGGAGCTCCCCGTGCGCGGCGTGGCGGCCGGTGATGGCCGCGAAGTAGACGTCTTCCAGCGTGGCCAGCGCCTCTTCGAAGCCGTGGCCCGGATCGCCCTCGGCATACGCGTGGATCAGGGTGCGCCCCATCAGCAGGCGGGTCGAGATCACCCGATGGTGCTGCTGGAACAGCGGCAGCTCCTGCTTGGTGACGAAGCGCGCCCAGATCTTGTCCGCGACGTCGTCGATCAGCTTTTGCGGTTCGCCGGACAGCAGCACCTGGCCCTTGTGAATGATCGCCATGTTGGCGCACAGGTCGGCCACGTCGGACACGATGTGGGTCGACAGCAGCACCGTCTTGTCCGCGCCGATGTCCGACAGCAGGTTATGGAAGCGCACCCGTTCCTGCGGGTCCAGGCCGGCGGTCGGCTCGTCGACGATGATCAGTTGCGGGTCGCCCAGCAGCGCCTGGGCGATGCCGAAGCGCTGGCGCATGCCGCCGGAGAAGGCGCCCAGCTTCTGGTGGCGCACCTCGAACAGGTTGGTCTGCTGCAGCAGGCCATCGACCACTTCGCGCCGCCGGCCCTTAGCAGTTAAGCCCTTGAGCACCGCGAAATGGTCGAGCAGTTCGTACGCGGTGACCTTGGGGTAGACGCCGAAGTCCTGCGGCAGGTAGCCCAGCAGGCGCCGCACTTCGTCCTTTTCGTCGAGCACGTCGATATCGTCGAGGAACACCGAGCCCGAATCGCATTCCTGCAAGGTGGCGAGGGTCCGCATCAAGGTCGACTTGCCGGCGCCGTTGGGGCCGAGCAGGCCAAACATCCCGGTGGGGATGGTCAGCGAGACCTTGTCCAGGGCAACCACGCCGTTGGCGTAGGTCTTGGACAGATTGCGGATACGTAATTCCATAAGACTCCCGATGCAATGCCAGTGCAAGCCGCGTCTTGACGGGCGCGGCTCTCGATACTTGCATTGTATTAAATTCGGCCCGGTACGGGCGAGGCCATGCGACACACGGCGTTATCCGTGGTCCAGATTGCGCATTTCCGGGACAGGGCGGAGCAGCCGATGCGTTAGGCCGTGTGCACGACCGCGCGTTCTTCGCCGATCAGCAGTTTATTGTCTGGCAAGAGGGTGTAGGGAGGAATTTCGAGGTTGAGCGGCGCCGGCATATTGCGGAACACCCGGCCGGCGAGGTCGTACTTGGAGCCGTGGCAGGGACAGTAGAAGCCGCCCGGCCAGTCGGCACCGAGGCCGGGCGCGTTCGGCTCGGGGCGGAACACGGGCACGCAGCCGAGGTGGGTGCAGATGCCGATCGCGACAAAGTAGGCCGGCTCGCGCGAGCGCGTGGGGTTGCGCGCATAGTCGGGCTGCTGGTCGGTGGTGGAATTCGGATCGAGCAGCAGGGCGTTGTGATTGCCCAGCGTGGCGAGCATCGCGGGCGTGCGGTGCAGTACCCAGACCGGCTTGCCGCGCCACCCGACCGTCATGATCGCACCAGGCGCGAGCTTGGCCAGGTCGACCTCGGCGGGAGCTCCGGCAGCAAGGGCGCGCGCGCTCGGATCCATCGATCTGACGAACGGAATTGCGGTGGCGACCACCCCGATCGCGCCCACGCCCATGGTCGTGGCCAGCAAAAATTTTCTGCGCGGGTGTTCCGATTCATCCGGGGTGGGAGACGTCGTCATTTCCATTGGATTACCTCATCGGAACGTACGGAACACGAGGGTTTGACAAGCAAAATGCCGGGATGTTGCCGCTTGCGGCCGGCACACGCGGACGGGAAGGCGGCTGGGCCGCGCCGCAAAGCCTATAATGGGGTTTTCCAGGCGTATTATTTAAGCAAAACTATGTCAGCGAACCGTTTCATTTCCCCTCTTGACCAGATGATCGTCGGCTTCGACAAGGCCCTGCGCGTGGTCGGCGGCGTGGCTGGCTCGTCGCGTCCGAATCCGGGCGCGCACGCCCCCGACTGCGAACTGACCGAGCAGGAGCAGCGCCACAGCGCAGGCCTGATGCGGGTGAACCACGTCGGCGAGGTATGCGCCCAGGCGCTGTACGACGCCCAGGCACGCTTTGCCCGCAGCCCGGTAATGCGCGACCAGTTCCAGCAGGCCGGCCGCGAGGAAGAGGATCACCTGGCGTGGACGGCGCAGCGCTTGTCCGAGCTCGGCTCGCAGCCGAGCGTGCTCAATCCGCTGTGGTACGCGGGTTCCTACGTGCTGGGCACGATCGCGGCCAAACTGGGCGATGCGCACAGCCTGGGCTTTGTGGTGGAGACCGAACGCCAGGTGGAGGCGCACCTGGACAGCCACCTCGACAAGCTGCCGCCGCAGGACGTCAAGTCACGCGCGATTGTCGAGCAGATGCGGGTAGATGAGGCGGCGCACGGCGCCAGCGCGCAGGCGCTGGGCGCGGCCGAAACGCCGCTGCCGGTGAAGATGGCGATGCGCGCGATGTCCAGGGTGATGACCACCACAGCGTATTACGTCTGAAGCGCTTGCCAAGAGCGTAGGGTGCGCACCCGTGCGCACGCGGTTCGCGAACGCGGCGTAGTGAAGCAGCCGCCGCAAGCCGGCACACGCTGGCCGCGTGCGCACAGGTGCGCACCCTACGCCCCCCGGCACGCCTCACGAAGTCTCAGTTAGCGCCGCGCCCATTCAAAGCTACCGCAAACTCTGCTCAGCCGTACCGCGTGCGCACAGGTGCGCACCCTACGATGGGCATTGGCCTCAGCCTTCGACGATCTCGAACGAATGCGTGATCTCGGCCGTCTTGGCCAGCATGATCGACGCCGAGCAGTACTTTTCGTGCGATAGCTTGATCGCACGCTCGACCGTGGCCGTCTTGAGGTTGCGGCCGGTGACGGTGAAGTGGAAGTGAATCCTGGTGAATACCTTCGGTTCGGTCTCGGCGCGTTCGGCCTTGAGCGTCACGTCGCAGCCGCGCACGTCCTCGCGCGAACGCTGCAGGATCAGCACCACGTCGAACGCAGTGCAGCCGCCGGTTCCCAGCAAGACCATCTCCATCGGGCGCGGCGCCAGATTGTGGCCGCCCGCTTCAGGCGCGCCGTCCATCGTGACAAGGTGGCCGGATCCGGTCTGTGCGCGAAAATCCATGCCCGACGGGCCGTTCCAGCTGACTTTTACTTCCATTGAGTTCTCCGCTTACATTGTGGTCAGGCGTATTGTAAGGGACCTCGGCAAGCGCCGCTTGGCCCCTGGAGGTCGTCTCGAAATGAGCGCCTCTTACACGGCCAGCACGAAGCGTTCGCTCTTCATGCGCCAGCTCGCCAGCGCCACCGTGGCCAGCGCCGGCAGCGCCGAACCGGCAAAGGTCAGCAGGTAGGCGAGGGCGTCGACCTCTGTGCCCTTGGCCAGCTCGCGCAGCAGGGTCTGATTCGACAGCATCGGCACCAGGTACATCCAGCTCGCAGTCTTGAGATCCATGATCGACACCGCCAGGCCGGGAACGAACGGCAGCAGCATCGCGAATGTGAGCATGCCCTGCGCTTCCTTGAACGATTTGGAGTTCAACGACAGCAGCACCTGCAGCCCGGCAGCGAACAGCGACAGCGGCAGCGAGACCAGGCACACCAGCGCCAGGTCGCGCCAGGAGAGGCTCCACGACAGTCCGGCTTCCTCCAGCGGCAGCCATGACAGGATCGCGTGCGCCAGCACCAGTTCCAGCGTCAACCCGGCCAGCGCCGGCGTCGCGGCCGCCAGCCACTTGCCGGTCACCAGTTCCCAGGTCCGCGCCGGCTGCGCCATCAGCACTTCGAGCGAGCGCCGTTCGCGTTCGCCGGCGGTGCTGTCGATCGCGGCCGACACGCCGCATAAAAAGGCCGGCATGAACAGCATGGCGAGCACGCTGCCGATCAGCCCTGCGGAGCGCGACGCATTGGTGCCGGTGTCGTAGTGCTGGAGCTGGATCGGGTTCAGCGCGGCCGGCGATACGCCATGCGCCAGCAGGCGCGCGCCAGCAATGTTCGAGCTGTACGCCTGCAGCACTTCGTCGACGTCGCGCTTGCGCGCGTCGAATTCGGCGCCGGAGTCGAACCACAGCTCGATGCGCGCCGGGCGCATCGCCTGGTAGTTCGCGCTGAAGTCGTCGGCAATGCGCAGCAGCGCCGCCACCTTGTGCGAACGCAGCAGCTCCTGGATCGCCGCTTCGTCCATCGGTTCCACCTGCTGGACCGCGATGTTCTTCTGCTTGAGCTGCACCATCAGGTTCGGCGCCTGGGCCGCGCCGATCACCGCGACCTGGATCCCGTCGCGCTCGGGCTTGACCGCGCGTTCGACCAGCTGGTGCAGCATATAGCCGAGCATGACCGGATACATCAGCGTGAACAGGGCCAACAGGCCCAGCGTGCGCCGGTCGCGCATGGTCTCGCGCAGCTCCTTGAGGAATACGACCTGGAACCTGGCTTTCATGCGGCGATCCCTTCCCCGGTGCCGACCAGGCTGACGAATGCGTCTTCGAGGTTGGCGATGCCGGTGCGCTGGCACAGCTCCGATGGCGATCCCTGCGCCACCGTGTATCCCTTGGCGATCACGATCACGTCGTCGGCCAGGTGGGTCACTTCCTGCATCACGTGGGTGGCCATGATCACGCAGCAGCCTTGTTCGCGCAGCGACGCCAGCGCATCGCGCAGCGCGCGTGTGCTCATCACGTCCAGCCCCCGGCTCGGCTCGTCGAGCAGCAGGTGGCGCGGGCGGTGCAGCAGCGTGCGCGCCAGCGCCACCTTGATTCGCTGGCCCTGCGAGAAGCCTTTGCTGCGCCGCTCGAGGATGTCGTCCATCGCCAGCAGCTGCGACACTTCGTCGATGCGCTGATTCAGCGCGCTCCCATCCATGCCATTGAGCTCCCCGAAATAGGTCAGGTATTCGCGCGTCGTGAGACGTTCGTACAGGCCGAACTGGTCGGTCAGGAAGCCGATGTTGCTGCGCACCGCCAGCGGGTCGCGCTCGGGATCGATGCCGTCGATCGCGATGGTCCCGTGGTCGCGCCTGAGCAGCCCAACCAGGGTGCGCAGCAGCGTGGTCTTGCCGGCGCCGTTGGGGCCGAGCAGGGCCGTGATCTGCCCATCGCGCGCGGTGAAGCTGACACCGCCCAGCGCCTTCACCTGTCCGAATTGTTTGCGTACTTCGTGTGCTTCGATCATGGATGTGCCGTTCAGGGTTGCGGCCCGGCGTTGCCGAGCTGGAAGGTCGGGGCCGGGATCTCGGACAGGCATGCCGCGTCCAGTTTTTGCCGCGGACTGTCGAGGAATTCGCGCAGCAGGCGCGGCGCGCAGCCGAGCGAGGACACCCCGTGCCCGGCGTTGGCCGCCACCACCTGCTGGGCATGCGCGATGTGGCGCGCGGCGGAGGCGGCGCGGTGCGGCGGCGTGACCGGGTCGAGCGCGCCGGACAGCAGCAGCGTCGGCGCCGTGATCACGCCCGGCTCGCGCCAGGGAACCGGCGGCACCTTCATGGCCTCGCACAGGGCCGGCATGCGCTCCAGTACGGGGCGCGTGAGTGGCGCGGCGTCGTGTGTCATCAGGGCCGGCGTCAGGCGCGGCATGTCTTCGGCGCATACCACCGCCAGGTGCAGGAGCATTGCGGTCGAGGCACTGGATGCGTAGTCGGTGGCCAGGTTCTGGCGCGCCACGAACGGTTCCCAGCGGCCTTGAAAGGCGCTGTGGACCAGGAACGGCAGGCGCCGCGCTTCTCCCGGGATGTACAACATGTTGCGCACGGTGCCCAGGAAGCGCGCCCTGGTGATCACCGTCTGTCCCTGGCGCGCGGTGCGCGGGTCAGGCATCGCGACCTTCACGTCGGCGGCGGCGAGCTTCTCGACCAGCGCGGTGAACTCGGCCTTCAGGTCGGGATAGGCCTTGCGGCAGCCGGAATCGGCCGCGCACTGCTCGAACAGCTTGTCGAGCGCGGCTTGGGCGTCGCGGCCGCCGGCCGGAATCACCTGGTCGGGCGCGGCCACACCGTCGAGCACCAGGGTGCGCACGCTGGCCGGGAAGGCGCGCGCATAGGCCTGACCCAGGCGGGTGCCGTACGAGCCGCCCCAGAGGTTGATCTGGCGGTAGCCGAGCGCGCGCCGCACCTGTTCGATGTCGCGTGCCGCCGCCTCGGTGGTATAGGCGGCAAACGGCGCCTTCGACCTGGCGATGCAGTCGCGTATCAGCTTGTCGGCCTGGGCGTCGACCGGATCTTCCTCGCCCGGCGTGTCGCAATCGAGCTTGCCCGACAGGCCCGTGCCGCGCTGATCGATGAACACGATGTCGCGCGTGGCGCGCAAGCGCCGGAAGGCGGTGGACAGCAGAGGCAGCACGTCGCTGCCCGCTTCGCCCGGGCCACCGGCCAGCACGAACAGCGGATCGGGGCGCGAGCGCTCGCGAAAGGATGGCGCGACGGTCACGTGCAGGGGCAGGGTCGCCCCATCGGGGTGGCGGTGGTCGAGCGCGACCGCGACGGTCATGCAGCGCAGCGTCTCTTCCGCGCCGGGCAGGTGACAGGGGCGCTCGCTGGCGGGGCTCGCCGCCAGCGCGCCGGTGGACGCCAGCAGGCTCAATACAGCGCAAGGGATCAGACTGGGTTTCACGGACACTCCTGGTTCGGGCCAGTCATAATAATTTGGCATTGTTTCTTGGGTCAATCTTTGTTTCGATTAGGCATCGAAAGGGCCTACCCGTGGAGTCTAGGCCGGGTTGTGGATGGGCAATTTGCGTTTGCTCTAGCCGGCAGGGCGCGGGCGGGCGCGGATGCCACAGCGGGCGCAGGCGCGGGTTGACGCTACCGCACCTGCTGCGTTATCATCGTGGGCTTTCCGTTTGCTCAGGAAAAGACAACAAGGTCGAGTCCGCGCCGTCAGGTGCGGAACCACCGCGAATTTGAGCAATTCACCTATTAGGAAGTCAACATGAAAACTTTTTCCGCTAAGGGCCATGAAGTCCAGCGCGACTGGTACGTGATTGACGCGACGGACAAAGTCCTCGGACGTGTTGCCAGCGAAGTGGCACTCCGACTGCGCGGCAAACACAAGCCGGAATTCACTCCGCACGTCGACACCGGCGACTTTATCGTTGTGATCAACGCAGGCAAGCTGCGCGTGACCGGCACCAAGTCGACCGCCAAGACCTACTACCGTCACTCGGGCTACCCGGGCGGTATCTACGAAACCAACTTCCTGAAAATGCAACAGCGTTTTCCGGGTCGCGCACTGGAAAAAGCGGTCAAAGGCATGCTGCCGAAGGGCCCGCTCGGCTACGCGATGATCAAGAAGCTCAAAGTGTACGCGGAAGGCACCCATCCGCACGCTGCGCAGCAACCTAAAGCACTCGTTCTCTAAGGAGCTGACATGATCGGTAACTACAACTACGGCACTGGCCGTCGCAAGAGTGCAGTGGCTCGCGTGTTCATCAAGGCCGGCACCGGCCAAATCATTGTGAACGGCAAGCCGGCAGCGGAATACTTCTCGCGTGAAACCGGCCTGATGGTCATCCGCCAGCCGCTGGAACTGACCGGCAACACCGAGCGTTTCGACATCAAGGTCAACGTGCATGGCGGCGGCGAGTCCGGCCAGGCAGGTGCGGTTCGTCACGGCATCACCCGTGCACTGATCGACTACGACGCAGGCCTGAAGGGCGACCTGGCACGTGCCGGTTTCGTCACCCGCGACGCCCGCGAAGTCGAGCGTAAGAAAGTTGGTCTGCGCAAAGCACGTCGCGCAAAGCAATTCTCGAAGCGTTAATTCGTTTCTGCAGCCTTGCGCTGCATGGACAAGCCGCCCGCTGCAAAGCCGGCGGCTTTTTTCTTATTCCAGACACACCGTCAATCCGGGCCGCGCAGGCCTGTCCGTCCCAGTTTTCGTCAGGCTGCTAAAATGCAGCCTCGGCCTGGGACGGGCCTATTTTTATTACTAAGGAAAGAACATGATCAAAGTTGGCATCGTCGGCGGCACTGGTTACACGGGCGTGGAATTGCTGCGGCTGTTGGCCGTCCATCCCGATGTGCAACTGACCGCGATCACCTCGCGCAAGGAGGATGGCCTCCCGGTAGCCGCTATGTTCCCGTCGCTGCGCGGCCGCGTCGACCTGGCGTTCTCGTCGCCCGACAAGGCCGACCTGAAGCAGTGCGACGTGGTGTTCTTTGCCACCCCGCACGGCGTGGCGATGGCGCAGGCGCCGGAACTGCTGGCCGCCGGCGTCAAGGTGATCGACCTGGCCGCCGACTTCCGCCTGAAGGACCAGGCCGAATTCGAGAAGTGGTACAAGATTCCCCACACCGCGCCGCAGCTGCTGGAAGAAGCCGTCTACGGCCTGCCCGAGCTGAACCGCGAGGATATCAAGCAGGCGCGCCTGATCGCCAACCCGGGCTGCTACCCGACCACGATCCAGCTGGGCCTGTATCCTTTGCTCAAGGCCGATGTGATCGACGCCGGCCACCTGATCGCCGACTCCAAGTCGGGCGTGTCGGGCGCCGGGCGCAAGGCCGAGATCGGCACGCTGTTCTCGGAGTCCAGCGACAACTTCAAGGCCTACGGCGTCTCCGGCCACCGCCACACGCCGGAAACCTCGGCCCAGCTGCAGCGCTACACCCAGCAACAGGTCGGCCTGCTGTTCACGCCGCACCTGGTGCCGATGATCCGCGGCATGCACTCCACGCTGTACGCGCGCCTGACCCGCGAGATCGACAATGCCGCGCTGCAGGCCCTGTTCGAGGAGGCGTACAAGGACAGCGCTTTTGTGGACGTGATGCCGTTCGGCTCGCATCCGGAAACGCGCTCGACGCGCGGCTCGAACATGCTGCGCATCGCGCTGCATCGCCCGGACGGCGGTGACACGGTCGTGGTGCTGGTGGTGCAGGACAACCTGGTCAAGGGCGCGTCCGGGCAGGCGGTGCAGTGCATGAACCTGATGTTTGGCCTGCCGGAAACGACCGGCCTGCAGCAGATCGCACTGTTGCCGTAAATCCAGTAATTGCCATGAGGCCAGGCCGCGGACTGCCGCGCCCTGGCCTTTCTTTTTCTCCAAGGCGCACACACGATCTAGATCAAAGCGACAAGTATTGAGAGCGGTAAATTGACCGATGCGCCGGTTCGGTTTTCAAACCAATAACGCATGTCCCGTCATCTACTATCTGGGGTGCAACCATGTTCGGTCGTAATGCGAAAAGTGAGATTGACAGCCTGATCGGAATTGCCGCCCGGATCGAGGGCGACCTGTGTTTTACCGGCGGGTTGCGCATCGATGGCGAAGTGCACGGCAACGTGGTGGCCGGCGAGGGGGCGGACAGCGTGCTGATCGTCTCCGAGCACGCGCGCATCGAAGGCGAGGTGCGCTGCGCGAACCTGGTGGTCAACGGCTATATCGCGGGAACCGTTTATTCGACGGAACTACTTGAATTGCAGCCGAAAGGCCGCATACATGGAGATGTCCATTACAAGCTGCTCGAGATGCACGGCGGCGCGTTGGTGACGGGCAAGTTATCCCATCAGCCCAGCGGCGAGCCGGTGTTTCATCTGGCCGTGGCGGAAGCGGCGTCGGGAGCATGACTTGCGCCAACCGTCTATAATGGATGAAATTCGAATTCAATCAGGAGTTTATCCATGAATGCAGTCGCCGAAGCGCAAGAGACTATCCCGTCGCCGATCATCTTCACCGACAGCGCCGCGCAGAAGGTGGCCCAGCTGATCGAAGAGGAGGGCAATCCCGACCTGAAACTGCGCGTGTTCGTGCAGGGCGGTGGCTGCTCCGGCTTCCAGTACGGCTTCACCTTTGACGAAATCGTCAACGAGGACGACACCACCATGGTCAAGAACGGCGTGCAGCTGCTGATCGACTCGATGAGCTATCAGTACCTGCTCGGCGCCGAGATCGACTACAAGGACGACCTCGAAGGCGCACAGTTCGTCATCAAGAACCCGAACGCCCAGTCGACCTGCGGCTGCGGGTCGTCGTTCTCGGTTTGATCGGAAAGTAAGTCACCGCTGACTTAATCAGTGAGCGGTCAAGCGTCGTTCCCGCGGAGGCGGGAATAGCGCCACTGGCGCTATTCCCCCCCATAGACCGCGTGATCACACGCTCAGCATGGGTTCCCGCCTGCGCGGGAACGACGGTTTTGGGCAGTCGATTGTGGTGACGCCGCCTGGCTTCAGGCAGGATAGAGCGCACCGAGGATGCGTGGGCCGTTCGCGCCCGTGACCGCCGGCAGGTTGCCCGGCAACCGCTGCACGAACCGATACCCCAGCCACGCAAACGCCAGCGCCTCCACCCGGTTCGGCGCCACGCCGAGCGCGGCAGTCGATTCCACCGTCGTCTTTCCGCCCAGCCTGCTATGCAGTTCACGCAGCAGCGTACCGTTGTAGGCGCCACCACCGCACACGTAGACCGCGTCCACCGCGCCACTCTCATTTTCGATCGCGCTCGCGATCGTTTCCGCCGTCAGCGCCGTCAGGGTCGCCTGCACATCTTGCGGCGCCACCCCCGGGCACTGCGCCAGCTTCGCATCCAGCCACTCGGCATGAAACAGGTCGCGCCCGGTGCTCTTGGGCGCCGGCTGGCGGAAGTAGGGTTCGTCCAGCAGCACGTCCAGCAAACGCTGGTCCACCTTGCCGCCGGCCGCCCAGGCGCCGTCCTCGTCATACGCCTTGCCCTGATGGCGCCCAATCCACAGGTCCATCAGCACGTTGCCGGGGCCGGTGTCGTAGCCCGTCACGCGGCCGTCGCCATGCAGCACGCTGATGTTGCCGATACCCCCGATGTTCACCACCACGCGCACGGTTCCCGGCTTGCCGAACGCCGCCTCGTGGAACGCCGGCACCAGCGGCGCACCCTGGCCGCCGGCGGCGATGTCGCGGCTGCGGAAATCGGCGATGACGTCGATCCCGGTCAGCTCGGCCAGCAGCGCCGGGTTGTTGGTCTGGCGCGTGAAGCCCAGCTCGGGGCGATGGCGGATGGTCTGGCCATGGACCGCGATTGCGACGACCTTGCCGCCGTCCGCCGGCAGCAGCGCCTCGACGCACTCAGCATAGCTGGCGGCCAGGCCATTGGCCGCGCGCGCCTCGCGCTCCAGTTCGTTCTCGCTCGCGGCCTGCAGCGCCATCAGTTCGGCGCGCAGCAGGGGCGGGAACGGAACGAAGGCGGCGCCGATGGTACGGATCCCGCCGTCGGCGAACTCGGCGAGCACGCCGTCGACGCCGTCCAGGCTGGTGCCGGACATCAGGCCGATGTAAAGGGAGGAAGGATTGTTCATAGCGTCACGGAAAGCAGCTGGACAAGAAAAAACGCCTTCCGCTGCGTTTGCCGCGGAAGGCGTAGCCGATGTTGGGTCGGGAAGTGCTTAGCGTGCAGCCATCGCTGCGCCGGCGCCGTTTGGTGCCAGCAGCGCGAAGCGGTGGCTGATGTCGGCCGAGGCCATCTTGAAGCGTGCCATTTCCGACTGCGACAGCGGGGCCTGGGCCACGACCTTGATCGACAGCGGATCGCGCGCCTGGCCCGCCACGCGGAATTCGTAGTGCAGGTGCGGGCCGGTCGACCAGCCGGTGGTGCCGACGTAGCCGATCACCTCGCCCTGGCGCACTTTCTGGCCGCGGCGCAGGCCTGCCGCGAAGCGGCTCATGTGGCCGTAGGCGGTGCTGTAGTTGGCCCAGTGCTTGAGGACGACCATATTCCCGTAGCCGCCGCTGTTGCCGCCGATGAAGTCCACCACGCCGTCGCCCGAGGCGCGGATCGGGGTGCCCGTGGGCGCTGCGAAGTCGACGCCCTTGTGCTGTTTCCACACGCCCGAAATCGGGTGCACGCGCATCGAGAAGACCGACGAAATGCGCGAGAACTCGAGCGGCGACTTGAGGAAGCCCTGCTTGAGCGACTTGCCGTCCAGGGTGTAGTAGCCGCCCTGGCGGGTGACCGGGTCTTCATACCACATCGACTGGTAGGACACGCCGCGATTGACGAATTCGCCGGCCAGGATGCGGCCGGTGCGCACCATTTCGCCGTCCTGCCAGAAGGTTTCGTAGACGACCGAGAAGTGGTCGCCGCGCTTCAGGTCGGAGCGGAAGTCGATGCTGTTGGAGAACATTTCGACGATCTGCGAGACGATCGCGTCCGGCAGCTTGCCGCCGTCGGTGTTGGCATCGGTGGCCGCGTACAGCGAGGAGGTGATCTGGCGCGAGCGCATTTCGATGCGGCGCTCGAGCTGGGCCGGCGCTTCGCTGGACACCAGCTGGTCGCCCTTGCGGGTGATCGTGATGGTCTGGGCTGCGTTATCCTTGCCGTCTGCCACCGTCGCCTGCAGCGACAGCAGCAAGCCGTTCTCGTCGGTGCGGGCCTGGATGCGCTTGCCGGTCTTGAGGGTCAGGATGCGGTGTGCGAGCTTGTCGCTGCGCACGAAGTTCTGGGCCTGCGCATCGTCCACGCCCAGACGGGTGAACAGCGAGCCGAGGGAGTCGCCCGGCCGTACCCGTTCTTCATGGATGAATTGCTGTTGATCGTTCTGCAGCGCGGCGATCTGCTCTGCCAGGTTCGGCAGCTCCAGGTCCTGGGCGACGGATTTGACCGGCAGGTCGGACGCGTCGGGAGCCATCGGGGCAACGGCGGTGGCGCCAAACGCACACACTGCCAGGAACACGGCGCCGGCACCCACGATGCGGGTCTTGCGACTGGATTCCTTCAGGCCTTGCCAGTGTTTACTGGCGATTTTCTGTATAGGGCTCATGCAATCAGTTAAAATTTGCCGCTGAAACTTCCCACGACGATTGCTTATTTTTCTTCTTGTCGTCGTAGAAACTTTTCTTGCGGCAAGATTGATGGGATCGGGCATTATACCAAACTCCTGCGTCCTGCAACCGTTTTAGCCACTTTCCTACAAGAATATTTATGACAACTTCCGAACTGTCTGGTAAGCCTGCCGAGATCGCTGGCACGCCTGCTGGAACCCCCTCTTTGCCGCTGTCCGACGCGGTCCAGGAGGCCCTTGCCATCACCAAACGCGGCGTCGACGAGCTGCTGATCGAGAGCGAATTTGCGCAGAAGCTGGCGCGCTCGGAGCAGACCGGCAAACCGCTGCGCATCAAGCTCGGCCTCGATCCGACCGCACCCGACCTGCACGTCGGCCACACCGTGGTGCTGAACAAGATGCGTCAACTGCAAGACCTCGGCCACCAGGTGATTTTCCTGATCGGCGATTTCACCTCGATGATTGGCGATCCGTCCGGCCGCAACGTCACCCGCCCGCCGCTCACGCGCGAGCAGGTGGAAGCCAATGCGATGACTTATTTTCGCCAGGCAAGCCTGGTGCTGGACGCCGAGCGCACGGAAATCCGCTACAACTCGGAGTGGTCGGATCCGCTGGGCGCGCGCGGCATGATCGAGCTGGCCTCGCGCTACACCGTCGCGCGCATGATGGAACGCGACGACTTCACCAAGCGCTACAAGAGTGGGACCCCGATTTCTGTGCATGAGTTCCTCTACCCGTTGATGCAGGGATACGATTCGGTGGCTTTGAAGGCGGACCTTGAGCTGGGTGGAACGGACCAAAAGTTCAACTTGCTTGTTGGCCGCGAATTGCAGAAGGACTATGGCCAGGAGCCGCAGTGCATCCTGACCATGCCGTTGCTGGAGGGCCTGGACGGCGTCGAGAAAATGTCCAAGTCTAAGAACAACTATATCGGCATTACCGAACCGGCCAATACGATGTTCGGCAAACTGATGAGCATTTCGGACGTCATGATGTGGCGTTACTTTGATCTGCTGTCATTCCGTTCGATCGGAGAGATTGCCACACTGAAAGCGGAAGTGGAGGCAGGCAAGAATCCGCGCGACGTCAAGGTGGCGCTGGCCAAGGAAATCACGGCCCGCTTCCACTCGGCCCAGGCGGCGGACGACGCGCTGGCCGACTTCGTCAACCGCTCCAAGGGCGGCATTCCGGACGACGTGCCGGAAATGCTTCTTGCCGGCGCGCCGATCGGCGTGGCGCATCTGCTCAAGCAGACCGGACTGTGCGCCTCGACCTCCGAAGCGATGCGGATGGTCGACCAGGGCGGCGTGCGCATCGACGGCGTGGTGATCAGCGACAAGGCGCTCATGCTCGACCCGGGCACCTTCGTGCTGCAGGTCGGTAAGCGCAAGTTCATGCGCGTGACCCTCGGCACGGCATGATCGGCCTGCTTCAACGCGTCAGCAGCGCCAGCGTGGTGGTCGACGGCAAGAACGTGGGCGCGATCGACGCCGGCCTCCTGGTGCTGGTGTGCGCCGAAAAGGGCGATACCGAGCGCGAGGCCGACGCCTTGCTCGACAAGCTGCTGTCGTACCGGGTGTTTGCCGACGACGCCGGCAAGATGAACCGCAGCGTGACCGATGTCGCCGGCGGCCTGTTGCTGGTGCCGCAGTTCACGCTCGCGGCCGACACCCGCTCCGGCACCCGGCCCTCGTTCTCGCCGGCCGCCAGCCCCGAGGACGGGCGGCGGCTGTTCGACCATTTCGTGCGCCGCGCCCAGGCGCGGCACGCTAAGGTAGAGACCGGCATATTTGGTGCGGATATGAAAGTTTCGCTCACCAACGACGGCCCCGTGACATTCTGGCTCCGGGTTGATCCGGTCGGCATGTCTCGCTGAAACCAGTGTGGCCAGTAGCGGTCAATACCAACAAGGGCAGGTAGGGAGAACGGCGATGAAAATCTGGAGCGACTCGTTTACCGAAGGCGGCCTCATTCCGCCGCAGTGTGCGTTCGCGGTGACCGATCCGGTCAATCACCTGCGCCTGTCGACCAACCGTAACCCGCACCTCGCATGGGACGAAGTGCCAGCCGGCACCCAGTCGCTGGTCCTTTTGGTCCATGACGCCGATGTGCCAAGCGACGCCGCCAACGTCAACCAGGAAGGCAAGGAGGTGCCGGAAAACCTGCCCCGCGTGGACTTTTACCACTGGACCCTGGTCGACATTCCGGTCTGCCTGAAATCGATCGCCGAGGGCATGTTTTCGGACATGGTCACCCCGCAAGGCAAGTCTGGCCCGCTGGTGCCGTTCACGATCAAGAACGGCACCGAGCACGAGTTAAGGCAAGGCCTGAACGACTACACCGGCTGGTTCGCGAACGACCCGGACATGGCCGGCGAATACTTCGGCTACGACGGCCCGTGCCCGCCGTGGAACGACCAGCGCGTGCACACCTATGTCTTTACCCTGTATGCGCTCGACATTGCGCGCCTGCCGCTCGAAGGCCGCTTTACCGGTCCCGAGGCGCGCTACGCCATCATGGGCCACATTCTCGACGAGGCGCAGATTTTCGGCGTCTATTCACTCAACCCTGCAATTGCCGCCACGCTCAAGTAGCGATTCCTCACGCGGTCTGCGTAGGGTGCGCACCTGTGCGCACGCGGTACGTATCCCGGCACGCTTCGGCCGCATGTGTACGGAAACGCTGCTGGTTTTCGTAGGGTGGGCGGGGTAAAGTTGGCCAGTGGCCAACTTTACGAACGCCCACGCGTTCAACGAAAATGGAACCTGTTCGGAATGGCCGTTTATCGTTGAACGCGTGGGCAGGAGAACCTGCCCACCCTACGCACCCCCACGATCTCCTATTGAAATTTATGCCCGAACCAAGCACCAACATCATCCTGATCCGCCATGGCGAAACCGCCTGGAACGCCGAACGCCGCCTGCAGGGCCATCTCGACATTGCACTCAATGAGGAAGGGGAGCGCCAGGCCGCGGCGTTGGCGGATGCGCTCGCCCACGAATCGTTCGACCTGATCGTCGCCAGCGACCTGCTGCGCGCGCGCCAGACCGCCGAGGCGCTGGCGCGCCTGCACGGCATGCCGGTCCAGATCGACCGCTCCTTGCGCGAACGCTGCTATGGCGGTTTCGAAGGCTTGCTGTATGCCGAGATCGAAGAGCGCTTCCCGCTCGAATTCGCCGCCTGGCAAAAGCGCGACGTCGACGCCATGCTGCCGCCCGGGGCCAACCCCGGCGAAACCTTCCGCCAGTTCCACCGGCGCGTGATCGATACGATCCTGAGTTGGGCGGCTTCGCACCCCGGCAAGACGCTGGCGCTGGTGGCGCACGGCGGCGTGCTCGAATGCGCCTACCGCGCCGCGCGCAACCTGGCGCTTGAAACGCCGCGCGACTTCAAGGTGCACAACGCGAGCATCAACCGCTTCACCGTGACGGACGGGGTGCTGGCCTTGCAGAGCTGGGGCGAGGTCGAGCACCTGAAGGTGGGCGTGCTGGACGAGCTGTAGACTGCAACGCAGGCCCGATCGTCCCCTTGTCAATGCCGCGCCCGCCACAATGCTCAAAAATCTGCCAATTAATTGAGCAGCGCTTGGGGTAGAATACAAGGTTCCCGCGAACTCTTGTGAATCTCCCTGCTGTGCAAATCGGTCCATACAAACTGCGCAATAACGTTTTCGTCGCTCCCATGGCGGGCGTGACCGACCGTCCGTTCCGGCAGCTGTGCAAACAGCTGGGGGCAGGGTATGCCGTGTCCGAAATGGCGGCGTCCAATCCGCGCCTGTGGGCCAGCGAAAAAAGTTCGCGCCGTATTGACCACGCCGGCGAAATGGAGCCGAAAGCGGTACAGATCGCCGGCGCTGTGCCCGAGGAATTGGCGGAGTGCGCCAAATTCAATGTCGAGCGCGGCGCGCAGATCATCGACATCAATATGGGCTGCCCGGTCAAGAAAGTGTGCAATAACTGGTGCGGCTCGGCCCTGCTGCAGCACGAGGATCTGGTCGAGCGGATTCTGGACGCGGTGGTCGCGGCGGTCGATGTGCCGGTCACGCTGAAATTTCGCACCGGCTGGAACCGCGAAAACAAAAACGCGCTGCGCATCGCGCGCATTGCCGAGCAGGCGGGCATTCAAATGCTGACGCTGCATGGCCGCACCCGCGCCGACGGCTACAAGGGCGACGCCGAATACGACACGATCAAGGCGGTCAAGGCTGCCGTGTCGATTCCCGTTGTCGCGAACGGCGACATCACCACGCCCGAAAAAGCCCGCCATGTGCTCGACTACACCGGCGCCGACGCGGTGATGATCGGGCGCGCCGCGCAAGGCCGGCCGTGGATCTGCCGCGAGATCGACCATTATCTGCGCACCGGTACCGAATTGCCGGCGCCGACAGTGGAAGAGGTGCGCGCATTAATGAACGAGCACCTGCCGGCGCATTACGCGTTTTACGGCGAATACCTCGGCGTGCGCACCGCGCGCAAGCACATCGGGTGGTATGTGCAGGATCTGCCGGACGGCGAACAATTCCGGCGCCGTATGAATCTGCTCGAATCGACTGCCGAACAGTTGGCGGCCGTCGATGAGTTTTTTAAATCGCAACTTCGCCATGGCGAGCGGTTACAATACCGGCCCGCGCGTCCTGCGGATGAAGCGATGGCGGCTTGAGAAATACATAAATAAAAAAACAGTAACCGATATGGGGACACGCTGCCGACAGCAGCAGCGAGCAATCACTTAACCAGGATGAAGCAGCAACCATGAGCAAAGAAAGTATCCAGGAAGTCGTCCAGAAGAGTCTTGAGGACTATTTCAATGACCTGGGCGAGCAAAAACCGACCAATATCTACGACATGATGCTTCTGACTGTCGAAAAGCCGATCCTCGAAGTCGTCATGAACCGCGCCGAAGGCAACCAGTCGCACGCGGCGCAAATGCTGGGCATTAATCGAAACACCCTGCGCAAAAAGCTTCAGGAGCACGGGCTGCTCTAGGTTCGCACGAGAGTGGCCGTGCGATCGGACGCGGCCACGAAGCAAGCCAGCGTCCCCAAGCTCAGCGTCCCCTGGACGCCTCCAGATTTTCATCAATAGGCCACTCCCATGATCAAACAAGCCCTCATCTCCGTTTCCGACAAGACCGGCGTGCTCGACTTTGCGCGCGCGCTGTCCGCGCTTGGCGTGAATATCCTGTCCACCGGCGGCACCGCTAAACTGCTGCAGGAAAACGGCGTCAACGTGACCGAAGTCGCCGACTACACCGGCTTTCCCGAAATGCTGGACGGCCGCGTCAAGACGCTGCATCCGAAGGTCCATGGCGGCATCCTCGCGCGCCGCGACCTGTCCGAGCACGTTGCCAAGCTGGAAGAGCACGGCATCCCCCAGATCGACATGGTGGTGGTCAACCTGTACCCGTTCCAGCAAACGGTTGCGAAAGAAAACTGCACGCTGGAAGAGGCGATCGAGAACATCGACATCGGCGGCCCCGCAATGCTGCGCTCGGCGGCCAAGAACCACCGCGACGTGGTCGTGATCTGCGACCCGGCCGACTACGGCCTGGTGCTGGCTGAAATGAAGGGCACCGGCACCGCCGCCGGCTCGGTCAGCTATGACACCAAGTTCATGCTGGCGAAAAAAGTGTTCGCCCACACCGCGCAGTACGACGGCGCGATCGCCAACTACCTTTCCAGCCTGGGCCCGGACAAAAACCACGCCACCCGCTCGGGCTACCCGCAGACCCTGAACCTGCATTTCGAAAAAGCGCAGGACATGCGCTACGGCGAAAACCCGCACCAGTCCGCCGCATTCTACCGCGACGTGGTGGTGCCCGAAGGCGCGCTGGCCAACTACCGCCAGCTGCAGGGCAAGGAACTGTCGTTCAATAACATCGCGGACGCGGACGCGGCCTGGGAATGCGTCAAGTCGCTCGGCGGCTTCGAGCAGCCGGCCGGCTGCGTGATCGTCAAGCACGCCAACCCGTGCGGCGTGGCGATCGGCGCCGACGCGCTGGACGCCTACAGCCGCGCGCTCCAGACCGACCCGACCTCGGCCTTCGGCGGCATCATCGCGTTCAACGTCGAAGTGGACGGCAAGGCGGCCGAGGCGATTGCCAAGCTGTTCGTCGAAGTGCTGATCGCGCCTTCGTTCACCCAGGAAGCGCTTCAGATCATGGCGGCCAAGCAGAACGTGCGCCTGCTCCAGATTCCGCTGGGCGGCGGTCACAGCACGTTTGACCTCAAGCGCGTCGGCGGCGGCCTGCTGGTCCAGTCGCCGGACGTCAAGAATGTCGGCATCGGCGAACTGCGCGTGGTGACCAAGAAGCAGCCGACCCCGCAGCAGCTGCAGGACCTGATGTTCGCGTGGCGCGTGGCCAAGTACGTCAAGTCGAACGCGATCGTGTTCTGCGGCAACGGCATGACCCTGGGCGTCGGCGCCGGCCAGATGAGCCGTATCGATTCCGCGCGGATCGCGTCGATCAAGGCACAGAATGCGGGCCTGTCGCTGGCTGGTTCGGCGGTCGCTTCGGACGCCTTCTTCCCGTTCCGTGACGGGCTGGACGTGGTGGTGGACGCGGGCGCGACTTGCGTGATCCATCCGGGCGGCTCGATGCGCGACCAGGAAGTGATCGATGCTGCCGATGAACGCGGCGTGGTGATGCTGTACACCGGCACCCGTCACTTCCGTCACTAAACCGGCGCAGTGACGTAGGGTGCGCACTCCGTGCGCACGCGATCAACGTACGCTGGCTCGCGGCTGGCGCTTCATTACGCGCCGTTCGCGAACCGCGTGCGCACAGGTGCGCACCCTAACGGTCATTGCAGAGCGTGCCACCCCGG
>NZ_SPUM01000042.1 GCF_004614195.1 Massilia horti | reverse complement strand
GGTCTCGAACCCTCGACCTCAACCTTGGCAAGGTTGCGCTCTACCAACTGAGCTACTCCCGCATGCTTGAAACGTCGATTGTCGCAGAAATCGCTCCGATTTCAAAGACAACCATGCTACCGATTATGCTGCAGACTCTGGAGCGGGAGAAGGGTCTCGAACCCTCGACCTCAACCTTGGCAAGGTTGCGCTCTACCAACTGAGCTACTCCCGCTTCGTCTTTCGTCTGCTGAACTGTCGTTCGCAACAGGCAGGCATTATAGACGTTCTAGGCCGAACGTCAAGGATGCCATAGAACAAATCTTATAAGTTTCCCGCTCTTTCCTTGATTAAAGGCCACGCGCGGCGCAGATAGTAGAACATCGACCATACGGTCAGCACGCCCGCCACCCACAGCAGGTACTGGCCCCAGTAATGGGTGTCGATCACGCCGAACACGACGTCATGGAACAGGAGCAGCGGAATCGCGACCATCTGGGCCGCGGTTTTGATCTTGCCAAGCGAGCTGACGGCAACCGACTTGCGCGCGCCGATTTCAGCCATCCATTCGCGCAGCGCCGAGATCGTGATCTCGCGGCCGATGATGATGAAGGCGAGGATCGCGTTGACGCGGTCGAGTTGTACCAGCACCAGTAACGCGCCGGCCACCATCAGCTTGTCGGCGACGGGGTCGAGAAAGGCGCCGAAGGCCGAGGTTTCGTTCCAGCGCCGGGCGAGGAAGCCGTCGAACCAGTCAGTGACTGCGGCAACAATAAATACAAGCGTCGCTGCAAGATTGCGTTCGGCCGGAGGAAGCCAATTGTGCGGCAGGAAGTAGACGCCAACCACTAAGGGAATCAGGGCTACACGTAACCAGGTCAGGAGAATCGGGATGTTGAAAGGCATAAATACGTGATCTGGTTTACCGTTAAAAATGCATGCGCCGCTAGTCTACATGGCTCTTGACATTTAGACCAGTTGGGTCCGAAGTGGGTCGCGGGCCTGCCTGCGGTGACCGCGTGCGCAGCAAAGCTGCACACCCTACCCCTTTCGTTTCGGGCGTTGGTCAGTGCAACTGGCGGTAGATTTCTTCGGCCAGGGTGCTGGAGATGCCTTCGACCGACATCAGGTCCTCGACGCTGGCGTCGATCACGCCGCGCAGGCCGCCGAAGCGCGCAAGGAGGCGCTGACGGCGCTTCGGGCCGATGCCTTCGATCTCCTCCAGCTGCGAGGCCTGGCGCGCCTTGGCGCGCTTGGCGCGCATGCCGGTGATCGCGAAACGGTGCGCTTCGTCGCGGATCAGGGCCACCAGCATCAACGCAGCCGATTCCTTGCCCAGTTCCTGGGGCGGGCGGCCGTCGGCGAAGATCAGCGTTTCCAGGCCGACCTTGCGCCCCTCCCCTTTGGCCACGCCGACGATCAGGCTGATGTCCAGACCCAGTTCCGAGAACACCTGGCGCGCCATTTCGACCTGCCCCTTGCCGCCGTCGACCAGAACCACGTCCGGCATCACGCCGTCGCCGCTCGCGACCTTTTCGTAGCGGCGCGTGAGCACCTGGCGCATGGCCGCGTAGTCGTCGCCCGGCGTGATGCCGGTGATGTTGTAGCGGCGGTATTCGCTGTTCTGCATGGCGTGGTGATGGAACACCACGCACGATGCCTGGGTCGCTTCGCCCGCGGTGTGGCTGATGTCGAAGCACTCTATGCGCAGGCTGTCGAGATCTTCCGCGTCCAGCGCCAGCACCTCGGCCAGCGCGCGCGTGCGCGACTGCTGCGAGCCTTGTTCGGACAGCAGGCGCGCAAGCGCAATTTCGGCGCCCTTGTGCGCCAGGTCCAGCCACTGGCGGCGCTGGCCCTGCGGCTGGAAGATCAGGTTGATGCGGTGCCCGCATTGCTCGGTGAGCGCCATCATCAGTTCGGGCTGGTCGAACTCGATGTTCAGGATCAGCGTGCCGGGGATGAACTTGTCGGTGTAATGCTGCGCCAGGAAGGCGGACAGCACTTCCACTTCGATCGGCGCTTCGCCCAGGGCTTCGGCTACATGGGTCGGGAAGTAGGCCCGGTCGCCCAGGTGGCGGCCGCCGCGCACCATCGCCAGGTTCACGCAGGCGCGGCCGCCCTGCACCACCACCGCGATCACGTCGACGTCGGCGTCGCCGGTCGTTTCCATGCTTTGCTGGTGCAGCACGCGCGAGAGCGACTGGATCTGGTTGCGCACGGAGGCAGCCTGCTCGAACAGGAGCTTTTCGGCGTAGCCGTGCATCTTGGCTTCGAGGTCGGCCAGGACTTCGGTCTGGCGGCCACGCAGGAATTTGGCGGCGTTGTCGACGTCGACCTTGTAGTCGTCCGGAGAGATCGCGTCCACGCACGGCGCGCTGCAGCGGCCGATCTGGTGCAGAAGGCACGGGCGCGTACGGTTCGCGTAGACGCTGTCTTCGCAGGTGCGCAGCATGAAGACCTTCTGCAGGATCTGCATCGATTCCTTGACCGCCCACGCGCTGGGGAACGGGCCGAAGTACTGGTTCTTCTTGTCGAGCGCGCCGCGGTAATACGCCATGCGCGGCGCGGCGCCACCGGTGATCTTCAGGTACGGGTACGATTTGTCGTCCCTGAACAGGATGTTATAGCGGGGCTTTAACGTCTTGATCAGGTTGTTTTCGAGGATGAGCGCTTCGGCCTCGCTGTTGGTGACCGTGGTCTCCAGGCGCGCGATCTTTTCGACCATCATGGCGATGCGCGGGCTCGAGAGGTTTTTCTGGAAGTAGCTTGAGACGCGTTTTTTGAGGTTGCGCGCCTTCCCGACGTACAGTACGGCGTCGCTGGCGTCGAAATAGCGGTAGACGCCAGGCAGGTCGGGCAGCTTGGCCACCGTCGCGAGCACCTGCTCGCGCGCGCTTGGCGAGGCTGGGGGTTCTGCTGTTTGTGCGGGATGGGTTGCTTCGGTCATTCCATTACCAATGAATTTTCGGGTGCTGAGCGAACGCCTGAATGAAGTTAACTTAGACCGGACGCGCCAACGTGATGCGACCGTACCGCGTGCGCACAGGTGCGCACCCTACGTCCCTCGTTCCTCTTCCTGTGTCACCACGACGAAGGCGACGCCGTAGTCGGCTTCGTCGCTCACCGATACCTGCGCTGTCAGCCTATTTTGAATCATAAACTCTTCCAGCGCGCCACTGCATACCACCACCGGTTTGCCGCTCGGCGCGTTGAGGATTTGGACGCTGCGCCAGGTCATCGGCATGCGCATCCCGAGCCCGATCGCCTTGGAAAACGCTTCCTTGGCCGAGAAGCGCGTGGCCAGGAAGCGCAGGCCCCGTACTTCGCTCCTCGCTTTGCGAGCCAGGTATTTTTCCATCTCCTGCGGGCCCAGGATTTTTTCGGCGAAGCGTTCGCCATTGCGCGCGAGGGCGGCCTCGACGCGCGAGATCTGCACGATGTCGGTGCCGATCCCGTAGATCATGCCTGCGCCGCCAGCGCTACGCCCAGCCGCGCGGCGACCATGATCGCCTTCATCTCGCGCACGGCGTTTTCCCAGCCGGCGAACACGGCATGCGCGACAATCGCGTGGCCGATGTTCAGTTCGTCGATCTCCCTGATCGCCGCGATCGGCTGCACGTTGGTGTAGTGCAGGCCGTGGCCGGCGTTGACCTTCAATCCGTTGGCCACGCCAACCCGCACGCCCTGCTTGATGCGTTCCAGTTCGGCCGCCACCGCATCGCCTTCGGCTTCGGCATAGCGGCCGGTGTGCAATTCGATCACCGGCGCGCCAACTGCGGCCGCAGCCTCGATCTGCTTCTGGTCGGCGTCGATGAAGAGCGAGACGCGAATGCCCTCGCCCTTCAACTGCTTGATCGCGGCTTCCACCTCCTTGTAGTAGCGGATCACGTCCAGGCCACCCTCGGTGGTCACTTCCTCACGCCGCTCGGGCACCAGGCACACGTCCTGCGGCTTGACCTGGCAGGCGAAGTCGATCATCTCCTGCGTCACCGCCGCTTCCAGGTTCATGCGGGTCATGAGCTGGGGACGGATCGCGAGCACGTCGGCGTCCTTGATGTGGCGGCGGTCTTCGCGCAGGTGCAGGGTGATCAGGTCGGCGCCAGCCTGTTCGGCCAGAAGCGCCGCCTTGAGCGGATCGGGATAGGTGGTGCCGCGCGCATTGCGCAGGGTGGCCACGTGGTCGATGTTCACGCCCAGGTCGATGACCGGGCCGGCGGGGTCGAGGAAACTCATGTCTGTTTTTGTTAAAGCTGCATCAGGTCGATCAATATCTGGCGCGTGTTCAGCGGCGCGCCGCCCAGGTGATATGCGAGCAGATAGCGCATCAGTTGCTTGCTTTGCGCCTGCGTCTGCGGGTCGCCGTAGTCGCCGCGCTCCATGTCGAGCAGGGTCTTGCCGGAGACGATGGGTCCCTGGTCGCTGTCCTGCGCTTCGCGCGCGCCGCGTTCGGGATCGATGGCGTACTGCCCGCCCGGCTCGACCGCGTCGCGGGTCGTGGTCGAACGGCTGAGGTCTGCCGCCACGCCCGTTTGCTTAAGTAAGGCCCGTTCGAATTTTCGCAAGACGATTTGCGCCGGTTCGTCGTGGGCCAGTTCGTTGAGCGTGGCCACGTAGTGGTCGAACAATGCCGGGTGCGGGTCGTCGCGCGCAAGCAGCTTGACCAGCAGTTCGTTCAGGTAAAAACCGCAAAGCAGGGAATTCTTTTCCAGCGGAAGCATGCCGCCGACCCATTCGGCGTCGATCAGGGTGCGCAGTTCGGACTTGCCGCTCCATGACACCGACAGCGGCTGGAAGGTCTGCAGCACGCCGCGCAGCTTCGACAGCGGGCGCTTGGCGCCCTTCGCGACCAGCCCCACGCGGCCGTAGTCGCGCGTGAACATGTCGACGATCAGGCTGGTTTCCTTGTACGGGTAGCTGTGCAGCACAAAGCCGGGCTGGCCCGTGACCCTGCCGTCGCGCGATGGTGTACGGCCGCGCCTTCCCGCCGGGGCGGGCGTTGCCGCCTGCTCGTTGTCGATGAGGTCGGTGTCGGTGCTGGCCATGCCTGGCGATGGGCCCCCGCGCTTACTCGTAGCCGTAGGCGCGCAGGCCCACTTCGTTATCGGCCCAGCCGGATTTGACCTTGACCCAGATTTCCAGGTACACCGGTCCGCCGAACAGTTTTTCCATGTCGAGCCGGGACTGGGTCGAGATTTCTTTCAGGCGGGCGCCCTTGTTACCGATGATCATGGCCTTGTGGCTGTCGCGCTCGACCAGGATCGCGGCGAAGATGCGGCGCAGGTTGCCTTCCTGCTCGAATTTCTCGATCACCACCGTGCTGGTATAGGGCAACTCGTCGCCGAGCAGGCGGAACACCTTTTCGCGCACGATCTCGGCCGCCAGGAATTTTTCGCTGCGGTCGGTGATGTCATCGGCGCCGAAGATCGGCGGGTTTTCCGGCAGGTGCTTGCGGATTTCGCCCTCGAGCGCCTCGACCTGGAAGCGCAGCTTGGCCGACACCGGCACGATGGCCGCAAAGTCGTGCAGCGCAGCGACTTTTTGCGCGAACGGCATCAATTCGGCCTTGTCCTTCATCCGGTCCGATTTGTTGATCACCAGGATCACCGGCACGTTCTTGGGCAGCAGGTCGAGCACCTGCTGGTCCGCGGGACCAAACATGCCCGCCTCGACCAGGAACAGGATCACGTCCGACGACGTGAGGGTGTTGGCGACGGTCTTATTGAGCGTTTTGTTGAGCGCGTTGGCGTGGCGCGTCTGGAAGCCCGGCGTGTCGACGTAAATAAACTGCGTGTCATCTGTCGTCTGGATGCCGGTGATGCGGTGACGCGTGGTCTGCGCCTTGCGCGAGGTGATCGACACCTTGGCGCCGATCAGCACGTTCATCAGGGTCGACTTGCCCACGTTGGGGCGGCCGACGATCGCAATGTAGCCGCAGCGGAAATGTTCAGTGGTGGTGCCGTCGTTCATGCTGACTTCGATCCTGCTTGTTTTTGTTGCTTGGCGTCGCCGCGCGCATCCTTGGTGGATTGCTCCGCGGTCGCCGGTTCATCGGATGGCGCGGTGTCCTGCACGGTGGCGATGCCAGCGAGCTTGAGTTGCGCCGCGCGCGGCTTGGCTTTGCGACCGGCCGCCGGGCTTTTCTGCAGCGCCTGCCCGGCCACTTCGAGCGCCAGCCGGGCGGCGGCCTGTTCGCCGGCACGGCGGCTGCCGCCGCGGCCAAAGACCTGGATGCCCAGCTTGGGAACCAGGCATTCGATCTCGAATTCCTGGCTGTGCGCGGCGCCGTGCGTGGCCACCACGTTGTAGGTCGGCAGCGATATCTTTTTGCTTTGCAAGAATTCCTGCAGCAGCGTCTTGGCGTCCTTGCCGAGGGTGCGCGGGTCGACCGTGTCGAGGATCGGGATGTAGAACGCGCGGATCACGTCGCGCGCCGCGTCGAAGCCCGAATCGAGGTAGATCGCGCCCAGCAATGCCTCGAGCGTGTCGGCCAGGATCGACGGCCGGCGGAAGCCCCCGGACTTCAGTTCGCCTTCGCCCAGCCGCAGGAACTGCGACAACTCGAGCTTTTGCGCGATCTCGTACAGCGATTGCTGCTTGACCAGGTTCGCCCGCAAGCGCGACAGGTCGCCCTCGTCCAGTCCGGTGAAGCGGTCGTACAGCACCGACGCCACCACGCAGTTGAGGATCGAATCGCCGAGGAATTCGAGACGCTCGTTATGCAAGCTGCTGTGGCTACGATGCGTCAGGGCTTGCTGCAACAGGCCAGCATCCCGGAACGTGTAACCCAGGCGGGTTTGCAATAACTGAAGATTCATCGTCGTTGTCTGGTTGGTACGGAGCGCGCGAGGCGCGCCGTGTATTTATTGCTGCTGGGCGCTTTGCGCCGCGACCACGCCGCTCTTGTCGGTGGTGGCCGCATAATCGATCAGCAGGCTGACATTGCCTGCCAGCGGGATGCGCTTTTCATAGGAAAAGCTGATCTCGGTGTCGCCGCCGTCCCGGGAAAATACCAGGTCCCTGGCGGTGACGGAGCTGATGTTGTTGACGTCGGCATTCTTGGAAAATACCGATCGCATCTCGCCCACGCTGCCGCCCGCGGCCTTGGCCCTGGCGATCGCGTCCTTGGCCGCGCTGAACTCGGCGTAGGCCGGCACCAGCTTCAAGGCGAACACGGCAACAAAGCCGATCACGACCAGCGCCGCGACCAGGCCCGACAACGAGATACCGCGTTGTCTGTCAAAACGAATTTGCTGTCCCGACTCCATCTGTTCCTCCCGGACTAGTGGATGCCGCCAATGCGCTTCAGGTTGCTGAAGTTCATCCAGACCAGGAATGCCTTGCCGACGATATTCTTGTCCGGAACGAAGCCCCAGTAACGGCTGTCAGCGCTGTTGTCGCGGTTGTCACCCATCATAAAATAATTGCCTTCCGGTACGATACAGGTAAATTTGTCGTACGAATAGGTGCAGCTTTCACGATGCGGGAAGTTCTCGACGCCACCATAGTCGAGCGGCGGCTTGGTGTCGTCGTTGAGGATACGGTGCGCCGTATCGGGCAGCTTTTCCAGGAACTGTTTGTAATAGACCGGGTGCTCGTTGTCGAGGTAGTCGTCCATCGGCTCGTACTGGACAGGCGTGCCATTGATCGTCAAGCGCTTGTTTTCATAGGTGATTTTATCACCCGGTACGCCGATGACGCGCTTGATGTAGTCCTGGCTCTCGTCCTTCGGGTACTTGAACACCATCACGTCGCCGCGCTGCGGGTTGCCGATATCGATGATCTTCTTGTTGATGATCGGCAGGCGCACGCCATAGGCGTACTTGTTCACCAGGATCAGGTCGCCCACCAGCAGGGTCGGCACCATCGACGACGACGGGATCTTGAACGGCTCCCACAGGAACGAGCGCAGCACGAACACCAGCGCAATCACCGGGAAAAAGCTGCCCGAGTATTCGATCCAGGTCGGCTGGCGCAGCAGGCCCGCCTCCAGCGCGGCTCTGGCGTGATCGTTGGAGTCGACCTTGATGCCGTTGGCAGTCAGCTTGGCGGTGCGCGCGTCGTACTCGGCCAGTGCGGCATTGGCCGCGGCGCGGCGCTTCTTGGCCAGGTAAAACACATCCAGGCACCAGATGATGCCTGTGATCACCATTGCGACGAACAGGATCAGGGCGAAGTTCCCGAGAATTGGTTGCAGGTTCATTTTTCTTCCACTTGCAGGATGGCCAGGAAGGCTTCTTGCGGGATCTCCACCGACCCCACCTGCTTCATCCGCTTCTTGCCGGCCTTTTGTTTTTCAAGCAGTTTTTTCTTACGCGTGATGTCGCCGCCGTAGCACTTGGCCAGCACGTTCTTGCGCATCGCCTTCACGTTTTCGCGCGAAATGATGGTGGCGCCGATCGCGGCCTGGATCGCCACGTCGAACATCTGGCGCGGGATCAGTTCGCGCATCTTGGCCGCGACCTGGCGGCCGCGGTACGCGGCGTTGGCGCGGTGCACGATGATCGCCAGCGCGTCGACTTTTTCGCTGTTGATCAGCATGTCGACCTTCACCACGTCCGACGCGCGGTTTTCCTTGAACTCGTAGTCCATCGAGGCATAGCCGCGCGAGGTCGACTTGAGGCGGTCGAAGAAGTCGAGCACGATCTCGGCCATCGGGATCTCGTAGACCAGCTTGACCTGGCGGCCGTGGTAGCTCATGTCCATCTGCACGCCGCGCTTGGAATTACACAGCGTCATCACCGAGCCCACATATTCCTGCGGCATGTACAGGTTGACGGTCACGATCGGCTCGCGCACCTCGGCGATCTTGGACGGTTCCGGCATCTTGGACGGGTTGTCGACGCGGATCTCGGTGCCGTCGCGCATCATGACCTCGTACACCACGGTCGGGGCCGTGGTGATCAGGTCCATGTCGAACTCGCGCTCGAGGCGTTCCTGCACGATTTCCATATGCAGCAGGCCCAGGAAGCCGCAGCGGAAGCCGAAGCCCAGCGCCTGCGACACTTCCGGCTCGTACATCAGCGCGGCGTCGTTGAGCTTGAGCTTTTCGAGCGAATCGCGCAGCGCGTCGTACTGGTTGGCTTCGACCGGGAACAGGCCGGCGAACACCTGCGGCTGGACTTCCTTGAAGCCCGGCAGCGGCGCCGGCGCGGGTTTCTGGGCCAGCGTGATGGTGTCGCCGACGCGGGCGGCGTGCAGTTCCTTGATGCCGGCGATGACGAAGCCCACCTGCCCGGCCGTCAGTTCGGAGAGCTGCACCGAGCGCGGCGTGAACACGCCGACCTGCTCGGTCAGCTGTTGCGAGCCGGTCGACATCAAGAGGATCTTGTCCTTCGGGCGCAGCGTGCCGTTCACGACGCGCACCAGCATGACGACGCCGACGTAGCTGTCGTACCACGAGTCGATGATCAGGGCCTGCAGCGGCGCCTCCGGGTCGCCCTTGGGCGGCGGGACTTTCGCAATCAGCGCCTCGAGCACGTCTTCCACGCCCAGGCCGGTCTTGGCCGAGCAGGTGGTGGCGTCGGACGCGTCGATGCCGATCACGTCCTCGATTTCCTTCTTGGCGTTTTCCGGGTCGGCGTGCGGCAGGTCGATCTTGTTCAGGACCGGAATCACTTCCACGCCCAGGTCGAGCGCGGTGTAGCAGTTGGCGACGGTCTGCGCCTCGACGCCCTGGGAGGCGTCGACCACCAGCAGTGCGCCTTCGCAAGCCGACAGCGAGCGCGACACTTCATAGCTGAAGTCGACGTGGCCCGGGGTATCGATCAGGTTCAGGTTGTAGGTCTGGCCGTCGCGCGCCTTGTACTGCAGCGCCGCGGTCTGGGCCTTGATGGTAATGCCGCGCTCGCGTTCCAGGTCCATCGAATCGAGCACCTGCTCGTCCATTTCGCGGTCCGACAGGCCGCCGCACAGCTGGATGATGCGGTCGGCCAGCGTCGATTTACCGTGATCGATGTGGGCGATGATGGAGAAGTTACGTATGTTGTTCATTAACAAACTCAAAAACCAAAAAGACGGCGAGCGCGGCTGGGCGCCCCGGCACCGGCGGACCGGCGCAATACGAAAAAAGCGCTCTGTTGGGGGCGTGGCAATCCCCAGGTGAGCGCCTTATCAAGCAAGGGAAGCTGATATGCTGTTGGGCAGAAGCTTTTCCAAGCTTCGCATTTTACCGGATTTCAGGGGAGAAAGCCGGAATTCTGGGGCAGACCGCCACCGCGGCCGGGCATTTTAAGCCCCGCTTCACTGTTCGGCACCCCAATGGCCGCCTTGCCGGGCTTGCAACGAAGCAGTCACCAGGCCGCTTCACACAGTGCAACATAGCGGCGCACGGCGGCCTCGTCGAGAAAATAGTGGCACAGTTCCGGCTGGTCCGGCGCGCCGAACAGCACCGGCACCAGTTCGTCGAAGCGCGCCACCAGGGCCGGGTCGGCGTCGACATCGACGACCTCCACCTCAAAGCGCCGCCCGTCGCCCTGCAAGGCCTGCAGGGCGGCGAGCATGTCCTCGCAAAGATGGCAGTAGCTGCGCGAGTACAGCGTGAACGGGACCCGCATCACTGGCGCGGCTTGATGACCAGATACTGGGTCACGCTGTCGCGCGAGACCAGCACGGCCACGCTCCTATTCGGGTCGAGCTTGGCCACCAGGCTGTTGAACTGGGCGGCACTCTTGACCTCGGTATTGTTCACCTGCAAGATCAGGTCGCCCTGTTCGATGCCGGCTGACGCTGCACGCCCCGTGGCCGCGTCCACCACTACACCGGATGCGACCTGCAGTTCGCGCTTTTGAGCCGGCGTCAGGTCGGACACCCGCAGGCCCAACGCGTTGGGCGCCACTTCGCCGCCGGAACCTTTCGGCTGCCCGGAGGCGGCGCCGCTCTCGCTCATCTCGTCCTTCAGTTCGGCGATCGTCACCGGAAGGTCCTGCTGGGCGCCGCGGCGCCAGATGGTGACGGTGGCATGGCTGCCGACCTTGCTTGCGCCTACCAGCCGCGGCAGGTCGCGCGTGGTTTCGATCGGCTGGCCGTTGAACCTGAGGATGATGTCGCCGACCTTGATCCCGGCTTTTTCCGCCGGACCGCCGGGCTCGACCAAGGCCACTTCCGCGCCCCGGGCCTTGCCCAGGCCGAGCGACTCGGCGACGTCGCTGGTCACCTCGCTGATCTTCACGCCAAGCTTGCCACGAGTGACGTGCCCGGTCTTCTTGAGCTGCTCCGCCACGCGCATCACTTCGTCGATCGGCACGGAAAACGAGATGCCGTTGTAGCCGCCGGACAGCGTGGCGATCTGCGAATTGATGCCGATCACTTCCCCGCGCATGTTGATCAGCGGTCCGCCCGAGTTGCCAGGGTTGACCGCCACGTCGCTCTGGATCAGCGGCAGGTAGTCGCCGGTATCGCGCGCCTTGGCCGAAATGATGCCGGCGGTGACGGTGTTTTCGAGGTTGAACGGGGAGCCGATGGCGATCACCCATTCGCCGACGCGGATCTTGCTCGAATCGCCGATGCGCACGCTGGGCAGGTTGCGCGCGTCGACCTTGAGCAGCGCCACGTCGGACCGGCGGTCGACGCCCAACACCTTGGCCTTGAATTCGCGGCGGTCAGTCAGGGTGACCGTGACCTCCTCGGCGCCCTCGACCACGTGGGCATTGGTCAGCACGTAGCCGTCGTCGGAAATGATGAAGCCGGAGCCGACGCCGCGCTGCACCTCTTCTTCCGGCTGCTGCGGCTGCCCGCGGCGGTTGCCGCGCGGAACGGCCTGGCCAAAGAAGCGGCGCAGGAACTCCTGCATCTGCTCGTCGCCCTGCCCCACCTTGACCCGTTCCGTGGTGCGGATGTTGACGACCGCGGGGCCGACCCGGTCGACCAGGTCGGCGAAATCCGGCAGTCCCACAACAGGCGTGACTGGCAAGGGCTGGGCCGCCAGCGCAGGCGGCAGGAACAACAAATGGGCGCCCGCAAGCAACAGGGCAGACAACCAGGCGTTAGCAATTTTGCTTGTCATGGGATCAATGCTCAGGGCTGGGATTGACGCAATGGTAAGCCAAAAGCGGCCGATTGTCGCGGCACGCAGCGCGCTGCCGAGAACGACGGCGACGGCCCAGACGTGCCGGAAGGTCTCAAGGTTTGGGACCCGGCGGCACGCCTTCCGGCTCAGTCCGCTTGAGACCGGAACCAAGACAGGAAACACACGGTACGGGAGTCGACGCCACGCTCCCGAGTAACAGGCGCCAGGGAGCTGACACCACGCTCCGGCGTAACACACGCTAGGGCGCCGACGGCGAGCCCATGCTGACGCCCGCCTTGGCCTCGCCGGCCAGGGGCGCCTGCTTGCCATGCGCGGGCTCCTCGGCCAGCCGTGCAGCGAGCCGCGCGGCGAAGTCGGACGACAGGTCGGGCGAACTTTGCGCCCTCAACACGTCGCCGATTCGGTGGTAGACTTCCCACGCCTGCCGGCCGTCGGCCGTTTGCAGCGCGGCAAATGCAAGTTCAATATCTGATGCCGACAATTCGCCGTCGCCGAGGGCGGAAATGTGCTCGCGGATTTTTTTGTTGGTATCCATCAGTGTGTCCATCACGTCGGTAGTGTGATCAAATTCCCAAATTATATTGCTTTGGAACAATAGCTACCTACCGACGTTTGTCAACCGGCAAATCGAGCAACGGCCTCAATTTGTCGGCGATGACTTCGCGTGCGCGGAAAATCCTGCTGCGCACGGTCCCGATCGGACAAGCCATCACTTCGGAGATTTCCTCGTAGCTCAAACCTTCAATTTCGCGCAGGACGATCGCCGTCCGCAGTTCCAGCGGCAGCGCTTCCATCGCGGCATTGACCGTATAGGCAATCTGCTTGCTGGCCAACACGCTTTCCGGCGTGTTTATGTCGCGCAAGCTATCCGCATCGTCAAACGCTTCGGCGCGCTCCGCATCGGCCTCGGTCGAGGTCGGTGCACGCCTGCCCTGTGTGACGAGAAAGTTCTTTGCCGTGTTAATTCCGATTCTGTACAACCAAGTATAAAACGCAGATTCGCCGCGGAAATGACGCAATGCCCGGTAAGCCTTAATAAAGGTTTCCTGCACCACGTCTTCGGCTTCGGCCGGATCGTGCACCAGGCGCGATACCAGCCGCATCAGCCTGCGCTGATACTTGGCCACCAGAAGGTCAAACGCCTGCCGGTCGCCTGCCTGGACGCGCTCAACCAGCAGTTGATCACACTCCCGTTCTGTCGTCACTGACCATGTCCCATTGGCTGCGGCGGCGTCCCTATGCATAGAGTTGGCCCGCTGCAATAAGTTCAAAGTGTTTTGTACTGCCCTTGTAACGGCTTGTTGCGTCCGCCGATTGCTGTCACCGCCACGCCCAGGGCCCGGAATACCCCCGGCGCCACGCTGTCGCGCAGGACCGGGAGTAGAATCCGTCCGCCATGTTCCAGGCGCAGGTGCAGCAGCATGAGCTGCGGCCACACGGTGGAACCGGGCAACAGCGTTGCCGCGGTGCCGTCCGCAAGGCCGGCTGCGTCGTTTGTGCGTATGTCTTGTTGTACCGTCAGGCGTAGTGTCCCGACTCCAGAAATATCAATTCGGCGCGTCTTTGTTTGCACGATGCCGGTCGCCAGCAGGAAGACCCCTGCGCACGCGAGGGTGGCCACCACGAGCGGCGCCAGCGCGAAGTGGGCAGGCAGCAACACCGCGACGGCGAACGCGGCCGCGAGATTTGCCAAGCCATAGGCGCCAGCCAGCACACGCAGCGTGCGTGATGGACGGACCACGGCGGATACCGCAATCGACATGAATAGAGAGGAAAAAAAGAGCGCCGGCAGCTGCACGCCAACCGGGCAGATCAGGCGCCCACCCTCTTTGACAAGGGTGGGCGGATTTGGTTCAGACTTTTGCGAAGACGAGGGTACCGTTGGTACCGCCGAAGCCGAACGAGTTTTTGACGGCGTAGTCGATCTTCATTTCACGCGCCGTGTTGGCGCAGAAGTCCAGGTCGCATTCCGGATCCTGGTTGAAGATGTTGATCGTCGGTGGCGATACCTGGTTGTGCACCGCCAGCACGGTGAACACCGATTCCAGGCCGCCCGCGCCGCCCAGCAGGTGGCCGGTCATCGACTTGGTCGAGTTGACCACCAGGCTCTTGGCGTGCTCGCCGAAGGTGCGCTTGATGCCGCGCACTTCCGCCACGTCGCCCAGCGGGGTCGAAGTGCCGTGTGCGTTGACATAGTGCACCTGGTCGCGGTTGATGCCGGAATTGTTCAGTGCGGTCACCATGCAGCGCGCCGCGCCGCTGCCATCCTCGACCGGGGAGGTGATATGGTTGGCGTCGGCGCTCATGCCGAAACCGACCACCTCGGCATAGATCTTGGCGCCGCGCGCCTTGGCGTGCTCGTACTCTTCCAGCACCATCACGCCGGCGCCCTCGCCCAGCACGAAGCCGTCGCGGTCGCGGTCCCAGGGACGCGAAGCCGTGGCCGGATCGTCATTACGCGAGGACAACGCGCGCGCCGAGGCGAAGCCGCCCAGGCCCAGCGGCGAGATGGTCGACTCGGCGCCGCCGGCGATCATCACGTCGGCATCGCCGTACTCGATCAGGCGCGCCGCCGCGCCGATGCAATGCAGGCCGGTGGTGCAAGCGGTTACGATGGCCAGGTTGGGGCCGCGCAGACCGAACTTGATCGAGAGGTCGCCGGAGATCATGTTAATGATCGACGCCGGCACGAAGAACGGCGAAATGCGCCGCGGGCCACGGGCCGCGTACTCGTCCTTGGTGGCCTCGATCATCGGCAGGCCGCCGATGCCCGACCCCACGATCACACCGATGCGGTCCGCATTTTCCTCGGTCACTTCGACGCCCGAATCCTGCAGGGCCTGGATGCCGGCCGCCATGCCGTAATGGATAAAGGTATCCATGTGGCGGCCTTCCTTGCCCGGAAGATAATCTTCGACGTTGAAGTTTTTTACTTCGCCGGCGAAACGGGTCGAAAATGGCGATGCGTCAAACCTGGTGATGTTGGCAATGCCGGACTTGCCGGCCAGCGCTGCGCTCCACGCCTCGGCGATGGTGTTGCCGATTGGTGAAATGCAACCCAGGCCGGTCACAACGACACGACGGTTGCGTGAACTCAAGCGATTCTCCCGAAATACTCTGACAGCTTAGGCCTTGACGTGCGCGGTAGCGTAGTCGACGGCTTGCTTGACGGTGGTGATCTTCTCAGCCTGCTCGTCAGGGATTTCCATCTCGAACTCGTCTTCCAGTGCCATCACCAGTTCGACGGTGTCCAGGGAGTCTGCGCCGAGATCGTCAACGAACGAGGATTCGAGTTTGATGTCAGCTTCTGCAACGCCCAGTTGCTCAGCGACGATTTTTTTAACGCGTTGTTCGATATCCGACATATTATGGCTCCATTAGGTATGTGTTGCGGAAAGTGCGCGCATTTTATCAGGTTTGCGCGTTGAAAAACTATTTTCAGCGTCTGCGTTTAACTCAGCTGAAACTGCTGCTAAAAGATGAGAATTTACCGCAAATACGGGCGCGGCACACGAGCCGCGCGCCCGTTTGCGGCGCATTGCCGCATCAATTCATGTACATACCACCGTTCACGTGCAGCGTGGTGCCGGTGATGTAGGCGGCCGTCGGGCCGGCCAGGAAGGCCACCGCATGGGCGATGTCCTCGGGCTGGCCCAGGCGTCCCAGCGGAATCTGGCCCAGGAGGGCTTCATGCTGGGCCTCGCCGAGCGAGCGCGTCATGTCGGTATCGATGAAGCCCGGCGCGACGCAGTTCACGGTGATGTTGCGGCTGCCGATCTCGCGTGCCAGCGCGCGGCTCATGCCGGCCACGCCCGCCTTGGCGGCGGCGTAGTTCATCTGGCCCGGGTTGCCGCTGGATCCGACCACCGAGGTAATGTTGATGATACGTCCATGCTTGGCCTTCATCATCGGCCGCAGCACGGCGCGCGACAGGCGCGCCACCGCGGTCAGGTTGGTGGCGATCACGCTGTCCCACTCCTCGTCCTTCATGCGCATGGCCAGTTGGTCCTGGGTGATGCCGGCGTTATTGACCAGGATGGTGATGCCGCCGAAGGCCTGTTGCACTTCGTCGATGACGGCGCCGCACTGCTGCGCATCGGTGACGTTGAGCACCATGCCCTTGCCGCCGAATTGCTCCAGGTAGCCGCCGATCGCCTGCGCGCCGGCCTCGCTGGTGGCGGTGCCGATCACTTTGGCGCCCTGGCGGGCCAGCTCCAGCGCGATGGCCTTGCCGATCCCGCGCGAGGCGCCGGTGACGAGGGCGACTTGGTTTTCGAGATTCATTGATATCCTCTTGTTGTAACTATTCGTGGGCTCAAACGACCGCGGCCAGCACGCGCTCGAGCGCTGCCTGGTCCGTGAGGGCGTCGCCGGCCAGCACCGGATCGATACGCTTGGCCATACCGATCAGGACCTTGCTCGGGGCACATTCGATGACCTGGGTGACGCCGTCCTGCGCCATCTTTTGCATCGTCTCGACCCAGCGCACCGGACCGGCAGCCTGGCGCACCAGCGCGTCCTTGATCGCGTCCGGATCGCTCAGGATAGCCACGTCGACATTATTGATCAAGTCGATCTGCGGCGCGGCAAACGCGATGCCGGCCATGTACTCGCGCAGGCGGTCCGAGGCGGGTTTGAGCAGGGACGAATGGAACGGCGCCGAGACCGACAGCTTCATGGCACGCTTGGCGCCCTTGGCCTTGGCCAGCTCGCAGGCGCGCTCGACTGCAGCGGTATGGCCGGCGATCACGATCTGGGTCGGCTCGTTGAAGTTGACGGCCTCGACCACCTCACCCTGCGCGGCTTGCGCGCACACGGCGCGCACGTCGTCCGCTGGCAAGCCCAGCACCACGGCCATCGTGCCCTGCCCGACCGGCACCGCGTCCTGCATCGACTGGGCGCGATAGCGCACCAGCGGGACCGCGTCCTGGAACGGGATCACGCCGGCCGCGACCAGCGCGGAATATTCACCCAGGCTGTGGCCCGCCACGACCGACGGCTTGGGGCCGCCGGCGGCGATCCACGCGCGGTACACCGCCACTGCGGCGGTCAGCATCACCGGCTGGGTGTTGGTGGTCAGGTCCAGTTCTTCCTTCGGGCCTTCGGCGATCAAGCGGCCGATGTCCTGGCCCAGCGCTTCGGAGGCTTCACGCACCGTGTCTGCGACGACCGGGTTGCCGGCGAAACCGTTCAGCATGCCGACGGCCTGCGAGCCCTGGCCGGTAAACAGGAATGCGAATTTGCTCATGGATGTGTTCTTCCAGTTTTTTGTTGATTACATGCGGGCGATTAGATTCGGGCGATTACATACGTGCAAGAATCGCGCCCCAGGTAAAGCCGCCGCCGACGCCTTCCATCAGCACGTTCTGGCCCGGCTTGATGCGCCCGTCGCGCACCGCGGCGTCCAGCGCCAGCGGGATCGAGGCGGCCGAGGTATTGCCGTGCTGGTCGACGGTCACCACCATCTTCTCTTCCGGCAGGCCGAGCTTCTTGGCGGTGCTCTTCATGATCCGGATGTTGGCCTGGTGCGGGATCAGCCAGTCGACGTCAAGCGGGGTCAGTTGCGCCGCGTCGAGCGCTTCGGTGGCAACCTTCTCCAGCACCGAGACCGCCAGCTTGAACACCGCCTGGCCGTCCATGTGCAGGTAGCCACTGCCGGCGACAGCGCCGCCGGCCAGCTTGCCGGGGATCGACAAGATGTCGGCATGGCTGCCGTCGGCATGCAGTTTGGTCGACAGCACGCCCGGCTCGTTCGAGGCGGTCAAGACCACCGCACCGGCGCCGTCGCCGAACAGCACGCAGGTGGTGCGGTCCTGGAAATCCAGGATGCGCGAGAACACCTCGGCGCCGATCACCAGCACGTTCTTGTGGTTGCCCGCCTTGATGAAGGCATCGGCCACCGACACCGCGTAGACGAAGCCGCTGCAGACGGCCGACACGTCGAACGCGGCGCTGTGATTGTTCATGCCCAGTTTCTGCTGGACGATGCAGGCCGTGCTCGGGAAGCTGCCGTGGCAATCCGGGGTCGAGCTGGCGACGATCACCATGTCGATCTCGTCGGGGCGCTTGCCGGCCATTTCGAGTGCGGCGCTTGCCGCCGCGATCGCCAGGTCCGAGGCGTTTTGCTCAGGCAAGGCGTAGTGCCGCGCCGAGATGCCGCTACGGGTGAAGATCCACTCGTCCGAGGTCTCGATCCCCTTGCTCGCCAGCTGCGCCGCCAGTTCGTCGTTGGTGACACGTTGCGGCGGCAGGTAGCTGCCCGTACCGATAATTTTGCTATAGACAGTCATTGCTTACCCACCCTGCTTGATAGTTGAGCCTGGCACTTCAGAGTCGTGTGGCATCAGCTCGGCGATCAATGCCGAGAGTTGCTCTTGCACATTATATTTTGCCGCATCAAAGGCGCGCCGGATCGCCCATTCGAAAGAAAAGGCATCGGCCCCGCCGTGGCTCTTGAACACCAGGCCCTTCAGGCCGAGCAGGCTGGCGCCGTTGTAACTCTTGGGATTGAGCTTCTTGAGCGACCCGTAGGCCAGCAACCCGCCCAGCATGCTCAGCAGGTTTTCCTTGAACGCCGACTTGAAGAAGTGGGCCACACCCTCGACCGCCTTGAGGGTCACGTTGCCGACAAAGCCATCGCAGACCACGACATTGGTCGTGCCCTTGAAAATGTCGTTGCCCTCGACATAGCCGTAAAAGTTCAGCAGTCCGCGCTCGTGGTCGGCCCGCAGCAGGCTGGCGGTCGCCTTGACCAGCTCGGTTCCCTTGATTTCCTCGGTGCCCACGTTGAGCAGGCCGATGGTCGGGCGCTTGACCCCTTCCATCGCCGAGAACAGGACCGAGCCCATGATCGCGAACTGATGCAGGTGGTGCGGTTCGCAATCGACGTTGGCGCCCAGGTCCAGCATGTAGGTGGGGGTGCCCTTCTCGTTGGGCATCATGGTGCAGATCGCCGGGCGGTCGACGTTGGCCAGGGTCTTGAGCACGTAGCGCGACACCGCCATCAGCGCGCCGGTGTTGCCGGCGGAGACGCACGCGTGGGCGCGGCCGTCCTTGACCGCGTCGATCGCCACGCGCATCGACGAATCCTTCTTGCGCCGCAGCGCCACTTCGACCGGATCGTCCATCGCCACCACTTCCGAGGCGGCGAGCACCGACAGGCGGGGATTGCTGTCGGCATGGTGTTTCTTGAGTTCGGCCCGCAGCACTTCCTCGATGCCGACCAAAACCAGTTCGGCTTCGGGTTCTTGCTTCAGGAAAGAAATGGCTGCCGGGATAGTAACTGAGGGGCCGTGGTCTCCGCCCATGCAGTCGATGGAAATTTTAATTGTCATTTGCGAGGTTCGTACCGCGGCTCACACAGCACGGACGGCATGACGCGCCACGCAACAAGCAGACGCCTGTGCATGCGCGGAATTCAAAATGACGTGCAAATTGCAGCCAGGGGCAAAGAAAAAGCGGCGCCACGCAAGATTAATACGCTGCACCGCTTCCATGACACTACGAGACAAGACGTCGATTACTCGTCGTTCTTGGTCTTCAGGACTTTGCGACCACGGTAGAAACCGTTCGGGCTGATGTGGTGACGCAGGTGGGTCTCACCAGTCGTCGGCTCGACAGCCAGGTTCGGCGCGACCAGGAAATCGTGCGAACGGTGCATACCGCGCTTGGATGGGGACTTCTTATTCTGTTGAACTGCCATGATGACTCCTAATACTAAAGTTCTAAAATTCTAACACATTCGACTTGCACATACATGCGCATCGAGTATCCCAGCGACAACCCAAAGTTGTCGACATGTTTGAAACGCTGCCCACGATCACTACTCGACTGCTGCACGCGTTTGACACGTTCTTGACACCTGCCGAGCCAGACCGGCCCGACAGCGTGTTGGGATCAGGCCGCAGCCTGACCCGCACCAATACCAATAATTAATTATTTCAGGTTCTTCAAGCCGGCGAACGGCGACACCTTTTCAGACTTCAGCGAATCCAGCATTTGCGTATCCGGACACACCTCATGCTTGGGCGCCTGCGGCAGCGCCAGCAGGGCCTCGTCTTCCAGCAGGTCGCGAATGTCGCAGCAATTGCTGCCGACGATCACGTCAATGCTGTCATCGTCGAGGATTTCCTCGATCTGGTCGGCTTCCTCGTCATCGCGCCCGAGCACCAGCATCGTCGACGAATCAATCTCGTAACCAAACGGCGTCAGGCAGCGCTGGCACACCAGCTGCACAGTCCCGGCCACCGACAGGGTCATCGACGGGTAGCCCTGCTTGGTCTGGCCGCCCGTGATCGACCAGCGGATTTCGCCGGACGAATCGGCGCAGTCGGCCGCCAGGCGCGGCATTTCAGCCACCGGCGTCACGCCTTCCCGGTAGCCGTGGTTACGGCAAAACTCGAAGGCGTCGATGACAAAAGCGCTCATTTGGAAAAGCTTCCCCGGAAAACCTGCGATAATAACAGGCTTATCCCTGCGGAGTCAAAGACTTGGCGCAGTTTTTGGGGTCAACGGCCACTAGCCGTGTTGCCTCCTGACTGCTTGGCCGGGATAAGGCTATGTATTTGTTTTACTTATAAATATCCCGTTCGAGCGTCCGACATGATACCAAGTTCCCAGCCAGCGCGCCTGATTCTGGCGTCGAGCTCCGCCTACCGTCGCGAACTGCTGGCGCGCCTGCACCTGCCGTTCGAATCGGTCGCGCCCAGTATCG
The DNA here is from genome assembly GCF_004614195.1 of Massilia horti. Lineage (GTDB taxonomy): Bacteria > Pseudomonadota > Gammaproteobacteria > Burkholderiales > Burkholderiaceae_D > Telluria > Telluria horti. The sequence goes on along the minus strand of NZ_SPUM01000042.1, from coordinate 2,961 downwards.
ACGAAACGCCTTTGGCCGGCGAGGCTCCGGAAGCGACCGCGTTGCGGCTGGCGCGCGCCAAGGCGCAGGCCATCGCCGCCGCCAATCCGCACGCGCTGGTAATCGGCTCGGACCAGGTCGCGACACTGGATGGTGAACAGATCGGCAAACCCGGCGACCACCCCAGGGCGCTGGCCCAGCTGCAGAAAATGCGCGGGCGGCGGGTCGTGTTCCATACCGCCCTGTGCCTGTGGGATGGCCGGGTTGCCGATCCGGGCGCCGCTTTTCAGATCGAAAACGTCCAGACCTTCGTCACGTTCCGTGATTCTCCCGACGAGGAACTGGACGCCTACCTGCACATCGAGCGCCCGTATGACTGCGCCGGCAGCGCCAAGAACGAAGGGCTCGGAATCGCGCTGCTGGAACGGGTCGAGTCCGCGGACCCGACTGCGCTCACCGGCCTGCCCCTGATCGCTTTGACCACGATGCTGCGCCGCGCGGGCGTCAAATTCTTCGGCTGCTGATTGTTTATTTGAGTTTCCCATGCCTGGCACCCTGTACCTGATCCCCAATACCCTTGGCCCTGTCGACGCCGCGCCCGGCGCGCTCGCGCATATCCTGCCCGAACAGGTGCAGGCGCTCACGTCGCGCCTCGACTATTTCGTGGCCGAGAACGCAAAGACGGCGCGCGCCTTTTTAAAGCTGGTGGCGGTGGACCATCCGCTGGCGCGGCCACTGCAAGAAATCCAGATCACCGAACTGAACGTCAATACGCCGCCGCAGGCGCTTTCCGCCCTGCTGGCGCCGCTATTGGCGGGGCGCGACGCGGGACTGGTGTCCGAAGCCGGTGTGCCGGCGGTGGCCGACCCGGGCGCCGACCTGGTGCGGCTGGCGCACCAGCACGGGATTCTGGTACGTCCGCTGGTGGGGCCGTCTTCGCTGCTGTTGGCGGTCATGGCGAGCGGGCTTAACGGGCAAAGTTTCGCGTTCAATGGCTACCTGCCGCTTGACGCGTCGCAGCGCGCCAAGCGCATCCGCGAGCTGGAACAGCGCTCGCGCGCGGAAAAGCAGACGCAACTGCTGATCGAGACCCCTTACCGCAATGCGGCGATGCTGGAGGCGCTGGTGGCGAGCTGCCAGCCGGGCACGCTGATTTGCGTGGCGACCGACCTGAGCTTGCCGACCGAGTCGGTGCGTACCTTGACGGCAGCGAAATGGAAGGCAGCGCTGGCGGCGGGCAAGGCGCCGGAGTTTCACAAGAAGCCGACGGTGTTTTTGTTTTTGGCGCAGTAAGCGGTTAGTCGGTCACCGCCCCGGCGGCGTAGGGTGCGCACCTGTGCGCACGCGGTACGTGTCCCTACCGGAGCCAACATTACTCGACCGTACCGCGTGCGCACGGGTGCGCACCCTACAAAATCCCTTTCAGTGCACCTCGTACGCCAGCTCGCGCACCCATTCGAACGCGGCCAATTCGATCTCACGAATCTCCCTGACGCTCAGCTTGAGTTTTTTGAGCGCCACGGCCAGCGCCCTCCCCGTTTCCGCGCCTTCGAGCAGCTTGGCCACTTGCAGCATCACTCCCAGGTCGCCCTTGCGCTCGAGCAGCGCGTCACGCACCGCGTCATCGACGTCGGCCCGTGCCAGGATATCGGCCATCGGCATGGCGAACATCGCATCCATCAGCGACATGATCCCCACAGTGAATGCCTTTTCCGCGCTGGCCGCGTCGCCCGGCCATACCCGCATCGCGATCAATTCGAGCAGCTTGCCGCGCGTGGTGGCCATTTGCAGCAGCGGCGAATCGAGCTCGACCTGGCCGCCCGGCGCGCTGTACAGCAGAATCTGCAACCAACGCTGCAACTGGCGCCGCCCCAATTGCAGCAGCGCCTGCGACAGCGACTCGATGCGCCGGCTGGCGCCCGCCGCGCGGCTGTTCATCAGGCGCAGCAGGTTCAGGCTGATCAGGGCATCGCGCTTGACCGCCAATTCGATCGTCTGCGTGTCGGCGTTCGAGTTGATCAGCTCCAGCAGGTGCAGAATGGCCATCTCCGACGGCGACATCTTTTTGCCAGAAAGGATGGCGGGACGGGCGAAATAGTAGCCTTGGAAATATTCAAAGCCCAGTTCCATGCACAGCTCGAATTCTTCCTGCGTCTCGACCTTCTCGGCCAGCAACTTGCAGGTGGGCGCCTTGAACGATGCCGCCAGCCGCGCCAGCCGTTCGCGGCCGACGCCCTGCAGGTCGATCTTGATCACGTCGACCAGGCCGAGCAGCTTGCTGATGTCGTCCGAGTGGGTCACCACATCGTCGAGGGCGAACTTGAAACCGAGCGCCTTGAGCTCGGCCACGCGGGCCAGGATCGGCTCAGTTGGCTTGACTGTTTCGAGGATTTCGAGGATAACCTTCCGTGGCGGCAGAAAACGCACGAAGTCACTCATCAGGACGACTTCGTCCACATTGACGAAGGCAACCTGCTTGCCGACCACCTGCTCCATCCCGAGCAGCGAGGCGTGCGAGATCACGGCGGCGGTGGCGGCCGCTCCATTGGTGAGCTGGGCGTCGTCATGCTCGCCGGCTGCGCGAAACAGCAGCTCGAACGCGACCAAGTGCTGGTCACGTCCCAGTATGGGCTGACGCGCAAGAAAGAAATCATCGGACGACACCGATCGTGCCGCCGGTGGGTCGGCATGCATGTAAAAGCTCCCGGTAACGTTCGACAATACGGTGCCCGAAGAGCTGGTCGCGCTGCGGCGCCAGCTCCTTAGCGACTATACTACACAAACGCCATTCTTAGCATTTCGACATCGTAATGCGTGCGCCCTGGGGGCCTCGCTGCGAGTCGACTAAGTGCGCCCGCCACCGTTGCGTCCGCCACGCCCGCCCGCGCTGCGCCCGCGACCGCCATCAACCACTTCCCTGCCCTGGCGCGGACCTGCCGGCCGGGCGGGCGAGCGCGGCTTCACGTCGTCGCGCCCTTCCGC
>NZ_SPUM01000147.1 GCF_004614195.1 Massilia horti | reverse complement strand
AGCTGCAACGAGTACCCGTGCGCAGAATCGTAGGGTGGGCACCTGTGCCCACGCGCTTCGCGAACGGTGCATGGTGGTACCGATGCCGCGAGCCTGCAAACGGTGACCGCGTGCGCACTGGTCCTCGGCGGCCCCGCGCCCCCTACGAGCTGCAACGAGTACCCGTGCGCAGAATCGTAGGGTGGGCACCTGTGCCCACGCGGTTCGCAAACGGTGCGTCATGGTACCGCCGTCGCGAGCCGGCAACCGGTGACCGCGTGCGCACTGGTCCTCGGCGGCCCCGCGCCCCCTACGAACTCCGATCAGTTTCGCAGGCTGCGCACAATGTCCCTACTCATTCGACAGCCTTGCCCATCGCTTCGATCACCTTCTTGGCGTCGCCAAACACCATCATCGTGTTGGGCTGGTAGAACAATTCATTGTCCAGCCCCGCATACCCCGAGGCCATCGAGCGTTTGTTGACGATGATGCTCTTGGCCTTGTACGCCTCCAGGATCGGCATGCCGGCGATCGGCGACTTGGGGTCCTTCGCGGCCGGGTTCACCACGTCGTTCGCGCCCAGGATCAGCGCCACGTCGGCCTGGCCGAATTCGCTGTTGATGTCCTCCATCTCGTACACCATGTCGTACGGGACCTCGGCTTCGGCCAGCAGCACGTTCATGTGGCCCGGCATGCGCCCCGCCACCGGGTGGATCGCGTACTTCACCGTGACGCCATGCTCCGTCAGCTTGTCGGTCAGTTCCTTGAGCGCGTGCTGGGCGCGCGCCACCGCCAGCCCGTAGCCGGGCACGATGATCACGGTTTCGGCATTCTCCAGAATGAACGCGGCGTCCTCCGCCGAGCCCGACTTGACCGGCCGCTGCTCCTGCGCGCCGCCCGCGGCGCCCGCCTCCACTTCGCCGCCAAAGCCGCCCAGGATCACGTTGAAGAACGAGCGGTTCATGGCCTTGCACATGATATAGGAGAGGATCGCGCCGGAGGAGCCCACCAGCGAGCCGGCGATGATCAGCATCGAATTATTCAGCGAAAAGCCGATGCCGGCCGCGGCCCAGCCGGAATAGCTGTTGAGCATGGAGACCACCACCGGCATGTCGGCGCCGCCGATCGGGATGATGATCAGCACGCCCAGCGCGAACGACAGCAGGGCCATGATCAGGTACGGCGTCCAGGCCGGCTGCACGCCGACTGCAAAGCAGAACACCAGTCCGAGCACGATGATCGCCACCGCGATGCCGAGGTTGACCAGGTGCTGGCCGGTGTAGCGCACCGGCGCGCCCTGGAACAGGCGGAACTTGTATTTGCCCGACAGTTTGCCGAAGGCGATCACCGAACCCGAAAAGGTGACCGCGCCCACGAAGGTGCCGATGAATAGTTCGAGCCGGTTACCGAACGGCAGCGCGGCATCGCGCGCTGCGATGTTGAAGGCCCACGGCTCGGACACGGCGGCGATGGCGATGCAGACGGCGGCCAGGCCGATCAGCGAGTGCATCGCCGCCACCAGTTCCGGCATCTTGGTCATCTCGACCTTTTTAGCGGCGTAGGCGCCGATCAGGCCACCGATCACGACACCGAGGACCACCAGCGGAAAGCCGATGCCAGCGCCGGCCTGCATGTCGGCCTTCAAACGGAAGATCAGCGCCACCGTGGTGACGGCGGCGATCGCCATGCCGGCCATGCCGAAGGCGTTGCCTGTCCTTGCCGACGCCGGCGAGGACAGGCCCTTGAGCGCCTGGATGAAGCAGACCGAGGCGATCAGGTAAAACAAGGTGACCACATTCATGCTGATCATATTCATGCCAGTTCCTCCGACTTGGCAGCGGGGGTGGACTGGTCTTTGGCGGCCTTCGGTTCCTTCTTCTTGAACATTTCGAGCATGCGTTGGGTGACCAGGAAGCCGCCGAACACGTTGACCGCGGCCAGCGCCACGGCGATCGTTCCGGTCAACTGGCCGATCGGTCCCTCGGTCAGCGCCGCGGCCAGCATGGCGCCGACGATGATGATGGCCGAGATCGCGTTGGTGACCGCCATCAGCGGCGTATGCAGCGCCGGGGTGACGTTCCACACCACGTGGTAGCCGACGTAGACGGCCAGCACGAAGATGATCAAATCGATGATGGTATGACTGATTTCCACGTTTGCCTCCCGAGTTTTTGCGTTCTTGCGCCGCTTATTTGCGCAGCAGTTCGCCGTCGATGCAAATCAGCGTCGCGGCGACGATGTCGTCGTTGCGGTCGATGACCAGGTTGTTGTCCTTGTCGATGATTAGCTTGAGGAAGTCGAGCACGTTACGCGCGTACAGGGCCGAGGCGTCGGCCGCCACCCGCGCAGCCAGGTTCGGCTCGCCGATGATGGTCACGTCGTGCCTGACCACGGTCGCGCCCAGTTCGGACAGCGCGCAGTTGCCGCCCTGCTCGACCGCCATGTCGACGATCACCGAGCCGGGCTTCATCGATTCGACCATCGCTTCGGTCACCAGCACCGGGGCCTTGCGGCCGGGGATCAGGGCGGTGGTGATGACGATGTCGGCCAGCTTGATGCGTTCGGCCACCAGCTGCGCCTGGCGCTGCATCCACGCTTGCGGCATCGGGCGCGCGTAGCCGCCGGTGCCTTGCGCGATTTCGCGCTCCTCCTCGGTTTCGAACGGCACGTCGATGAACTTGGCGCCGAGCGACTCGACCTGTTCCTTTACTGCCGGGCGCACGTCCGATGCCTCGATCACGGCGCCCAGGCGGCGCGCGGTGGCGATCGCCTGCAGGCCGGCCACGCCGGCGCCCATGATCAGCACCCGTGCGGCCTTGACGGTGCCGGCGGCGGTCATCAGCATCGGCATGAAGCGCTGGTAGGTGTCGGCGGCCAGCAGCACCGCCTTGTAGCCGGCCACATTGGCCTGGGAAGACAGCACGTCCAGCGACTGCGCACGCGTGGTGCGCGGCGCGGCCTCGAGCGCGAACGCGGTCAGGCGGCGCTCGGCCAGCGCGCGCAGGTTGTCGGCATCGAACGGGTTGAGCATGCCCACCAGGATCGCGCCCGGTTTCATCTGCTCGCGCTCTCCGGCGTTCGGGGAACGCACCTTGAGCACGATGTCGGCATTGAAGGCATCGGCGGCGCCCGCGATAATGGCGCCGGCGGCCGCGTAGGCGGCGTCCACGGCGGCCGCGCGCAGGCCGGCGCCGGACTCGACGATCACCTCGTGCTTTGCGGCCAGTTTCTTGACGGTTTCAGGAGTTGCAGCAACGCGTGTCTCGCCCGGCCAGGTCTCGGCCGGTATGCCAATTCTCATCGATGCCTCCGTGATATTGATAAAGTGTCCACAATCTAGCACGTAAATTGCACGTAAACCCCGACTTCAAAATCGACAGTGGCTTTTCGTCGACAGAATTGACAATTGTCCGATTGAAGAAGGCGGACAGCTAGGACAATCAAACGGGAATATGTCGAAGATCAATGTTGATTTCCGCACACATGAAGTGCGGCGGCCGAGCAACGCCCAGCCCGCCAAGGTAAAATGTCGGCTCATTTCCAAGGACGCGCATGACCCATACCTTCAAACCGTCAGTCACCGTTGCCGCGATCATTGAGCGCGACGGCCGCTTCCTGCTGATAGAAGAAGAGACCAGCGAAGGCGTCAAGCTGAACCAGCCGGCCGGCCACCTGGACCCGCACGAATCGCTCGAACAGGCGGTGGTGCGCGAGGTGATGGAAGAGACGGCGCACGAGTTCATCCCGGAGGCGCTGGTCGGTATGTACATGTCGCGCTACCGCAGCAAGTCGCGCGGGACCGACGTGACCTACCTGCGCTTCACCTTCTGCGGCAAGGCCGGCCGCCAGTACGACCAGCCGCTGGACCACGGCATCCTGCGCACCCTTTGGATGACGCGCGACGAAATGGCCGCCTGCCAGGAGCGCCACCGCAGCCCGGTCATGCTGCAGTGCGTGGACGACTACCTGGCCGGCAAGCGCACCGCGCTCGCGCTGCTGCACACCCATGCCTCGGTGTTCGATGGCGGGTTATCAATCAAGACGGACGTTACATGAGCAAGAAAAAAGTCGTGATCGGGATGTCGGGCGGAGTCGACTCCTCGGTCGCGGCATGGATGCTGAAGGAACAGGGCTACGAGGTGGTGGGCCTGTTCATGAAAAACTGGGAAGACGACGACGATTCCGAATACTGCTCGTCGCGCCAGGACTGGATCGACGCGGCCAGCGTGGCCGACGTGGTGGGGGTCGACATCGAGGCGGTCAACTTCGCGGCCGAGTACAAGGACCGGGTGTTTGCCGAGTTCCTGCGCGAGTACCAGGCGGGCCGCACGCCGAATCCGGACGTGCTGTGCAACGCCGAGATCAAGTTCAAGGCCTTCCTCGACCATGCGATGAAGCTGGGCGCGGACCTGATCGCGACCGGGCACTACGCGCGGGTGCGCGAGAACGCGGGCCGCTTCGAGCTGCTCAAGGCGCTCGATTCGACCAAGGACCAGAGCTACTTCCTGCACCGGCTGAACCAGGCGCAGCTGTCCCGGGCGCTGTTCCCGCTGGGCGAAACGCCCAAGACCGAGGTGCGCAAGATTGCCGAGAAACTCAAGCTGCCCAACGCGCAGAAGAAGGATTCGACCGGCATCTGCTTCATCGGCGAGCGGCCGTTCCGCGAATTCCTGGGTCGCTACCTGTCCGGGAAGCCCGGCCCGATGAGGCTCGATGACGGCACCCTGGTCGGCGAGCACGTGGGCCTGTCGTTCTACACGCTGGGCCAGCGCAAGGGCATCGGCATCGGCGGGCTCAAGTCGCACAAGAACGCGGACGGCACCAGCGAACCGTGGTTCGTCGCGCGCAAGGACATCGCCAACAACACGCTGTACATCGTGCAGGGGCATGACCATCCGTGGCTGTTGTCGAGCCACCTGGAAGCCGGGCAGGCCAGCTGGATCGCGGGCGAACCGCCGGGACAGCGCGCGCTTTCTGCCAAGACCCGCTATCGCCAGAGCGACATGGCCTGCACGGTCAATCCCGAAGGTCTTGACCGCTTCACGCTGGACTTTGTCGAGCCGCAGTGGGCGGTGACGCCGGGCCAGTCGGCGGTGCTGTATGACGGCGACGTGTGCCTGGGGGGAGGGATCATCGACGGCGGCAACGCCTAACCCGTGGCAGTTGCGTAGGGACCGTCTTTGATGCGATCCCGGCAACCGCCTGGTTCAGCGGGCCATGTCGTCCAAGGCGCCTCGCTTTGTCCAGCACATCGCGGTACTGCATGTTTAGCGATCAGCCTACCAACAGCCCGAGTTCGAGCATCAGCTCGGCCGCTTGGCGCGCCGAGATGATCGCACCCTTGAACATCGCGGCGTTCCCGAGCTTGACGCCGCTGATGTCGGCGCCGCGCAAGTCGGCGCCGTGGAAGCGCGTGTCTTTCAGGTGGGCGTTGCGGATGCTGCATTGCTCAAAGACGGCTTCGCGGAAGTCGCAGCCGGAAAGGTCGGCGTCCTGGAAGTCCAGCCCGACCAGCCGGGTTTTGTAAAACGACAGGCGGCGCAGGTCGGCGCCAACCATGCGGGAATCGGCGAACGACAAGGCAAGATGTGCCACCTCTTCAAAGCTGGCGCCCGTCAGTTTGCACTCGCGGAACGTGGCAGAGGCCAACTTGGCCCGACGCCACGTGGTATTGTTGAAATCGCAGCCTTCGAAGCGCGCGTCAACCGCGTCGGCAGATTCAAAGTCCGACTGGCCGCCCCGGCAACGATGCCAGCTGCTGCGTGAGAGCTTCGCTGCGTATAACGAGGTCTCCACCAGCGAACAATTGCGAAATTGCGCGTCCTGCAGGTCGAGGCGCGACAGGTCAGCGCCGTTAAAGTCGCAGCCGTCGAAAACCAGTGGGCCCGCGGCTTGGGCGAGCAGTTCGGTTATCCGCATGCGGTCCAGAGTGCTTGCGGATATCGTGATGACCGAAGATGGCATAAGTGCGAACGACCTTGAATAACGGAAAGCTTCCGTAAGAATATACTAGCGGGGCTTTGTTGCACAATGCTCCGTCAGCGGCACCTGAGTCGAGGCGCAGGGAAACTTTTTGCCGAGCCGCAGTGGGTGGTGACGCCGGGCCAGTCGGCCGTGCTGTATGACGGCGATGTGTGCCTGGGCGGGGGCATCATCGACGGCGGCAACGCCGGACGCTCGGCAGTTGCGTAGGGATCGCCGTTGATACGATCCCCGCAACCGTCTGGTTCAGCGGTCTATGACGTCCAAGGTTCGGACTTCCTCGATTCGTGACACGTTGTCGAGGTTGCACATCCGTGTCACGATGCGGTTAACTTAACCCTTCATGATCTGGACCGACGCGTGATCGCATTACACATTCGAGAAGAAATCCAACGGCGGCTAGTTCAGGCCGAGCAAAACCATGACGTAAAGGTCATTTGGGCGATTGAATCTGGCAGCCGCGCGTGGGGCTTCGAGTCACCCAACAGCGATTACGATGCGCGATTTATTTATGTAAATCGGCCTGCCTGGTATTTGTCGGTCGGATTGGAAGAGCAACGCGATGTAATCGAGTACCCAATCGTTGACGATCTTGACGTCAATGGCTGGGACCTGCGCAAGGCACTGCGGCTGTTCTGGAAATCCAACCCTGCCTTTATGGAATGGATCCAGTCGCCGATCGTGTATATGCAGCGCGGCACGTTTGCCGAACGATGCCGAATGCTTGCGGCCGATGTGTATTCGATAGAAAGTGGCATCTATCACTATCGCAGCATGGCCAAGACGAACTTTCGCGGCTATTTACGCGATCCTATGGTCCCGCTTAAGAAGTACTTTTACGTCCTGCGCCCATTGCTTGCTGTACGTTGGCTGGAGCGGCACAAAGCACCGGCGCCCATCGAATTCGAGAAATTACTGGAAGTTCTGGACGACCCTGCCCTGCTAGCTGCGATTGACGCGCTACTGGAGCAGAAGCGTTCAAGCCCGGAGCTCGGTCTGTCTCCTCAGATACCGGCAATTCAGCAATTCATTGTGAACGAATTGGAGCGGATCGATGGGATCGTTCCTCCGCGATTAGTCCGCAAAGATGTCGAGCCAAAACTGTCCGACCTCTTCAGGCAAGTTTTGACTGAAACCTGGGGAGTTCAGATATTGAATTTATAGAAGATATCCTCCCCCTTCATCCGGTCAAACGACATAGCGCTTGGTTCGGCACAGCCATGCCCGGCTGTATCGTCCGCGCCAAGGCTGACCTTGGTGCATAGAAAACATCAGGCCGTTAGCGCGGCCAGAGTTTCTTAGGACTTTCTGAAAACAAAGCGTCTAAAAATTCCTTGGGAGGGCGATCGATATCAATGACATGTTCAGGCAAAAAAGGAACCTCAGCATCCTCAGTAAGGTAGAAGCTGCTGTCATTGCACCCGACAGGCATGTTGGTAACGCGGCCGATGAAATACAGTGGCCTAACCTCCGACACCACTACCCACATTCGCTCACAATCGCGTGAAATTTCCCCGAATTCGTCCTCAGACTCTATCTCAAAAATGAGCTTTGCTGCATCGCCTGGCTGTAACGCCTGCCTCTCTTCAAACGGCGGAATCCAGAAGGTTTCGGGCGACGATCTGTGACGGTCCTCGCCAGAGACAAGTGTCCAGTAGTCTACGTCGATTTTTGGAAATCGCATCTTGGCTGAGTTGGGGTCAGTTTGTTGAGGGGGCACAGTACTAGAACCCTTGATGTCATGGGAATCCGCTATCGTCGCATCTCCGGGATGATTTTATGGATACCAGACCAAGGAGCATCCCTCAGCAAACGCGCTTTCGTAATGTCGGCGGAATGCAGCCATGCTGGGATCGTTAAGGCTCTCAACATCGATTGCTCGGCCTTCTCCGAGCTCAATTTCCGAGAACCCAAACAACTCAATTTCCTGCCGAGCCATATCTTGACGAGAGATGCGATCGCTCTGCGCAAGGAACAGGATAAACCGATGAACACCACCTTTTGTTGGGCTAGCCCATTCGAAAGCAGCTGTCCCAGTAAAACGGGCGGAGCCGGGATACAAAATGATGTTCTTCAAACTTCCTCCTCTTGACGCACATAACGGACATTTATACGGGCGACTCACGCCTCGGTCTTTCCGGCGGTCGCTAGCGCATCATCGACCTCAATCCCGAGATAGCGTACCGTACTCTCCAGCTTAGTATGCCCGAGAAGGAGCTTTGTGCCCGTAGATTCTATGTGCGTGGCGGGAACGACTTCCCTCGAAGACGGGAATAGCACAACTGGCGCTAATCCGTCCATACTGAGCGTGAACAGCAAATTCAGCACGGACTCCCACCTCCGCGGGTGCGACGGATTAACGCGATGTTAGTCCAGCCAGCGGCGGCGCCGCCATGTATTTGGTTGATTCAGCCTGTGGTTGAACGCGTGGGCGGGAGACCCGCCCACCCTACACCTCCGGTAAGCCATATATCGACTGATACAGCTCAAGCCCGCACCAAGTCCCCGTTATCGGCTGACGCCGGTTGCTACCATTGTCCAGGTCTGCCGACTGGAGAATCCAATGCGGGTATGCATTCCAGAAATTCATGGGCGTCGTGGTGCAGGCCTCGGGAACGAACTTTTTCCGTGGGCGAAGGCCTTTCTGGCGAGCCGAGCCCTCAATGCCAGCCTGATGCATCCAGCGTGGGGCCTGAATCAGCGCAAGTATCAGCGCGACTTCGGCACCGCACGGCTCGACTGGGTGTACCAGGGCCTGCTCAGGCGGGCCATGCCCACGATCCGCTTTGACGAAGCAACCTACCTCGCAACGGGCAAGAATGAATACCAGCAGGCGGTGGCGCAGTTCGCGGCGGCCCAGGGCCTGGACCGGCGGCGGCATTTCGTCTTTTCCGCAAGCGGCATGTGGGGCGGGTTCCACGCGATCCGCAAGGCGCGCGTGTTCATGCTGGCCGAACTCCTCAAGGCGCGGCGCGCGGTGGACAACGTGCACGCGATCCTCTCCCTGGCGCAGGCCGGCAAGCCCCTGGCCGCCGTGCACATCCGCCGCGGCGACTTCGAAAACGTCAAGCATGGCACCGACTTTCGCGGCCGCTTCAACGCCGCCCTTCCGCTGGAATGGTACCTGGCCACCTGCGCCGCGCTCAAGCAGGGTTGCCGCGGCCAGTTGCAGTTCCTGCTGCTTACCGATGCCAGCGCGGACGAGGTGAGGCCGTTCATCGACGCGTTCCGCCCCTTGACCACCTTCCACCTGCGCCAGACCGCGTGCAGCGACCTGCTGCTGATGGCCTTTGCCGATTGCATCGTCTGTTCCGTCTCGTCCTACAGCATGTGGGGTGCGTTCCTGTCCAATGCGCCCTACATCTGGTACTCGCCCAATCTTCAGGATCATGGCGGCTTTGGATCGCTGTGGGGACACGAACCTGCCCAGCAGGGGCCGGCCGGCACCACCGCACAGAACCTGGAGCGCATCCGCCAGGCCGGGGACCCGGGGCCGGGGCGCGGGCTTGCCGTCGACGCGTCCGGAGAGGTGCCGGCCGCGTTCTGCGAGCATCTGCTGGCTGGAGCGAGCGCGCGTGCGCTGGAAAAGGACCTGATCTTTTACGGCGTGGTGCCGCTGCCGCGCGTGCCGGTCACGCCCGATGCTTCTTGACCACCGCGAGCACGGTATTCCTGATCGTCTTGAGCACCGTGTCGGCCTTGAACGGCTTGACGATGAAGCCGTGCACCCCGCGCGCCAGCGCCGCCTGCACCGCGGGCGCGTCAAGCGTGCCGGACACCATGAAGATCAGGGTCTTGGGCAGGTTGGCGCGCAACTGCTCGACCACGTCATTGCCGTCCTCGACCTGCTCGCGCGCGATGCAGATTAAGTGCGGCTGGTGCTTGAGCGCCAGCGCATAGCCCTGCGCGCTGGTATGAGTCTGGCCGACGACCTCGTAGCTACCGTCAGTCAGCACCGTATTTAACAGCCCGCGCGACACCGCGCTCGCGTCCACAATCACTGCCTTGAGCATCCGCTCATCCCCTCTCTCTCATGTCTCGTAGGCCAGCATGTTCCAGGTCACGCCCAGCCGCACGTCGGTCTTGAGCTGCACCAGCTGGCGTGACATGTACAGTATCTCGCGCTCGGCGCGCAACCTTTCGCCCAACGGCGTCTTCAAAATGCCGGCGCCGGCCATCACCGCGTCCAGGCTGCCGTAGGCATTGAGCAGCCGCGCGGCGGTCTTCATCCCGATCTTGGACACTCCCGGCACCCCATCGGTCGCATCGCCCATCAGCGCCAGCAGGTCGTGCAGCAGTTCCGGCGCCACCCCGAACTTGTTGCGAACCCAGGCGTCGTCATGCCACTCGCCCTTGAAATGGTCCCACACCAGCGCGCCATGCGCGATCAGGCCGTGCAGGTCCTTGTCGGTGGTGGCCACGACCGCCGGGCCGCGTCCCTCCAGCAGCCAGCGCATCACGCCAGTGCCGATCACGTCGTCGGCCTCCACTTCAGGCAGCATCAGCACGTGCAGGCCGGCGCCGGCCAGGCGCTGGTGGAACTCCGGCAGCGCATCGCGCAGGCAGGACGGCATCGGCGCGCGGTTCTCGCGGTAGCGCGGGTACAGCGCGTGGCGCCATGTGCTGCCGCCGTAGTCGAACGCGGCCAGCACATGGGTCGGCTCATGCGCCTCGAGCAGGTTGCGAAACGACGAGAACGCGTGGCGCAGCGCGACGCTCGCCTTCAGGTCCGAGTCCGGTTCGGGACTGGCCTCGTAGACGCGGCGCACGATGTTCAAGCCGTCGATCGCGAGCAGCTTTGCCTGTTGTTTCATGTGGATGCCAAAAAACGGGTGGCGCCATGATACCGCCCGCGCAACGCTTATGCACCTGTGCCGTTAAATGTTGTAAATTCTTAATCCTTCACCTTTACGTCCCGGAGAGTCCAATGCGTCACCGCCGTACGCTGTCCCTGTCCGCCCTGCCGCTGCTGCTGGCCTTTCTTCCCGCGCCGACCCAGGCACAGACCCCGGCCATGTCGCCTGATATCCCCGCCGCCAAATTCGAGGCCACCGTGCCCGGCGCCGACTACATCAAGCGGGTCGAGATGATCCCGATGCGCGACGGCGTCAAGCTGTACACCGTGATCGTGATCCCGAAGAATGCGCAGCACGCGCCGATCATGCTGACCAGGACCCCGTACAACGCCGCGCGCCGCGCCAACCGCAGCACCAGCCCGTACATGGCGTCGATGCTGAACGACGGCGACGACCAGTTCGTCGCGCACGGCTACATCCGGGTGTTCCAGGACGTGCGCGGCAAGTACGGCTCGGAAGGCGACTACGTGATGACGCGCCCGCTGCGCGGACCGCTGAACAACACCGACGTCGACCACGCGACCGACGCGTATGACACGATCGACTGGCTGGTCAAGAACCTGCCTCAGTCGAACGGCAAGGTCGGCATGGTGGGCTCATCCTATGAAGGTTTCACGGTGCTGATGGCGCTGGCCGATCCGCACCCGGCGTTCAAGGCCGCGGTGCCAATGAGCCCGATGGTCGACGGCTGGCGCGGCGACGACTGGTTCCACAACGGCGCCTTCCGCAATTCGAACCTGGGCTACATCGCAAGCCAGAACACGGCGCGCGGCGAAGGCGTGCAGCTGGCCAGCGGCGTCTACGACGACTACGAGGGGATGCTGCGCGCTGGCTCGACGGGAGACCTGGCGCGCCAGTATGGCCTGGACCAGCTGAACTTCGTTAAAAAGCTGTTCGAGCACCCGGCCTACGACAGCTTCTGGCAGGAGCAGGCGCTGGATCGCATTTTGGCCGCGCGGCCGCTCAAGGTGCCGACCATGACCGTGGTCGGACGCTGGGACCAGGAAGACATCTACGGCGCCTACGCGACCTACGCCGTCACCGAAGGCAAGGACAAGAACAACGACATGAACCACCTGGTGGTGGGCCCGTGGCGCCACAGCGGCGTGAACTACGAAGGCTCGACCCTGGGCCCGCTCAAGTTCACCGGCGACACCGCCGCCGAGTTCCGGCGCGACGTGATGCTGCCGTTCTTCGACCAGTACCTGAAGGACGGCGCACCCAAGGCGGACACGCCGCCGGTGTGGTCGTACCAGACCGGCGTGAACCGCTGGCGGCGCCTTGACCGCTGGCCGCTGGCACAGGCCGCGACGCCTTTGTTCCTGAAAGCGGGCTTCAGGCTCGGGTTCGACAAGGACAGCGCCAGCGACAAATACGACGAATACGTATCCGACCCGGCCAAGCCGGTGCCGTTCGTGCCGCGTCCGGTGCGCATGCACGACGCCGCGGTCTGGAAGCCGTGGCTGGTCAACGACCAGCGCTCGTTCTCCGACCGTCCGGACGTGCTGGCCTACGTCAGCGAGCGCTTGAGCGCACCGCTGCAGCTGGCCGGCCAGCCGATGGTCAACCTGTTCGCCTCGACCAGCGGCACCGATTCGGACTGGGTGGTCAAGCTGATCGACGTCTACCCGGACGAGGTGGCGGCGCAGCCGGAACTGGGCGGCTACCAGCTGCCGATCGCGATGGACATCTTCCGCGGCCGCTACCGCCAGGGGCTGGACAAGCCGATGGCAGCAAGCCCCAACAAGGCCGAGCGCTACCGCTTTGCGCTGCCCAACGTCGACCACGTGTTCCTGCCGGGCCACCGGATCATGGTGCAGATCCAGTCGAGCTGGTTCCCGCTGTACGACCGGAATCCGCAGACCTTCGTGCCGAACATCTTCCTCGCCAGCCCGGCCGACTACCGCAAGGCGACCCAGCGGGTCTACCACGCGCCCGGCATGGAGAGCGCGATCGAGCTACCGGTCGTCAAGAACGACTGATCGGTCGGTTCGCAAGCGTACCGAAACCGCGACGGGGCGCGGGTATGATGTTTCAACATGTCCGCGTCCATTTTCATCGGCATTTCCGGCTGGCGCTATCCCCCGTGGCGCGGTGTGTTCTACCCTGAAGGGCTGGTTCAGCACCGCGAGCTCGACTACGCGTCGCGCCAGCTGCCAACGATCGAGATCAACGGCTCGTTCTACTCGCTGCAGCGGCCGGAAAGCTACGCCGCCTGGTATGCGGCCACGCCGCCCGGCTTCGTGTTCGCCGTCAAGGGCAACCGTTTCCTGACGCACATCTTGCGCCTGCGCGACATCGACCACGCGCTTTCCAACACGCTGGCCTCAGGCGTGTTCGAGCTGCACGAAAAGCTCGGTCCCTTCCTGTGGCAATTCCCGCCCAACTTCAAGTTCGAGCCGGAGCGGATGGAACACTTTCTCAGCATCCTGCCGCACGACTCCAAGAGCGCGCTGGCGCTGGCGCGCCACTACGAGCCGCGCATGGAGGGCCGGGTCTCGCTCGATGCCGACAAGAACCACGCGCTGCGGCACGCGATCGAGATTCGCAACGACAGCTTCATCGACCCCGCCTTCGTTGCCCTGCTGCGCAAATACAAGGTCGCCATGGTCGTGGCCGACACTGCCGGCAAATGGCCGAACTATGAAGACGTGACGAGCGACTTCATGTACCTGCGCCTGCACGGCGACAAGGAACTGTATGCCAGCGGCTACAGCGACGAAGCGCTCGAGCGCTGGGCCGACCGGATCCGGGCCTGGACCAGCGGCAAGCAGCCGCTTGATGCCCGCCTGATCTCGAAAACAGCGCCGCCGCGGCGCGCGCACCGCGACCTGTACTGCTACTTCGACAATGACATCAAGGTGCACGCGCCATTCGATGCCAAGCGGCTGATGGAGAAACTCGGCCTTGCATGGCACCCGGATCAAGTGCCAGAATGACCGGGCAGTTCGAACCGGTAGTCAAACGACATCCAACAGGAGACTCACATGAAACCAGTCAAGCTTGTTACCGCACTGTTCGCCACCCTGCTCACACTCCCCCTCCACGCCGCCGACATCACGCCGCTTCACAAGGTGGGCGGCGTGCTGGTCGATGCCAACGGCATGACGGTCTACACCTTCGACAAGGACAAGGACGGCAAGAGCGCCTGCACCGGCCCGTGCGCCGAAAACTGGCCCGCGGTCAAAGCCGGCGACGCCGCGCTGACGCCGCCTTACGGCAGCATCACACGCGAAGACGGCAGCAAGCAGCTGACCTACAAAGGCAAGCCGCTGTACACCTTCGTCAAGGACAAAAAACCGGGTGACAAGTCGGGCGACAAGGTGAAGGACGTCTGGCACGCGGTAACCGAATAAGACGAGACGCACGCTCGTAGGATGTCGCGCGGCCAGCGGCCCTAAAGGAGGCGTAGGGTGCGCACCTGTGCGCACGCGGTACCGCTGAGCAGAGTTTGCGTCAATTCGTAGGGTGGGCGGGTCTCCCGCCCACGCGTTCAAACAGAGCGTGAATCAACCGAACGCGAAGCGGCAGTGCCTTCAAAGCTACCGCAAACTCTGCTCAACCGTACAGCGTGCGCACAGGTCCTCGGCGGCCCCGCGCCCCCTACGCCCTCCGGCAAGCCGTACGATTTGCTAACGCCGTTCGTGCAGCTTGATCACCCGATGCCCGGTCGGTTCCTGCGCCGGCTCCTCGTCCTCACAGGCCTTGCAGCTGTCGCACCCGCTGCCGCAGCTGTCCGCGTCAGCGACCCACTGCGCCAGCCGGGATTGCCGCGTCCCGCGCCGCGAGAGCTTGTACACGATCCGCGCGCGCCAGCTCGCCGGCAGATACTTGGCCGCGACGTACAGCAGCGCCAGCACAACGATAAGCCCGACGACGAGATACTGGACCATGGCCGCTACCCCAGCGCGTAGCGCGCTACGTGATAGGTGATGAAGGACGCCGTATAAGCCAGCGCGAACATGTAGCCGGCCATAAGCAGCGGATAGCGGGTGCTGCCCGTCTCGCGCCGCACCACGGACAAGGTGGACAGGCACTGCGGCGCAAACACATACCACGCCAGCAGCGACAGCGCGGTCGCCATCGACCACGAGTGTGCGATCACCGGCGCCAGCGAACGGGCGACATCGTCGCCGCTGCCCGACAGCGCATACACGGTGCCCAGCGCCCCGACTGCCACCTCGCGCGCCGCCATGCCCGGCACCAGCGCGATGCAAATTTGCCAGCCAAAGCCGATCGGCTCGAAGATCACGGCGAGTGCGCGCCCGATCATGCCGGCGATGCTGTAATAGATCGGCGGCTCGGTCGCCCCTTGCGGTGCGCCGGGAAAGCTCGACAGGAACCAGATCAGCACCATCAGGGTCAGGATCAGGGTGCCGACGCGGGTGAGGAAGATGCGCGCGCGTTCCCACAGGCCCAGCGCCAGGTTGTTCAGGTTCGGCCAGTGATAGGCCGGCAGCTCGAGCATCAGCGGGTGCTGGCCGCGCGCGCCCCAGCTGCGTTTAAACACCCAGGCCACCGCCATCGCGCTGACGATGCCGGCCATGTACAGGACGAACAGCACCAGCCCCTGCAGGTTGACGAGACCTGCCACCTGGCGCTGCGGGATGAATGCGGCGATGATCAGCGCATACACCGGCAGCCGCGCCGAGCAGGTCATCAGGGGCGCGATCATGATGGTGACCAGCCGGTCGCGCGGGTTCTGGATCGTGCGCGCCGCCATCACGCCGGGAATCGCGCACGCGAACGAGGACAGCAGCGGGATGAACGCGCGCCCGGACAGCCCGACGCTGCCCATCAGGCGGTCGAGCAGGAACGCCGCGCGCGGCAGGTAGCCGCAATCCTCGAGGATCAGGATGAAGAAGAACAGGATCAGGATCTGCGGCAGGAACACCAGCACGCTGCCGACGCCGCCGAAAATGCCCTCGACGATCAGGCTGCGCAGCGGCCCTTCGGCCAGGCCAGAGCCGACCCACTGGCCGAGCGCGTCGACGCCGCCCTTGATCAGGTCCATCGGCGCCTCGGCCCACGAGAACACGGCCTGGAACACCAGGAACATCAGCGCCGCCAGGATCACGGGGCCGACCATCGGGTGCAGCACCACCTGGTCGATCTGCTCGGACAGGTTGCCGCGGTCGTTGGCAAAACTTGTGGTGGCATCCAGGATCCGGCGTACCTCGCGCTGGGTCTCTTCGACCGGCACCGCGTCGATCGCGGACAGTGAGTTGGGCTTGACCGGCACGTCGAACGGCAGCGCGTCGAGCGCGTCCAGCAAGGCCGCCTCGCCGCCAGCGTGGATCGCCACGGTTTCCACCACCGGCATGCCCAGTTCCTCAGACAGCCTGGCGCTGTCGATCACGATGCCGCGCTTGTGGGCCACGTCGACCATGTTCAGCGCCAGCACCATCGGCAGCCCGAGGCGCTTGATCTCCAGCACCAGGCGCAGGTTCAGTTGCAGGTTGGTCGCGTTGACCACGCACACCACCGCGTCCGGCGCCTGCTCGCCGGCGCGGATGCCGGCCACCACGTCGCGCGTGATCGCTTCGTCCGGGGTGTGCGCCGACAGCGAATAGGCGCCCGGCAGGTCCAGCACCCGGATCGGGCGCCCGGACGGCGCGACGAAGCGGCCTTCCTTGCGCTCGATGGTGACGCCTGCGTAGTTGGCGACCTTCTGGCGCGCGCCGGTCAGGCGGTTGAAAAGCGCGGTCTTGCCGCAGTTTGGATTGCCGAGTAACGCGACCAGCGGCGCTCGTGCCGCCGCCTGCACCTGCTGTTCTGGTGCGCCCATCGTTATTCCGGCTGAATCGAGATCAGCGCCGCCTCGAAGCGGCGCAGCGCGAACGTCGACTGGCCGACCTTGACCGCCAGCGGGCCGCCGGTAAAGCTGCGCCGCAGCATGCGGATACGCTCGCCCGGCACGAACCCGAGCTCCATCAGGCGGCGCGGCACGTCCGCTCCCCCGTGCGCGCCGGCGGGCGCAAGGTGGATCACGGTGGCGCTCTGGCCCGTCTTGAGCGAGTCGAGGGTGGTCAGGGTGGGGGCAAGAGTCATGGTCGCTGCAGTCCGTTGGGTACCTGATGAGACAGATAACATCATAAACCTAAATGCGAATTATTTCTATTTGCAGTTTGCTCACGCTCATGTAGATACGCAACAAAAGTGCTTGCATTCGTCGTCCGGTTTCGACAAAATATAACACGAATGAGAATGATTCTCATTATATAGCAAAACCAGCAAGGAATTCCGAATGATCGTCTGTGTCTGCAACAACATCTCCGACCGCGAAATCCGCCAGGCGGTCGACCTTGGCATCAGCTCGATGGCCGAACTGTACAAGGAACTGGGGGTGGGCACCTGCTGCGGCAAGTGCGTCAGCTACGCCCGCGAGGTGTTGCACGCGCACCTGGACAGCCAGACCACGGTCACCGAACTGCGGCGCAACGTGCCGCAGGCTGCCTGATCCGCCACGAATCACGCCGCGTCCGCCGCCCGCCTTTGCTATGATGTTGATAACAACATCACACAAGGGACATCATGAAGGGCGATCCGAATATCATCCGGCTGCTTAACGCGCAGCTGACCAATGAGCTCACCGCAATCAACCAGTACTACCTGCACGCGCGGATGTACCGCCACTGGGGTCTGAAGCGGCTGGGCAAGAAGGAATACGACGAATCGATCGGCGAGATGAAGCATGCCGACCAGCTGATCGAGCGCATCCTGATGCTCGACGGCTTGCCCAACCTGCAGGCGCTGCACAAGCTGCTGATCGGCGAATCGACTCAGGAAATGCTTGAGTGCGACCTGAAGCTCGAACGGGCGGCGCAGATCACGATCAAGGAAGGGATCGCTGCCTGCGAGGTGGCCCAGGACTACGTCTCACGCGACCTGCTGCTGGATATCCTGGAAGACACAGAGGAGCACATCGAATGGCTTGAGACCCAGCTCGACCTGATCGTGAAGATCGGCATTCAGAACTACCTGCAAAGCCAGATGAACGAATAGCGCTCGCGGCCGACCCGCGCTGCCCCCCGTAGGGTGCGCACCTGTGCGCACGCGGTTCGCGAACGGGGCGTAGTGGCGCCGCGGCCGCAAGCCAGCATGCGGTGACCGCGTGCACAGCATAGCTGCACACCGTACGGAACTCACCGGCCGCGTGGCTCCTCACGCCGCGCGCCAGCGCGCCATCCACTTGTCGTAAAACCCCAGATCGCGCGGCACCGCGCCGGGAATCGCGCAGATCGCCCCAGCAAACTCGTTGGCGCGCGCCAGCGTCGTCTCGAGCGGCCACTCGCGCACCAGCCCAAGCAGGAAAATCGCCGCGAACGCGTCGCCCGCCCCCGCCGTGTCGATCACGAACGGCGGCGCCGGATTGTCGCGGTTGGCGATCACCTCGTCGTCCTCGCCAAAGTACACCGAGCCGCGATGCCCGAGCGTGACGATCAGCGCCTGCAGCGAGAACATGTCCACCAGCGCCCGGCATGCGGCGCGCACCTCATCGGGCGGCAGCGGCGGCGCCGATGGCTCGATCTGGAAGTACCACTTGAACAGCATCTGCAGCTCAGCCTCGTTGACCTTGACGATATCCGCCAGGTGCAGCGAACGGAACACGATGCGTTCGTCGATCGCGCTCTCGCGCAGGTTCAGGTCCAGGAAGCGGGGCGCCACGCACGCCTGCAGCAGCGCCTCGAGTGTGGTGCGCGTGCGCGCGCTGCGCTGCGCCAGGGTGCCGAAATAAAATGCGCACGGCTCTTCGGCCGACAGCGCGGCCAGCGCTTCGTCCTCGTCGATGTAGTCGTAGGCCTGGTTGGGCAGGACCGTCAGCCGTACTCCCCCTGGCGAGCGTTCGAGCACGGCCCGGCCGGTTTCCTCGAGCTGATCGAACTGCAGGCCCGCTTCGGTCATGGCAAAGCGTTCGAATTCGCCACGCACCAGCGCGCCATTGAGGTCGCTGCCGATGCGGGTGATCATTAACTGCGGCACCATGAACGCGGCCAAATGGCGCGCCACGTTGAATGGGGCGCCGCCCGCCACCTGCTCGCCACCGGTCTCCTCAACCAGCGCTTCGCCGCATACCACCACCGTCTTGTCCCGCTGCTGCATATGCCCGCCCCGTTCGTGTTGTCGGTCCGGCATGATTGTAGCGCATCAACAGCCCAGCGCCAGCGGATCAGGATGTCAGTGCGGCACGGTGTCCTTGAACGAGGGCCGTTCGGACAGCTTGTCGAACAGGCGCGTCAGGTTCGGGTAGTCGTCGCGCCAGCCGATTTGCGGGAACCGGAACGACAGCCAGCCGAGCGTGCAGCCGACGGCCACGTCGGCGAGGGTGTAGTGGTTGCCCATGCAAAATGGCTGATCGCCGAGGCGCTCGGACATCGCCTGCAGCCCGGCGCTCACCTTGCCCATCTGGCGCTCGATCCACGCCTCGCTCTGCAGTTCTGGCGGGCGCTGGGTGCGCTCCAGCCGCACCAGCACCGCAGCGTCCAGCACGCCGTCGGCCAGCGCTTCCCAGACCTTGACCTCGGCCCGGTCGCGGCCGTTCGGCGGCAGCAGCTTGCACACGGGGGTGAGCGTGTCGAGGTATTCGGCGATCACGCGCGAGTCGTACATCGTGCTGCCGTCTTCCATCACCAGGCACGGCACCTTGCCCAGCGGGTTGGACCGCTGGATCGCCGTCGCCGCGTTCCAGACATCTTCCAGCTCGAAGGAATAATCAAGCTTTTTTTCCGCCATAACTACGCGGACTTTGCGGACATAGGGACTGGCGATAGAACCGATCAGTTTCATAGATACTCAGATGTGGGGACTGGTGGACAGTATAACATCGGCACCCCGCCGTTTGAGGGCCCGCACGCGCCCTGCTGTGTGGTCACAACAGGGCGCAAACCGGGCTGCATCGGGGCTGCAAAAGCGCCCCGGTGGTAGAATCTTCGTTTTTGCACAGACCGTCCCGCCATGACTTCTACCGCCCCCTCGGCCGCCCTGTCGGCCCTGTCTCCGCTCGATGGCCGCTACGCCGCCAAGACCGACAAGCTGCGCCCGATCCTCTCGGAAGCCGGCTTCATGCACCATCGCGTGAAGGTCGAAATCGCCTGGCTGCAGGCGCTGTCGCAGGCCGGCTTTGCTGAACTGAAGCCGTTCTCGCCTGCCGCCAACGCGCTGCTCGACCAGCTGGCCGCCGGGTTCTCGGAGCTGGACGCCGCCCGCATCAAGGAAATCGAGGCGGTCACCAACCACGACGTCAAGGCGGTCGAGTACTGGCTCAAGGAAAAGGTCAAGGACATGCCGGAACTGGTGTCGGCCAGCGAGTTCATCCACTTTGCCTGCACTTCGGAAGACATCAACAACACCTCGCACGGCATGATGCTCAAGGCCGCGCGCGACGGCGTGCTGCTGCCCGCCCTGCAAGCGATCATCGCCAAGCTGACCGAGATCGCGCACGTCAACGCCGCGCTGCCGATGCTCTCGCGCACCCACGGCCAGACCGCCAGCCCGACCACCCTGGGCAAGGAATTCGCCAACGTCGTGGCGCGCCTGACGCGCGCGGCCAAGCGCATCGCCGACGTCGAGATCCTGGGCAAGATGAACGGCGCGGTCGGCAACTACAACGCGCACCTGTCGGCCTACCCCGAGTTCGACTGGCCGGCATTTTCGCGCAACGTGATCGAACAGCGCCTGGGCCTGACCTTCAACCCGTACACCATCCAGATCGAGCCGCACGACTACATGGCCGAGCTGTTCGACGCGGTCGCGCGCGCCAACACCATCCTGCTGGACCTGAACCGCGACATCTGGACCTACGTCTCGCTCGGCTACTTCAAGCAAAAGCTCAAGGCCGGCGAGATCGGCTCGTCGACCATGCCGCACAAGGTCAACCCGATCGACTTTGAAAACTCGGAAGGCAACCTGGGCCTGGCCAACGCGGTGCTGCGCCACATGGCCGACAAGCTGCCGGTCTCGCGCATGCAGCGCGACCTGACCGATTCGACGGTGCTGCGCAACATCGGCGTGGGCTTCGGCTACGCGCTGCTGGCCTACGACAGCTGCCTGCGCGGACTGAACAAGCTGGAAGTGAATGCCGCGCGCCTGGAGCAGGACCTGGATGCGAACTGGGAAGTGCTGGCCGAGCCGGTCCAGACCGTGATGCGCCGCTACGGCATTGCCAATCCGTACGAGCAGCTCAAGGAGCTCACGCGCGGCAAGGGCATCACCAAGGAAGCGCTGCGCGAATTCATCGGCGCACTGGCGATTCCGCAGGAAGCCAAGGACCTGCTGCTTGCGATGACCCCGGCGAACTACACGGGCCTGGCTGCCAAGCTGGCCGCGGCGATCTGAGGCAGGCACCACCTGACAAAAGACCGGACTTGTTCCGGTCTTTTTTTTGGCGCTGTCACCGTTAGCTGGCTACGGACTTGGGCAGGCGTAGGGTGCGCCCCAGTGCGCACGCGGTTCGCGAACGCGGCGTAAGTGAAGCGGCTGCCGCAAGTCAGCATACGGTGACCGCGTGCGCACTGGTGCGCACCCTACGCCTCCGATAAGACGGCATCTCAGAAACTTGATATCGGGCTCAACTGTTTCCCCTACAGCAATTCATGCTACTGTACGAAACGCATTTGCAAGCGGCCCAATCATTTCTCTGCTATAGTTAGTCCTAACACGTACTAATTTTCGGGAACATGCTGCGCTATACCAAAACCGCGATCGCGCTTCACTGGCTGATCGCCGTACTGATTATCGGCACCTTCACGCTCGGCCTGGTAATGACCGACATCCCCGGCCTGACGCCGGCCAAGCTGCGCTACTTTTCGTGGCACAAGTGGGCTGGCGTGACCGTGCTGCTGCTGGCCGTCCTGCGCCTGCTGTGGCGGCTGGTCAACCGCGCCCCGCCCTACCCGGCCGCGATGCCGGCCTGGCAGAAGAGCGCCGCTCATGCGCTGCACGGCGTACTCTACGTGCTGATCTTCGCCGTCCCGCTGTCCGGCTACTTCTACACCCTCGCAGCCGGCGTGCCGGTGGTCTACTTCGGCCTGTTCGAACTGCCGGTGCTGATCCAGCCGGATCCGGCCCTCAAGGCGGTGCTCAAGGAAGTGCATTACTGGCTCAACATGCTGATGGCGGGCCTGGTCGGCATGCACGTGGCCGCCGCGCTCAAGCACCTCGTGGTCGACCGCGACGGGGTCATGCAGCGCATGCTGCCCTCATTCAAGAAGGAGAATTCATGAAACGAATCCTGCTGGCGACCTTGTTCGTCGCCGCGGTCGCCAACGCCGCCCCGCTCAAGACCGACCTCGCGCACAGCAGCGTGGGCGCCGTGTTCAAGCAGATGAACGTGCCGGTCGAAGCGAAATTCAAGCGCTTTGACGCGCAGATCGACTACGACGCCGCGCATCCTGACGTGTCGAAAGCCCGGGTCGACATCGACACCGGCAGCCTCGACCTGGGCGACCCCGAATACAACAAAGAGGTCGCGAAGAAGGAATGGTTCAATTCCGCCCAGTACCCGAAAGCGAGCTTCGTCTCCACCGCGATCAAGCCGGTGACAGCCGGCAAGCTGAACATCGCTGGCAAGCTGACCATCAAGGGCCGGACGGCCGACGTCAGCTTCCCGGTCACGGTCAAGCCGGAGGGCGGCAAACAGGTGTTCGAGGGCCAGCTGCCGATCCGGCGCCTGGCCTTCAACATCGGCGAAGGCGAGTGGAAGGACACCAGCATGGTCGCCGACGAAGTCGTCATCAAATTCCGCATCGCAGCGGGACAGTAATTCACCTCAACATCAACAAGGGATAGCTCCACATGAAATTCAAGCATCTGATCGTCGCCCTGGCTGCCGTCGGCGCCAGCTCCGCCTTTGCCGCCGACACCTACAACATCGATCCCAACCACACCTACCCGAGCTTCGAGGCCGACCACTTCGGCGGCCTGTCGAAATGGCGCGGCAAGTTCAACAAGACCAGCGGCACGATCACCCTTGACCGTGCGGCCAAGACCGGCTCGCTGGACATCACGATCGATGCCAACAGCCTCGACTTCGGCCATGCGAAGATGAATGACCACGCCAAGGGCCCGGACATGTTCGATGTCGCCAAATTCCCGACCGCGACCTACAAGTCCAAGTCGATCAAGTTCCACGGTGACCAGCCGGCCGAAGTGGATGGCGAGCTGACCCTGCACGGCGTGACCAAGCCGGTCAAGCTGACGATCAACCAGTTCAAGTGCATGGAGCACCCGATGCTCAAGCGCGAAGTGTGCGGCGCCGATGCCTCGGCCACCTTCAACCGCGGCGACTTCGGCGTCAGCTACGGTCTGCAGATGGGCTTCAAGCCGGAAGTGAAGCTGGCGATCCAGGTCGAAGCGATCAAGCAGTAATCAATCGAACGAAGGGCGTAGGGGGCGCGGGGCCGCCGAGGACCAGTGCGCACGCGGTACGGTTGAATGCCGTTGGCTTCGGTAGGCACACGTACCGCGTGCGGCACGGGTCCTCGGCGGCCCCGCGCCCCCTACGAACCAAATAGAAGGCCTCGCGGCCAACGGCAGCGAGGCCTTTTCGCAATTAAGCGCGCCCCGGATCAGCGCCCGTTCGCAAACTCGACCCTGTCCCACGCCGCGCGGCTGGCAGCCTGGGCCTGCCGCCAGGTCAGGCGCGACTTGCCCTTGACCCGCTCCCACTCATCGGCCATGTGAGGCTCGGCCAGTTCATAGCTGGGATAATGGGCCGCGCTGTTGTAACCCAGCGCATAGGCAGGCGCATAATCGTCGTAGGTGTAGCCAGGCGTGTAGTGCGACTGGGCCGAATAATTCGAGCGCCAGTAGACGTCTTCGTCCTGCGGGTTGACCACCCGGCCCGCGGCCTTGCCGGCAGCTCCGCCTGCCAGCGCGCCGATCGCGGCGCCCGCCGCCATGCCAACCGGTCCGCCGGCCGCGCCC
>NZ_SPUM01000030.1 GCF_004614195.1 Massilia horti | reverse complement strand
GGACGATTCGAACCAGATTTCGCTCGACCGTTACGACTACCTGCGGGCCGCCGGCCATGCCGCCCGCGGCCGTGCCGCCCTGGGTCCCGACCGGGATCGAGCCGCCGGCGGTGCCCTGCTGCGGCGTTGGCATGGCCGACACTTCGCCCGACACCACGGCGCGCAGCGTCTGCGCCACGCGGGTCGCCTCGGCATTCTTCAGGTAGACCACGTGGATGTTGCCGGCCTCGGTGGTCGCCTGGTCGAGCTTGACGATCAGCGCCTTGGCCATGTTCGCTTTCGCCGCCGACGGCGCCCGGATCACGACCGAATTGGTGCGTGGATCGGCCACCACCGTCACCCGGCCCGAGTCGCCGCCGGGCGCCGGCTCGAGCAGGCGGGTGGCGATGGTCGCGATGTCGCTGGCGATGCCATGACGGATCGGCACCACCTCGAGGTCGGCACCGACCGGGGAGTCGAGCGCGGCAATGATCTTGGACAGCCGGCGCAGGTTGTCGGCATAGTCGGTGATGACCAGGCTGTTATTGCCGGGGTCGGCCATGATCGAGTTGTTGGGCGAGATCAAGGGGCGCAGCACCGCGGTCAGGTTGGCCGCCGATTCGTAGCTCAGGTGGTACACCTGGGTCACGATCTGGTCGCCGCGCGCCTTGGCGCCACTGATCCCGATCTGGGTCGGCGAGGACTGCAGCTTGGCCTCGGCCTCCGGCACCACCTTGGCGAATCCTTCGCCGGTGACCACCGCGTAGCCCTGCAGGCGCAGCGCCGAGGTCAGCAGCTGGAAGGCCTGAGCCTTGCTCACCGGCTTTTCCGACACCACGCTGATCGTGCCCTTGACGCGCGGATCGATGATGAAGGTCATCCCCGTGTAATGGCCGATCGCCTTGATCACCGATTCGATGTCGGCGTTGACGAACGACAGCGCGGCGCCGCCGGCCGGCTCGCGGTTGGCCTGGGCCTGGGCCAGCACCGCCGTGGGCGCCAGGGAGGTGGCGGCCGCGCAGCACAGCACCGCGCCGGCCACCAGTCGTTGCAGGGAGCGCCGGGAGAGCGGATTGTGGATGGTCCTATTGGAGTTGTTTTTCATTATCTGAACTCTAACGCGATTATGTTTTTACCGTTCACCATGCGGCGCTGCCCCAGCAGGTTCAGCAGGTTGCCCAGCGATTCCTCGTAGCCGCTGGCAGCCTCGGCCTGGCCGGAAAACTGCAGGCGGCCGTTTTGCAGTGCGCCCGAACCGGACAGCAGCAGTGCGCCGCGCACCGTGCGCAGCGTCAGGTCGGCCTGTTGACCGTGCCAGTCCATGGCCATTTCGTAACTGCCCAGCGGTTTGATGGGTGACATGCGCGAGCCCATGTCCGTCATCGACAGCACCGTGTGCCCGATCACCGATACCGAGTTGGCCTGGCGCGCCAGCTCCAACGTGTTCCACGACAGCTTGATCGTGCCCGACGGCGCCAGCGTGTTGAGCGGCGCCCCCAGCCCGGCCAGCCCTTCGGCCGGCAGCAGCAGTTCGCCCGCCGACACCTGCCATTGCGACCAGCTGCCCCGGACCTGCACCGGATGCGACAACGCCTGCGGATTGGCCAGGTCGAAGCTGACGTGGCCCACCAGCACCAGCGGCGACAGGCGCCAGGCGAAGCGACCCGGCAGCAGCGGCGTGACCGATCCGCCCTCGCCCGGCGCGCCGCCGATGAATGCCGAGCCGTTCCACAGCGTACCCTGCGCATCCCCGAGAGTCAAACGGCCGCCGGTCTGCTTTTCGACCAGCGGCCCCAGCCATGCTGCAGGCAGGAACACCAGGATCGTAACCGCCACCGCCAGCACTACCAGCAGCAGCCACAGCAGTGCGCGCCTCATTGAGCGCCGCCCGTGCCCTGGGTCTGGCGCAGCGTGATGGTGGCATCCACCTGGCCGGCCACCGGCAGCGCGGTCACGGCAGCGTCCTGCACCGTGATCCGGCTTTCGCGCCGCTGCGCGTCCAGCCACGTGACCAGGTTGGCAAACGACACGTCATTGAATTGGATCTTGGCATATTCGCCGGTCAGCGACAGCGACTGCGGCTTGAGCCCGCGCGCGGCCAGGCTGGCGTGCAGCGAATCCTGGGTCATCGGGGTCACCTGCGGCACCGGCGCGTTTTTAAGCGCAGTGGCCTCCTGCGCCAGCGTCTGCATCACCGCGGCCTGCTGGCGCAGCTTCGGCAACGATTCGCTCAGCTCGGCGCGCCCCTTGATCGCGGGCGCCAGCAGCAGCATCCAGGCCAGCGCCAGCAGCACCACGGCGGCGCCCGCGGTCAGGTACTTGCGCTCCTGCTCGGTGCGCGCGCCCCAATAAGCCAGTGCGTGCGCGCGCAACTGGGCAGTCGTACTGGCAAAACTCATTGCTTGGCTCCTGTGCTGCGGATCAGCCAAATGGCCGTACCTGTTTCTTGCAGGCTCATATTGCGCGCGGCCAGCGCCGCCTGCAACTGCCTCGTCAAAGCGGGGTCGACGGTTTCGGGTTTGACCTTGATGCTGAGCGCGCGTTCCCGGTAATCCATTGATGCGATGCCGGGCTGGCGCGGCAGCGTTTGTGCCGCTTCGCCGTAGGCGGCGGCCAGATAGGTGAATTCGTCAGGCGCCACGTCGCCGGTGTTGGCGCGCGCACGCGAGATGTTCTGGCGCATTTGCAGGACCGGGTCGCTGACCGGCTCGTTCGGGTACACGCTGCGGAACGTGGTGTTGATCTGCTGGCGCACGGCGTTGGCCTCGCGCCGCAGGCCGATCCACTGCGCATTCAGGCCCACCAGGTTGATCACGACCGCCAGCAGGGCCAGGCGCAGCGGCCAGCGCCAGCGGCGCCAGTCGCGCGTGGGTGCGCCGGCCGCGCCCAGGCCGGGCACGAGGTCGAGCAGGACGCTTTTCGCGCCGGCGATCCAGTGCGGCCAGTCGGTGGCGGCCAGCCCGATGCCGGGGCCGGCCTCGCTGGCCAGCGCCTGGTATTCGCCCACTTGCCCGGGCGGCACGCACAGCAGCAGCGGCGCATCGCCGGCCAGCGAGCGCGCCGTCTGCAGCATGGACGCCGGGGTGCCGTCCAGCGCCAGGCCCAGGCCCTGGTACTGTCCCTGGCGCAGCGTCAGCTCGCCATAGCCGATCTCCACGGTGACGCTGCCCGGCTCGAGCGGCAGGCACAGCTGGAACGGCAGCGCCGTCACCGAGCGCGCGCCCTGCGCCAGCAAGGTGCGCACCAGCGGCTCGAGCCAGTCGCGCTGGGCCACGGCTACCGGGCGCGTGCCATCGGCCTGGGCCGGACCGGCCACCAGCACCGCGTCCATCGGGTCGCCCAGGATGTGTTCTTCGACCAGGCCAGGCAGCGCGGACTTCAGGCGCGCGCCTGACAGCGGCGGCACCGGCAGCATCAGCAGCGTGACATCGGCGCCGGACAGCAGCAGCACCACGCGCCGGGTGGCCGCGACCAGGTCGGTCAGGCTGCGCAGCACGGCCTCGCCCTGCTGCTCGATGCTGCCGTTGTCGGCCACCACCGCGAAGCGGCAAGGAGCGCCGTCGCCTTCTGCGCGGGCAGGATGGCGGATATAAAGTGTAGTCAAGCCGTCTCGCTTTCTTTTAGTATTCGTGCGTCCATTGCACGCTGGTGCCGTTCATGGTCACGTTCAAGCCGCTCAACGGACGGTTAACCAGCGATACTGAATCGAGCGCCGCGCGGTCGAGCCGGATATGGCTGTCGACCAGGAACCATTCGCTCTTGACGTCGGCAGTACTTTTCGGCAGGTCCTCTGCTCCCTTCACTTCCGTCTTGAAATGCTCGAAGTCGCGCCACGCCGCCTGCTTGCGCCGCACCAGCAGCGCGTTCGCCTGCGACACCGAAGTGTTCGGCAGCACCGCCGCCAACACCTCGGCCGGCGCCGTGTTCACGTTCACCGGCGTTGGCACGGGCAGCACGATCACGAACGGGCGCAGCTTCTCGATCATTTCCGGGGTAAAACCCTCCACCGCCAGCAGGTCCTCCACTTTCAGCAACTTCATCGTCTTGCTGGCGGGCGGCGTTTTCGCCTGGCCCGTCGGGTCCGGGCTCGTTATGCCATCTTGGCCGCCGTCCACCTTGCCGCCGTCCACCTTGTCATCTTTGCCTTGCTCGGTGTCCTGATCCAGCTTGGGCACGGGCGGCTGTGACGCTTTCACCAGATTGGCCGTGCGTGTTGCCAGCGCCGGGTTCAGCTGCAAGTTCTGCAGGAGCTTGCGAAACACGTTCACCGCATCATTCTGGTCGGTCCGGTCCTTGCTCCCCAAATTGGTGAGATTGTAACGCGAGGTGGCGTCGGTAATGGTTCCGGAAAGCGTGGCGTTGAAGTTTTCTCCCTCCACCCGTTCGCGCTCGATGTACTGGTCCAGGCGCGTTTCGGCCAGCGGCGTGGCCCACACCGCGTCCAGCGCCGTGTATTGGTTGTGGTCCATACCGTCCTGGCGCAGCACCAGCGTAGCCCAGTCGAGCGCGCCGCGCAGGATCCACTTGGTCTGCAGGTGCAGGCGCTGGTTCTCCATCGTGCGCACCTGCACCTGTTGTTGCCAGAACAGGCTGGCGACGATCGAAATGGCCAGTGTAGTCAGCAGCAGCGCGGTGACGATCGCCACACCGCCCTGGCGGGTCTTCATCCTCATTCTCATGGCTGTAGCAGGAAGGCCTTGGTCATCGGCGCCTCCAGTCCATTGACCTGCAACGCCACCTGCAGTCCCGTCGGCGGCAGCTGGACGCCATTGGTGCTGGACTGGGACATGTCGTGCCAGGTGTTGTTTTGGAAAACCAGCGTCTGCATGCCGGATACGCCGGGCTGCAGCGCCACCGGTGGCGTGGTATCAAGGTCGCTGATGGCCGCGTTCCACAGGCTGTCGAGCTGGGCCAGGTCGCGGGTGGCGACCGACTCGCGCCGCATCAGGGTGCCGTTGATGACCCGGTATGCCACCACCTGCAGGCGCGACGGCTCGTTCTCGTTGAACACGGTGCGCACCATGGTGATCCGGTCAGTGCCGGTCAGCAGGTATGGGCGCCGGTCGAGTATCTCCGGATTGGCGATGCGCTCGCAGTCGCTTTGCAGCTGCGCGAACGCGAGCTGCATGCCGCGCGTCGTTTCCATCTGCTCGGTCAGCGTCGTGCGCGCACGCACGATGCCGTCCAGCCCGCGCCAGCCGAGCACGGCGACGATCGCAAGAATGCTGATCGCCACCAGCAGTTCGACCAGCGTGAAGCCGGCGTGGCGTGCTCTGCCTTGGCGCATCATGACGGCGCCCTCGGCTGGCGCAGCACCAGCTGCACCAGCTTGACGATGCGCCGGTTCGGGTTCTCGATGTCGAACACCGAGACCTCGATGCGGCGCAGCAGCGGATTGGGACTGACGATCACTTCCTCCTGGCATACCAGATGCAGGTCGCCCTGCGGGCAGTCGAAGCCGTGCTTGCCGACATCGGGGAATTCCCGGTTCAGGCGGATCTGCACCAAGCGGTTCTCGGCCGACCAGGTCGCCATCATCGCGGTGCGCAGGCCGGCGCTGTTCTGGGTGAGGCTGCCGACGGCGCGCAGGCCCGCGCCCAGCGCGGTGCCCACGATCACCAGCGCCACCAGCACCTCGAGCAAGGTGAAGCCGCGGCTTGTTTGCTTGCGCATGCTCATTGCTCCACAACGAAATGGCCCACGCCATCGGCGTGGATGGCTACGCTGGCGTCACCGCTGGCCAGGGTCAGCACGAATGGCTTGTCGACCGGCTCGCGGCCGAACGTGATGCGCAGCGGGTTGGAGGCGCCTGCGGTGCCCGGATCGAGCAACAGCTGCAGCGGGGCGTTCTTGAAGCTGCGCTCGCGCAGCATGTCGTCGCCGGTGATCAGGTCCCAGCGCGTCTCGTTTTTCACGAGGAAGTGGTAGCGGTCGGAATTGGCTTCGAAGGTCACCAGCCGGTTGCGCACGATCGCCTCGTCACGCGCCAGTTGCAAGAGGAGCGCGATGCGCTGCGCTTCCTTCTGCAAGTCCTGGCGCGGACTCGGGACGGCGTTGAGCGTGGCCAGCCCAAGCGTGAGGCCGATAATGACCATCACGACCATCAGCTCCACCAGGGTGAAGCCGGAGACCTTGCGAGCTGCTTTGGTTGCCGGCATTGTGCCCTTGCTTATTGTTCCCAGTTGCCGATGTCGGCATCCTCGCCGGTGCCGCCCGACTGGCCGTCCGCGCCCAGCGAGAACACGTCGACTTCGCCGTGGATGCCCGGCGACAGGTACTGGTAGGGGTTGCCCCAGGGGTCCTTCGGCAGTTTTTCCAGGTAGCCGCCGGCGTGCCAGCCGTTGGCGGCCGGACCGCTGGTGGGCTTCTGGATCAGCGCCTGCAGGCCCTGCTCGGTGGTGGGGTAACGCTGGTTGTCCAGCTTGTAGAGCTTGAGTGCCGACATGATGGTCGAGATGTCGACCTTGGCCGCCGCGACGCGCGACTCGCCAGTACGACCCAGCAACTTGGGCACGACCAGGGCGCCCAGGATACCGATGATGACCACGACGACCATGATCTCGACGAGGGTGAAGCCGCGCTGGATAACCCGGCGCAATGGACGGTGTGAAACAATTTGCATAAGAGTTGTCTAGGCTAGGGTAAGAAAGGATGGATCAGGCTAGTAAAAGACCGAATGGCAGACAGCAGCCATCTAGCGACGAGTGAGTCATTGTAAGGCAGAGTAAGGCACTCTGCATGCTTAAAAGTGTGCCTACAAGCGTGCCTGAAAGTGTGCTGCAAAGCGGCTGGAACAGACCGGGCAAGTACCGTGACGCGCCACCCCGATACTGGTCCATTCCATCGCGCGGCCGTCCAGCAGAAGCAGGCGGCCGGCCAGCGAACGGCCGGTGCCCACGATCAGCTTCATGGCCTCGGCCGCCTGCAGCGAGCCGATCACGCCAGCCAGCGGCGCGAACACGCCCATGGTGCTGCAGGCCACGTCCTCGAACTTGCCGTCCTCAGGAAACAGGCAGGCATAGCACGGAGACTCGGGAAGCCTGGTGTCGAACACCGAGACCTGGCCATCGAACCGGATCACGGCGCCGGCCACCAGCGGTACCTTGGCCTGTACGCAGGCGCGATTGACTGCGTGGCGCGTAGCGAAGTTATCGCTGCAGTCGAGTACGACCGACGCGCTTCGCATAAGTTCCACCAAACGCGCCAGATCGGCACGTTCACGCAGCGCAACGACTTCGACCTCGGGGTTGATTTCATACAGCGCCTGCTTGCCGGACTCTGCCTTCGGCTGGCCGATCCGTGCCGTCGAATGCATGATCTGGCGCTGCAGGTTGGTCAGGTCAACCGCGTCGTCGTCCACCAGCGTGATACGGCCGACGCCGCCTGCGGCCAAATACATGGCCGCGGGCGAACCGAGGCCGCCGGCGCCGATGACCAGCGCATGCGCGGCCAGCAGGCGTGTCTGGCCCTCGATGCCGATTTCGTCAAGCAGAATGTGGCGCGAATAGCGCAGGAGCTGGTTGTCGTTCATGTCAGATCTAACAAGGCGTTCAGACCGGCGCTGCCGCGTCAGGGCGCAAAGATAGTCGAGGTAACTTAGTCTCAGCTTAAATCAACCTGCGGCGGCAGAGGATCGTAGGGTGCGCGGGGCCGCCGAGGACCTGTGCGCACGCGGTTCGCAAACGCAGCGCATTCACACAGCAGCCGAAAGCCCGCAGACGGTGTGACTGAAGACCCGGTTCTCACGGAAAGCAAACTCTGCTCAACCGTACCGCGTGCGCACAGGTGCGCACCCTACGACGTCAAGCCCCGCGCCCGCAGTCCTCTCCACGTGCCCACAGCACCTTACTTCGTCGGCGCGCCCTTCAATTCCGGCGGCTTGGTCTGGGTGCCGGGCACCGGCTTGACGTCACCCGACACGGCCGAGGCCGGCTTGAGGTCATCCGCTTCTACCTTGGCCAGCTTCACCGGCAAGCCCTTGAAATGGTTGATCGCCTGCGCCAGCTGGAAGTCGTCCTTGCCGCCAAACTCGAGCGGCTTGTGGTCCTTCAGCATGGCCAGCGCGCGCTGGTCTTCCTCCAGCTCGTGGCGCTTGGGTCCGCTGGCCGGGTCGCTCTTGCTGGTCTCGCTCGACAGATGATGGTCGAGGTCCGATTCGCGCACGCGCAGCGCGTTCAGGCCGTCGCCATTGGGCGTTTCGTCGACCATCATGTCGGGCACGATGCCGGTGGCCTGGATCGAGCGGCCCTTGGGCGTGTAGTAGCGGGCGGTGGTCAGCTTGACCGCGGTGTCGGCGGAAAGCTGGCGCAGCGTCTGCACCGAGCCCTTGCCGAAGGTGGTGCTGCCCATCACGATCGCGCGCTTGTAGTCCTGCAGCGCGCCAGCGACGATTTCCGATGCCGAGGCCGAGCCGGTGTTGACCAGCACCACCATCGGCACCGTCTTGAGCGCCGCCGGCAGCTTGGCCAGCGGGTCGCCCGACCGGGTCGCATAGTACTCGCGGCGTCCGTAGTAGGTGGCGTTCGAGTCAGGCAGCTGGCCCTTGGTCGAGACGATTTCCTCGTTCTGCGGCAGGAACGCGGTCGACACCCCGATCGCCGACGGCAGCAGCCCGCCCGGGTCGTTGCGCAGGTCCAGCACCAGGCCCTTGATGTTCGGGTTCTGGGCGTACAGCGCGCTGGCCTGTTTGGCCAGTTCCTCCACGGTCTCTTCCTGGAACTGGCTGATGCGCAGCCACGCATAGCCCGGCTCGACCATCCTGGCCTTGACGCTCTTGACGTGGACTTCCTCGCGCGTGACCGGCACCACCCACGGCTTGTCGTCGCCGCGGCGGGCAATGGTCAGCGTCACCTTGCTGCCCGGCTTGCCGCGCATCTTCTTGATGGCCTCGTCCAGGGTCATGCCCTTGACCGGGGTGCTGTCGATGCGGGTGATCAGGTCGCCCGGCTTGATGCCGACCCGGTAGGCCGGCGAATCCTCGATCGGCGAGACGATCTTCACGTAGCCGTCTTCCATCGCGACCTCGATCCCCAGGCCCACGAAGCGGCCGGCCACGCTCTCGCGCATTTCGCGAAACGCGCTCTGGTCGAGGTAGACCGAGTGCGGATCGAGCGACGCCACCATGCCCGAGATCGCCTCGGAGAGCAGCTTCTTGTCGTTGACCGGCTCGACGTAGTCGGTCTTGATCAGGCCGTAGACATCGGCCAGCTGGCGCAATTCGTCCAGCGGCAGCGGCGAATCGAGTTCCTTTTGCGCGAACGCGGAAAACTGGAACGAGGCGGCCACCCCGGCCACCATGCCAAGGCCGATCAGGCCCATATTCTTCAGTTTGTTGCTCATGTTTTTCGCTGCCTTAGATCGTGGTGGGCGCCGGGCCCGGAACAACGTTCTTCAAGCCGCCCGAACAAACAAGGTGGCCCCATTTGCCGATCAGAACTTGATCCAGCCCGCCGGGTCGAACGCCTTGCCGAGATGTCTTAGTTCAAAGTATAGACCCGATTCCTCGTTACCGCCGGTGTTGCCTGCGCTAGCAATCACATCGCCCGCCTTGACCCGGTCGCCGGGATGCTTGAGCAGGGTCTGGTTATTGCCATAGACCGACAGGTAGTCGCCGCCGTGGTCGATGATGATCAGGTTGCCGA
The DNA here is from genome assembly GCF_004614195.1 of Massilia horti. Taxonomy (GTDB): domain Bacteria; phylum Pseudomonadota; class Gammaproteobacteria; order Burkholderiales; family Burkholderiaceae_D; genus Telluria; species Telluria horti. The sequence goes on along the minus strand of NZ_SPUM01000030.1, from coordinate 14,453 downwards.
AGCCGCGCCACCATTCGGCGAAGATGATCCGCCCGCCCGCCACCGCATGCACCTCGGTGCCTTCCGGCGCCTTGATGAACATGCCCTTCCAGCTCGGGCCGTCGCCGCGCTTGGTGCCGAAGCGTGCCGCGATCTTGCCTGCGATCGGCGAACTCATGCGCCCACGCAGGCTGGCAAAGGCGCCGTCCGGCGCCGCCGGCCCCAGCGTGACCTCGGCCTGCTGCGGTTCTGGCTTGGACGCCGGCTTGGCCTCTCCGGCCAGCTTCGGCTCGTCCGGCTCCGGCTTGACCGGCTTGCTGCCCGGCTTGGCGTGCTGCTGCGCCAGCCGCTCGCGCTCGGCCTTCGCCTTGGCGGCCGCCTCCGCTTGCGCACGCGCCTGGGCTTCGGCCCTGGCCTTGGCGGCCGCCAGCTCGGCCTGGCGCCGTTTCTCGGCCTCGGCCTGCTCGCGGATCAGGCGCGTGAGGCGGTCGACCAGCGCGCCCATGCGCTGCTCGTCGCGCTCCAGGGTCGCGGCCTGCTTGTGCTGGGCCGCCAGCCGCGACGACAGGTTGGCCAGCAATTGCGCGCGGCGCGCCTTTTCCTTCTCCAGCACGGCCTTCTGGTCGCGCTGCTCCTGGGCAATGTCTTCCAGGTCGTCCTTGGCGCTCTGGGTCTTGTCGCGGTTCGCCTCGACCTGCGCCAGGTTGCTGCGCAGCGAATCGAGCAGCCGGGCCTGGGCCTGCGACACATAGGCCATCAGCTGCAGGTCGCGGTTGATGCGGTTCGGGTTGTCGCCGGACAGCAGCAGCTTGATGCGGTCCTCGTTGCCGGCCACGTAATGTTCGCGCAAGAGCCTGGCCAGCTGCTGCTTTTGCGCGGCAATGGTCTGCGCCAGGCGCGCCTGCTCGTCTTCCAGCTCGCGCAGCCTGGCGTTGGTCTGCGCCTGCTCCTCGGCCAGGTCATGCAGCGCCCGGTTGGCTTTCGAGATCGCCTCTTCCGACGCGGCCAGCTCGTCGGCGGCGTCATCCTTGGCGTCCTCGGTGCGGCTGATGTCCTTTTTCAGCGCCGTCAGCTTTTGCTGGATATCGGCGCGCGCCGCCTCGGCGTCGGCCTTTTGCTTGGTACGCTGCGGGGTACGCGCGTCGGCGACGCCGGCGCACAGCAGCAGGCCGCACAGCAGCGCGCTGGCGGCCGACTTCGTCGTCAGGACAGCCAAGACTTACCTGGCCTTCCCTTGGTTGGCCACGGCGGCCACGGCGGCGGCAATCGCCTCCGGGTCGCCCAGGTAGTAATGGCGGATCGGCTTCAAGTCCTCGTCCAGCTCGTACACCAGCGGCTGGCCGTTGGGGATGTTCAGGCCGACAATGTCTTCGTCGCTGATGTTGTCGAGCATCTTGATCAGCGCGCGCAGGCTGTTGCCGTGGGCCGAGATCAGGATCTTCTTGCCGGCGCGGATCGCCGGCGCGATCTCTTCATTCCAGGCCGGCAGCACGCGCGCCACCGTGTCCTTCAGGCACTCGGTCAGCGGGATCGACGCTGGCGGCAGGCAGGCGTAGCGCGGATCGGCGAACGAGGTGCGCGGATCATCCGCCTCCAGCGCCGGCGGCGGGGTGTCGTAGCTGCGGCGCCAGACCAGCACCTGCTGGTCGCCGAACTTGGCCGCGGTTTCGGCCTTGTCCAGGCCCTGCAGCGCGCCGTAGTGGCGCTCGTTCAGGCGCCAGTCGTTCCTGACCGGCAGCCACATCATGTCCATTTCGTCCATGGCCAGCCACAGCGTGCGGATGGCGCGCTTGAGCACCGAGGTGTAGGCCAGGTCGAAGGTGAAACCGGCCTCGCGCAGCACGCGGCCGGCGTTCTTGGCCTCCGCAATGCCTTTGTCGGTCAGGTCGACGTCGGTCCAGCCGGTGAAGCGGTTCTCCAGGTTCCAGGTGGATTCCCCGTGGCGCATGAAAACGATCTTGTACATAAGTCTCTCGAGAATAAGTGCGAAAAATGTCCGGTCCGACTTCTATTTTATAATGCATGGATTCACTTCAACCATCGGAAGCTTTGTGAAATTTATCATCGACCATATCTTCGTAGTGGCCATCGCCGTATTGTCCGGTGGCGCACTGTTGTGGCCAGCCCTGCGCCCGGCCGGACGCCGCGCCACCGCGCTGCAAGTGACCCAGATGCTCAACCGTGGCAAGACCATGCTGGTCGACGTCCGCAGCACGGATGAATTTGCCGCCGGGCATTTGCGCGACGCCAAAAACATTCCACTGGCAGACTTGTCATCCAGGATTGGCGAACTGGACAAGGCAAAGACCCGCACGGTGGTGGTGGTCTGCCAGAGCGGCGCCCGTTCGGACAAGGCCGCGCGGCAACTGGCCGCCGCCGGGTTCGCGGACGTCTACAGCCTGGAAGGCGGCATTGCCGCGTGGCAGGCAGCCGGTCTGCCGGTCACCAAGTAATCGAAGAAAGGAAGTACTATGACTGCCCATGTTGTTCTCTACCACACCGCCAGCTGCCCGTACTGCGTGCGCGCCGAGCGCCTGCTTGAAGCCAAGGGCGTGACCGAGATCGAGCGCATCCGCGTCGACCTCGACCCCGAGCAGCGCCAGATCATGATGCAAAAGACCGGGCGCCGCACGGTGCCCCAGATCTACGTGGGCGACACCCATGTCGGCGGTTTCGACGACCTGTATGCGCTCGATCAGGCGGGCCGCCTCGATCCCCTGTTAAATGGCGCCTGAGCATGCTTCCCGGGGCGGGCGACAACCGCTATTGCAAGCGAATTGATTTTGCTACAATAGTCGATGCGGCCACGTGCCCCGTGCTGCACGCCCCGGGCACGGCGCCCCGGCTCTACAAGCACCCGAACGGCCCTCGCCGTTCTTTTTACATTTAACGAAAGCGTTCCATGGCTGACGAAAACCTGCAACCTGTATTCCAAATCCAACGAGTCTACCTGAAGGACATGTCGCTGGAACAACCGAATTCCCCGGCGATCTTCCTCGAGCAGGAAGCCCCGACCATCGAGGTATCGCTGGACGTCGGCGCCGAGGGCATTGCCGATGGCATCTACGAATCGACCGTGACCATCACCGTGACCGCCAAGGTCAAGGACAAGGTTGCGTTCCTGGTCGAAGGCAAGCAAGCGGGCATCTTTGAAGCACGCAACATCCCGGCCGAGCAGATGGATCCGCTGCTGGGCATCGGCTGCCCGAACATCGTTTATCCTTACCTGCGCAGCAACATCGCCGACGTCATCACCCGTGCTGGCTTCCCGCCGGTGCACCTGGCTGAGATCAACTTCGAGGTGTTCTACCAGCAGCGCCGCCAGGCAATGGCTGAAGCCGCCAACGCCGGCCAGCCGCAGTAACACGACTTTCGACGGGACATCCCGGCCCGCCAGGGCGCATTCGGCCCGCGGGCCGGATGCGCCCTTGTCTCATCCGGCGTCGACTTCTTCCAAACCAGCCCGCCATGCCCGTTTTCCGACCGATCGCAAGCCTCCTCCTGCTGCTGGCAGCCAGCCACGCCCTCGCCTTCGATTTCCGCACCATCGGCGCGCCCACCGCGATCCTGTACGACGCGCCCTCGCTCAAGGGCGGCAGGCTGTTCATCGCGCCGCAAGGCATGCCGGTCGAGATCGTGAGCACCTACGGCGACTGGTCCAAGGTGCGCGACGCCAGCGGCGACATGGCCTGGCTCGAAACCCGTTCCCTGTCGGCGCGCCGCAATGTCGTGGTGCGCGTGGCGAGCGCCCGGGTGCGCGCCAATCCCGACGACAACGCGCCGCTCGTGATGACGGCTGACAAAGGCGTGCTGCTGGAACTGGTCGACCCGCAGGCCGGCGCCTGGGTGCGCGTGCGCCACCGCGACGGGCTGGCCGGCTACGCCAAGGCGTCCGACCTGTGGGGCATCTGACCCCGGCTATCAATGACTGATTCAAAACACCCTCACAAGATCACCGTCCTGGGCGCAGGCGCCTGGGGCACCGCGGTCGCGATCGCGCTGGCCGCGCGCAACGACGTGCTGCTGTGGGGCCGCAACGCCGATGCGATGCGCGCCACCGAAGCGGCGCGCGAGAACCTCGAATATCTGCGCGGCCTGGCGCTGCCGCCGCGCCTTGGCGTCACGGCCGACTTCGACGCCGCGCTGGCGCATGTGACCGCGGCCAAGCCTGACGAGCAGCCGCTCCTGATCGCCGCCTGCCCGGTGGCCGGCCTGCGCCCGCTGCTCGAACAACTCAAAGGGCGCGCGATTCCGAACATCGTCTGGCTGTGCAAGGGCTTCGAGCACGGCACCGGCCTGCTGCCGCACCAGGTGGCGCGCGCGGTCCTGGGCGACGCCGTGCCCGCCGCCGCGCTGTCCGGCCCCTCGTTCGCCCAGGAAGTCGCGCGTGGGCTGCCGTGCGCGCTGACCGTCGCATCGAACTCGGAGGCGCTGCGCGAACGCGTGGTCTCGGCGGTGCACGGCGGCAGCATCCGCGTCTACTCCTGCGACGACCTGGTCGGCGTCGAAGTGGGCGGCGCCGTCAAGAACATCCTCGCGATCGCAACCGGTGTGGCCGACGGCCTGGGCCTGGGGCTGAACGCGCGTGCGGCCCTGATCACGCGGGGCCTGGCCGAAATCACGCGGCTGGGCACGACGCTGGGCGGCAAGCCCGGCACCTTCATGGGCCTGACCGGAATTGGCGACCTGCTGCTGACCTGCACCGGCGACCTGTCGCGCAACCGGCGCGTCGGGCTGGCGCTGGCGCAGGGCAAGCCGCTGGATACGATCGTCGCCGAACTGGGCCACGTGGCCGAAGGTGTGCCATGCGCACAGGCGGTGCGCGAACTGGCGCGCAAGCTGGGCGTGGACATGCCAATCACGAACGCGGTGGCTGGCGTGCTGTTCGACGGCGACAATGCCGCCGACATGGTTGGCAAGCTGCTGGCGCGTGACCCGCGCGACGAACTAGCGTAGGAGGCGTAGGGTGCGCACCCGTGCGCACGCGGTACGTATGCCTGCCAGCGCCAACGATATTCAACCGTACCGCGTGCGCACAGGTGCGCACCCCTACGACTTAGAACGCGATCACGAAGCGCGCACCCGCTCCCACCGCCCTCGCATAGCGCACGGTGCCGCCATTGGCGTGCACCAGCTGCCGCACCATCGCCAACCCGATCCCGCTGCCATGCGCCTTGGTCGAGAAGAACGGCGTGAACAACTGCGCGATCAGCTCGTCGGGCACGCCAGCACCGTTATCCGCCACCTCGATGCGCAAACGACCACCCCGCGCCAGCCGCGCGCTGAGCTGCGCCTGCGGTGCGGCCACACCAGCGGTGGCATCCGACGCATTCCTGAGCAGGTTGAGTATCGCCTGCTCCAGCTGGCCCGGATCGGCCACCAGCTCCAGCGATGCCGGCGCCACCATTACCTCGAGCCGTCCGCCGCGCGCGCGCCAGTCGGCGCCAAGCAAGGCCTCGATCCGGGCAAACAGCTCCGCCACCCTGACCCGTTCAGGCCGCGGGGCAGGAATATTCGACAGGCTGCGGTAGCTGCCCACGAAGTCAGCCAGGCTGCCGGAACGGCGCGCGATCGCGTCAAGCGCCGTGGACAGGTCGGCCAGTGCCTCGGGCGGCAGCGCCGGCCGCAGTTCGTCGAGCAGGTCGCCGGCAGTACGCGACAACGAGGCGACCGGCGTGAGCGAATTCATGATCTCGTGGGTCAGCACGTGCACCAGCCGCCGCCAGGCCTGCAGCGCCTCCGCCTCCAGCTCGCTTTCGACCGGCATCAGCGCCGCCAGCCGCTCGGGCTGGCCATGCAGGTTCAGGGCCGACACCGCGACCAGCGCCCGCTCGCTGCCACGCTCGGTCTCGAAATGGATCAGGACGCGGCGCTCGACCGGCAGTGCCGCAAGCTGGCGCATCAGGCCGTCGGGATCGGATGCCCGGCCCGGCGCAAGCAGGCGGCGCGCGTTGCCGTTGTGCGCCAGCACCTGGCTGGCCGGACTCGAAGGCACGATCCGAAACAGCGCGACCGGTGCATGCTCCAGGCGCGCCTCGAACGCCAGCGCGGCATCTGGCGTCTGCCCGGCGGATGGCACGGCCGGTGCTGCCAGGGGCGCAGGCACAGCGAGCGACAGCCGGCGCAGGCAGCTATGCAAGCTTGCTGCGATGGGCAACGCACACAAGCCGCACAACACGACCAGGCGCGGCGAACCCCAGGCCACGCTGGCGGCGCCAGATAGCGCCATCAGCGCCGCCACGCAGGCCAGGACTCCCGACTTGAGCCGGCGTTCAGATGCCATGCTTGCCAAGCTTGCGGTACAACGCTGCGCGGCTCACGCCGAGCATGCGTGCCGCCTGGCTGACATTGCCGCATGCCTGGGCCAGCGCGGACGCGACCGCGTCGCGTTCGAGCTCGCCGAGCTTGAGCGGCCCGGCTGGCGGGCATGGTGCTGCGGGCATTGGCGCCTCCAACTGTCCGGACAACCCGAAATCGTCATAACCGTATTCATCGCAGCTTGCCAGGATCACGGCGCGTTCGCACGCGTGGCGCAGCGCTCGCACGTTGCCCGGCCACGGGTGCGCGCACAGGCGCGCAAGAGTCGTATCGATCATGCCCCGCGCCGGCCGCTGGTACTGGCGCTCGTAGTGGTGCAGATAATGGCGCAGCAGCGCCGGAATGTCCTCGCGCCGCTCGCGCAGCGGCGGCACGCGGATCACGATCGTGTTCAGCCGGAACAGCAGGTCGGGCCTGAACACGCCCGGATCGAACAGGCGCGCCTCGCTCAGGTTGGTGGCACTGATGACGCGCACGTCCACCGGTTCGGGACGGTCCGTGCCAAGCGGCGTCACCTCGCGCCGTTCGAGCGCGGCGAGCAGCTTGGCCTGCGCGGGCAGCGGCATGTTGCCGATCTCGTCGAGGAACAGCGAGCCGCCGCACGCGGCCACGAAGCGGCCTGTGCGATCGCTCCTGGCGTCGGTGAACGCGCCCTTGCGATGGCCGAACAGTTCGCTCTCGAAGGTCGATTCGGGCAGCGCGCCCATGTCGACCGCGAGGAAGGTGGCGCCGGCGCGGCGCGACGCATCGTGCACCGCACGCGCCACCAGCTCCTTGCCGACGCCGTTCTCGCCCAGGATCATGACGTTGGCCTCGGTCGGACCGACGCTGGCGATGGTCGCCTTTACGCTGCACATCGCGGCGGAATCTCCCAGCAGCGATGACATCCCCGGCGCTGCAGCGGAGCGTGTGGCCGTGCGCCGCGCCAGCGCGCCGTCCACTGCCGCCGCCAGGTGCGCATTGTTCCACGGCTTGGTGATGAAATCGGTGGCGCCGCGCTTGAGCGCCTCCACCGCGAGCGGCACGTCGGCGTATGCGGTCAGCACGATCACGGCCGGCGGCGCGGCTTGCGCGAGCAGCGTGTCGAGCACCGCCAGTCCCTCGGCGCCGTCGGTGCGGCCCGGGCTGAAGTTCAGGTCGAGCAGGACCACGTCGGGCACGCCATCGGCCAGTGCGGCGGCAAGCTGCGCTGGCGCGGACAAGACCTGCACGCGTGCGCGGCGGCGTAGCAGCAACTGCGCGGCGCAGGCGACATCGGCATCGTCTTCGAGGATCAGGATGTGGGCGGACGGGTCGGCCATCAATCGCTTCAAGGTCAGGTTGGTCGCCGCATTCTAGCAGCAGCCCGCTTCGATGCGGCAAGCCATATTGCAGGTGTCCGCAAGCGAACACATGCACCTGTTCGGATCCGGACAGGTGCAGGTGCGGCAGCCGTTCCACCCCCTTGGCGGGGCGCTGGCACGGTGTTTGCAACGATGGTGGCATGAGCAATCGAGATCTGCACCCTTCCCTTCACCCGCCGCCCGCAACCGGCGCCGCCATGGACACCATCGTGCCGCGCCGCCGTGGCAAAAGGATCGCTTACGCCCTACTTGCCGCCTGCGCGCTGATGGCAGTGGCCTGGGCCGGCTGGTCCGCGCTGCCGCGCGGGCTGCGCGTGCCGGCGCGCGACGTGCGCATCGTTGCGGTCGAAAATGGCATCTTCCGCGACGACGTGGTGCTGCGAGCCAGCGCCGAGCCGCTCAATTCGGTGATCCTGGATGCCGTCGAATCCGGCCGCGTCGAGGAAGTGCTGGCGCTGGACGGCACGCTGGTCGCCAAGGGCGAGCTGCTGTTCCGGCTGTCGAACCCGCAGCGCAACCTGGAACTGCTGGCGCGCGAAGCCGAGCACGCGCAGCAGATTTCCAACCTGTCCAACCTTCGCGTGACGCAGGAAGCGGCGCGCACCGATCACCAGCGCCGGATCGCCGACCTTCAATTCGCGCTCGCGCAGGCGGAAAAGCAGCATGCGCGCAACGTGACGCTGGCCGAACGCGGCTTCCTGTCGTCGGCGGCGCTGGAGGAATCGGGCGACCGCCTCGCACAGCAGCGGCGCGCGCTGGCGGACGAACAGGCGCGCAGCGCCACCGAGGCCGAGGTCCGGCGCACGGCGCTGGCCCAGATGGGCAACGCAGTGGACGGACTGCAGGCGGGTCTGAAGCTGGTGCACAGCGCGGTCGATGCGCTCGCGGTGCGCGCGCCCGTCGCGGGTCGGCTCACCGACTTTCGCCTGCAGGTTGGCCAAAAGGTGCGGCCCGACCAGAACATCGGCCGCATCGACGACCCGCGCCTGTTCAAGCTGGCCGCGCAGATCGACGAGTACTACCTGGGACGCGTCGCCGTGGGCCGTCCCGCAACCGTGCGCCACGATGGACGGACCTATCCGGCCCGGGTCAGTGCGGTATTCCCGCAGATCCGCGAGGGGCGCTTTGCCATCGAGCTGTCGTTCACCGAAGCGCAGCCGGCCCGGCTCAGTCCCGGCCAGGGGCTGGACGCGCAAATCGCGCTGGGCGAGGCGGCGCGCGCCATGCTGCTGCCGAACGATGCCTTCGCCATCGACAGTGGCGCGGCCTGGGTGTTCGTGCTCAAAGCCGACGGCACGACTGCCGTGCGGCGCGCGATTCGGACCGGACGCCGCAACGACCGCCAGATCGAAGTGCTCGCCGGGCTTGCTCCCGGTGAGCGCGTGATCGTTTCAAGCTATGCTGCGTTCGCGCGTGCACAGCAGCTGCAACTGACCAACTAAGCCAACAATCAAGGAGTCCCTATGCTCAAACTCGCAGGCGCCAGCAAGGTCCACGTGGCCGGCGAAGTACAGACCCGCGCACTCGACCGGATTGACCTGGAGATCGATGCGGGCGAATACGTCGCGATCACCGGCCCATCCGGCTGTGGCAAATCCACCCTGCTCAGCCTTCTCGGCCTGCTCGACGTACCCAGCGATGGCGAGTACTGGTTCGAAGGGCAGAACGTGGCCGGCTGGAGCGAGGCGAAATTAAACGGCCTGCGGCGCGGGAAGATAGGCTTCATCTTCCAGAGCTTTAACCTGATCGAGGAGCTGTCGGTGTTCGAGAACGTCGAGCTGGCGCTCGAATACACCGGGACCGGCGCACGCGAGCGGCGCGAACGGGTCGACGCGATGCTGGACAAGCTGGGCATCGCGCACCGCGCGCGGCACCGGCCATCGCAACTGTCTGGCGGCCAGCAGCAGCGGGTGGCGATCGCACGTGCGCTGGTGGCCGGCCCGGCCCTGCTGCTGGCCGACGAACCGACCGGCAACCTGGACACCGCGCACGGCGACGAGGTGATGCGCCTGCTGCGGGACATCAACGCCGACGGCACGACCGTGGTGATGGTCACCCACTCGCCCGCGCACGCGGCCCAGGCCTCGCGCACCGTGCGCCTGCTGGACGGGCGCATCGTGGTCGACGCGCTGCAGGCGGCCTGACGGAGACACGCCATGCGACTGAACGATCTGCGCATCGGCTGGCGCCAGCTCGCCGCCGAGCCGGCCTATTCCGCGGTGGTCATCGCCGGGCTGGCGGTCGGCTTTGCCGCGTGCTTCCTGCTGCTCGGGTATGTGCGCTTCAGCCTGGGCTACAACAGCCATGTGCCGGATGCCGAACACGTGTTCGTGATCAAGCAGAAGAACAACATGTTGCCGCGTCCCGAGTGGCAAGCGAGCGCCCCACACGCGCTGCGCGATGCGATCAAGCACAGCGCTCTGGCCGTGACGGTGTCGGCGTCCAGATCACAGGACATGACCGCGCGCCTGGACTCCGGGCTGTTTCCGCTGTCTGTGCTTGCCGCCGATACGGAATTTGCGCGCATGTTCGGATTGCGGGCAATGGCTGGCGACCTGGCCACCGCCGTCACGCGGCCGGACAGCATTGCTCTGTCGGAGTCGGCCGCACGCAAGATGTTCGGCGAGAGGCAGGCGTTAGGCAAGACGCTGATTGTAGGCGGCGAGACCTTGCGCGTCGCCGCAATCATGCGCGACATGCCCGCCAACAGCAGCCTCGTGTTCGATGCGCTGCGCAGCGAACCTGCGCTCTTACCCGACAGCGGTGACTGGCGCGCATGGACCAACGCCGGGCTGTTTGTCCGGCTTGGCGGCGGCGTTGACATCGAGACGGTGCTGCGCGTGGTGCGCGACGCGTATGCCCGCTCGCCGGCCGAAACGCGCATGCCCGAGGCCATGCGCGCGAAGCTCCCGAACCACACATCAATCGAGTTCCGCGCGGTGCCGCTGGCCGACCTGTATTTCGATCCCGATTTCCGCGGCAGCCGCGCTGCGGTGAGCTACGGGAACCGCGACATGGTGATCGGTTTGGCGGTGCTCGCTCTGTTGGTGCTGCTGCTGGCCGGGATCAACTACGTGAACCTGGCGACTGTGCGCACGCTGCGCCGCCAGCGCGAAATCGGCGTGCGCAAGGCGATCGGCGCCAGCCGATGGCAAATTACACGCCAGTTCATGGCCGAGTCGCTGGTGGTGTCGATGACGGCGACCGTGCTCGGACTGCTGCTGGCCTGGCTGCTGCTGCCCCTGTTCTCCGACCTGATGAACCGCCAGCTGGACGGGCTGTTCACGCCGGCGAACCTGCTGGGCGGCCTCGCGTTTGGGATGCTGACCGGTCTCGCCGCTGCCGCCTATCCGGTCTGGATCGCACTGCGGGTGCGTGCCGGCGAATCGCTGCTGGGCCGTGGCACAAGCGAGACGCCGCACGGGGCACAGGTGCGGCGCGTGCTGACCGTGTTCCAGTTTGCAGTGGCGATGGCCTTGGGTGGCGGCGCACTGGCGGTCGCGTGGCAGACCCGTTATGCAAGCAACGCCTATCCGGGCTTCGACCCGGAACCGCTACTCGTGTTCGACCTGCCGGAGGGTACCGCCCCGGCCGCGGCGCGCGCGTTGCGCGAGCGCATCGCCCACCTGCCCGGTGTTGCCGGGGTGGCCGGCATATCGGAAGCGATCGGGCGCGATGATTACAAGTTGACGTGGTTGATGCGCACGCGGCGTGGTGACAGCGTGGGCATCGAGCTGAAAAACGTCAGCCCGGAGTTTTTCGATGTCTACCGCGTGGGTCCTGCACTCGGGCGCGTGTTCCATGCTGGGCAGGACAAGGTCGACGACCGCAAGGTGGTGATCAATGCCAGCGCCGCCCTCACGCTCGGATTCGATTCTCCGGAGGCAGCGGTCGGGCAACCGATGCCGGACGATACGGGCACGATCATCGGGATCGCGCCGGACCTGCGCTTTAACACGCTGCGCCATGTGCCACAACCATTGCTCTACCGGCTGGACGAAAAAACTATGGACGACACTCTGGGCGTGGTCACGGTTCGGATCGATGGCGACAAGTCGCAGGTCGCTTCCGCCATCACGGCGCTGTGGCGCCAGACCTTCCCCAACGCTATCCTCGACCTGCAAAACGCGCGCGACCTGTTCGCGCCCAATTACGCGAGCGACCGGCGCCTGGCCCTGGCGCTGGGCCTGGCCAGCGCGATCGCGACCGCGCTGGCCGCGTTTGGCATCTACGTGCTGTCCGCCTATCAGGTGCAGCGGCGCGCCAGGGAGATCGTGCTGCGCAAGCTGTACGGCGCCGGGCGACGCCAGATCGGCCAACTGGTCGGGCGCGAGTTCGCTCTGCTGGTGGGGATCGGCGCGCTGATCGGATTGCCGCTGGCGGCGCTGGCCAAGGCGCGCTACCTGGCCGGGTTCGTGGAACGCGCGCCGATGGGCGCATGGCCGCTCGCCGCCGCCTTCGGGTTCGCCGCGCTGGTGGCGCTGGCGGCCTGCACGCGCCACACGCGCGCCGCGATGCGCATCGCACCGGCGCGCGCGCTGCGCGACTGAGAACTGGAGAGGAGTACCATGCACCTGAATGATCTGCGTATCGGCTGGCGGCAGTTGGCCGCCGAGCGCGCCTATTCCATTGTGGTCATCGCCGGGCTGGCGATCGGCTTTGCCGCGTGCTTCCTGCTGCTCGGGTTCGTGCGCTTTTCCCTGGGCTACAACAGCCATGTGCCCGACGCCGGGCGCGTGTTCGCAATCAAGCAGAAGAACAACATGATGCCGCGCCCCGAATGGGAAGCACGCGCCCCGCGCGCGCTGCGCGATGCGATCAGGCAGAGCGCTCTGGCTGTGACGGTGTCGGCCTCCAGGGCACAGGACATGACTGCTCGCGTGGATGCCGGACTGTTCCCGCTGTCTGTGCTTGCCCCCGATACGGAATTTCCGCGCATGCTCGGCTTAAAGGCAGTAGCTGGTGATCTGGGCACCGCCGTCACGCGGCCTGACAGCATTGCGCTGACCCAGTCCGCCGCACGCAAGATGTTCGGCGAGGGGCAGGCACTAGGCAAGTCGCTGATCTTGGGCGGCGAAACGGTCCGCATCGTCGCAATCATGCGTGACATGCCCGTCAACAGCAGCCTTGTGTTCGATGCGCTACGCAGCGAACCTGCGCTCTTACCTGACAACAGCGACTGGCGGGCATGGACCAAGGCCAACCTGTTCGTGCGGCTTGGCGGCGGCGTAAGCATGGAGGCGGTGCTGCGCGTGGTGCGCGACGCGTACGCCCGCTCGCCAGTCGAAACGGCAATGCCCGAGGCGATGCGCGCCAAGTTCCCGAACCACACATCAACCGAATTGCGCATTGTGTCGCTGGCCGACCTGTACTTCGATCCCGATTTTCAGGGCAGCCGAGCTGCGGACAGCTACGGGAACCGCGACATGGTGATCGGGATGGCGATGCTCGCTCTGCTGGTGCTGCTGCTCGCCGGGATCAACTACGTGAACCTGGCGACCGTGCGCACCCTGCGCCGCCAGCGAGAAATCGGCGTGCGCAAGGCGATCGGCGCCAGCCGGTGGCGCATCGCACGCCAGTTCATGGCCGAGTCGCTGGTCGTGTCGATGACGGCAACCGTGCTCGGTCTGCTGTTCGCCTGGCTGCTGCTGCCACTATTTTCCGACCTGGTGAACCGCGAGCTGGACGGACTGTTCACCCCCCCGAACCTGCTGGGCGGACTCGCGTTCGGCCTGTTGACCGGGCTTGCCGCGGCCGCTTATCCGGTCTGGATCGCGTTGCGGGTGCGCGCCGGCGAATCGCTGCTGGGCCGTGGCACGAGCGAGACACCGCGCGGAGCACAGGTGCGGCGCCTGCTTACCGTGTTCCAGTTCACGGTGGCGATGGCCCTGGGGGGCAGCGCACTGGCGGTCGCCTGGCAGACCCGTTTTGCCAGCAATGTCTACCCCGGCTTCGACCCGGAGCCGCTACTCGTGTTCGACCTGCCACCAAACGCCTTCCCGGCTGACACCTTCGCGGCTGAGGCGCGCGCCTTCCGCGAGCGCATCTCCCACTTGCCCGGTGTGGCCGGTGTGGCCGCCGTATCGGAGGCGATCGGGCGCGATGGTTTCAAAAGCGTCGGGGCGGTGCGCACGCGGCGCGGCGACCGCCAGGGCATCGAACTGAAGGGCGTCAGTCCGGAGTTTTTCGACGTCTACCGCGTGGGCCCGGTGCTCGGGCGCGTGTTCCATGCCGGGCAGGACAAGGCCGGCGACCCCAAGGTCGTAATCAATGCCAGCGCCGCCCTGGCGCTCGGATTCGACTCTTCCTTGGCAGCGGTCGGGCAACCGATGCCGGACGGTGCGCGCACGATTGTCGGGATCGCACCGGACCTGCGCTTTAACACCCTGCGTCAGGTGCCGCAGCCGTTGATCTACCAGCTGGATGAAGAAAACACCCGCGGCGTGGTCACGGTTCGGGTCAATGGCGACAAGGCGCAGGTCACTTCCGCCATCACGGCGCTGTGGCGCCAGACCTTCCCCAACGCTATCCTGGAACTGCACAACGCTGGCGAGCTGTTCGCGCCCAACTACGCAAGCGACCGGCGTCTCGCCCTGGCGCTGGGCCTGGCCAGTGCGATCGCGACCGCGCTGGCCGCGTTTGGCATCTACGTGCTGTCCGCGTACCAGGTGCAGCGGCGCACCAGGGAGATCGTGCTGCGCAAGCTGTACGGCGCCGGGCCGCGCCAGATCGGGCAACTGGTCGGGCGCGAGTTCGCGCTGCTGGTGGGGATCGGCGCGCTGATCGGATTGCCGCTGGCGGCGCTGGCCAAGG
>NZ_SPUM01000049.1 GCF_004614195.1 Massilia horti | reverse complement strand
GTTTCGGCGAGGCATAGTCACGCCTTCGACATGCGGTTGATTCACGTTACGATTAACAGCCTAAAAAAAATGCCCGCCGGCGAGCCGGCGGGCATTCGGTGTGCCAAGCGGGCCGGGTGGCCCGCCGGGAATCAGAACGACTGGTTGTAGCGCATCCAGATGAAGCGGTCGATCGGACGCTCGGAGTCCACGGCCGACGACGAGGACGTGCCGGCTGTGTACACCAGGAACGGCTTCTTGTCGAACACGTTGTTCGCGCCCACCATCAGGCGTGCATTCCATGGGAATTTGTACGCCACCGACAGGTCGAAGTAGTAGTTGCTCGGCAGCTGGTTCACACCGAGGCCACCGCTGTAGCGCTGGTCCGGCATGTTGCAGTCGACCACCGGATTTTTGAACGGGCACTTGTCGTCGATGCGGCTGTAGAAGCGCATACCCAGGTTGGCGCTCCAGTTGCCCAGGCTCCAGTCAAGGGCGGAGTTGTTCTTGAAGCGCGAGTAGCCACTTTCGCCAACGTACTCCACATAATCCGCCGTGTTGGTGCTCTTCGTCTGCCACGAATTGACATAGGTCGTATCCGAACGCAGGCCAAACTGACCGAACTGGGTGCGCGGGAAGCGGTACTTGAGCCCGAAGTCGATGCCGCGGGTGTGCATGGCGCCCAGGTTGGTGTTGCCGCGGTTCAGTTCGACGATCGCGCCGCTCGAATCACGACGCACCTTGTTGCAGTACGTCGGTACGTTGTCGACGTAGCAGAAGGTCAGGGTCTGGCTCGCGCTGACGCCCGCAATCCGGTTTTTGATCAAGATGTCCCACCAGTCGAGCGACAGCGACAGGCCGTTTACCCACGACGGGCTGTAGACCAGGCCGACGGTGCGGGTCTCGGAGGTTTCCGGCCGGATGTCCGCGTTGCCTGCGCCAGAGTTCGACGGGTACGGGTTCTGGGTGGACGCGGTCACGGGGCTGCCTGCCTGGTTGCGCTGGCGGTAGCCGGCCGGCACGCCGAGGGCGGCGCAGCGCGCTGCCACTTCCGGCTCCCTGGACGCGTTGCCGACCGCGCTGTCGCACGGGTCGAGGAACGAGTCGTACGACTGCGAGCCGCCACCGAAGGTGTCGTTCAGGGTCGGCGCACGGAAGCCCTGGGCGTAGGTGCCGCGCACCAGCAGGTCCTTGATCGGCTTCCACATGAAGCTGGCCTTGCTGTTGGTGGTGCTGCCGAAGTTGCTGTAGTCGGAGTAGCGTGACGCCACGTTGATGCTCAGCAGCTCAGCCATGGTCATGCCCTTGAGCAGCGGAACGTTCACTTCAACGTAGGCTTCCTTCACGTTGTAGGAGCCGGTGGTCGGCATGCCGCCCAGGTCGGTCGAAAAGCCGTTGCGCTGCATCATGTCCGGACGGTCGTAACCGTTGGCGGTACGGTACTCGAGGCCGGTCGCCACGCCGATTGCGCCGGCCGGCAGGTCGTACACTTCGCCGGTGATGTTGGCGGTGGCGCTGTTGATATTGCTGCCGTAGGTCAACACGGTTTCAGCCATCGAGTAGTTCAGGGCGGCCGGTGTGGCGGCCGACGGGCCGCCGAGGATGTCCCAGGGCACGCACTCGGCCAGCGGGATCGGGTTGGCCGGGGTGCCGCACTGGACCACGCCGCTGGCGTTCTTGAACGACGGGCCGAGCGCCCGCTTCAGGTTGATCAGGTTCAAGTTACCGGTCGAGATCGTGTCGCCAGCGATCGCGCTGTGGTTGTAGCCGATGTCCCAGTTCCAGGTCTTGCTGCCAACGTTCAGCTCGCCTTCGAGGGTGGCGTCGATATGCAGGGTGCGGTTGGTGTTATCGGTCCCGCGCGGCACTTCGATGGTGCGGCGGTAGAAGAACAGATCCTGACCCTTGCCGGCGCCGGCGACCTGGTTGCCGTACGGGTTGTAGTAGTTGTCCTTGTCGATGTAGACCGGGTACTTGCTCTGGGTGAGCGAATTGAGCGGATAGCCGGCGATCACGCGCGACGAGAAGCGGTCGGCGTACATGGCGGTGGTGGTCAGGCGCATGCTCTGCGGCAGTTCGACCGAGCCCTTGACGAAGATCGAGGTCATCCGGCTGGGCGACAGGTAGTGCATCTGCAGGCTCGAGTTGTACTTGTCCTCGTCTACCGCATCGTTGTAGGTGTGGTAGTTGGCCGGGTTACGCGAGTCCGCGCCGGTGCCCGAGCCGTCATAGCCCCCGGTGTGGTTCAGGTACTTGTTGCCGACCGTGCCGGCGGTGGAGGCGCCTTTGGAGTCGACGGCGGTGATGCGGCCCCACGGTCCGGCGCCCAGATTGCTGGACAGGCGGTCGACGCGGCCCGAGCCGTAGCGGGTGATCTCGCGGTCCTTGGCCCACACCGCGCCTTGCGCGGTGTGCGACAGGGCGAACATCAGGTTGGCCTTGTCATTGCCGGTGCCGTAGGACAGCGAATAGTCTTTGTTCTTGCCGTCGCCCAGCTCGTTCTGGCCGACGTAGGCGCTGGCCTGGCCGCCTTCCATCGACTTTTTCAGGATGATGTTGACCACGCCGGCGATGGCATCGGAACCGTAGATCGACGAGCCGCCGTCGCTCGAGATTTCCACGCGGTCGATCAGCGACGACGGGATGGTCGACATGTCGGTGTAGCCGGACACGGTCTGGGTCCAGCGCTTGCCGTTGACCAGCACCAGCAGGCGGTGGCCGCCCAGGCCGCGCAGGCTCGGGAACTGGCCGCCCTGCTCACGGTTGGAGGTCAGGGCGTTGCCGCGGGCGAAAGACGGGGAGCCGGTCGAGCTCAGGCTGTTGACGATGTCGCCGACGGTGACCAAGCCCGTTTTCTGGATCTGTTCCTGGGTCATCACCGTGACCGGCGTCGAGGTCTCCACGTCGACCTGACGGATGCGCGAGCCGGTGATTTCGACACGTTGCAGGCTGGACGATTGTTCCTGGGCCAGTGCGCCCATCGAGTGCAGCGCCACGGCAACGGCGATAGTGATCTTGGTACGTTGTTGCATGTAATGTTTTCTCCACATTTATTGTGTTGCCGGTGGGTCCGGCAGTTTCATAAAACAAACAGCTTTTTTGCCCGAGAGTCAGGTTCAGCAAGTGATTTCTTGGTGAGCAATATTTCAAGGTGCACAACTATCACATCATCCGGTATGTACCTATGTCAATATGCGTTGCAACAGATATCAGTATTGCTGAACGGAAAACAACACTTTTGGTGGGAAACGTACGAAGAGCGGGGTTCAGGCAGGTAACAATGTTTGGAAGAGCAACTACAGCGCGGCGCCTGCAGGGGCCGACCCCGGCCCCTGCAGGCGGACCCGGTGCGGCAACCGGCGGGGCGGTCGGCCTCGGCGGCCGCGCTTTGCCAGCGCGGCCTCGACCCAGTCCAGCTCGGTGAGAAAGTGACGAAAAACCGGGGGTCAGGCAGCTTGCCCGAAACTTTGTTTCCAGAGGCTAACGACAGCGGCGTCGGCGGCGCCGACGAGGGCGCGCTCGACCCGCGCGTTTTCCTGTCCCTGCAGGCGGACTTGGTGTTGCAGCCGGCGGTAGTGGCGGTAGGCGTCGGCGGCCGCGTTTGCCAGCGCGGCGTCGACCAGGCCCAGCTCGCCGCAACGGTGCAGCAGGGCGATGTTGCCGGCATTGGCCGTGAGCTGCGGGTAGCGGCAGGCGTGACGCAACACCAGGTACTGGACGATGAATTCGACGTCGATCATTCCGCCCGGATCCTGCTTGAGGTCGAACAGGCCGCTGCGGTTCGGGTGGGCGTCGTGCATGCGCTTGCGCATCTTGAGCACTTCATCCTTGAGTTCGGCCTCGCGGGCGCTGCGGTCCTGGCGCAGCACGCTCTCGCGGATCGCTTCAAAGCGCACACCGATGCCGGCGTCGCCTGCGCAAAAGCGCGCGCGCGTGAGCGCCTGGTGCTCCCATACCCAGGCCGACTGGTGCTGGTAGCGCTCGAACGCGGTCAGCGACGAGACCAGCATGCCGGACGCGCCGTCCGGGCGCAGCGCGGTGTCGATGTCGAACAGGATGCCGGCCGGGGTGTGGGTGGTCATCCAGGTGATGAAGCGCTGGGCCAGCTTGGCGTAGTTGGCCGGCGCCGCCTCGTCCTCGTCGTCGAAGAGGAAAATGACATCGAGGTCGGAGACATAGCCCAGTTCCTTGCCGCCCAGCTTGCCGTACGCGACCACGGCAAAGCGCGGCACCTCGCGGTGGCGGGTGGCGATCGTGCGCCAGGCGTACTTGATGACCGCGGCCACGATCACGTCGGCCAGCGCCGACAGGTGGTCGGCCAGGTGCTCGACCGACAGCTCGCCGGCCAGGTCCAGCGCCAGCAGCCGGAACAGTTGGGCGTGGTGGGTCTCGCGCAAAATGTCGAGCTGGCGTTCGGTGTCGCCGCCGGCTTCAATCAGCTGGGCGTCCAGGCTGGCGGCCAGCTGCCCCAGGTCGTCGATCGCGCTGCCGCGGTCGTCCAGCAGCTCGTCAAGCAGGATCGGGTGCTGGGTGAGGAAGGTCGCGGCCCAGCCGCTGGCGTTGAACATCCGGATCACGCGCTCCAGGGTGTGCGGATATTCGGCCAGCAGCGCCAGGTAGGCCGAGCGGCGCGCGATCGCTTCGAAAAAGTCGAGCAGGCGCCCGAGCGTGGCGGCGTGGCTGCCCAGGCCCGCCTCGCGCACCGTGTTGGCGATCTGGGGCAGGGCGGCGTTGACCAGCGCCGACAGGCGCGTGCGGCTCGCTTCCGGCAGCGCCTGCAGGCGGCTCGAGCCCCAGGTGGCGACCAGGCGCCGGCTCGCGGCAGCCGGGTCGTCGAAGCCGAGCGCGGCCAGCCGCAGCTCGATCGCTTCGCTCTTGTCCGGGTCCGACGCCAGCGCCAGGCCCGGGTCCAGCGGCTCGGCCTCGGCGGGCGCGCTCTTGTCGGCGAACATCGCATCGAACTGCTGGGCGACATAGCTGCGCGTGGCTTCCAGCCGGTCCATCAGCGTGGCCACATCGGGCAGGCCCATCATGTGCGCGATGATGGCGCGCTCAAGCTCGCCTGCGGGCAGGCTGTGGGTCTGGGCGTCGTCCAGGTATTGCAGCCGGTGTTCGAGGTTGCGCAGGAAGGTGTAGGCCTCGAGCAGGCCCTCGACCGTCGCGGCCGGCATCAGCTCGCGCTCGGCCAGGAGGCGCAGCGTCTTGCGCGTCGAGCGTTCGCGCAGCGCCGGGTCGCGCCCGCCGCGGATCAGCTGGAACACCTGGGTCAGGAACTCGATCTCGCGAATCCCGCCACGGCCCAGCTTGACGTTGTTGCTGCGCTCCGGGTGCAGGCGTTCCTGGCGGCTGACCTCGGCGCGGATCTGGGCGTGCATGGTGCGGATCGCATCGATCACGCCGAAGTCGAGGTAGCGGCGGAAACAGAACGGGCGCACGATGTTCTCCAGCGCCGCGATGTCCTGCGGGTCGCCGGTGACGGCGCGCGCCTTGACCCAGGCATAGCGCTCCCACTCGCGGCCCTGGACGATCAGGTATTCCTCGAGCATGCCCAGGCTGGCGGCCAGCGGCCCGGAATTGCCGTTCGGACGCAGCGCCATGTCGACCCGGAACGTGATGCCGTCCTCGGTCACTTCGGACAGCGCGCCGATCAGCTTGCGTCCCAGGCGCGTGAAGAATTCATGGTTGGACAACTGGCGCTGGCCGGGTCCGGCCGCGGTGTCGCCGTCCTCGGGGTAGATGAAGATCAGGTCGATGTCGGACGAAACGTTCAGTTCGCCGCCGCCCTGCTTGCCCATGGCCAGCACGATCAGCTGCTGCGGCCGGCCGCTCTCTTGCCCGATGGGCATGCCGTGCAGGGCGACCAGCTCGGCCGAGAGCGCCTCCACGTGGCGCGCGATGGCAAAGTCGGCAAAGCGGGTGATGGCCGTGACCACCTCGTCAAGATGGGCCCGGCCGCTAAGGTCGCGCTCGATGATGGCCGCGACCAGCAGGTTACGCAGGCGCCGCATCGCGCGCGGCAGCGGCAGGCCGGCCGCAAGGTCGGGCGCCAATCCTGCGCCGAAATCGAGGCAAGCCAGCGATAATTGGGCCAGCTCGGCCACGCGTGCGGCTCGCCCGGGGTCGGCAGCAAGCCAGCGTTGGTAGAAGCGCGACGCGCACGCCGGGGAAGCTTGGGTCATGCGGGTCCCATCCTCATTAAAAACAATGTGTTACGGCAAGCGTGCGATGCGGTAGAATTGCCCGCCATGCTGCCCGGGGTCAGCATGATGGTAAGGTAGACGCCGCGACTGTTGCAAGCGCTCTCTTATTCAAGTACTCATTAACACGGCGAGCCTTTTATTAGCACCTTGATGCATAACCAGGAACCGCAGGCAGCCGGCGAGCCATTGGCGCTCGCCCAGCGTTGGCGCCGGGTGCGTGCGGTTTACCGCTACGCCAACCTGGCGTCGCACCACCTGTTGGGCTTTGCGCTCAAGGCGGCGTTGCTGGTGTACTTCGTGCTGGCGCTGCTGTTCCTCGTGCTGCGCTACGCCGTGCTGCCCAACATTGACATGTACAAGGGCGACATCGAGCGCGCCGCCAGCCACAGCCTGGGCAACCGGGTCACCATTTCCCGCATCTATGCCTCGTGGCACGGATTGCATCCGAACCTGTTCCTGGGCGACCTGGCGCTGCACGACCGCCAGGGCCGGCTGCTGCTGGCCTTGCCGTCGGTGTCGGCCACGCTGTCGTGGGTCAGCGTGTTCGCCGGCGAGCCGCGCTTCGAGTCGCTGGAGATCAACCGGCCGGAGCTGGACGTGCGGCGCGACGCGGCCGGCCAGTTGTTCGTGGCCGGCGTGCACATGGGCGAGAACAAGGGCGGTCCCGGCGGCGCCGACTGGCTGTTCCGCCAGCGCGAGATCGTGATCCGCGAGGGCACGCTGCACTGGACCGACGAGTCGCGCGGCGCGCCGCCCCTGGCCCTGCAGAACCTGACCATGGCGCTGCAGAACCGCTGGAACACCCACCGCTTCGCGCTCAAGGCCACGCCGCCGGCCGAGCTGTCCCAGCCGCTCGACGTGCGGGCGCGGTTCACCCATCCGTTCGGCGCGCACGCGTCCGACGCCAGCCTGTGGCGCGGCGAGCTGTACGTCGACCTGCGCGATGCCGACCTGGCGGCGTGGAAGCGCTACTTCGATTATCCGTTCCTGCTCGAGCGCGGTTCGGGTTCGGTGCGGGCCTGGCTCGCGCTCGACCAGGCCCGCCTGGCCGGGTTCACCGCCGACGTCGGGTTGACCGGGGTCTGGGCGCGCCTGGCGCACGAACTGCCGCCACTGGAGCTGGCGCGCGTGTCCGGGCGCCTGTCGGCGCGCGAGGAACTGGTGCCGGGTTCGGGCGGCGGCAAGCCGACTTTCGGCGCGCATGGCCACACGTTCAGCCTCTCCGATTTCTCGATCACCACCCGCGAAGGGGTGCAGCTGCCGCCGGCCACGCTGTCGGAAACCTGGCGCCCGGCGGCCGGCAAGACGCCTGAATCGATCAGCATCGAGGCGCGCCAGGTCGACCTGGCGGCGCTGGCCGAACTGGCGGCGCAGCTGCCCATGACGCCGCTGCAGCGCGCGATGCTGGCCGACTACGCGCCGCGCGGCCAGCTGCTCGACTTTTCCGCGCAGTGGCAGGGCCACTATCCGGACATCGGGGCATATCGGATCAAGGGCAAGGTCGCGGACCTGTCGATCGAGGCGCAGCCCGCCCATCCCGGGCTGCCGGCGGCGAACGGCCTGCCCGCGCTGCCGGCACGGCCCGCGCTGCCGGGCTTTGCCAACCTGTCCGGCTCCATCGACGCGACCGAGAAGGGCGGCAGCATCGTGATCGATTCGAACCGTCTGGCGCTGTCCATGCCGGCCTGGTTCGCCGAGCCGACAGTGCCGTTCGACCGCTTTGCGCTGCAGGCGCGCTGGCACTACGCGCCACAGGACCAGCTGCAGCTGGAGGTCGACAAGTTCGCTTTTGCGCAGGGCGCTCTGCACGGTTCGCTGTCCGGGCGCCACACGCTGCCGCTGGCCGCGGGCCACGGACCCGGAGTGGCCGACTTCACCGGCACGATCGACGGCTTGCAGATCAACGAGGTGGGGCGCTTCCTGCCGCAGGCCACACCGGAGCACCTGCACGAGTGGCTGACCGGCGCGCTGCAGGGCGGCACCCTGCGCAGTGCCACGCTGCGGCTGCGCGGCGACCTGGCGCACTTCCCGTTCCGGGCCGACCATCCGGCCGAGCGCGCGGCGGGCGAATTCCGGGTCGCCGGGCGCATCGCCGGCGGCGTGCTCGAATACTCGCCGGCGCACAAGGCGGCGGACGGCAAGAGCCCGCTGTGGCCGCTGGCCGAGCAGATCAACGGCAGCATCGTGTTCGACCGCGCGCGCATGGAAATCCGCGGCGATACCCTGCGCACCATGGGCATTGGCCTGTCGAACGTGAAGGCGGTGATCCCGGACCTGACGGCGCACGAGCAGATGCTCGAGATCGACGGCAGCGCCGCCGGCGCGCTGCAGGACTATTTGCGCTATGTCGCTCAGAGCC
This sequence comes from Massilia horti, assembly GCF_004614195.1. Lineage (GTDB taxonomy): Bacteria > Pseudomonadota > Gammaproteobacteria > Burkholderiales > Burkholderiaceae_D > Telluria > Telluria horti. The sequence goes on along the minus strand of NZ_SPUM01000049.1, from coordinate 16,519 downwards.
CTGTGCACGAGTGGATCGGCGGCTTCACCGAGGAGGCCCGCACCAACGGCAATGCGCGGCTGGGCCTGAAGCTGCGCCTGCCGCTGGCGCACATGCACGACGCCAAGGTGCAGGGCGTACTGCAACTGCAGGGCAATGACGTGCAGCTGTATCCGGACCTGCCGCCGGTGCAGGCGGCGGGCGGGCGCATCGAATTCACCGAGCACGGCGTGCTTCTGAATGGCGTGTCCGGCAGCTTCCTGGGCGCGCCGCTGGCGCTGTCGGGCGGCACCCAGCGCGACCACTCGATCGTGGTGCGGCTGGCCGGGGTGCTGTCCGCCGATGGCATACGCCGCACCGCGCCCGAGCCGGCGCTGCAGCGCCTGGGCAAACACATGTCCGGCAGCACCCGCTACGGCGGCACGGTCATGGTCAAGGACCACCAGCTGACGGTATCGCTCGACTCGAACCTGGCCGGGCTGGGCCTCGAACTGCCGGCGCCGCTGAACAAGGCGCAGCCGGACGCGCTGCCGCTGCGCTTCGTGCTCACCGGCGCACCTGGCGACGAATCGGGGCTGGCGCGCCAGGACATCCGGGTGGGGCTGGGGCAGGCGGTGGCGGCGCGCTACCTGCGCGAAAAGCATGGCAGCGGCCCGTGGGTGGTGCAGCGCGGCGGCGTGGGCGTGAACGTGCCGGCGCCGGAGCCGGACAGCGGCATGATGATCAACGTGAACATGAAGTCGCTCAACGTCGACCAGTGGCTGGCGGCGGCGGCCGACATCGCGGGCAAGAACGAGCCGGCGCCGCGCGTCGAGGGCACGGCCAGCGGCCCGGACCTGGCGCAGTACTTCGTGCCGAACGTGATGGCGGCGCGCGCCTCCGAGCTGATCGTCAGCGAGCGCAAGCTGGTCGACGTGGTGGTGGGCGCCTCGCACCAGAAGGACACCTGGCAGGCCAGCATCAACTCGCGCCAGGCCTCGGGCTACGTGACCTGGGACGAGGGGCCGAGCGGCCAGGGCCTGGGCAAGGTGACGGCGCGCCTGGCGACCCTGTTCATTCCCGAGTCCGAGGCCGCCGAAGTGAAGGACCTGCTTGAATCGAACCGCAGCTCGACCACCATCCCGGCGCTGGACATCGTGGCCGAGCGTTTCGAGCTGTTCAACAAGAAGCTGGGGCGCCTCGAACTGGCGGCCAGCAACGCGCAGGTGCCGGTGCAGGCCGGGCGCGAATGGCGCATCGACCGGCTGGCGCTCACCACCCCGGACGGCGCGCTGAACGCTTCCGGCCGCTGGGTGACCAAGGATGGCAAGAGCAATACCGGCATGCACTTCAATCTCGACATCAAGGATGGCGGACGCCTGCTGGACCGGCTCGGCTTCCCGGAGACGCTGCGCCACGGGAAAGGCCATCTGGCGGGCGACATTTCGTGGAACGGCCTGCCGTACTCGCTCGACATTCCCAGCCTGTCGGGCCAGATCCAGATGAACGTGGAGGACGGCCAGTTCCTCAAGCAAGACCCGGGCGCGGCCAAGCTCCTGGGCGTGCTGAGCCTGCAGATGCTGCCGCGCATGCTCAAGCTCGACTTCCACGACGTGTTCTCGGAAGGGCTGGCGTTCGACGCGATCACCGCCAACGCCAGCATCAGCCGCGGCGTGGCCAAGACCGACAACCTGAAGATGCGCGGCGTGGCGGCCACGGTACTGATGGACGGCACCGCCGACATCGCGCACGAGTCGACCAACCTGCACGTGGTCGTGATCCCCGAATTTAACCTGGGCACCGGCCCGCTCGTGTACGGCCTGGCGGTGAACCCGGTGATTGGGCTGGGCAGCTTCCTGGCCCAGCTGTTCCTGCGCGCGCCGGTGATGAAGGCGCTCACCTACGAAATGCAGGTCACGGGGCCGTGGAAGTCGCCGACCATCACCAAACTCGACCACCGGCAGGCGCAGGAGCGCGCGGCCGCCGTCCAACCCCAGAAGGAGTGATTGATGACCCTGGTTGCAGCAGTGCAGATGGTGTCGACACCGAACGTACCTGAAAACATCGCGACCGCGCGCCGGCTGGTCGGTGAAGCGGCCGGGCGCGGCGCGCGGCTGGTGGCGTTGCCGGAATACTGGCCGATCATGGGCATGGTTGATGCCGACAAGGTCGCGCATGCCGAACAGCCGGGCGCGGGCCCGCTGCAGGAGTTCATGGCAGAGTTGGCGCGCGAGCACGGCATCTGGCTGGTCGGCGGCACGCTGCCGCTGGCCTCAAGCGATGCCGGGCGCGTGCTCAACGCGACCCTCGTGTACGACCCGCAAGGCCGGCAGGTGGCGCACTACGACAAGATCCACCTGTTCGGCTTTAACAAGGGCGACGAATCGTACGACGAAGCGCGCACCATCGTGCCTGGGGACGCGGTCGGCAGCTTCGAGGCGCCGTTCGGGCGGGTCGGCCTGTCGGTGTGCTACGACCTGCGCTTCCCGGAACTGTACCGGGCGATGGGCGAATGCGCGCTGATCGTGGTGCCGGCCGCCTTCACCTACACCACCGGGATGGCGCACTGGGAAGTGCTGCTGCGCGCACGCGCGATCGAAAACCAGTGCTATGTGCTGGCGGCGGCGCAGGGCGGCACCCACCAGAACGGGCGCCGCACGTTTGGGCACAGCATGCTGATCGATCCGTGGGGGCAGGTCAAGTCTGTGCTGGCCGAGGGCGAAGGCGTGATAGCCGGCGAGCTTGACCCGGCCTACCTGGCCTCGGTTCGCGAGAGCCTGCCGGCGCTCAAGCACCGCAAGCTGTAACCGCGCCGTAGGGTGCGCACAGGTGCGCACCCTACGCCTCCTGCATACCTCGGCTGTACACAGCCTGCGGTGCGATCGATGCGAATATGGCACAATGCCCCATCGATATCAGAAAGACCTGACGCAAAATGACCCCATTCGAACCGAACCTTTCCTCAATGGCGATCGCGCGCGACGTGCTGCTCACGCCGTTCGGCCTGGACGAAGGCAAGCTCCTGACCACGCTGGGCACCATGTTCACGCACAAGGTCGACTACGCCGACCTGTACTTCCAGTTCACCAAGAGCGAGGGCTGGAGCCTGGAAGAGGGCATCGTCAAGACCGGCAGCTTCTCGATCGACCAGGGCGTGGGCGTGCGCGCGGTGTCGGGCGAGCGGACCGCTTTTGCCTACTCCGACGACATCTCGGAACGCGCGCTGCTGGACGCGGCCGCGGCCACCCGCACGATCGCGCGCGTGGGCACCGGCAAGATCAAGGTGGCCACCAGCGCGCGCCCGACGGGCGGCCGTTCGCTGTACCTGCCGCACGACCCGCTGGCCTCGCTGGACGCGGCGGCCAAGGTGCGCCTGCTCGAGCGTGTCGAAAAGCTGGCGCGCGCCAAGGACCCGCGCGTGGTGCAGGTGATGGCTGGCCTGGCCGGCGAGTACGACGTGGTGCTGGTGGTGCGCAGCGACGGCGTGCTGGCGGCGGACATCCGCCCGCTGGTGCGGGTGTCGGTGACCGTGATCGCCGAGCAGGACGGCCGGCGCGAGATGGGCTCGTCGGGCGGCGGCGGCCGCTTCGACTACGCCTATTTCACTGACGAGATCCTGGAACAGTACGCGAGCGAGGCGGTCAAGTCCGCCTGCGTCAACCTGGAGGCGCGCCCGGCGCCGGCCGGTCCGATGACGCTGGTGCTCGGTCCGGGCTGGCCCGGCGTGCTGCTGCACGAGGCGGTCGGCCACGGCCTGGAGGGCGACTTCAACCGCAAGGGCTCGTCGATGTACTCGGGCCGCATCGGCGAGCGCGTCGCGGCCAAGGGCGTGACGGTGGTCGACGACGGCACCCTGCAGGACCGCCGCGGTTCGCTGAACATGGATGACGAAGGCAACCCGACCCAGTGCACGACGCTGATCGAGGACGGCATCCTGAAGGGCTACATCCAGGACACGCTGAACGCGCGCCTGATGAAGATGCCGATCACCGGCAACGCACGGCGCGAATCGTTCGCGCACCTGCCGATGCCGCGCATGACCAACACCTACATGCTGGCCGGCGACAAGGACCCGCAGGAGATCATCGCCTCGGTCAAGAACGGCCTGTACGCGGTGAATTTCGGCGGCGGCCAGGTCGATATCACCAACGGCAAGTTCGTGTTCTCGGCCAGCGAGGCCTACATGATCGAGAACGGCAAGGTGACCTACCCGGTCAAGGGCGCGACCCTGATCGGCAACGGCCCGGACGTGATGAACCGCGTATCGATGATCGGCAACGACATGCGGCTGGACTCGGGCGTGGGCGTCTGCGGCAAGGAAGGGCAGAGCGTGCCGGTGGGCGTCGGCCAGCCGACCCTGCGCATCGAGGACGTGACGGTGGGCGGGACGGCGTAAGCCGTTGCAGTTACGGCGTAGGGTGCGCACCTGTGCGCACGCTGTACGTTTGAATGCCGTTGGCTCGTGTATGCACAGGTACCGCGTGCGCACTGGTGCGCACCCTACGACAGACGGGGGCGGGCGACGGAAAAACCGCTTGCCAACGTTCCGGCATTGTTGCTATAGTCGATCGACCCATTCGGAGCGACCATGCGTCACGCAGCCTTTTTTACCTGGTTTTTTTACTTTTGCCATTCCAGCCAACCGGCGGTGGAGTAGCGACAGGTTCACGCACCAGCAAGACGCAGTTCCGAAGCAAAATTCCAAAAACCGCCAGCGATGGCGGTTTTTTTATTTCCCGCACATGACAAACGGAGAACAGCATGCCTCGCACCGACGACTTACGCATCCGCGAACTGAAGGAACTCACGCCGCCCTCGCACCTGATCCGCGAGTTCCCGGTGACCCCGGCCGCCGAAGAGACCGCCGCGCAGGCGCGCATCGCGCTGCACCGCATTTTGCACGGCCAGGATGACCGGGTGATGGTGGTGATCGGCCCGTGCTCGATCCATGACCCGAAGGCGGCGATGGAGTATGCGAAGAAGCTGGTCGAACAGCGCACGCGCTTTGCCAGCGAGCTCGAGATCGTGATGCGGGTGTATTTCGAAAAGCCGCGTACCACGGTCGGCTGGAAGGGCCTGATCAACGACCCGTACATGGACAACAGTTTCCGCATCAACGACGGGCTGCGCATGGCGCGCGAACTGCTGCGCGACATTAACGAACTCGGCTTGCCGGCCGGTACCGAGTTCCTCGACGTGATCAGCCCGCAGTACATTGCCGACCTGGTCAGCTGGGGCGCGATCGGCGCGCGTACCACCGAGTCGCAGGTGCACCGCGAGCTTGCTTCCGGCCTGTCGTGCCCGGTCGGATTCAAGAACGGCACCGATGGCAACATCAAGATCGCGGCCGACGCCATCAAGGCCGCCTCGCAGCCGCACCATTTCCTGTCGGTGACCAAGGGCGGCCATTCGGCGATCGTGTCCACCGCCGGCAACGAGGATTGCCACATCATCCTGCGCGGCGGCAAGACGCCGAACTACGACGCGGCCAGCGTGGAAGACGCGTGCAAACAGCTCGCTGCCAATGGTTTGGCGGCGCGCCTGATGATCGACGCCTCGCACGCCAACAGCAGCAAGAACCCGGAAAACCAGGTGCCGGTGTGCGCCGACATCGCGCGCCAGATCGCCGGCGGCGACGACCGCATCGTGGGCGTGATGGTCGAGTCGAACCTGGTCGGCGGGCGCCAGGACCTGGTGCCGGGCAAGGAGCTGACCTACGGCCAGTCGGTGACCGACGGCTGCATCGACTGGGACAGCAGCGTGCAGGTGCTGGAAGGGCTGGCGCAAGCGGTGCGCCAGCGCAGGCTCAAGGAAGACGTGTAAATAAAAGGGAACCGTAGGGTGCGCACCTGTGCGCACGCGGCGTATGCTGGCTCGCGGCAACGCCATCTTTGGGCACGCTTTGCACCGCGTGCGCACGGGTGCGCACCCTACGGCCATGTACGCACCGCGCGGCTAACGGTGACAGCGCCAAGAAAAAAGGGCGGTGATTGCTCACCGCCCTCTGTCTCATGCGCTAAACCAGATTAGAACTGGTAACGCGCGCCCGCCTTGAAGTAGCGGCCGATTGCGCCGCTCGCATCCATCGGGTTGTAGCTCATGCCGCCGTAGGTCAGCGGGTCGAGCGGGGCAACCTTGTCGAACAGGTTCGTGATCGAGCCGAACAGTTGCAGCTGCTTGGTCAGGTTGTAGCGGGCCGACAGGTCGACCGTGGTGAACGAGGCCAGGTGGCAGCCGGCCGGGGCCGGCGAACCGTCTGCGAACACCGACGCGCACTTGTCGCCTTCGAAGTAGATGTTCTTCATGTCGGCGCGGTAGTTCGCGGTCGCGGTCACGTTCCAGTCATTCTTGTCCCACGAAGCGACCAGGCTGATCTTGTCCTTCGGCGTGCCGGCGCAGTTCGAGGTATCGCAGTTGCCGTGCGTGCCGGCATACTGGTACACCGTGGTGGCCGATTCGGCGCGCTTCCATGAGGCGATGTGGGTCCAGTTCATGCTGACCGTGGCGCGGCCGTAGTCGCCCAGGCGAATGCGCTGCTTGATGTCCAGGTCCACGCCCTTGATTTCGGTATAGCTCGAGTTGCGGTACGGCGCCTTCGACAGCAGCAGGGTGCCGGTGTTCGGGATCACCACGCCATTGACAACCAGGTTGTTGTCGGCGCGGATCGCGGTCGGCAGCGCCGCAGCCTCGGCGTACGGCAGCGGGTTGATCTCGTTCTCGCGCTTGATCTTCCAGCCATCGAGCGCCAGGCTGGTGTCGGCCAGCGGATCCCAAACCAGGCCCAGGGTGTAGCCCTTCGACTTCTCCGGCGACAGGTTCGGGTTGCCGACCTTGACCGCGCCGATTTGCAGGCTGCAGTCGGTGGTGGTGGCGCCGCCGGCGGCCGGTTTGCCGTCCGGGCAGCGGATCGGATCACGCACCGACGAGCTGCCGGTGCTCTGGCTTTCCGTGCCCGTTTCAGCCGGCCCCGGCGCGCGGAAGCCTTGCGAGTAGGTGCCGCGCAGCGCGAAGGTCTTCAGTGGCGTCCACTTGGCGCCGACCTTCGGCGTGGTCGACGAAAAGTTCTTGTACTTGTCGTAGCGCGCCGCGGCCGACAGTTCGACCGTGGGCAGCACCGGCGCCGCCAGTTCGACGAATACCGCCGAGATGTTGGTGTCGCCCTTGGCCGCCACGTAGGACGAGTTGATGGTGCCGTCCTGGGAGCCGGACAGCGACGGATTGTCCAGCTTTTCGCGGCGGTGCTCGGCGCCGACCGCCACGCCCAGCGCGCCGCCCGGCAGTTGCATCAGCTCGCGCGAGGCCTTGAAGTCGACGATGTCGAGCTGGGTGGTCGAGTGCGAGGTCGCATCGGTCACCATCGCCGCGTACAGCGAAGCCGGGTTTTTGTTGGACTGGGTGCCGATGTAGTACGGGAAGTACTTGCTGCTCGGATCGGACAGGGCCGCTACCAGCACCGGCATGTTGATCATGTTGGTCCATCTCAGGTCCAGCTTGGACTGCGAGTGCAGCAGGGCGGTGTCGTAGTCCCAGCCCATGGCCGAGCCTTTCAGGCCGACCACGAAGCGGTTGAACTCGTTGTCCGCGTAGCGGGTCGAGGGGCCGACGTCGAACATCGAGTAGCGCACGCGCACGTCGGTGCCGTACGGATTCTGCGGGTGCTTGGCCGACATCATGATCGCGGTGCCGGTACCGGAGCCGTAGTTGATCACGCCGGTCGGGTACTTGGCGTTCGGCGGGAACGCGATGGTCGGGCTGATCGAGGCCGGGGTCAGGGTGAAATTGGTGTTGCGCTTGCTGTAGCCGGCTTCGGCGTACAGCTGCATGCCGTTTTCCAGGTTCTTGGTGAAGCGGCTGTACAGGTTAAAGCCGTCGATCTGGGGCTGCATCGAGCGGAACTGGTCGGCGTACCACAGGCAGCCGCCGGCCGGGTCCTGGGCGGTGGTCACCGAGAATTGCGAGCAGCCCGGCAGCGAGACGAAATTGCCGGTCTTCGGATCGCGCAGCGCGCCAGTCGGCGTGGCGCTGGAGGCGCCCGGCGTGATGTAGCCGGCGGCAAACTGGCCGTTGGCGCCATAGCCCCACGGACGGATGTCGCCGTGGCCGATCCAGTTGCGGCCGGCGCGGTCCTTGTTCATCAGCTCGTGGTTGCCATATATCTCGGCATTGACCAGCACGTTGTAGCCGTCCGATTCCAGGTTGCCCTTGCCCCAGGTGACAGAGCCCTTGCCCATTTCGGCGTCGCGGTATTTCGATTCGCCGCCTTGCACCTTGACCACGGTGCCGGTGAAGTCCTTCTTCAGGATGATGTTGACCACGCCCGCGATCGCGTCGGCGCCGTAGATGGACGAGGCGCCGTCCTTCAGGATCTCGATGCGCTCGACCGCTTCCATCGGCACGGTCGACAGGTCGGTGAAAGTCTTCTGGCCATCATCGGCGCGGCCGAACGGCGCCATGCGGCGGCCGTTGAGCAGCACCAGGGTCGACGTCGCGCCCAGGCCGCGCAGCGAAATCGCGGTCGAGCCGGCGGCAAAGCCGTTGCCAAAGCCGGTCGGCAGCGAGCCGGCGCCGTCGGCGGTCAGGGTTTGCAGGTATTCGGCCACGGTGCCCTTGCCGGACTTGGCCAGGTCGGCGCTGCTGATCACCTGGACCGGCGATGCCGTCTCGGCGCTGGCGCGCTTGATGCTCGAACCCGTGATCTCCACGCGTGCCACATTCTCGCTCGATGCGTCCTGTGCCCAGGCCGGGGCCGAACCCATGGCTGCAACGGCAAGGGCAAACGAGACTGCTTGTGCTATGGCTGTTTTCTTATGCATATCTACTCCAAGATTGTTTCCGTCATTTAAACTTTTGGTGAGAAAACGCATGTAATTGCTTTTAGGCAAATTGCAGAACGCCAATACTACATATGGATTTCATTACCAATAGTTAATCTATCTTTGGTACAAAATTTAGTTTAATTATTTTCCAAAGCGGCTTCATCAGAACATTCCACACAAGAAGATGTCAATACGAACACTCACCGACGAACAAGAAAACAACACTGGCTGAGGGAAAGCCGGGGAGGCGCGCTGAGCCAAGCCATCGGCGCGCTGGGCAATGGTGCGGCGCCAGAATGCTGGCCGGCGGCAATAAGCCCGGCAGAGGGCGAGGGCGTTGTCGGATGTCGATGGCTATACGGCGCGGCAATTGCTGCATCGCGGAAAATCTGGACTGCCAACGGTGGGCAATATGCGCTATCGTTACGCCTTTCCTTGGGCGACAGCGGGCGCGGCCGCTTACCCACCATCGAGAGTGTTCATGTTTGCATATATCCTGCGGCGGCTATGGCAGATGCTGCCGACCATGGCCGGCGTCGTCGTGCTGGTGTTCGTGCTGTTTAACTGGGTCGGCGGCGACCCGGCCTACCTGCTGGCCGGGAAAATGGCCAATGCCGAAGCCATCGCCAACATCCGCAAGCAGCTGGGCATGGACGAGCCGTACTACGTGCAGCTGTGGATCTTCGTCAAGCAGATCGCGACCTTCGACTTCGGCAACGCCTGGAGCACCGGCGAGCCGGTCTCGCACATCATCGCCACCCGCCTGGGGCCGTCGCTGACGGTGCTGGTGCCGCTCACCGTGCTCGAAACCGTGCTGGGCATCGCCGCCGCGCTCACGATTGCGTTCGTGCGCGGCTCGCTCACCGACCGCGCCGTCATGGTCGCCTGCACGGTCGGCATGTCGATCTCGATCCTGGTCTACATCATCGTGTTCCAGTACTGGCTGGCCTACAAGCTCGGGCTGTTCCCGGTGCAGGGCTGGGGCGAGAACTGGCTGCAGAACCTGCTGCGCTACGCGATTCTGCCCATCCTGATCGGCCTGGCGGTGTCGGTCGCGCCCACGCTGCGGCTGTTTCGCAGCTTCGTGCTCGACGAGGTGGGCCAGGACTACGTGCGCACCGCGCGCGCCAAGGGCCTGCCGGAACGCCGCATCGTCTGGGTCCACGTGCTGCGCAACGCCTCGATCCCGATCATCACCTACGTCATGTCCAACCTGCCGGCGCTGTTGATCGGCGCGTTCCTGCTCGAGCGCTTCTTCGGCATTCCCGGCATCGGGCGCGAAGTGATCCTCGCGGTCGAGCGCAGCGATTTCCCGGTCATCAAGGCCATTACCGTCTACGTCGCCGCCGCGACCATGGTGTTCAACCTGCTGGCCGACCTGATGTACCAGGCGGTCGACCCGCGCGTGCAATTGAAGTGAGAAGGACCATATGAACCAGGCAGTAACTTCGCCGCCAGTCTCGGCCGGCCTGTGGACGCTCGCCTGGCGGCGCCTGCGTGCCGACCGCGTCGCCATGGCCTCGCTCGCGGTGGTCGGGCTGTTCCTCGTGATGCTGGCGCTGTCCGCGACTGGCCTCATTGCCGCCGACTGGGAGGACGAAGTCGCGCTCAACTACGCGCCGCCGGCCTTCGTGGGGCCCGATCCGGCCGCGCTGGCGCTGCAGAACCAGCCCGTGCGCGCGGTGCCGGAGAACGCCTTCGATCCGCTGGCCGCGGACATCGCGGCGGTCAAAAGCGAGCTGGCGCAGCATCCCTCCAAGGCTAAATCCCAAAAGCTGGCCACGCTGCCATTCGGTGCCGACAAATGGGGCCACGACATCATCAAGAAGACCATCAAGGGTGGCGAGACCTCGATCGTGGTCGGGCTGGTCGCGGCGTTCGTGGCGGTCGCGCTGGGCACCTTGTTCGGTGCGGTGTCGGGCTACTACGGCGGGCTGGTCGACGACCTGTTCAATTGGTTCTACAGCATCTTCACTTCGATCCCGTCGATCCTGATGATCCTGACCGTGGCGGCGGTGCTGCAGCATAAGGGCGTCATGACGATCGTGCTGATCCTGGGCCTGACTGGCTGGACCGGACCGTACCGCCTGATGCGCGCCGAATACATCAAGCACAAGGCGCGCGAATACGTGATGGCGGCCGACGCGATCGGCGCTTCCTCGTGGCGCCGGATGTTCTCGCACATCTTCCCCAACGTCTCGCACGTGGCGCTGGTGCAGATGTCGATCCTGGTGGTGGGCTTCATCAAGGCCGAGGTGATCCTCTCGTTCCTCGGCTTCGGGGTGCCGGTCGGCGTGGTCTCGTGGGGCAGCATGCTCAACGAGGCGCAAAATGAACTCATCCTCGGCAAGTGGTGGCAGCTGGCGGCCGCCGCCAGCGCGATGGCGCTGCTGGTGACCGCGTTCTCGCTGTTCGCCGATGCGCTGCGCGACGCGCTCGACCCCAAATTGAAATAAGGCCCGGGCATGACTGAATCCCCAAACCTGCTCGAAGTGCGCAACCTGCGCATCTCGTTTCGCGTCGATAAAAAGAACACATTCGAGGCCGTCAAGGGCATCTCGTTCGACCTGCCGAAGAATGCCACCGTGGCGCTGGTCGGCGAGTCGGGCAGCGGCAAGTCCGTCAGCTCGCTCGCCGTGATGGGCCTGCTGCCGATTGATACCACCATCATCCATGACGGTTCGTCGGTCAGCTTCGAGGGACGCGAGCTGCTGGCGCTGCCGGTTGGGGAGCGGCGGCACATCTGCGGCAAGGACATCGCGATGATCTTCCAGGAGCCGATGTCGTCGCTGAACCCGGTGTTCACCGTGGGCTTCCAGATCGGCGAGGTGCTGCGCCTGCACATGGGGATGAGCAAGCGCCAGGCGCGCGCGCGCACGCTCGAGCTGCTGGAAGAAGTTGGCATTCCCGATCCGGCCACGAAGATCGACGCCTACCCGGGCCAGATGTCGGGCGGCCAGCAGCAGCGCGTGATGATCGCGATGGCGATTGCGTGCGAGCCCAGGCTTCTGATCGCGGACGAGCCGACCACGGCGCTGGACGTCACGATCCAGAAGCAGATCATGGAGCTGATCGCCCGCCTGCAAAAGAAGCGCCAGATGTCGGTGCTGTTCATCACCCACGACCTGGGGCTTGTGGGCGAGATCGCCGACCGCGTGATCGTGATGCGCCACGGCGTGGTGCGCGAGGAGGGCGCGGCGCGCCAGGTGTTTGACGCGCCGGTCGACGCTTACACGCGGGCGCTGCTGCACTGCCGCCCCAGACTCGACGAGCGGCCGGTGCGCCTGCCGGTGATCGACGATTACCTGAGCGGCAGGGCCAGGGAAGGTATCGAGCTGCCGCAGCGCGCGCGCGGCGTGGGCGCGAATGACGAGCCGGTGCTGGTGGTGAAGAACCTGGCCAAGAGCTTCTGGCTGCGCGAGGGGCTGTTCGGCAAGCGCGAGTTCAAGGCGGTCAAGGACGTGTCGTTCTCGCTCGCGCGCGGCAAGACCCTGGGCGTGGTCGGCGAATCGGGCTCGGGCAAGACCACGGTCGGATTGACCTTGCTGCGGCTGCACCGCGCCAGCGGCGGCAGCGCGTTGTTCGGCGGCCGCGACCTGGTGGCGATGTCCGACCGCGAGTACCAGCCGTACAAGCGGCGCATCCAGATCATCTTCCAGAACCCGTATGCCTCGCTCAACCCGCGCTTCACGGTCGGGCAGATCCTGCTCGAGCCGATGCGTATCCACCGGATCGGCGCGAGCGATGCCGAGCGCATCGCGACCGCGCACCACCTGCTCAAGCGGGTCGGGCTGCCGGAGCAGGCGTTCTACCGCTATCCGCACGAGTTCTCGGGCGGCCAGCGGCAGCGCATCGCGATCGCGCGCTGCCTGACGATGAAGCCGGAGATTCTGGTCTGCGACGAATCGGTGTCGGCGCTGGACGTGTCGGTGCAGGCCCAGGTGCTGAACCTGCTGCAGGACCTGCAGGACGAGTTCGGGATGAGCTACATCTTCATCTCGCACGACTTGTCGGTGGTTCGTTACATTTCGGATCAGGTGATGGTGATGCATCACGGCAGCGTGGTCGAGATGGCCGATTCGGACGAGTTGTATCGCAATCCGCAGCATCCCTACACCAGGTCGCTGCTGGCGGCGATCCCGCGCGGGGCATAGGACCTGCTGCCCAAACACGTCGTCCCCGCGAAGGCGGGGACCCATAACCCGCTGGCATGTTCGCTCAACTTCATCGAAAGCCGCGGCTGCGCGAACTCAGCATGGATCCCCGCCTACGCGGGGACGACGAGAGAGTCGTGGCGGGGGAGAACTCATCCGCCGGTTTTCGGCTACCATAGTGGCATGACCCAGTTCACGCACCTGATCCAAAATTATGGCGTACTGATCGTGTTCGCCAGCGTGCTGCTGGAACAGATCGGCTTGCCGGTGCCTGCGTTCCCGATCCTGATCGCGGCGGGCGCGCTTGCCTTCGAGGGCAGCCTGAGCTGGCCTGTGTGTCTGGCGAGCGCAGTGCTTGCCTGTTTCATTTCCGATTATTTCTGGTTCCGCGCCGGCCGCTTTTACGGCAAGCGCATCCTGCGTCGCCTGTGCCAGATTTCGCTGTCGCCGGACTCCTGCGTCAGCCAGACCGAGAACCACTTCAGCCGTTTTGGCGCCAAGTCGCTGGTCGTGGCCAAGTTCGTCCCGGGCTTTAGCACGGTCGCGCCGCCGCTCGCCGGCGCCATGGGCACCACCACCCCGGTGTTCATCTGGCTGTCGCTGGCTGGCAGCCTGTTGTGGAGCGGCACCGGCATCGGGCTGGGGCTGTGGTTCCACAACAGCGTCGACCAGATATTCGAAAGCATGGAAACCATGGGCGGCACGGCGCTGTTGGCGTCGTTGACGCTGCTGGCCCTGTTCGTGCTGTTCAAATACATCGAGCGGCGCCGCTTTCTCAAGGCGCTCGGCGTGCCGCGCATCAGCATGGACGAGCTCAAGGCCCTGATCGACGGCGGCCACGACCCGCTGATCGTCGATGCACGCAGCGCCACGGCGCAGCGGCTGGAAAGCGGCATTCCCGGCGCGCTGCTGTATCAAGAGCACGAACCGGCGCGTCTGATGGCGGATCTCGACAAGGAACGCCACATCGTGGTGTATTGCAGCTGCCCGAACGACGTCACGGCGGCCCAGGTGGCCAAGGAATTCGTCGCCAAAGGATTTTTGCGCGCCCGTCCGCTGCAGGGTGGGCTTGATGCCTGGAACGCGCACCACCACCCCGCGCCGGGCGAATTGGAGCACCATCACGCCACCTGAGGGTGGCTCTCTCTTTGCCACCTCCGTAACTTGACTACTTTGCCCGTTCGCCCAAGGGTGAAAACTCGCGCATAATTGCCGTGTGCTGGATGTACCTAAACTACAAAATACTTGCGTCAACGCTAATGAATCCTTAAGCTTGGGACGCGACCGTTATTTCGCAGTTCCATGACCGTCACGCCCGCTCATCCGCCACTCCAGCCGTCTGGCGCCCCCGGTTTTACCGGCGGGCCGCGCCTGCTCGCCGACATCGGCGGCACCAATGCGCGCTTTGCGCTGGAGATCGGGCCTGGCAGGATCGAGCTGATCGAGGTGCTGGCGTGCGAAGCCTACCGGACCCTGGCCCACGCGCTGCGCGCCTATCTTGCGAGACCAAAGGTGGCGCGCGCCGGTGCCATCCGGTACGCCGCGATCGCGATCGCCAACCCGGTGGTCGGCGATTTCGTACGCATGACCAACCACCATTGGGCGTTTTCGATCGAAGCGATGCGCCTCGAGTGCGGCTTCGACACGTTGCTGGTGGTGAACGATTTCTCCGCCCTGGCGCGTGCCTTGCCGATTCTTGCGAGTGGCGACAGGCTGCAAGTCGGCGGCGGCGCGCCGAGCGCGCATGCGGCGCTGGGGCTGGTGGGCGCCGGCACCGGGCTGGGGGTGTCCGGCCTGATCCCGCTGGGCGCCGGCTGGGCCGCGCTGCGCAGCGAAGGCGGGCACGCGACGTTCTCGCCCGCTAACGAGCTTGAAGTGGCGGTCCTGCAATTTGCGTGGCGCGAATATGAGCACGTGTCGGCCGAGCGCTTTCTCTCCGGCGCCGGCGTGGAGCTGATCTACCGTGCGCTGGCGCACCACGCCGGCGTGCCGGCCGAACCGCTCGCCGCTCCCGAAATTTCGCGCCGCGCGCTGGCGGGCGAATGCGCGCTGTGCGACCAGGTGCTGGAAGTGTTTTGCGGCATGCTGGGCACGCTGGCGGGCAACCTCGCGGTCACGCTGGGCGCCGAGGGGGTATTTATATCGGCGGCGGCATCGTGCCGCGCCTGGGCGAACGTTTCGTGCGCTCATCATTTCGCAGCCGCTTCGAACACAAGGGGCGCCTCAAAGCCTACCTCGCGCAGGTGCCGACCTACGTGATCACCGCCGAGTATCCGGCGTTCCTGGGCTTGTCCGCCATTTTGTCGGAAAAACTGTCCGACTGATGCAAACCGGGGTGCGCACGCTTGTAGCTTGTCCTTTTGCGTGTTTTATCGGTTACAATGACCGCTAAGTTGGAAGAAACGATGTCGATGCTCGCATCGTGCGCACCCGTCCCAGGTTGCGCAGGAGCACAGAGAGCTCGCGTTTCGCTTGAAAATCAACGGCTTGGAGCCCGCTTGGCACGCGGGCAGCCCCGTGGACGGGACTGGCTCCCGCCACCAAAACGTTCCGCCCGGCCCATGCAGGCACGGGCCACGGATTCCAGTTTCAACGTGCAGCAGTCCTGACGCCCCCGGGTCGCACCGGCCATTGGCACTCGTTGAACCGTTTTTGTTTGATATTTTCTTTGCACTCGAGCCAGACGACATCGTTATGAATACTGATGAGGCCAAGAGGGTCCTCGAGACCGCTTTGCTATGCGCCCGTGAGCCGATGTCGATCCACGGCATGAAAAAACTGTTCGTCGAGGTCGACGCCAATGGGCGCCAGGTCGGCCCTGGAGTGGGCACCGATACCATCAAGATTTTGCTGGAAGAACTGCGCCAGGACTGGGATGGGCGCGGCATCGGGATCGTGAGCCTGGCGTCCGGCTGGCGTTTCCAGAGCCGGCCCGAGATGAAGCCTTACCTGGACCGGCTGACACCCGAAAAGCCGCCGAAATATTCGCGTGCGACCTTGGAGACGCTGGCGATCATCGCCTACCGCCAGCCGGTCACCCGTGCCGACATCGAGGAAATCCGCGGGGTCGCGGTCAATTCGCAGACGATCAAGATGCTGGAAGACCGCGGCTGGATCGATGTGGTCGGCCACCGTGAAGTGCCGGGGCGCCCGGCGCTGCTCGGCACCACCCGGCAGTTCCTCGACGACCTGGGGCTGGCCACGCTGGCCCAGTTGCCGCAGCTAGAGGACCTGGCGGACGGGCGCGATGCCCGCAGCATCGAAGCGCTGGAAGCGGCGTTGCAGGAAAACTTTGACAAGGCGGCCGGCGTGGCGGGCCTTGATGACACTACCGAGACTTCACCAGTTGAAGTTCCGATTCACGACCCTGCGCGAGGGGACCCGGCCGCTGCCATGGCGCCTGGCATCGCGCCCGGTCCGCAAAACCAAGAAACGAATGATGAATCCAACAGATAATATCGAGACCAGCCCGCTCGACGCAGCGGGACAGGAAGCCGCGGCCAAGCCGAAGCGGCGCACCCGGGCGGCAGTGGCCGGGGGCGATGCCGCACCGGCCGAGGCCAAGCCCAAGCGCGCGCCGCGCAAGCAGGC
>NZ_SPUM01000044.1 GCF_004614195.1 Massilia horti | reverse complement strand
GGCGTACGCAAACTTTGCTCAACCGTACCGCGTGCGCACAGGTGCGCACCCTACGGGCCATTCTTCTTGTGACGATTTGGCAACTCCCGTACACTGCCGTTGGACGCCACTTGCCGACCTCGGCAAAAGAGCGACACAACAGATGCTGGGAGAAGAATCATGAATTTACGCCAATTTGCCATGGTCGCCCTGGCGGCCACGCTCGCGATCTCGAACGCCAGCGCCCGCGAGGTGTGCACAGCCATTGCCGATGCCAGCACAGGAAAAATCCTGCTCCAGCGGGGCGAATGCGAGCAGCGCGTCACCCCCGCCTCCACTTTCAAGATCGCCATCAGCCTGATGGGATACGACTCGGGTTTCCTGAAAGACGGGCACACGCCTGCTTTGCCCTTTCGTGAAGGATACGTAGATTGGATCGAGTCTTGGAAGCAGCCGACCGATCCGGCCAGGTGGATGAAGGAATCGGTCGTGTGGTATTCGCAGCAGATCACCCAGTCGCTGGGCAAAGAGCGCTTCGCCCAATACACCAAAAACTTCCAGTTCGGGAACGCCGACGTATCGGGCGACGCCAAACATGACGGTTTGACGCTCTCCTGGATTAACTCATCGCTGCGGATTTCGCCATTGGAGCAGCTGTCGTTCCTGACCAAACTCGTCAACCGCCAGCTTGGCGTCAGCCAGCATGCATATGACATGACGGCCGAACTCACCAAGAACGGACAGCTGCCCGGCGAATGGAAACTGCACGGAAAAACCGGCTGGGCCTCCGACTGGGGCTGGTATGTCGGATGGGCCTCGAAAGGGACGCGCAGCTTCGTCTTTGCACGCCTGATCAAAAAGGACGATGCCGATCCCAAGGACGTGGCACCCGGCGTGGTTGCACGCGACGGGTTGATCGGCGAATTACCTGCCCTGCTTGGCTCCCAGCTTAAGTAAAACTACTCGGCAAACAGGTCCGGCCCGAACACCTCGTAATGGATGCGGGGCTCCTTGATGCCCCGATTGAGCAGGACGTCGTGCTGCAGCCGCATGAACGGAATCGGTCCGCAGATGTAGTAATCGGCGTCCGGCAGCATGATCTGACTGGCGATCTTGTCCAGGTCGACGAGGCCCGCAAAGTCGTAATCCCTGCCCTGCTGGTCCTCCGGCAGTGGCTCATTGTAGAAGATGAACAGCTTGAAGTTCGGATGTGTGGCCGCGGCCTGGCGCAGGCGGTCCTTCATCGCATGCACCCTGCTGTTGCGCGCGCCGTGCACGAAGACGATTTCGCGCTCCGGTGACTGAAGCACACGAATGAGCATGCTGACCATCGGCGTAAGCCCGACACCGCCGCTGATCAAAACCACCGGCGTGGACGCGTTCACATCGATGAAGAAATCCCCGTGCGGCGCCGAGAGCCGGAGCGTGTCGCCGACCTGCACCTGGTCGTGCAGCAGCGTGGACACATACCCTGCGCTGGCCGGATCGGGCCCGCCCTCGCGCTTGACCGAAATGCGGTAGCTGCGCCCGTTCGGCGCATCCGACAGGCTGTACTGGCGGATCTGCTGCAGCCCCAGGCGCGGCACCTGCAGCGCCACGCCGATGTACTGGCCGGGCTCAAAGCCGACCACCGGCCCGCCATCGGCCGGCTCCAGCACGAACGAGGTGATCACATCGCTCTCCGGCTGCTTGCTGGCGACCACGAAGTCGCGCCAGCCATTCCATCCGCCCGATTCGCTCACGGTCGCTTCGCGCAGCTCGCTTTCGCGCCCCATCAAAATGTCGGCCAGGTTGCCGTAGGCCTGCGCCCAGGCCGAGATCACACCCTCGCTGGCCGCGTCGCCCAGCACCGCCTTGATCGCCCCGAGCAGGTGCTCGCCGACGATTGGGTACTGCTCCGGCTTCACGTCCAGGCTCACGTGCTTGTTGGCGATCCCCTCGAGCACCGCCTTCAGGCTCGACGGATCTTCGATGTTGGCGGCGTACGCGTAGACCGCGCGCGCCAGCGCCTCCTGCTGCTGCCCCTTTTCCTGGTGCCGCATGTTAAACACGTTCTTCAGCTCGGGATGGGTGCCCAGCAGGCTGCGGTAGAAGTGCTTGATGATGTCGTACCCGTGCTCGGCCAGCACCGGCGCCGTGGCCTTGACGGTGTCTTTGGTTTGTTGCGTGAGCATCCCGGCCTCCCCGCCAAACCCCTTTGGACCGGCCCGGAAGGCGCTTGTTCATAGCGGCGCTGCACGATTTACAACACCAAACCGGAAGTTAATAAATGTGCTTGACCTTCCCACGATGGGAAGCTCCAAAGTAGCGTCACACCACCCGGAACTGCTCAGCAGCCGGAAGTGAAACCCTAAAAAACCTACTATTGGAAGCGACATCATGAACGCAAAAAAAATAAGCTTGTCCCTGGCCTTCCTGTCCCTCGTGGCCCTCACCGGCTGCATGTCTGCACCGGCCGGCCTGGACCTGTCGTCCGTGCGGCACACCGCTAAAGCAACCTATATCGTCGAAACCCGGCCGGCTGCCGGCTATGCCCCGCTGTTCAAGATGCACGCCTGGGAGGTTCGGGTCACCTCGGCAGCCGGCCAGCCGCTTGACGGCCTGAAGATTTCGGTCGATGGCGGCATGCCGCAACACGGCCATGGCCTGCCGACCCAACCGAAAGTGACGCGCCAGCTCGGCGACGGCCGCTACCTGGTCGAAGGCATGAAGTTCAGCATGCCCGGCTGGTGGGAGATCAAGTACAAGATCGACGGGGCGGCTGGAGAGGACAACGTCACCTTCAACACCATTGTCAACGGCCGTCCGGCGCAACCGGCCGCCCCGCAACTCGCAGTACGTTGATAGGTCCGCGCCATGAAAACCGCACTCGGAAAACTGATACTCGTGCTCGGTGCCGCCCTGACCGCCGGCGCCGCGCTGGCGGCGGCGCTGGCCTCGCGCGAGACCGACAATTGGAGCGACGACGAGCTGGTCATCATGTCCTCGATCAGGCTGAGCGAATTGGAGCGGGCGCCGGCAGACCCGTCCAACGCGGTCGAACAGTCGCCCGCCGCGGTGCATCTTGGCCAGCGCATCTTCGCCGACGCCCGGTTCAGCAGCAATGGCGCGGTGTCGTGCGCCAGCTGCCACCAGCCGGACAAGCAGTTCCAGGACGGCCTGCCGCTGGGCCAGGGTGTCGGAACCGGCAAGCGGCGCACCATGCCGCTTGCCGGCGCTGGCCATTCGGCGTTCGCATTCTGGGACGGACGCAAGGACAGCCTGTGGTCGCAGGCCCTGGGGCCGATGGAAGACCCGCTTGAGCATGGCGGCAACCGGCTCGCTTACGCCCACCTGATTAACGCCCACTATCGCAGCCAATACGAAGCGCTGTTCGGCCCAATGCCGGACCTGCGCCACCTGCCGAATGAAGGCGGGCCACTGGGAACGCCGACGCAACGCGCCGCGTGGGATGCGCTCAAGGACGAAGACAAGCGCGAGGTGTCGCGCGTGTTCGCCAACATCGGCAAGGCAATCGCCGCTTACGAAAAAACACTCGGCTACGACCAGTCGCGCCTGGACCGCTATATCGATGGAGTAGAGCGCCAGGACCGCACGGCGCAGCAGTTGTTGACCGCGCAGGAGAAGAACGGGCTGCGCCTGTTCATCGGCAAGGCGCAATGCGTCACCTGCCACAATGGTCCCTTGCTGACCGACCAGCAGTTCCACAACACGGGAATCGCCCCAAGAATACCTGGCCAGCCCGATCCTGGCCGCGGCGCCGCCATCGCCAAGCTGCTGCGCGACGAATTCAATTGCCTCGGCCCGTACAGCGACGCCAAGCCCGAACAGTGCGAAGAACTTCGCTTCCTGTCCAGCGACGACCATGCGCTCGACGGCGCGTTCAAGGTCCCAAGCCTGCGCAATGTCGCGGGAAGGGCGCCGTACATGCACGCAGGCCAGGTGGCGTCATTGCACGACGTCGTGGAGCATTACAACAAGGCGCCGCGCGCAGCGATGGGACACAGCGAGCTCAAACCCCTGCGCCTGTCCGAGGGCGAAGTGCGCGACCTGGTGGCCTTCCTCGGCACCTTGACCAGCAACGTCATCGAGGAGAAACGCTGACCGCTTGCGCTCAGTGCCTTGCCGATTGCGCCCCGCGCACCTGGAAGCGCACCGCGTCGATGCGCAGGCCTTCGGCATCGACCAGCTCCAGCTCGTGTTCGCCCGGCGACGGGCGCCACGCGAACTGCTCGTCCGCTGCGGCGAGCGCGGCGCCATCGAGCCGCCAGCGCATGCCCTGGCCCGCCTGTGCCTGCAGCATCACGCGCTGCAGCGCATCCGGAATATCGGGATCGATGGCGATGATGCTGCCGCCGACCGGATACAGTATCTTCGGTTCGCGCCGCGCCGGCGGCACCAGTTCCACAAGATCGGTCTCGCTCCCCTGCACGAACCATTCGCTGCGCACCGGTTCGAAGGCCGGGCGGTACTCCACCTGCCGGAGCACCACGCCGGGCGGCGCGGCCGGCGCCGTGCCCGGCCGGTCGCGGTGCAGGTAATCCATCACGTCGCGCCACACCGGCGCCGCGCCCGACACACCCGACACGTCCCACATCGGCCGGCCGTCGAAATTGCCGACCCAGACGCCGACGGTGTAGCGGTCCGAATATCCGATGCACCAGTTGTCGCGCATGTCCTTGCTGGTACCGGTCTTGACCGCGCTCCAGAAGCGCGTGGCCAGTTCGTTGGACAAGCCGAAGGTGACGCTGCGCGCGGCGCGGTCGGACAAAATGTCGCCGACGATGAAGGCGGCGCGCGCGTCGAGCACCCGGCGCGTGGTCTCGGGCGCGCGTGCGCGCAAGGTGGGGGTGCCGTACAGGCCGCCGCTGGCCAGCGTCCGATAGGCATTCGCCAGCGCCAGCAGGGTCACGTCGCCCGAACCGAGCGCCAGCGAATAGCCATAGTAGTCTGCCGGTTCAACCAGGCTCGTGATGCCCACTTCGTGCAGGCGTTCGTAAAACTGGTCGAGCCCCGTGTTCATCAGCGTGCGCACCGCCGGAATGTTGAGTGAACTGGCCAGGCTCGTGCGCACGCTCGCATAGCCCTTGAATTGCCTGTCGTAGTTCTGCGGGATGTAGAGGCCGGCGGCGGTCTGTATGTCGACCGGGCTGTCATCGAGCAGCGAGGCCGCGGTCAAGAGGCCGCGCTCAATCGCCAGCTCGTACAGGAAGGGCTTGAGCGTCGACCCGGCCTGGCGCAGCGCGGCCACGCCATCGACCTCGCTTGAGCCCGCGTTGCCGACATAGGCGAGGATCTCGCCGCTGGCGTTGTCGAGCACGACCAGCGCGCCGTCGCCGACGTTGCGCTCGGCCAGCTCGCGCAGGTGCCTGCGCAGCGCCGCGAGCGCAAAGCGCTGCAGGTCGCCGTCGAGCGTGCTGCGCACCGCGACGCCCGCGCCACTACGCAGCTTGCGCGCCACCTGTGGCGCAGGTGTGAGCACGGCGATCGCCGCGGGGCGCGACAGCGCCACCTCCGCCTGCCAGGTGACGGATGCGCAATTCGCGCTGGCCTTGAGCTCGCGCGCCAGCTGGCACGCGCGGCGCGCCACCACCTTTGGCGCCGCGCCGGGCCCTCGCAAGAGACTCGCCAGGATCGCGCTTTGAGCCACGTCCAGCCCCGACGGCGCCTTGCCGAACAGGCCGCGCGCCGCCGCGCCGATCCCCTGCAGCTCGCCGCGAAAGGTCACCAGGTTCAGGTAGGCTTCCAGGATCTGCTGCTTGCTCCAGTGCGCCTCGAGCTCGCGCGCGGCGCGCGCCTGGTCCCACTTCTGGAGCCAGCTGCGTCCCTCAAGGCCACCGCGCAGGGCCGGATCGAGCAGCGCGGCAAGCTGCATCGTGATCGTCGACGCTCCGCGCGCACGATTGCGGAACAGATTGTCCCACGCGGCCTGGCCAATGGCCTGCAGGTCGACTCCGCCATGTTCCATGAAGCGCTGGTCCTCTGCCTGCAGCACCGCCGCGCCAAGCGCGGGCGACATGTCGGCCAGCGCCACCCAGCGCGCGCGGCGCACCGTCATGTCGGTGCGGATCGACTCGATCGGCACGCCGCTGCGGTCGAGCAGCAGCGCATCGGACGGCCGGTAGTCCGCCTTCACCGCCTCAAAGCCGCACACTGCGGCGCAAGCGGCGCGCGCGGCCAGCAGCAAAGCCAGCGCAAGCCGGCGCATCAGTGCCCGACCACCATCTGCGCGTTGGGCAGTTCGCCGAACATCTCGGGACTGTACAGCGCTTCCACCCGGGTCGGCGGCAGGCTGAAACGCCCCTGGTTATTCAGCCGCACCGTGTACTCGATGCTCCATTTGCCCTTCGGGACGAACTCGAAATACGAACGCAGCGCATCTTGCGCCCGTTCGCGGAAGGCCGGTTCGACCCAGCCGCGCTGCCGTTCGCCGCTGGCCGCGATCTGCGAATCGCGCCCAAGGCCGCTGCCCAGGATGGTGGCGCCGGCCGGAATCGGGTCGTTCACCACCACCCAGGTCATGTCGGACTGCGCTTCGAGGTCCAGGTGTACGCGGTAGATGTCCCCGCGCGACCAAGCGCCCTTCACCTTCTGCTCGACGGGCGTCACGGTGCGCACGATCCGGTATCCGGACGAGAGCGGCGCAGCCAGCGGAACCGCGGCCAGGCTTTGCACGGTGACCCACGGCTTGCCCGTGCCCTGGTGGCGCAGCGTCAGCTCAGCAAAGCGCTCCGGCCACGCCTGCAAGGCGCTGCCCGGCACCGGCACAAGCGAGTTCACCGTTTTGCCGCCGCCCGCAAGCGTTGCACTGCTCGTGCCCGTCACCGGCTGCGCTTCGAAGCGCTTCGAGAATTTTTCGATCGCCAGCACGCCCCACGCGTTGGCCAGCGTCGTGCCCCAGCGGCCTTGCCTCTGGCGGCCCAGGGTGCCGCGCGCCAGCCGGCCCATGTCGGCCTGCCATGCCGGGTTATCGAGCATGGCCAGCAGCAGGCGGTTGGCGTTCACGTCCGCGGAAGCCATCAGCCACCACAGGTCGTCGCGCCGCTCGGTCGAAAAGCCCAGCGTCGTGCCTTGCAGGTTCAGGCGCGCGCGCAGCATCGACTCCGCCTGCCGCAAGCGGGCGTCGCGCTCCGGCAGGCCGGGGGTGCGCTGCAGGACCTGGTACCAGTCCAGCAGAGCCGATGTCGGCCACAGGTTCGGCTCAATCGTGAACGACTCCAGCATCGAGCTATGCACGTGCGCACTGCGCGACAGGGCCTCCAGCGCCGCCATCTTGCGCAAGGTCAGGTCGCCGCTGGCCAGGCCGCTGCCGCGAGTCAGCTTGCCCTCTACGAACTGCGCCAGGGCGTTCTCCATCCGCTCCTTCAGCGTGGCCGGAATCTCGTAGCCGGCTTCGTTCGCGACCGACAGCACGTACGCGGTGAGGCTGTCGCTGCCCTCTCCCATCGTCGTGAAATACTTGACCATGCCGTCCGCGTCCAGGTGCGCCGGCAGCGACGCCATGTCCGCCTTCCACAGCGCCACATCGCGCAGCGCCACCGCCCGCGATATGTTCTGCTCGAAGCAAACGTACGGATACGCCGCCATGTACTGCCGCACGCCCGGCAAGTCGTCGCCCAGCCTTGCGCTGAAAGTGGTGAGGATGCCGCCATGCCCGGGCAGCGCGTCCGCCGGCCGCTCGACCTTCATCGATTGCGGCCGGTCCAGTTGCAGCAGCGTCGCCTGCAGCGTGCGCACCGGCACCGCGGCTTGAACCTTCTGGCTGATGCGCATGCGGTCGCTCGCCGCGCCGTTCAACGCCTTGGCCTCGACCTGCCACTGCAGGGCCTTGGTAATCGGCGCCGTGTAGTCCCAGCCGACTTCCTGCGCCTGTCCGGAAGCCAGCGTCAGCGTCTGCCCAGCAAGCGCCACCGGCTTGCCGCCATCGGCCGTCACCGTGCCAGACAGCGCCACCTTCAGTTCGCCCGCCGAGGTATTTCGCAGCGTGAACCCGGCGCGAAACGCGTCACCTTCGCGCACCAGTTGCGGCAACCCGGACAGCAGCATCAGGTCCTGCGTGCTGCGCACCTCGGTCTGCCCCGTGCCGAACATACCCGCGCCGCTGCTTGCCACCGCAACGATCTTAAAGCTCGTGAGCGAATCGTTCAGCGGCACCTCCACCTGCGCTTCGCCGTTGGCGTCGAGCGTCACCTTCCCTTTCCACAGCAGCAGCGTGTCGAACAGTTCGCGGCCCTGCCCCCTGCCGCCACCGCCGCCGTGCGGCACGGCCTTGCGTCCAAAGTGACGCTTGCCGATCACCTGCATCTGCGCCGTGGACGTCTGCACCTGCAGGCTGCGCTCGCGCATCATGGCCTCGAGCAGATTCCAGCTGGCGTTGGGCATCAGCTCCAGCAGGCCCGCGTCGACCGCGGCCAGCGCCACCTCGGCGCCCGGTGCGGCCGCGCTGCCGTCGAAGCGGGTCACCTTCACCCGCACCGCAACGCGTTCGCGCACCTTGTACACCGGCTTGTCGGTGCTCACCTGCACCTTCAGTTCGTGCTCGGCCCAGCCGACCCTGATCGGCACGATGCCCAGCTTGTAGGCTGGCTTACCCAAGTCCACCAGCGCGGTCGGCTGCACGCCCGCCACCCGTCCGCGCACCAGCATCGCCGACACGTACACGTTCGGCGCATAGCTGCCCTTGACCGGAATCGTGATCACCGGCTCGCGGCCGGACACCTGCCGGATGTAGGTATCGAGCACGCCCTCGCGCTCGACCGTGACGAGCGCGGTCGCCTCGCGGAACGGGCTGCGCACCTGGAAGCTGGCCTCTTCACCAGGCTCGTAGCGCTTCTTTGCCGGCAGCAGGTCGATGCGGTCGTTGTCGGTCACGCCGAACCAATTATCCTCGCTGCCCGCCACCCACACGTCGCGCTGGGTGATTGTGGCCCTTTGCGCCGGGTCGACAGCACGCGCGCGCAGGATCAGGTTGCCCTTGTTCGGAGTCTTGACGGTGCACAGCAGCAGGCCGTGCGCGTCGCTGCGGCCCTCGCAGGCCGCGCCGAGCCGCTTGACCTCGGTGACGTTCTCGTAGGCGTAGAAACCGCCCACCAGTCGCCGCCGGTGCGAGTACGTGGATCGGCGGAACAGGTCGACGGCCACCGGTACGTCCGCCACCGGCTTGCCGCTCACGTCCAGCACCGCGACCTGGAACTTGAGAGCGTCGCGGCTCTGCAGCCACTCGTCAGGCTTGATGCCAACGACATACTGCGAGGGCCACAGGGGTATGTTGGTTGACACCGTCGACGTTTCGCCATTCGCGTCCTGAAACGATAGCTCGGCCAGCAGTGTCTTGGACTTGTCCAGCCGCGGCAACTGGTCGACCTCGATGCGCGCGCCGCCGGCACGGTCCAGAGTCAGCGATTGCGTGCGCGCCGCCGCTTGGCCCTCGCCCTGCGCTTCGCTCCCCTCTCCTCCAATCCATTCGCCCTCGTCCTCGTCGAATCCGCCCCCCTGCTTGACCACGCCTTCCTTCACGTCGCCCGCGCCGAAGGTAAATCCGTCGTAACCGGCGAACGACACGCCCCGGTCCCGCACCACTGTCGCGAGCTTGACCGGCGCCAGGCTTGCCGGCCCGCCGGACAGGTAGCTGACCTGGGCGTCGATAGTCACCGCGCGCGGCGCCACCGCCGGCTCATGCGGACCGCTGACCACCGCCTTCATCAATGGCACGCGGAACTGCTCGACCCGGAACGAGCCGGACACCTGGCCGCCGATCAGCACGTCGTAGACTCCCAGCTTGGCCTGCGTGGGTATCTTCCATTCGCCCTGCGCGTTTCCGGCCGCGTCCCATTGCAGCGGCAGCTCGAACTTCTCGTTGCTTCCCTGGTGCAGCAGCCAGGCCTTGTCCGGCAGCGGGCCCTTGTCCTTCGCCGCCTCCTGGCCGATACGCCAGTCATACCTCTCCCTGGGCACCTTGTCGCCCGCATGCACCAATGCGAAGCCGGCCTGCGTATGGCGGCGCAGGAAGTGCTTCATGTGCACCGTCTCGCCGGCGCGCAGCAAGGTGCGGTCGAACACGGTGGCCACCAGCCGCGTGTCATCCCCCATCTGCCCGATCGGCAGGTTGAAGCGCCAGGACTCGATCCCCTGCCGCCAGTCCGACAGGGTGAAGGTGAAGTCCTCGCCCTTCTTCGCGCTGACGAAATAGCCGTAATTGGAGGCGCAACGCGACTCCGGCAGCCCGGTGTCGATACGCGCGACACCATTGGCATCAGTCGCGCCGCGCCATAGCTCCTTGCCGGCACAATCACGTACTGTCACCTCGGCGCTCGCCACAGGCTTGCCCTTGTCCAGCGAAGTGACCCACACCAGCGACGACTGCGCGCCGAGCTTGAGGTGCGCCGCCATGTTGGTCACCAGCGCCGCCGCGCGTACGTAGGCGGTCTTGCCATTCTTGATGAGCGCCGCGCCCAGCCGCGGGCTGGCCAGTTCGACCACGTAGAACCCCGGTCGGCGCAGCGGGATGCCGACTACCTCGAACGCCTGGCGCCCGTTCGGCTTGGGCAGGGTGAACCGTTCCGCCTTGGTCGCATACTCGCCGGCCAGCAGGGGTGTTTCGAGGGCGTCCCCCCATTGCGGACGGATGCCCCAAGAGGCGCCGACGTTCCAGGTGGCGCTGGCGCTGGCCATCGCCTTGAGCCAGCCGATCACTTCCTGCTCCTGGTCCGGCCCGATGCGCAGGCTGGTGCCGACGCTGCGCATCTGCCCGGCCAGCCGCGGCTCGACGTTGCGCACCGTCACCGGCAGCATGCGATCGCCGCGCGCCTCGATGATGCCGAACGGCGCGCTGAACTTGACCAGTGGCGGCTGCTCGCCGATTTTCAGCGCAAGCGGAAAGCGTGCGCGGTTGACGAGCGCGCGGCCAGCGTCGTCGCGCAAATCCGCCGGCAGGTGCACCGTGAGGGTGCTCTGCGCCGGGAACGGCGGTTTGAAAACCAGTGAAGATACATACTCGGCCTTGCGTTCGTCCTCGCCATCCCGTTGCGCGAGGATGCGCTTGCCGTCTGAGGTCGTCATGTAAATGCGGGCCGCGGCACTGCTTGCCACCGGCGCCGAGAACGCGAGCCGCACCGGCAGAATCGGAATGCAGCCGGACTTGCTGGTGAGCCGGTCGCATTGCACCTTGGCCGTGAAGTCGGGGCGCGTGCGGTAGCTGAGCCGCTGGTCCTTGTCGGTCGCGATCCCGTTGCTGGCACTGATGCCCGCGCCCCAGACCAGCGCGACCTTGGTGTTCGCCGGCAGCGGCCGCTGGCACTGCAGCACCGCCACCGGCAGTTGCTCGCCGCGGCGTGAACGCAGTGGGGCACTGGCGCGCCAGATCACCCCGCGCGCCCTGAAATAAACCTCGAGGTAGCGGTTGACGAAGTTACGCCGCAGTTCGAGGAAGCGTTCACGCTCGGCGCCGGCCAGGACGCGCACCCCGATCTTTTCATTGATGCCGTCGGCGTGGCACCAGGCGTGGCGCATGATGCTGTCTTCCTGCGCCACTGCGTCCAGGCCAAGGATGAACACCTGGCGCTCGTCGATGCCGTACGCGCCGTCTTCCGGCAGCGGCTGCACAACGGCCGGGCCGCCGGTGTTAAAGCTGAAGCTGCGCTCGCCGGTCACGCCCTGCCCGGCCAGGTCGCGCGCTCCGTCCGCCAGCGTGAAGCGGCAAGCCACGGCGCCCGCCAGGTCGCGTTCGAAGTCGTAGCTCCAGGTGCTGCCGTCGATCCAGCGCCCGTGCCCTTTCTCGGGACAGTCCACGATGAACGGATCGGGCGCGCGCAGGTCGCCGAACGCCACCATCTGGCTGGAAAAGCGAGCCGTGACCTGGCGCACCTGCTTGACCACCCCTTGCGGAGCGAAGGATTGGACCGTGGGCGCGGCGGCCAGCGCCGCGTGCGACAGCGCGAACAGGAACAGGCCCTTGAGCAGCGAACGCATTGCACCTCCCGGCAGGTTGGCCCTGCCGGAACAATGCGGGCAGGTCAGCCGAGTGTTGCAAACAAGGTCATACCTGTCAACAACATTGCCACTTCAATATGCGGGGCGGATGTCAGAATTCTTCCCAATCCTGCGCGGCGGCCACCGGCGGCTTGGCTGCGCGCCGGGTGGCTGGCTTGGCCGCCGGCTTGGCGGCGATGCGCGGCGCGGCCTTGGGCGCTGTTGCGGTCGCGGGACGCGGCGCGGCCTGGGCGTTCAGGCGGAACGTGCCCACTGCCTTGGCCAGGCCGTCGGCCTCCTCGCGCAGCGCCTGGGCCGCGGCCGACGCCTGTTCGACCAGCGCCGCGTTCTGCTGGGTGGTCTGGTCCATCTGGGTGATCGCCTGATTGACCTGTTCGATGCCGCCGATCTGCTCCTGGCTGGCCGCCATGATCTCGGCCATGATGTCGGTCACGCGGCTGACGCTCTGCACGATTTCGCCCATCGTCGCGCCGGCCCGGTCGACCAGTTCCGAACCGTGGTGCACCTTCTGCACCGAGTCGTCGATCAGGGCCTTGATTTCCTTGGCCGCGGCGGCGCTGCGCTGCGCCAGGCTGCGCACCTCGGACGCCACCACCGCGAATCCGCGGCCCTGCTCACCGGCGCGCGCCGCCTCCACCGCGGCGTTCAGGGCCAGGATGTTGGTCTGGAAGGCGATGCCGTCGATGACGCCGATGATGTCGGCGATCCGGGTCGCCGAGCCGTTGATCGCGCCCATCGTCGCCACCACTTCGGTGACCACCGCGCCGCCCTTGCCCGCCACTTCCGAGGCCGACAGCGCAAGCGCGTTGGCCTGGCGCGCGTTGTCGGCGTTCTGCCGGACGGTCGAGGTCAGCTCTTCCATCGACGAGGCGGTTTCCTCGAGCGCGGCGGCCTGCTGCTCGGTGCGCGAGGACAGGTCGAGGTTGCCGGCGGCGATCTGGCCGGATGCGGTGGCGATGGTGTCGGTCCCGGCGCGCACCTGGCCGACGATGTTCGCCAGGCCCTGGTTCATTTCTTTCAGCGCGCGCATCAGGCGGCCGGTTTCGTCATTCGACTTCACGTCGATGTCCTGGGTCAGGTCGCCGCTGGCAACCGCGCCGGCGATGCGCACCGCCTCTTCCAGCGGGTTGACGATGCCGCGCACCAGCATGGCGCCGACAACGGCCGCCAGCACCAGCCCGAGCGCCATGCCGGACAGGCACACCAGACGCACCAGCTCATAGGTCGACCGGGAACGCTTGTCGGCCTGCTCCGCTTCGCCCAGCTGCAACTGAATCAGCTCGTCGATGCTCGCGCGCACCGGCTGGAACAACTGGCTGAGCGGGCCGTGTACGAGCGTGGTCGCGCGCTGCAGGTCGCCTGCGCGGATCGCCGCGACCGCCGGCTCCAGCGCCTCGCTCAGAAACTTGGCGCGCGCTTCGCTGAAACGGGCGGCCACCTCCCGTTCGCGATCGGTCATCTTGGTGGCGGAATAGGCCTGCCACTGCTGCGCGATCAGCTGGCGGCTGGTCGCGATTTCGTCCAGCAGCACACGCACCCGCGCTGGTTCCGCCGTCACGGCCTGGGCCACGTCCAGCTGGTTCTGGTCCAGCTGGCGCACGATCGTGTCGAGCTGGCCCAGGCACACCAGGCGATCGTCGTACATCGATGCCATCTCGTCATTCGCCTGCCCGAGGCTGAACAGGCCGACTACCGCGCCCACGACCAGCTCCAGGCCGAGCAGGACAATGACGAAAATCAAACGGGTTTTGATGGTGGTGTTCTTGAACATGATCGTGCGCGCGATGGCGGGAGCCCGGAAAGTGGAAATTGAATTATAGAAACAACCTGCGAGGCTGGAAAGGACGGTCAAGCGGCCTCTTTGCGGTGTTTTAACATTACGTGGCCGAAACGTAACAGCGCGCTGTCGCGGGCCGCAGGATGGGCCTGTCCGTCGGCGCGGACCCAGCTTCCTTCCTGCCATGCCAAGCGCGCGCCACAAGAATAGTTAGCTCCAACACCGTCGTCCCCGCGCAGGCGGGGACCCATGCTGAGCGTCATTTCACGCTGCCTATGGCGGGAACGACGTGCAATCGTAGGTTGGTGATTCACGTTACGGTCATTAGGCCAGCGGGAACGCCCAGTCCGCACGGCTGCAAGTTTGCCTATACAATGCATCCTTCATATTTCCGCGCTGCACTAGCTCGTATTTACCGAGGCCTTGATGACCGTCCACCTGCTCCTGAACCTTGCCGTCGCCCTGGCGTCCTGCTTCCTGCTGTACCGCATGCAAGTGCGCGAACTGTCGTTCACCAAACGCGTATTCACCGGCCTGGGCCTGGGTCTGCTGCTGGGCGCGGCGTTCCAGGCTCTCTACGGCGCAGCCTCGCCGGTCATCGCCCAGACCAACGCCTACCTCGACATCATCGGCACCGGCTACATTAAGCTGCTGCAGATGATCATCATTCCGCTGATCATGGTCTCGATCATCCAGGCGATCCTCAAGCTGCGCGACGCTTCCTCGCTCGGCAAGATCAGCGCGCTGTCGATCGGCACCCTGATGGTCACCACGGCAATCGCCGCCGCGATCGGCATCCTGATGGCCAAGCTGTTCGGACTGACCGCGGTGGGCCTCACCTCTTCCGCGGCGGAAGTGGCGCGCGGTGCCTACTTGGAGGGCAACCTGGCCAAGGCCCAGGAAATCTCGCTGCCGTCGATGATCCTGTCGTTCATCCCGGCCAATCCCTTCCTCGACATGACCGGCGCGCGCAAGACCTCGACCATCGCGGTGGTGCTGTTCTCGATCTTTATCGGCGTGTCGGCCACCGGCATCGCGGGCAAGAAGCCGGAAGTGTTCGAGTCGTTCAGCCATTTCGTGCACGTGACGCACGTGATCGTGATGCGCATGGTGTCGCTGGTGCTGCGCCTGACCCCGATCGGCGTGTTCGCGCTGATCACCCAGGTGGTGGCCGAATCGAGCCTGCAGGACATCGCCAAGCTGATCAGCTTCGTGCTGGCCTCGTACAGCGCGCTGATCCTGATGTTCTGCGTGCACCTGCTCCTGATCGGCGCGGTGGGCCTGAACCCGCGCCGCTATGTGAAGAAGATCTTCCCGGTGCTGGCCTTCGCGTTCACCTCGCGCACTTCGGCCGGCGCGATCCCGATGAGCGTACAGACCCAGACCGCGCGCTTGGGCACGCCCGAGGGCATCGCCAACTTCGCGGCCTCGTTCGGTTCCATGATGGGCCAGAACGGCTGCGCCGGCATCTACCCGGCGATGCTGGCGGTGATGATCGCGCCGACGGTCGGCATCGATCCGTACAGCGCGGGCTTCCTGCTGCCGCTGCTGGCGGTCGTCACCTTCGGCTCGGTCGGCGTGGCCGGCGTGGGCGGCGGCGCGACCTTCGCCGCGCTGATCGTGCTGTCGGCCATGAACCTGCCGGTGGCGCTGGCCGGGCTCCTGATCTCGATCGAACCGCTGATCGACATGGGGCGCACCGCGCTGAACGTGAGCGGCTCGATCACCGCCGGCACCGTGACCAGCCGGGTGCTGGGCGAAACCGACCTCGAGGTGTTCAACAGCGATGCCGAGGTCAACCTGGATGTCGACCAGCAGGTTGCCTGATCAATGGCCCTCGGAAACACCCCGGTTTCCCCTGATGCAGGCCGGTTAATCGTGCGCTGACCTGCTGCCGAATCCGTCTATGATGACGCGGTTTGAATCGCATCGACGGACCGGCAATGGAACAAAAGTGGCCACAGGAAATCTGGCTCGTCCGGCATGGCCAGAGCGCAGGCAATGTTGCGCGCGATGCGGCCGAAGCGGCGGCAGCACGCCATATCGAACTGGCCGAACGCGATGTCGACGTGCCGCTGTCCGAACTCGGCGTGCGCCAGTCGCAGGCGCTGGCAGCCTGGTTCGCGGCGCTGCCGCACCGGCACCGGCCGAACGTGGTGCTGCATTCGCCCTACCGCCGCGCGGTCGAGACCGCGGACATCCTGATGCAGCGCATGGACCGTCCCGCGCTGCTCTCGGTCGTGGTCGACGAGCGCCTGCGTGAGAAAGAGTTCGGCATCCTCGACCGCCTGACCACCCACGGCATCGCCCACAAATACCCGGAGCTGTACGAGCAGCGCCAGCACGTGGGCAAGTTCTACTTCCGCCCGCCCGGCGGCGAGAGCTGGTGCGACGTGATCCTGCGCCTGCGCAGCGTGCTCGACACGCTCACCCGCGAATACAGCCGCGAGCGGGTGCTGATCGTGGCGCACCAGGTCATCGTCAATTGCTTTCGTTACCTGTTCGAACGGCTCGACGAGGCCACCATCCTGGCGGCGGACAGCGCCGGCGACGTGCCGAACTGCTCGGTCACCTCGTATGCGTTCGATCCGTCGGCCGGCAAGCGCGGCAAGCTGGTGCTCAAGCTGCTCAACTTCGTCGCGCCGCTCGAGGAGACGGGCACGCCGGTGACGGTCGGCAAGGACGTGCCGGCCGCGGCCAAGCCGTAGGGCTGCCAGGCAGGCCGCCGCACCTGGCCCAGCTCATCTTGAAACACCCGCTAAGGATCAGGCGCAAGGACGTTTGATCTCA
This sequence comes from Massilia horti, assembly GCF_004614195.1. Lineage (GTDB taxonomy): Bacteria > Pseudomonadota > Gammaproteobacteria > Burkholderiales > Burkholderiaceae_D > Telluria > Telluria horti. The sequence continues at coordinate 8,642 of NZ_SPUM01000044.1, read as the reverse complement.
ATCAAGTTCCGCAGGAAGTAACGCGAATTACCGCAAGATGTAAGCAATTCGACGAACTGGCAGCAGGGCTGCCAGTCTAATTTTCACAGTCGAATTCGTGCACTGACACGGGGCCGCGAACTGCGACGGTTTCCCGGATGGTCCTTACCGTGGGCAAGTCCAGGTCCGCGGCGGGCTGAACTGGCGCCGTTGCCCCTCCAGCGCCTCACCTGGAGACAGCGGCACAAGATAGACGTGAACGAGGAGTGATAAACAATGAAAGCACTTACCACTGCACCGAAAATCCTGTTGCTCGCCGCGCTGATGGCCGGCTCGCTGGCGGCATGCAAGAAAAGCGACAACACTGGCACGACCACCTCCGAGCAGCCTTCGTCGACCGCGCCGGGCACCACGTCGGGCACCAGCGGCACCACGGGCGGCGCCACCGGCACCACCGGCGGCACGAGTGAGACGGCGCCTGGCGCCACCGGCACCACACCCAGCACCACCCCAGGCACCGCGCCGGCCACCCCGCCGAGTGGCACCAGTGGAACCAGCGGCACGACTGGCGGAACTTCAGGCACCTCGGGAACTTCGGGCACCAGCGGCACGTCGGGAACTTCGGGCAGCACCACGCCAAGCGGCTCTAGCGGCTCGTAAAACAACGGAGCCCGCATCTGCGGGCTCCATCATTTCGGGCAGCGCAAGCACGCGGCCCGGCCAGCGTGCCAGCCCTGCCGGGCTGGCTTGATCACGTCTGGATCATGCGGCCTGCGGACGGCCGCGGCCGGTCGTAATCCGCACCACAAAACGCACCAGCATCGCCAGCAAGCGGAACACCAGGCGCACCAGGATCAGCGTCAGGATCGCTTCCACGAACGTCATCACGAACGCCGGCACCGCATGGTAGCGCGCCTCGCGCCGGTGGAACTTGGCCACCATCCGGTCACGCGCGATCTCGATGCTGTCATAGAAGGTGGGCACCACCAGCAAGGTCAGCATGGTCGAGGTGATCGTGCCGCCGATGATCGCGATCGCCAGCGGCTGGTAGAACTCGCCGGAATCGCCCAGTGCCAGGGCCACCGGGGTCATGCCCGCGATCAGCGCGAACGTCGTCATCAGGATCGGACGCAGACGCGCGCGGCCGGCCGCCATCAGCGCCTCCTCGCGGTCCATCCCCTCCGCTTCGCGGGCCCGGGCGGCGTCCAGCAGCAGGATCGCGTTCTTGGCCACCAGGCCCATCAGCATGATGATGCCGATAAAGCTCATCAGGTTCAGGGTATTTTTGGTCACCAGCAGCGCCAGCACCACGCCGATCAGCGACAGGGGCAGCGACATCATCACCGCCGCCGGCGCCGTGAACGAGCCGAACTGGATCACCAGGATCAGGTACATCAGGCCGATGCCGGAGACCAGGCCGATGCCCAGGCTGGTGAACACCTCGTTCATGATCTTGCTCTGGCCGCTGGCCTTCAGCCCGTAGCCGGGCGGGAAGTCCATCGACTTGGCCAGCTTCATCGCGTCTGCCATCACCTCGCCGTTCGAGCGGCCCTGGGCGTTGGCGGTGACGGTGACCACGCGCTTGCCCTCCAGGTGCTCGATCGAGGCCGGGCCCTTGCCCATGCTGATCTTGGCGATCTGGTCGAGCGGCACCATCATGTTGGTGCCCGCAACCGGGACCGGCAGGCGCTCGATGTTGGCGGTGTTGACCCGGTCGTCCGGATGCAGGCGCACCGCCACGTCGCGGCTTTGGCCAGTCGGGTCGACCCAGTCGCCCACCTCGATGCCGGCGAACGCCACGCGCAGCGCGGTGGCGGCGTCGCCGACCGAGATGCCCATCGAATTGGCCAGGCCGCGGTTCAGTTCAATCTGCAGCTCGTCCTTCGGGTCCTGCTGCGACAGGGTCACGTCCACGGCGCCCGGCACCTGGCGCAGCTTCTCCATATACTGCGAGGTCATCTCCATCAGCTTGCGCGAGTCGGAGCCGGTGAACGAAATCTGCACCGGTTTGCCGTTGCCGTTCAGGTCATCCATCACGACGTACTCGGCGCCCACCAGCCGGGTGAGCTTCTCGCGCAGCGCAACCGCGACCTCGGACGCACTACGCTTGCGCTCGCCACGCTTGCCGATGTCGACGTAGATCGAACCGCCGTTGGGGTTGATCGAGCTGTTGGTTTCCTTCGCCTCGGGCAAGGTGCGCGCAATCTCGGCCGCCGCCTCCATCTTCAGGCGCGCATAATCGATCGACGACGACGCCGGCGTACGCACCTCGATCTTGATCTGCCCCTGGTCAGTCTTGGGCTGGAACGCCGTGCCGCCCTTCCAGGCCTGCAGTCCGATGGCGCCGGCCAGCGAGAGCACCGCGATCACGGCCATCGAACGGCGGTGGTGCAGCGCCCACGCGATCACATGGCCGTAGCGGTCGGCCTGGTGGTCGAACCAGTCGTTGAAGCGCTTGAGCTGCCTGGACAGCCCCGTCTTCGGCGCGTCATGGTGCCCCGGCGGGTCGCCCCAGTACGCCGACATCATCGGGTCCAGCGTGAACGAGATCAGCAGCGACACCGCCACCGAGCAGGTCACGGTCAGCGCAAACGGCCGGAACCATTCGCCGGCGATGCCGCCCATGAACGCGACCGGGACGAACACCGCCATGATCGAGAACGTGGTCGAGGCCACGGCCATGCCGATCTCGGCGGTGCCGTTCAGCGCCGCGGTGCGGCGATCCTCGCCGTTCTCCATGTGCCGCACGATGTTCTCCCGCACCACGATCGCGTCGTCGATCAGCACTCCGATCGCCAGCGACAGTCCGAGCAGCGTCATGAAGTTCAGGGTGAATCCGCACAGCCAGACCGCGATGAACGCCGCCAGCACCGAGGTCGGCAGCGACAGCGCCGTGATCAGGGTCGAGCGCCAGGAGTTCAGGAACGCGTACACCACGAAGATGGTCAGCACGGCGCCGTACACCAGCGACTCGATCACGTTGTTCAGGCTGCGCTGGGCGGACTCGCCGCCGTCCCAGGTCACGTCCAGCTTGGTGCCGGGCGGCAGCTCCTTGCGCACCTCCTCGATCATCGCGTTGACCTTCTTGGCGATGGTCACGGTGGATGCCTCGCGCGAACGCACGACATAGATGCCGACGTTCGACTTGCCGCTGCGTGTCGAGAGCCGGTCGACGTCCGCGAACCCGTCCTGGATGTCGGCCACCTGGTTCAGGCGCACCACCGTGTCGCCATTACGCTTGATCACCACCTGCGAGAAGTCCTCGGGTCGCTCGATGCGGCCCACCAGCCGGATGCCCTTCTCTTCCAGCGGCCCGCGCACCTTGCCCACCGGCGCGTTGGTGTTCTGGCGCGACAGCGCACTGGTCACCTCGCTCGCCGACACGTTGTATTCGCGCAGCTTCTCTGCGTGCAGCAGCACCGACAGCTGGCGCGACAGCGAACCGCCAACCTGCACGTCGGCCACGCCGTCGATGCCGCGGAAGCGGTCGGCCAGCACGTCTTCGGCCAGGCGCGACAGCTCGGCATGGCTCTGGCTCGTCGACGACAGCGACAGGTTCATGATCGGCTGCGCCGACGGGTCGAACCGGCGCAGTTGCGGCTCGCGCATCTCGATCGGCAGCTTGTAGCGTACCGCCGCGATCGCGTTGCGCACGTCGTCCGCCGCCTCGATCAGGTTGCGCTTGAAATCAAACTGCAGCACGATGGTTGCGCCGCCTTCGTTGGCATAGGCCTTCGCTTCGGTCACGCCGGTGATGGCCTGCATCTGCTTTTCCAGGCGGTTGACGATCTCGCGCTCGCTGGTCTCGGGCGAGGCGCCCGGATACGGGACGTTCACGACGAGGACCGGGATCTGGACATCCGGCTCGTTGTTCACGCGCAGCTTGGACAGGGCATACAGGCCAAGCACCATCATGGCCACGATCAGCACGATCGTGGCGACCGGTTTCTTGACGCTGAAATTGGAGAGGAACATGTTATTTCCCCTGCTGCGGGTTGGTCGCGCTCGCCACCTTGACCGTGGCCAGCTCGACCTTCTGGCCATCCTTCAGGCTCGAGCCCGGGGTGCGCAGCACGGTGTCGCCGGCAGCCAGGCCGCCCTTGACCTCGAAGTTGCCGGTACGCTGGTCACGCGCGCCGACCACGATGTCGACCTTGGCCAGCTTGTTGTCCTTCAGGCGCCACGCGAACGACTTGTCGCCGGCCTTGACCACCGACTTTTCCGGCAGCATCAGCACCGCCGTCGTTTCGGCGTCGATCTGGCCTTCCGCATACAGCCCGGCCACGCGCGGCTGCTCGCCGGTCAGGCCCACCAGCACCTCGACCTGGCGGGTCACGGGATTGGCGGCCGCGTCGATACGCTTGACCACGCCGGTAAAGCGCTGGTCGCCGTAGCCGTTGATGCGGAACATGACCGGCTGGCCCACCTTGACCGTGCTGACCTTGTCGGCCGACACCCGGCCCTCAAAGCGCATGCTGGTCGGGTCGATCACCTTCAAGAGTTCCTTGCCGATGGCCGCGGTATCACCTGCCGACACCTTGCGGTCGGACACGATGCCGTCGAACGGCGCGCGTACCACGGTGCGCGCCAGTTGCTGGTGTGCAGTAGCGGCGCGGCTCTTGGCGGCTGCCAGGTCGCTCTGGGCGTTGTTACGGCGCACTTCGGCGTCATCCAGCGCCTGGGCGCTGGTCATGCCCGAGGCGCGCAGGGTCTTGAGGCGCTCCAGCTGGCGGTTGGACTGGTCCAGCGCCTGGGTGGAGGCGCGCACCGCCTCGTCGGCCGACAGCAGGCTGTCGCGGATCGCGGTCTCATCCAGGCGCACCAGCACGTCGCCGCGCTTGACCGCCTCGCCATTCTCCTTGAGTACCTGGAGCACGACCGATTGCACCTCGGCGCGCAGGTCGGCGCGGCGCTCGGGCTGGACCGAGCCGGTGATCACCGGACCGGAGGCGAGCGCGTTGCTCTGGACAGTCAGCAAGTCCTCTGGAGCCACGAGGAGCGACTGTTGGGCGGTAACGCCCTGGCCCGGCTTGGCGGGTTCCTTGGGCCCCTTGCCGCAAGCGGCAAGTGCCGAAGCCAGGGCAAGGACAAGTAGAGTTTTGCGCAGCATTATTGTTCTCCAGGATGGACTCTGATTATGGTGAAACTCGGGATAAATACAGCCAGCACGCAGTATCCTAGAGGCCGCAAGACCAGTCAATTGACCTTATTGCATACTGCGGATTTGGATGGATGAACTGCGCGTAGAAGCGACGAACTGCATTTTGGCGCGCTGAAATGCAGTGTCCGCTGACGGGGGGCGGACGTCCGGTTGTCTCACGACCGGACGTCAAATTCAGAAGAGTGCGTTGACCAGGAACCCCATGCCGATGCCGGTCAGGATGCCGCCGCCGATCTCGACCAGCGTATGGCCCATCCGCTCGCGCAGCCGCGGGTAGCGGCTATCGTCCGCCGCCAGCCGATTGATCGCGGCCGCCTGGCGGCCCACGTGCTGGCGCAGGCTGTTGGCATCGATCATCACGATGAACGCCAGCGTGACGGCCACCCCGAAGGCCGGGTGCCCCATTCCCTCCCTCAAGGCAATCAGGGTTGCCATGCTGGTAACCACCGAACTGTGGTTGCTCGGAAAGCCGCCGTTGCCGACGAGGTTGAACGCCCAGCGCCGCTGGCGCGCGCTGGTGATCAAAAATTTGATCGGACCGACGACCAGCCAGGTCAGGACCGGAGTGACCAGATAAACAAGATTCATGCAAGTTCCAGTAAGTTGATTCCGTACGGAATTATCGCAGAAGGGTCGCCGGCCGAACACCTCCGCTGCGCCGCGCACCAAGCGGAAGCAGGTAATATTTCGCGTCCGCGGCACGTTGATCAAGAGGAGCGCCATGGGACACTTCAAGCTGTCGCTCGTGTTTACTGTGATTGTGATGGCCCTGGCCGGCTGGTGGGGGTTCTCGCACGGCGGTGTGGCTGGCCTCCTGCAGGCGCTGTGGATTACCGCCATTCTCGCCGTGCTGGAAGTGTCGCTGTCATTCGACAACGCGGTCGTCAACGCCACCGTGCTACGCACCTGGAACGATTACTGGCGCAGGCTGTTCCTGACGATCGGCATCCTGGTGGCCGTGTTCGGCATGCGCCTGCTGTTCCCACTCGTAATCGTCGCCACCGCAACCGGCCTGGGCCTGGTCGACGTCTGGCACATGGCGATCGAGACCCCGGCCGAGTACTCGCGCCACCTGACCGAGCACCATGCCCAGGTGGCGGTCTTCGGCGGTGCCTTCCTGCTGCTGGTGTGCCTGAACTTCCTGTTCGACGACGAAAAGGAACTCCACTGGCTGGGCCGGATCGAAGAGCAAGTCGGGCACTACGGCACCGAGGGCCTTGCCGTGATGCTCGCGCTGCTGGCCGTGTTCGGCGCAATGAGCATGATGCCGCAGGGGCAACAGCTGCCGGTCCTGGTCGCCGGCGTGGTCGGCGTCATCGTGTACGTGGGCGTGAGCTGGCTCAGCGGGCTGCTCGAAGAAGAGGAATCGGACCCTGCCCTGGGCAAGATCATCTCCAAAGGCTCGATCGGCGGCTTCATCTACCTGGAAGTGCTGGACGCCTCGTTTTCATTCGACGGCGTGATCGGTGCGTTCGCGATCACCAATGACGTCGTCATCATCATGCTGGGGCTGGCGATTGGCGCCATGTTCGTCCGCTCGCTGACCGTGTTCCTGGTCAAGCAAGGAACACTGGAGGAATTCGTGTTCCTCGAGCACGGCGCCCACTACGCGATCGGCATCCTGGCCCTGATCATGTTCGCCAGCGTCGAGTACGAAATTCCCGAATGGTTCACCGGCCTGTCCGGAGTGGCCTTCATCCTGGTATCGCTCTGGTCGTCGATACGCTATCGCAAGCGCATCGAGTCCAAGGGGCACAAGCGGGAACTGGTTTGAAGAGGTTTTTCAAAATGAGCAGGGCAAGACAAGGCGACGCAGACAGTGCGGTTGCACGGCAAGGAGCCGTAACGCAGCCATGCTCATTTTGAGCAAACGGAAGGGAGTTCAGATGGCAATCAGTCTTCAGAAAGGTCGCGACGTCAGCCTGGCGAAGGAGGTGCCGGGCCTGCAGCGCGTCATTGTCGGCCTGGGCTGGGACCCGCGCATCACCGGCGGCGCCAGCTTCGACCTGGACGGCAGCGTGTTCCTGCTGCGCGCGGACGGCAAGGTGCGCAACGACCAGGATTTCATCTTTTACAACAACCTGGTATCAAGCGACGGTTCAGTGGAAATCATCGGCGACAATCGCACCGGGCAAGGCGAACTCGACGACGAACTCATCGCCATCGACCTGGTGCGGGTGCCGCAGGACATCGCCCGGATCGTGGTCGCGGCCACGATCCACGAAGCCGAGCAGCGGCACCAGAATTTCGGCATGGTCACCCGCGCCTTCATCCACTGCCTGAACGCCGACGACGAAACCGAGATCGCGCGCTACGAGCTGTCCCAGGACAGCGCTACCGAGACCGCGATGATCTTCGGCGAGCTGTACCGCGTGGACAGCGACTGGCAGTTCCGCGCGGTCGGCCAGGGCTACCACGGCGAACTGGCGCCGCTGGCACGCTCGTTTGGAGTGAACGCCTGAACGTTTTGACAATCGGCGGGGGCGTGGCAGAATGAATGCCCATAATCAACAACGAGCCGTCCAGACCATGTCCTTGCCCCGCCGAGCAGCCGTCATCATCCTGTCCCTGATCGCCGCGATCATTGCGCTGTTCGCACTGTACACATGGGCTGCGCTGCACTGGTCATACTCGGAAGGCGACCGTGCCGGCTACCTGCAGAAGTTCTCGAAGAAAGGCTGGCTGTGCAAGACCTGGGAAGGCGAGATCCTGCTCTCGAGCATGCCAGGGGCGATTCCGGAGCACTTCGCCTTCACTGTGCGCGACGATGCCGTGGCCAAGCAGATGCTCGCCGCGATGGGGCACCGCGTGCAGATCAGCTACCAGCAGCACAAGGGGCTGCCGAGCACCTGTTTTGGCGAGACCGAGTACTTTGTGACCGGGGTAACCGTGGGACCGCAGCCGCCAGCGCCCCCGAGCGCGATGTGAGCATGCGGTTCGCGAACGCAGCTTAGGAAAGCGGCAAAACACCGTCGTTCCCGCGCAGGCGTGAACCCATGCTGAGTATCGGTTCACGTGGTCTATGGGTTCCCGCCTGCGCGGGAACGACGATTATTGGGGCTAACTAATTTATGCAAGCTAAGCAGCGTGCAGAACAAGGGTCTGAAACACTGCGTCGTAGGGTGCGCACCTGTGCGCACGCGGAACGTGCCGCTGCCTGCGGCAAGAGCGATCAGTCACGCCGCTGATTAAGAATCACCTCGGCCAGCCGCGCTGCCGCCTGCGCCGCCGACGGCTGCGTCAGCCGCCCGATCACCTCGCGCGTGATGTCCTCGGACTCGGCGCGCTTGACCGCCTCGACCTTGCGCTCGCCGATCGCCTCCCGCACTCCAGCCAGCTCCGTCGCCTGCGCCTCATGACGGCCCCGCTCCAGCGCCGCCAGCTCGCGCCGCGCGTCGGCCATCGCCTGCGTCGTCTGCGCCGTCTTGCGCTGCATCTCGGCGTGGGGGTGGGGGGGGGGGGGCGCCCGGCGCCCCCCCCCCCCCCGCGGGGGGGGGGGGGG
>NZ_SPUM01000105.1 GCF_004614195.1 Massilia horti | reverse complement strand
TGCAACCAGTGTGAAAGTAGGTTATCGTCAGGCTAGTTATAAAGAAAAAGCCCCGCCTGCCTGAGTGCAGACGGGGCTTTTTTGCTTTTTCCAGCACTCCGCACGCCACATCAGGTCCGTCGGCTGCGTCCTACAAGCTCCTAGCCGTTCCTCCGATACCACCGAACAGCGTCCATGCCCATGATCGTCCCGTGAGCGTCCAAGTCGCGCTTGAGGGAGGATCGGACATGAGTGGCAAAAAGCAGCGACCGTTGTCGGTCAATCGTGGGCGTGCGAAGCCGAAAGCTGTTCCCGTCTCCGAGGACAGCCTGCAGACACGTGCGCCAGGCTGGGTAGCGCCAAGCGGCAGCGAACAAACCGAGGTGCCGCTGGGCCAGCAAGGCCAGGTGCAAACCGAAGGCGCGGAGCCGGGGACCCAGCAGACCGGATGGAGTTCGCGCCAGCAGGCGCAACGAATGCAGGCGCGCGGCGAGGAGGACCGTTTGGGGGAGCCGCGCCAATCCGGCTATGGGGGCGCCGAACAGTACCAGCACGCCGGCTCGCAGGAATCGCCGACCGGGCCGCCAGGTTCGCAACAGAGCGGGCCCCGCCATCAGCCGCAAAAAAATCCGGATGAGCCGCCCGCCGACGTGGGCAGCCGCCCCGGCCACAAGGGCCCATCCAGGCGCTAAGCCTGCGACAGCGGGGCGGAATTCCGAGAGGCTCTCTGCCCCCTGCTGATGCTTTCGCCGTCATTGCGCCGCAGCTTCCAGAAGATGGCCGACGATACCATCGTCGTCACCCCCAGCGCGATGAATGCATGGTGCAAGGCGCGCGTGACCAGCACGCGCTCCGTCTGCGGCACATCCCCGAGGAACCACGCGGTAACCAGCGAACCGGCCGCCAGGCCAAAGCTCATCGACAATTGCTGGAACGAGCTGGTGATGGTGCTGGCCATGCTCGAGTCACGCGGCTCGACGTCGGCATAGGCCAGGGTGTTCATGCTCGAGAATTGCAGGGAGTTGAAAAAGCCCTGCATCAGGCCGATCGCGACGATCGCATAGGTGGGCGTGCCCGGTCCGACCAGCGAGAACAGTCCGATCGTCACCCCGATGCAGATGGTGTTCATCACCAGCACCTGGCGATAGCCGAAGCGCGCCAGCACGCGCGGCGCGATCAGTTTCATGCCCATTGCGGCCGCGGCGGTGGGCATCATCAACAGCCCGGAATGCCATGCCGGCAGGCCGAGGCCCAGCTGGTACAGCAGCGGCAGCAGGAACGGCAGGCCGCCCACGCCCATCCGCGTGATGAAGCCTCCCAGCACCGAAATGCGGAAGGTGCGCACGCGCAGCAGAGACAGCTTGAGCAGCGGGTATCTGCGATGGTTGGCGTGCCACGCGTATGCGCCCAGCAGCGCTATCGACAGCACCAGCATCAGGCCCATCGTCATCGGATCGAGCGTGTGCTCGCCAAAGATTTCGAGCAGCCATGACAGGATCGCCGTTCCCGAACTGAACAGGATCAGCCCGACCACGTCCAGTGGCCGCTGTTCGTTGCCGTGGTAGTCCGGCATATGGCGATACACGAGGTACAGCGCCGCCAGCCCGACCGGCACGTTGATGAAGAAGATCACGCGCCACGAAGCCAGGTGCACGATCACCCCGCCCACGGTAGGCCCGAGCAGCGGGCCGATCAGCGCCGGCAGGATCACGAAGTTCATCGCCCGCAGCAGCTCGGACTTGGGAAAGGTGCGGATGATCGCCAGCCGTCCGACCGGCATCATCAACGCGCCGCCGATACCCTGCAGCAGGCGCGCGGCGACCATCATCGGGGCGTTCAGCGACAGTCCGCACAGGACCGACGCAATGGTGAACAGTGCAATCGCAAAGCCGAACACGCGTCGCGTGCCATAGCGGTCGGCGATCCAGCCGCTCACCGGAATGCCCACGGCAAGGCTCAGGATATAGCTGGTGACGACCGACTTCAGGGAGAGCGGCGTGACGTTCAGGCTCGCCGCAATGCTTGGGATCGCGGTATTGACAATCGTGGCGTCGAGCTGCTCCATGAACAGGGCAGTCGCGACCAGCCACGGCAGATAGCTCTTGACGGTACTGGTGGGATTCAATCGGGCCTCTTGCTGTTGGCGCCCATCGAGGGACCAAGAGCCGATTGTTACATAAATCGCAGAGTGACGATGTCAGCCGAAACCCTGCCGGATTGTCAGAAGCGGTAGGCGGCTTTCATGACGAGCCAGTTTACGCCGCTGTTGGGGTGCTTGATGCCGCCGTTGGAGTAGTGCTGGACGCGCGCGGTGAATTCCCACCTGTTCGGCAGCGCATAGCCAACGCCGATATGGTCGGCGAACTCGAATGCGGTCGACAGGTGGTTGCCGGCGTTCTTGTACACCGTGGAGAACAGGCTGGCGCCGATGCCGGCTTCCCCGAACAAGCCGAGCTTGTCGTCGCTTTCGTAACGGAACACCGGCGTGACACCGATTACCGCATAGTATTGGTGGTCGCCTTTCACATCCTTGTATTCGGTGCCGCGCCATCCGGCAACATTGAAGTCCCAATATCCCGACAGGTGGTAGCCATTGGCAGGGAGCCAGCGCTTGTTCCAGTCCTTCTGGCCGGCGAGGCGTATCATCTGCGCTTTGTTGGCACCGCCGATCTCAACCGACGCGGAGTCGAACCAGCCGTCGGCGGCAAACGCGGCATGGGTGCTGAACATGGCGGTGAGCGCCGCCAGCGCTTTCGTGATGTTGTTAGTAGTGGGCATGATCTCTTTCGTGAATTTTCGACAGGCTCGTCGGCAGACCAGCTGATTGTACTGTCAACGGCTGCGCCGCGTTGAGCGCGCCCAGTTGTTACAATCACTGGACGACGAAAAGCTGAAAGGAAGACCATGCAACTCCCGACCCTGGCATTTCTTGGCATCGGCCTGATGGGGCGGCCGATGGCGTCGCACCTGGCGCAGGCCGGGTATCCGTTACGCGCCTGGAACCGCACCTTTGCCAAGGCCGAGGCATTGCGCGCGACCGGGGCCGAGCCGAAGGCGGAACTCGATCAGGCCGTGCGCGGCGCGGCGATCGTAATCTCGATGCTGGAAGACGGCAAAGTCGTCGACCAGGTCATTGACGCAGCGCTGCCGGCGCTGGAACCGGGCACGCTGTGGATCGACATGAGCTCGACCCGGCGTGACGAAGCGCTGGGCTTTCATGCGAAGCTCCAGGCGCATGGCTGCCGCTTCCTCGACGCGCCGGTGTCCGGCGGCGTGGCAGGGGCCGAGGCGGCAACGCTGGTGATCATGGCCGGCGGCAGCGCGGACGATTTTCGTCAGGCCGAGCCGGTGCTGAGCGTGCTGGGCACGGCCAGGCTGGTGGGACCGGCGGGAAGCGGGCAAGTTGCCAAGCTGTGCAACCAGCTGATCGTCGGCGGCACGCTTAACATTGTCGCCGAGGCGCTGTTGCTGGCCCAGGCGGCCGGGGCCGATCCGGCGGCGGTACGGGAAGCGATCCGCGGCGGCTTTGCCGGCAGCCGGATTTTGGACATCCACGGTCAGCGTATGCTCGAGCGCAATTTCATGCCGGGCGGGCAGGTGAAGAGCCAGCTGAAGGATTTGCACAATGTGCTGGCCGCAGCGGCGGAAAGCGGCCTGGCGTTGCCGGTGACGTCGCTGGTGACGCGCAATTACGAGACGATCGAGGGCGATCTGGCGCGCGCCGACCATGCGGCGGCGCTGATCGCGTTGGAAAGAATAAACCCAGGCAAGCGGCTGGGCGACGCCCCGGACCAGTTGCCGAAGGCGTAGGGTGCGCACCCCGTGCGCACGCGGTACGGCTGATCTGACGTTAGCGCCGCGTCCACTCAAAGCTGCCGCAAACTCTGCTCAACCGTACCGCGTGCGCACAGGTCCTCGGCGGCCCCGCGCCCCCTACGCCTGTTGTTGATGCCGCTGGTGACGCTTAAACAACCGGTAAGCTCATCTCCGCCAGCCGCACCCAGTAGCTCGCGCCGATCGGCAGCAACTGGTCGTTGAAGTCATAGCTGCCATTGTGCAGCTGGCACGGCCCCAGACCGTGCCCGGCCGCCCGGTGCTCGCCTTCGCCATTGCCGATGAAAACGTAGCAGCCCGGCTTTTCTTGCAGCATGAACGCGAAGTCCTCCGCGCCCATGGTCGGCTCGACATCGGTATCCACCTTGTCCGCCCCGGCCACCGCCTTCATCGCTTCGATCGCGAACGCGGTCTCGCGCACATGGTTGACCAGTGGCGGATAGTTGCGATGGAACTCGAATTCGACCGTGGCGTTAAAGCCGGCCGCAATGCCATTGGCGATATCGTGCATGCGCCGCTCGATGAGGTCCAGCACGCCCGTGGTGAAGGTGCGTACGGTGCCGATCAGCACCGCTTCGTCGGGGATGACGTTAGTGGCGCTGCCCGCGTGAATCTGGGTGATCGACAGCACGGCGGTATCGAGCGGATTGCGTTCGCGCGAGATGATGGTCTGCCAGGCCTGCGCGACCTGCACCGCGACCATCACCGGGTCGATGCCGCGGTGCGGCTGGGCCGCGTGCGCGCCTTTGCCCTTGATCACGACACGGAATTCGTTGCTGGAAGCCATCATTGGCCCCGCGACCACGCCGAAGCTGCCGACCGGCAGCCCGGGCCAGTTGTGCATGCCATACACCGCTTCCATCGGGAACTGCTCGAACAGCCCGTCCTCGATCATGCGGCGCGCGCCGGCCCCGCCTTCCTCGGCCGGCTGGAAGATCAGGTAAACGGTGCCGTCGAAGTTGCGGTGCCTGGCCAGGTAGTGCGCCGCGCCCAGCAGCATGGCCGTGTGCCCGTCATGGCCGCAGGCGTGCATCTTGCCCGGGTGGCGCGAGGCGTGCTCGAACGTGTTCAGTTCCTGCATCGGCAGCGCGTCCATGTCCGCGCGCAGGCCGATCGCGCGCTCTCCGGTACCGCTCTTGATGATGCCGACGACCCCAGTCACGCCCAGACCGCGCACGATTGGGATGCCCCATTCGGTCAGGCGGGCCGCCACCAGATCGGCTGTGCGCTGTTCTTCGTAGCTCAGTTCGGGATGGGCGTGGATGTCGCGCCGGATTTGCCGCAGTTCGGATTCGAATGCGAGAATGGGTTCGACAAGTTTCATCTAATTCTCCGTTGATGCCAGCGTATCAATGCACGATTGGAACTATTGTAGCCCCTCACATCCAGTGGGGACAACGGGCACAGGAATCGTATAAAGTATTGGTTTCACGCCTCTTTTTCCAAGAATAATCCCAATGACGACCACACAAGTCCGTGCCGCCTGCCCGCACGACTGCCCCGATACCTGCGCCCTCCTGGTCACCGTCAAAGACGGTATCGCTACCGAAGTGAAGGGCGATCCCGACCATCCGACCACGGCCGGGGTGTTGTGCACGAAGGTGTCGCGCTACGTGGATCGCACCTATCATCCGGAGCGCCTGCTGTACCCGATGCGTCGCGTCGGCAACAAGGGCGAGGGCAGGTTCGAGCGGATCAGCTGGGAGCAGGCGATCGACGAGATCGCGGCGCGGCTGGGCAAGATTGCGGCGCGCGACCCGCAGGCGATCTTGCCGTACAGCTACTGCGGCACGATGGGCCTGGTCCAGGGCGAATCGATGTCTTTGCGTTTCTTTAACAAGCTGGGCGCCTCGCTGCTCGACCGTACCATCTGCGCCACGGCCGGCGCCACCGGTTACCGGTACACCATCGGCGGCTCGATCGGCACCGACATCGAGCACTTCCAGGACGCCAAGCTGATCATCATCTGGGGCGGCAACCCGATCGCCTCCAACCTGCATTTCTGGACCCGGGCGCAGGAAGCCAAGCGCCGCGGCGCCAAGCTGATCGCGATCGACCCGTACCGCTCGCTGACGGCCGAGAAGTGCCACCAGCACATCGCCCTGCTGCCCGGCACCGATGCCGCACTCGCGCTGGGCATGATGCACGTGCTGATCCGCGACGGCCTGCTCGACCACGACTACATCGAGCGCCACACGCTCGGGTTCGAGGAACTGAAGGCGCGCGCGGCCGAGTGGTCGCCCGAGCGCACCGCCGCGACCTGCGGCATCACAGCCGAGGAAGTGGAGAACCTGGCGCACGACTACGGACAGTTGGCCAAAAACGGCGAGCCGGTCGCGATCCGCCTGAACTACGGCATGCAGCGCGTGCGCGGCGGCGGCATGGCGGTTCGTAACATCGCCTGCCTGCCGGCGCTGGTGGGCGCCTGGCGCCACGCCGCCGGCGGCATCCAGCTCTCGACTTCGGGCTCGTTCCCGGCCAACCGCCCGGCGCTGCAGCGCCCCGACCTGCTGAACGGCCGCAAGCCGCGCACGATCAACATGACCACCATCGGGGGCGACCTGCTCAAGGACAGCTCGCCCGAGTTCGGGCCGAAGATCGAGGCGGTCATCGTCTACAACGCCAACCCGCTGGCGATCGCGCCCGATTCGGGCAAGGTGATGGCCGGCTTTGCGCGCGAAGACCTGTTCACGGTCGTGCTCGAGCACTTTTGCACCGACAGCGCCGACTACGCCGACATCCTGCTGCCGGCCACGACCCAGCTCGAGCACGTCGATGCGCACCTGGCTTACGGCCACCTGTACATGATGGCCAATAACGCGGCGATCGCACCGCTGGGCGAAGCCAAGCCGAACACCGAGATCTTCCGCCTGCTCGCGGCGCGCATGGGTTTTGACGACGCCTGCTTCAAGGAGACCGACGACGAGCTGGCTGCACAGGCGTTTAACAAGCAGGACGCCCGCGCCGTGCATTTCGACTGGGAGTCCTTGAAGCGCAAGGGCTGGCAGAAGCTCGCCATGCCGGATGCGCCCTTCGCCGACGGCGGTTTTCCGACCCCGTCGGGCAAATGCGAATTCTATTCAAGCACGATGCTGGCCGATGGCCTCGATCCGGTCCCAGCCTACATCGCGCCCTACGAGTCGGCCGCCTCCAATCCGGAGCTGGCCGCCAAATACCCGTTGGCGATGATTTCGCCACCGGCCCGCAACTTCCTCAATTCGACCTTCGTGAACGTGCAAAGCCTGCGCGCCACCGAAGGCGAGCCCCACCTCGACATCCACCCGCTCGACGCCGCCGCACGCGGCCTTGCGCACGGCGACATGGCCCGCATTTTCAACGACCGCGGCTCGTTCGTGGCCAAGGCGCGCGTGACCGACAAGGCGCGGCCCGGCCTTGTGGTCGGCCTGTCGGTCTGGTGGAAAAAGCTCGCCGGCGACGGCAAGAACGCCAACGAGGTGACCAGCCAGCGCCTGACCGACATGGGCCGGGCGCCAACCTTCTACGACACACTGGTGGAGGTCGAAAAGGCCTCGCCCTAGACCTGACATGAACCTATCCAGATTTTCCCGCATCGGCCGCTCCCTGCTGCTCACGGGCGCGGCAGCCGGGCTGCTTGCAGGCTGCTCGACCCTCAACTACTACACTCAGGCCGCACAGGGACAGCTCGAACTGATGTCCGACGCCAAGCCGATCGACGACTGGCTGGCCGACCCCGGCACCAACCCGAAACTGCGCGTGCGCCTGGAAACGGCGCGCCAGATCCGCCGCTTCGCGGTGAAGGAACTGGGCCTGCCGGACAATAGCAGCTACAAGAACTATGCGGCGCTGTCGCGTCCTTACGTGCTGTGGAACGTGGTGGCCACGCCCGAGCTGTCGCTCAAGCCCCTGCAGTGGTGCTTTCCGGTGGCGGGTTGCGTGAACTACCGCGGCTACTACAACAAGGACGACGCCCAGGCCTACGCGCGTGAGTTGCGCCAAGGCGGCAACGACGTCGAGGTGGGCGGCGTGGCAGCGTATTCGACCCTGGGCTGGTTCTCCGATCCCTTGCTCTCCACCTTCATCAACTACCCTGACGCGGAGCTGGCGCGCATGCTGTTCCACGAACTGGCGCACCAGGTGGTGTACGTGCAGGGCGACTCGCAGTTCAACGAGTCGTTCGCCAGCGCGGTCGAGGAAGAGGGCGTGGCGCGCTGGCTCGACCGCTTCGGCAGCGACGCCACGCGCGAGGCCTACGAGCGCTATTGGGCGCGCAAGCACGCCTTCCACGCGCTGCTGATGAAGAGCCGCAAGGAGCTCGAACTGGTCTACAAGTCGCCGCTGCCGGACGTTGAAAAGCGCATTGCCAAGGCGCGCGTGTTCACCCAGCTCAAGGACGAATACCAGGTGCTCAAGCAGAGCTGGGGCGGCTACGCCGGTTACGACAAGTTCTTCGCCGAGCCGCTGTCCAACGCGCACCTGGCCTCGATTGCGACCTATTCCGATTTCGTCCCGGCGTTCAAGGTCCTGCTCGAACGCGAACGCAGCTTCCCGCGTTTCTACGCCGCCGTGCGCCGCATTTCCCAGCTCGGCAAGGAAGATCGCCACCGGGTCCTGAAGGCGCTTGGCGCCGCCGCGCCCGACGATCCGCTTGTGGTGCAACGCACCATGGCCAGCGCCCGGTAGAGCCCCCGCTCCAATCTCAGCGAAAGCGCTTGCGTCGCCGCCTGCTGCCCTATAGGATCACAGCAGCAATAGCAAAGGCGCAAGCCTGCGCGCGGCCGGCATCGCGTTGCCCGGAGCCGGCTGCCCGATAACTATAAATATTCGAGACAGAGGCACCCGATGGACAAAATTTGGCTCCAATCGTACCACTCGAACGTCCCCGCGGAGATCGACCCCGACCAGTACACGTCCCTCGTCCAGATGTTCGACGAGTCGTTCGCCAAATACGCAGCCAACAACGCGTTCGTCTGCATGGACAAGTTCCTCAGCTATGCAGAGCTCGACGCCTGTTCCAAACGCCTGGCCGCCTGGCTGCAAAGCCGCGGCATGGCCAAGGGCGCGCGCGTGGCGGTGATGATGCCCAACGTGCTGCAGTATCCGATCGCGCTGGTCGCGATCCTGCGTGCCGGCTACACCGTGGTCAACGTCAATCCCCTGTACACCGCACGCGAACTGGAGCACCAGCTCAAGGATTCCGGCAGCGAAGCGATCATCGTGCTGGAGAATTTCGCGCACACCGTCGAAGCCGTCTTGACCCGGACCCCGGTGCGCCACGTGGTGGTGGCCAGCATGGGCGAGATGCTGGGCGGGGCCAAGGGCATGCTGGTCAACTTCGTGGTGCGCAACGTCAAGAAGCTGGTGCCCGAGTTCTCGCTGCCGAACATGGTGCGCTTCAAGGACGCGCTGGCGCAGGGCGCCAAAATGCCCTTTGCGCCGGCCGATCTCAAGCCGTCGGATATCGCCTTCCTCCAGTACACCGGCGGCACCACCGGCGTGTCCAAGGGCGCCACGCTCACCCACCGCAACGTGATCGCCAACGTGCTGCAGACCGAAGCCTGGTCCGGACCGGCCCTGAGCCGCCCGCCGGTCGTCGAGTTCCCGACCATCGTGTGCGCGCTGCCGCTGTACCACATCTTCGCGCTGACGGTGTGCGCGCTGTGGGGCATGCGGATGGGCGCGCTCAACCTGCTGATCCCCAACCCGCGCGACATCCCGGGCTTCATCAAGGAGCTCTCGAAGTACCAGTTCAACATGCTGCCGGCCGTGAACACCCTGTACAACGCGCTGGCCAACCATCCCGACTTCGCCGCGCTTGATTTCTCGGCCCTGAAGCTGGCCAACGGCGGCGGCATGGCGGTGCAGCAGGCGGTCAACGACAAGTGGCGCAGCGTCACCCACGTCAACATCATCGAGGGCTACGGCCTGTCGGAAACCTCGCCGGTGGCCACCAGCAACCGCTGCGACATCTCGGCCTTCACCGGCACGATCGGGTTGCCGATCCCGTCGACCGAGGTCGCGATCCTGGACGACGACGGCAACGAGGTTCCGCTCGGCCAGCCGGGCGAAATCGCGATCCGCGGCCCGCAGGTGATGGCCGGCTACTGGAACCGCCCGGAGGAGACCGCCAAGGTCATGACCGCCGACGGCTTCTTCAAGTCGGGCGATGTCGGCATCATGGACGAGAAGGGCTATGTCAAGATCGTTGATCGTAAGAAAGATATGATCCTGGTGTCGGGCTTTAATGTGTACCCGAACGAACTGGAAGGCGTGATCGCGGCGCACCCGGGCGTGCTGGAATGCGCGGTGATCGGCGTGCCGGACGAGTATTCGGGCGAGGCGGTCAAGGCGTTCGTGGTGCGGCGCGACCCGAGCCTGACCGAACAGGACCTGATGGACTACTGCAAGGAGCAGCTCACCGGCTACAAGAGGCCGAAGTACATCGCATTTCGCGACGATCTGCCGAAGACAAACGTCGGCAAGATCCTGCGCCGGGCGCTACGGGAGGAAAAGCAGGCCCAGGCGGCATAGGCGGCGCATGCAGGATCGTAGGGTGCGCACCTGTGCGCACGCGGTACGGTTGAATGTCGTTGGCGCCGGCCTGCACACGTACCGCGTGCGCACAGGTCCTCGGCGGCCCCGCGCCCCCTACACCCTTGCGACAGCCGCTTGCGTGTCACGCGCTAACGCCGCCCAAAGGGGCGGCTTTGCACTTTAGTGGATAACAAAAGGGAATAAGAAATGGACAAATTTTGGCTCAAGTCGTACCAGGAGGGCGTGCCCGCGGAGATCGACCCCACGCAATACCGCTCCCTGACGCAACTGCTGGAAGAAGCCTTCCGTGCGTACGCCGGGCGCAAGGCCTACGCCTGCATGGGCAAGTCCATCACCTATGCGGATCTCGACCGCATGTCGCAGCAATTGGCCGCGTGGCTGCAAAGCCGCGGCCTGCAGCAGGGCGCGCGCGTGGCGGTCATGATGCCCAACATCCTGCAATACCCCGTAGCGCTGGCGGGGATCCTGCGCGCCGGCTGCACCATCGTCAACGTCAACCCGCTGTACACCCCGCGCGAGCTGCAGCACCAGCTGAACGACTCGGGCGCCGAAGTGATCATCGTGCTCGAGAACTTCGCCCATACGCTCGAGCAGGTGCTGGCCCGGACCCAGGTCAAGCACATCGTCGTTGCGACCATGGGCGACCTGCTGGGCATGAAGGGCATGCTGGTCAACTTCGTCGTGCGCAAGGTGAAGAAGTTGGTGCCGGGCTACGCGCTGCCGGACGTGGTTGGCTTCAACCAGGCACTCGCCGCCGGCGCGCACATGACGCTCAAACCCGTCGTGCAGGGGCACGACGATATCGCCTTCCTGCAGTACACCGGCGGCACCACCGGCGTGGCGAAAGGCGCCGTTCTGCTGCACCGGAACGTGATCGCCAACGTGCTGCAGAACGAAGCCTGGTTCAAGCCCCGGCTGTCCCAACAACCCGCGGGCGAGCAGACCGAGTTCATGTGCGCGCTGCCGCTGTACCACATCTACGCGCTCACGGTATGCGCGTTGCTCGGCATGCGCATGGGCGCCCTGAACGTGCTGATCCCGAACCCGCGCGACCTGCCGGGCTTCATCAAGGAGTTCGGCAAATACCGCATCAACGTGTTCCCGGCCGTGAACACGCTCTACAACGGCCTGCTCAACACCGTCGGGTTCTCCAGCCTCGACTTTTCGCGCATGCTGATCTGCCCGGGCGGCGGCATGGCGGTGCAGCAGTCGGTGGCCGCCAAATGGCTCCAGGCCACCGGCATCCCGATCGTCGAAGGCTACGGCCTGTCCGAGACCTCGCCGGTGGTGACCGCGAACCGCTGCGATATCACGGAATTTTCCGGCACCATCGGCCTGCCGCTGCCATCGACCGAAGTGCGCATTCTCGACGACGCCGGCAATGAAGTGCCGTTCGGCCAGCCCGGCGAGATCGGCGTGCGCGGCCCGCAGGTGATGGCAGGCTACTGGAAGCGCGACGACGAAACGGCCAAAGTCATGACCGCCGACGGTTTTTTACGGACCGGCGACATCGGCATCATGGACGAGCGCGGCTACACGCGCATTGTTGATCGCAAGAAGGACATGATCCTGGTGTCGGGCTTCAACGTGTACCCGAACGAAGTGGAAGACGTGGTGATGGCGCATCCGGGCGTGCTGGAGGTGGCCTGCGTCGGCGTGCCGGACCAGAACTCGGGCGAGACGGTCAAGCTGTACGTGGTGAAGAAGGACCCGAACCTCACCGAGCGCGAGCTGATGGAGTACTGCAAGGAGCACCTGACCGGCTACAAGCGGCCCAAGTACATCACGTTCCGGGACTCGCTGCCCAAGACGAACGTGGGCAAGATCCTGCGGCGCGAGCTGCGCGACGAGCAGCCGGCGACGTAGGGATTAATCCAGTACGCCAGAATATCGTAGGGTGCGCACCAGTGCGCACCCTACGATTTTTCCGCTAGCGGGTGGGGCCGTTGTTGCTAGTGCCCGATCAGCGATTCAATCGGCGGCAACTGGCGCGGTTTGCGGTCCGGCCCGGTGGCGACGTAGGTGAGGGTGGCCTCGGTCACCTTCACCACGTTGGTCTGCAGGCGGTTACGTTCGGCGTACACTTCAACATAGACCGTGATCGAGGTGCTGCCGACCTTGACGATTTCAGCGTAGAACGACAGCAAATCGCCGACGAACACCGGATGCTTGAACAGGAATGAATTAACGGCAATGGTGGCAACGCGGCCGTTGGCGCGGCGGGTGGCCGGCAGCGAGCCGGCGATGTCGACCTGGGCCATGATCCAGCCGCCGAATACGTCGCCATAAACGTTTGCGTCGGGAGGTCCCGGCATGACCCGTAGCACCGGCATCTTTCCTTCAGGCAGGCGAGTGACGGATGGTTCGGGCTGTTTTTCTGGCGTGGTCATCGTGATTTCTCGTGAAAAGCTACAATCGACCCGCATTGAACCATAAATCCCCGACCCCTGCCATGCGCCGCTCCCCTGCAAGTTCCCCCCTTCCGCCGCCATCGAATGGCCTGCCCCGCAACGACTGGGCCACGCTGCGCACGCTGTTTCCTTACCTGTGGGTCTACAAATGGCGGGTGCTGGCCGCGCTCGTTTGCTTGGTCGGCGCCAAGATGGCCAATGTCGGCGTGCCGCTGGTGCTCAAGAAACTGATCGACGAGCTGACCATCACCCCGACCCATCCGAAAGCGCTGCTGGCGCTGCCGGTCGCGGCGCTGGTCGCCTACGGCGTGCTGCGCTTTTCGACGACCCTGTTCACCGAACTGCGCGAGTTTTTGTTCGCGCGCGTGACGCAGCGCGCGGTGCGCACCATCGCGCTCAAGGTGTTCCGTCACCTGCACGCGCTGTCGATGCGCTTTCACCTGAACCGCCAGACCGGCGGCATGACGCGGGATATTGAGCGCGGCACCCGCGGCGTCAGCTCGCTGGTGTCGTACTCGCTGTTTTCGATCCTGCCGACGCTGGTCGAAATTACGCTCGTGCTCGGCTACCTGGCGCTGCACTACGATATCTGGTTCACCGTGATCACGGCCGGCGCGCTGGTCACCTACATCACCTTCACCGTGCTGGTGACCGAGTGGCGCACGCACTTTCGGCGCACCATGAACGAGCTCGATTCGAAGGCCAACACCAAGGCCATCGATTCGCTGATCAACTACGAAACCGTCAAGTACTTCGGCAACGAGGACTACGAGGCCCAGCGCTACGACCAGGGCCTGCAGAGTTACGAGCAGGCCGCGGTGCGTTCGCAGACCTCGCTGTCGCTGCTCAACAGCGGGCAGTCGCTGATCATCGCCGCGGCCGTCACCCTGATCCTGTGGCGCGCGACGCAGGGCGTGATCGACGGCAAGATGACCCTGGGCGATCTGGTGCTGGTCAACTCGTTCATGATCCAGCTTTACATCCCGCTCAATTTCCTCGGCGTGATCTACCGCGAGATCAAGCAGAGCCTGGCCGACATGGAACGCCTGTTCGCGCTGCTGGACGAAAACCGCGAGGTGGCCGACAAACCCGGCGCGCAGCCGCTCGCAACCCATGGCGCGCGTGTCGCGTTCTCGCACGTGGACTTCAGTTACGAAGCCAAGCGCCAGATCCTGTTCGATGTCGACTTCACGATTCCCGCCGGCACCACGACGGCGGTGGTCGGCCACAGCGGCTCGGGCAAGTCCACCCTGTCGCGCCTGCTGTTCCGCTTTTACGACGTGCAGCAGGGCGCGATCAGCATCGACGGCCAGGACGTGCGCGCGGTGACCCAGGAATCGCTGCGTGATGCGATTGGCATCGTGCCGCAGGACACGGTGCTGTTCAACGACACGATCGAATACAACATCGCTTACGGGCGGCCGGGCGCCGGCATCGACGAGGTGGTGGCGGCCGCGCGCGTGGCGTCGATCCACGACTTCATCGAGAGCTTGCCAGACGGCTACAAGACCGTGGTCGGCGAGCGCGGGCTCAAACTGTCCGGCGGCGAAAAGCAGCGGGTCGCGATCGCGCGTACGCTGCTCAAGAACCCGGCCATCCTGGTCTTCGACGAAGCGACCTCGGCGCTGGATTCGAAAGCCGAGCAGGCCATCCAGGCCCAGCTGAAGGAAATCGCGAAGAACCGCACGACGCTGGTCATTGCGCACCGGCTGTCGACCGTGGCCGATGCGCAGCAGATCCTGGTGCTCGATCACGGGCGCATAGTCGAGCGCGGCACCCACCAGGCATTGCTCGCGGCAAACGGCCTGTATGCGCAGATGTGGGAGCGCCAGCAGGCGCGCAAGGACGAAGAGCTCGCTTCGCCGTCGCTGGAATTGGAACAGGAAGAGTAGATCCCCTGGCCTTGAGCTGGGGCAAAGACGATTGCCGTAACGCGGCTGCCTGCGCCCCTCGCGAAGCATAATCGGCGGATGGACCAGCCGATCATTGAAATTGCCGACCTGCCAAAAGGCACACAGTCCAGCGACGTGATTGCCGCGCTCGAGTCCGGAAAGGTGCTGTATCTTCCAACGTTCGGCTTCACGCCGACGTCGGAAGAATTACGCCTGTTCCGGCCCGACATGCGCGACCCTAAGAGCCGCAATATCAGCCTGGACGCGAATGGCGGGCTCAAGGGCGCGATCGACGACGCCGGAGCCCGCCAGGCACTCACCGCGATGATGGTCCGGTTCCGCGAGCAGGCCGAGGGGCTGCTCGGCACGCTGGCGCCGTGCTACACCGGCAAGATGAAACGCGGGCCGGTCAGCTTCCGGCCATCCGTCGTGGAAACGCGGGTGCAGTCATGGCGTGCGGATGACAGACGCTTGCACGTGGACGCGTTCCCGTCGCGGCCCAACCGCGGCGAACGGCTGCTGCGCGTGTTCTACAACGCCAATCCGGATGGTGTGCCGCGCGTGTGGCGCGTGGGCGAGCCGTTCGAGACGGTGGCCGGGCGCTTCCTGCCGAAGCTGAAGCCCTATTCGCGCTGGCAGGCCAGGGCTCTGAGTATGCTGGGCGTGACCAAGTCGCTGCGCAGCGAGTACGACCACCTGATGCTGCAACTGCACGACGCGATGAAGTCGGATGCCGATTACCAGAAGAACGCGCCGCAGGTGAAGATGCCGTTCCCGGCGGGATCGGCGTGGGTGTGCTTTTCGGATCAAACCGCGCACGCGGCGATGTCGGGGCAGTACATGATCGAGCTGACGGTGCAGTTGCCGCCGTCGGAGCAGTACGATCCGCAGGCCAGCCCGCTGGCGATTCTGTCGCGGATGACGGGCAGGCAGCTGGTGTAGAACTGAAGCGTAGGGTGCGCACCTGTGCGCACGCGGTCATCGCTTGCTGACTTGCGGCTGCCGCTCCACTGCGCGGCGTTTGCGAACCGCGTGCGCACAGGCCCTCGGCGGTCCCGCGCCCCCTACGAAAAGATCAGTAGGTGTAGAACATCCTCTGAATCTCTTTGGTGCTGTTGGTCTTGGTCAGTGCCAGCATCAGCAGGATGCGCGCCTTCTGCGGGTTGAGCGTATCCGACACCACGAAATCCAGTTCGTCGTCATTCGCCTCGCCGTTGCGCGCGACGATGCCCTGGCCGACCCGGCTCGAACGCACGATGATCATGCCTTTCTTGCGCGCTTCCACCAGCGCCGGCTTGAGCTGCGCCGGAATGCTGCCGTCGCCCACTGCCGCGTGGATCAGCCCCTTGTCGCCCGCAGCCACGAACGCATTGATCGCGGTCGGCGGCACGTTGGCGTAGGTGTACGAGATATCCACCGCCGGCAGCGACTCCAAGCGACTCACGTCAAACTCGGTATCGACCGTATGCTTGCGCAGCGACGCCCGGTAGAACGCCACGCGGTTGCCCTGCACGTAGCCGAGCATGCCCAGCTCGGTCGTCTTGAAGGTGTCCGGCGTCGTGGTGTTGGTCTTGGTGACTTCGCGCGCGGCGTGGATCTGGTCGTTGAGCACCACCAGCACACCCTTGCCGACCGCATCCTGGCTGGCCGCCACCTGCACCGCGTTGTACAGGTTGATCGGGCCGTCCGCCGACATCGCGGTCGACGGGCGCATCGAGCCGACCAGCACCACCGGCTTCCTGCTCTTGACCACCAGGTCCAGGAAGTAGGCGGTCTCCTCCAGCGTGTCGGTGCCGTGGGTGATGACGATGCCGTCCACGTTCGGCTGCGCCAGCAGCGCGTTGACGCGCTTGGCCAGCGTCAGCCAGTGCGCGTTGGTCATGCTCTCGCTGGCAATCTGGAACACCTGTTCGCCGGTGACGTTGGCCACATCGGCCAGTTCCGGCACCGCCTTGATCAGCGATTGCACGCCGACCGTGGCGGCGGTGTAGCCGACGGTGGTGGTGCTGGTGGCGCCGGTGCCGGCGATGGTGCCGCCGGTGGCGAGAATGGTCACGTTGCGCAGCTTGGCCTGCTCGGCCTGCGCTGCGCCTGCCAGGCACAGCATGAACCCGAACAGTGCGATCAGTGATCGGGCGGATTTGTGGAACAGCATGGGATCTCCTTCACTTGGTTGGCCGCGCGAGCGGCCGGTTTGCAGCCTTCGTCGTCACGGCTTCTTGTAGACGACGCCTTCTTTCATCACAAACTTCATCGTTTGCAGCGTGGCGATGTCGCTCAGCGGGTCGCCGCTGACGGCCACGATGTCGGCCATGTAGCCCGGCTCCACCGAGCCGAGGCGCCCCTCCTGGTTCAGCAGCGTGGCGGCCGACAGCGTCGCTGACCGGATCGCTTCCAGCGCAGGCATGCCGGCTTCGACCATGTAGGCGAACTCCTTGGCGTTTTCGCCGTGCGGGAATACGCCGGCGTCGGTCCCGAATGCGATCTTCACGCCGGCCTTGTAGGCGCGGCCGAACGTGCCCTGGATCTGCGGGCCGATGGCGGCGGCCTTCGGGCGCACCAGCGGCGAGTAGTAGCCGTCCACCTTGGCCTTGTCGGCCACGTAGCGCCCGGCCGAAATGGTCGGCACGTACCACGCGCCGTTCTTCTTGAACAGGGCGATCGCTTCGTCGTCCATCATCGTGCCGTGCTCGATCGAATCGACGCCGGCGCGCAGCGCGCGCTTGATGCCTTCGGTGCCGTGCGCATGCGCCGCGACCCGGAAGCCGTAGTCCCTGGCCGTGGCGACGACCGCGCGCAGCTCATCTTCGGTGTACTGCGAGTTCTGGCCGCTGGCCGCCTGGGACAGCACGCCACCGGTCGCAGTCACCTTGACCAGGTCCGCGCCTTCCTTGTAGCGGGCGCGCACGGCCTGGCGGGCTTCGTCAGGGCCGCTGATCACGCCTTCGTTCGGCCCCGGATTGCCGACCGCATGACTGAAGCGGTGCGACAGGTCGTTGGTGGAATCGCCATGGCCACCCATGGTCGCGATCATGGTGCCGGCGGTGAAGATGCGCGGACCGGGTACCTTGCCGGCGGCGATCGCGCGCTTGAGCGATATGTTCACCGTATCGCTCGCGCCCAGGTCGCGCACCGTGGTGAAGCCTGCCATCAGCGTGCGCTCGGCATACGCGACCGAGTTGTAGGCCATGTCGGCCGGGTTGCCGGCCAGCGCCTCATGCAGCGCGTCGGCGCGCGGCTTGGTCTCGTGGGTCAGATGCACGTGCATGTCGATCAGGCCCGGCAGGCAGGAATAGTTCGAGAGGTCGACATGCTCCGCGCCCGAGATCAAAGGCCCGACCGACTTGATCTTGCCGTCCTCGACCACGATGCTCACGCGTTCGCGCCAGGTCCCGTTTTTCACGTCCAGCAGGCGGCCGCAGTCGATGGTCTGGGTGGCGGCGTGGGCGCCGTTCATGGCCAGCAGCAGGCCTGCGGCATACAGTTTGTTCATCCTGTCTCCTTTATCGTTCTGGTTGTGAAAAAAAGGCCTCCCATGCTGGAAGGCCTTGTCCGGTCATGCGCCGCGAATCAGCGCAGCGGGGCAGTGGCGACGTCCTTGTTCGGCGCCGCTTCGGTCAGCTCGCCCTCCCACTTGGCGACCACCGCGGTGGCGATGCCGTTGCCGATGACGTTGGTGGCCGAGCGCGCCATGTCGAGGAAGTGGTCGATGCCGATCAGGAGCAGCAGGCCCGCTTCCGGGATGTGGAACTGGCCGAGCGTGGCGGCGATCACCACCAGCGAGGCGCGCGGCACACCGGCCATGCCCTTGGAGGTGAGCATCAGCACCAGCATCATTGCGATCTGGGTCGAGAGCGGCACGTCGATGCCGTAGGCCTGGGCGATGAAGATGGTCGCGAAGGTGCAGTACATCATCGAGCCATCGAGGTTGAACGAGTAACCGATCGGCAGCACGAACGCGGCCAGGCGGTTGCGCACGCCGAAGCGCTCCAGGCCTTCCAGCGTTTTCGGGAACGCCGCTTCCGACGAAGCGCAGGTGAATGCCAGGATGGTCGGCTCGCGCAGCTCGCGCAGCAGCTTGAAGATGCGCGGACCAACCACCAGCACGCCGACCGCGATCAGGACCACCCACAGCAGCGCGATGCCGATGTAGAACTCGCCCATGAACACGCCGTAGGTCGAGAGCACGCCGACGCCGCTTTTGGCGATCGTGCCGGTCACCGCCGCGAACACCGCGACCGGGGCGAAGTTCATGACGTAGCCGGTTACTTTCAGCATCACGTGGGCGACGCCGTCGACCGCTTCGATCAGCGCGTTCGCGCGCGGGCCGATCGCGGCCGCGCCGGTGCCGAAGAAGATCGAGAAGATCACGATCTGCAGGATTTCGTTCTTGGCCATGCCGTCCACGATCGAGGACGGGACCAGGTGGGTGATGAACTCCTTGAGCGTCAGGCCCGATGCCGTGATGCCAGAGGAGGCGCCGGCGGCCGGCACAGCGCCGGCAACGTGCAGGGCGTCGCCCGGACGGAAGATGTTCACCAGGACCAGGCCGAGCGACAGCGACAGGACGGACGCGATGATGAACCAGCCGAGCGCCTTGGCGCCGATGCGGCCGACCTCCTTGGCGTCGCCCATCTTGGCGATGCCCACCACCAGGGTCGAGAACACCAGCGGCGCGATGATCATCTTGATCAGGCGGAGGAAGAGGGTGGTGACCAGCGACATGTTGTCGGCGAAGGCCGTCGGATCGGAGAGGCTGATGTTGGCGACATAGCCGGCGCCGATGCCCAGCACCAGGCCCGCAAGGATGTAGCCGGTCAGGCGATTTCGATTGTTCATATACTGCGCTTTCCTGTGATAGTCGCGGATCAAGCCTGGTGGGCCTGGCCGTGCCCCGGAACGCGACAGGACATTGGTTCTGTCGCCGCGGGTTTTGGGGCAGAATACTGTGTTTTTGTGAGCGAACCGATCGCTGGTTCTATATTGGCAAGTTCCGCAGTATCCTAGGCGTTGATGGTACTGTCAAGCACGCTGGCGCGGGTGTGTTGGCGGTGTTGGACAGGACCCTTTTTCAGCAGATGGACGAGATGATTGAACTGACCAAAGTGAGCAAATGGTATGGCGACTTCCAGGTGCTGAGCGAATGCAGCACCACGGTGGCGCGCGGCGACGTGGTGGTGGTGTGCGGGCCGTCAGGCTCCGGCAAGTCCACGCTCATCAAGACCGTCAATGGGCTCGAGCCGTTCCAGCAGGGGGAAATCCGGGTGGATGGCATTTCCGTCGGCGCCGCGCAGACCGACCTGCCCGCTCTGCGCTCGAAGATCGGCATGGTGTTCCAGAATTTCGAGTTGTTCCCGCACCTGTCGGTGCGCCGCAACCTGACGCTCGCGCAGGTCAAGGTGCTGGGACGCAGCGAGATGGAAGCGACCGAGCGCGGCCTGAAGTACCTGGACCGGGTGGGCCTGCTGGCGCACCAGGACAAGTACCCGAGCCAGCTATCCGGCGGCCAGCAGCAGCGGGTCGCCATCGCACGCGCGCTGGCGATGGACCCGATCGCGATGCTGTTCGACGAGCCGACCTCCGCACTCGATCCGGAGATGATCGGCGAGGTGCTGGACGTGATGGTCGGGCTGGCGCAGGAAGGCATGACGATGATGGTGGTCACGCACGAGATGGGTTTTGCGCGCAAGGTGGCGGACCGCATCGTGTTCATGGACCAGGGACGCATTGTCGAGGACACGCCGAAGGACGAGTTTTTCAGTACGCCGCGGTCAAGGCGGGCCAAGGAGTTTTTGGCGCGGATTATTCATTAGCGGGTTGTGGCGTGCGGTGCGAGCAGGCACCTGCGATCACCGCCGGCGCAGCTGGCAGGGCGTAGGGTGCGCACCTGTGCGCACGCGGTCACCGTGTGCTGACTTGCGGCTGCTGCTTCACTGCGCCACATTCGCGAACCGCGTGCGCACAGGTGCGCACCCTACGACGTTTTTTCGCCGCAGGCAGGGATCACTCCCCGACGCGCATCGCTTCCTCGCCTGCGTAATACTCGTAATCGCTGGTGATCACATACGAGTGCCGCAGTTCGACGACTTCGTCGCGGAAGGTCATCGCCCGCCGCACGATATGTAGTAGCGGCGTGCCTTCATCAATGCCCAGCAGCCCGGCGATCTGTTCGTTCGCCCCGCACGCCTCCAGCCGCTCCTCGGTGCGCAGCACCGCCACCCCGAACTCGTCCTGATAGAGCTGGTACAGCGTCGTGTGCCGCTCGCGCACCTGGTCCGCGGTCATGCCCCCAAAGTAGCGCTCGGGCAGCAGGATGTCGTCGATGATCGCCGCCTTGCCGCCTAGGCTCAGGCGATTGATGATCCGGACCACCCTGGTACCCTTGCCGATTCCCAGCCGCCGCGCGCTGTCGCCGTCCGCCTTTTCCTTTTCCAGGCTGATGAATTCCACCGTCGGGTATTCCTTGTGCCCGACCTTGGGGCAGATGTGGAAGAAGCCGAACATGTAGCGGTCCTGGCTGTGCGAGGCGACGAAGGTGCCGCGGCCCTGGTGGCGGATCAGGATGTTTTCGGCCGTCAGTTCGTCCACCGCCTTGCGCAGCGTGCCCACGCTCACGCCGAAACGTTCGCACAGGCGCTTTTCGGCCGGGATCGTCTCGCCCGGCTTCCATTCGCCGTCGCGCAGCGCTTCCATCAGCTTGTGCTTGACTTCCCGGTACAGGGGCAGGCCCAGGGCCACATCGGAGCGAAAGAGAGTTTCCATGATTTTTTTGAGAGTACGTTGTCTGTACCCATGATAGCAAACCGCAGCCCGTCTAGGGCAAAATTCATTCATATCACATGATTGAATTGCGGGTTACGCGACCGCGTCCTGGCACATGCGCAGCAAGCTCTCCATGCCCTCGGTGCGGTACTTCTGCTTGTGCAGCAGGATGTGCATCGAGCGCGTCAGGTGCAAAAACGGTGTCGGGACCGCGACCAGGTGGCCGCGCTCGACCGCGCCGGACAGGGCGATCGTCGGCAGGCACGAAATGCCGATCCCCGCTTCGACGGCGCGCTTGATCGCTTCCGTCCCGCCCAGTTCCATCGCCAGCCGGATCTCGCCCAACTGGCTGGTCAACAGCTGCTCGACCACCTCGCGCGTGCCCGAGCCGCGCTCACGCAAGATCCAGTCCGCGTCGCGCAGCGTTTCAAGCGTGGCCACGCCGGGCTGGGCGAGGGGATGGTCGGGTGGCGTGCAGATTGCCAGCTCGTCCTCGCGCCAGAAGATGGTTTCGATGTCAGCGTGCAGGCAGGGCCCTTCGACGAAGCCAAGGTCGATCTCGAAGCGCAGGATCGCATTGATGACCTGCTGCGTATTGCCCACCTCCAGCTCGATCCGGCTCCCCGGCCGCGCGGTGCGGAACTGCCCGATCAGGCGCGGCAGCAGGTAATTGCCGATGGTCGAACTGGCGCCCAGCCGCAGGTTCACGGCGCGGCCAATCTGGTGGAACAGCTGTTCCATCTCCTGCGCGCGCTCGATCATCCCGACCGCCTTCGGGTACAGCACGCGGCCGTCTTCGTTGAGCGCGAGGCGCTTGCCGATCCGGTCGAACAGGCGCCTGCCGAGCTGACTCTCGAAGTCGGCCAGTGCCATGCTCGCCGCCGACTGGGTCATCCCGATCGCGCTGGCGGCCTGGGTGACGCTGCCTTTTTGCGCGGTGGCGACGAACACTTCGATTTGCCTGAGGGTGGTGTGGAGCATGCCTATATCAATCCTGCTGATTAATCATATCAATATTACTCGTTTTTCTAATGAGCGCGGGACGGGTAGTCTTTGTTTCAAGCTTTACGAACATAGGAGTACCAGCCATGACAACTTTGACTAGCCGTTCAACCCAGTATGCCTGCGGGCTTGCGCTCGTCGCCGCCATCGCCGCGGTGGGGATTTGGGGCGCGGGGCTGCGGGAAATGGAACAACTTGGGCTCTCCGCGCTGACGCTGGCGATCGTCATCGGCATCGCGCTTGGCAACACCGTCTTCCCGCGTATCGCGCCATTCAGCCTCGAAGGCGTCGAATTCGCCAAATCCAGGCTGCTGCGGCTGGGGGTCGTGCTGTACGGCTTCCGGATCACATTCCAGGATATCGGCCACATCGGCTGGGCCGGCATCCTGATCGACGTGCTGATCATCTGTGCCACGTTCACGCTGGCGGTGCAGTTGGGCACCCGCGTGTTCGGGCTTGATCGCCAGAGCGCGATGCTGATCGGCGCCGGCAGCTCGATTTGCGGCGCGGCGGCGGTGATGGCCGCCGAGCCGGTGGTGCGCGGACAGGCGCACAAGGTGTCGGTGGCGGTGGCCACTGTCGTCATCTTCGGCACGCTGGGGATGTTCGTCTATCCGCTGCTGTATCCGTACCTGCACTTGAGCGAGACCGCGTATGGCCTGTATGCCGGGTCGACGATTCACGAAGTGGCCCAGGTGGTCGTGGCGGGGCGCGCGGTGAGCCAGCACGCAGCGTCGTACGCGGTGATCGAGAAGATGCTGCGGGTGATGATGCTGGCCCCGTTCCTGGTCATCCTCGGCAGCCGCCTCGACGGCCAGGACTATGCAGGTAGTGCGGCCACCGGGCGCCGCATCACGATTCCGTGGTTTGCCGTGTTCTTTATCGTTGCTGCCGGCGTGAATTCGCTGCACCTGCTGCCGGCCGGCCTGGTCGCCGCCGTGCTGAAGGTGGACACCGTGCTGCTGGCGATGGCGATGGCGGCGCTTGGCCTGCGTACCCACGTCGGCGCCATCCGGCAAGCGGGCGTCAAGCCGATCCTGCTGGCCAGCGTGCTGTTCCTGTTCCTGATGACTGGCGGTTATGTCATCAACCGGATCGTTACCGCGATCATCTGATCTTGGAAGGAGGGATGATCGTTTGGAAAGTGATATATATGATCTAGTTGACAGCAATGGAGTGCTGCGTTAGCATGAAATTCACAGTTCTTTGCGGACCAAGCGACAAAAAGACAAGCATGAAATGCCGTCGCTGGTTCGATGCCTGGTCAATTCCGGGTCGCCTCATCCCCCTGGCTGAGGTACTTGCGGACCGGCTGCCCGCAGTTGCGGCCGACTTGCGTTGTTCCGTGCCCGCCTGAGAAGCGGATCTGCAGATGGGATAACCCGCGCGGAAGTTCATTCAAAAAAAAGCGGTTTGGAGGATGAAATGAGGAGCTCGCTTTTTCGCAGTCTGTATTTCCAGGTGGTTGTGGCGCTGATCGCCGGCGTGGCGGTCGGGCACTTTTATCCCAACATCGCAACCGACCTCAAGCCGCTTGGTGACGGCTTCATCAACGGCATCAAGATGGTGATCACCCCGGTCATCTTCTGCACCATCGTCTCCGGCATCGCCGGGATGGAAAGCCTGAAGAAGGTCGGACGCGTCGGCGGCAAGGCCGTGCTGTATTTCGAAGTCATGACCACGCTGGCGCTGGTGATCGGCATGATCGTCGCCAACGTCGTGCACCCGGGTTCCGGCATCAATGCCGACATCGCCGCGCTCGACAAGAGTGCGGTGGCCGGCATTGCCGACAAGGTGCATCCGCAAAGCACTGGCCAGTTCATCATGTCGATCATTCCGTCGTCGGTGGTCGAGGCCTTTGCCAAGGGCAACCTGCTGCAGGTGCTGCTGTTCTCGGTAATGTTCGGCATCAGCCTGTCGGTCATGGGCGAACGCGGGCAGAAGGCGCGCGAGATCGTCGACGAATTCGGCAAGGCGCTGCTAGGCATCGTCAACATCGTGATGAAGTTCGCGCCGGTAGGTGCCTTTGGTGCAATGGCATTCACGGTCGGTAAATTCGGCTTGGGCACGCTGCAACACCTGGCGCTGCTGATCGCCTGCTACTACGCGACCACGATCCTGTTCATCGGCCTGGTGCTCGGTTCCATGGCCAAGGTCGCCGGCGTGTCGATGTGGAAGCTGGTTAAGTACCTGAAGGAAGAGATCCTCATCGTCCTTGGCACCGCCAGCACGGAATCGGTGTTGCCGCAATTGATGGAAAAGCTGGAACGGCTTGGCGTGGCTCGCTCGGTGGTGGGGATGGTGGTGCCGACCGGTTATTCGTTCAACCTCGACGGCGCTGCGGTCTACCTGACCATGACCTCGCTCTTCATCGCCCAGGCGCTGAACATCCACCTGTCGCTGTTGCAGCAGATCGGTCTGCTGGCGATCCTGATGCTGACCTCCAAGGGCGGTGCAGGTGTGGCGGGTGCTGCGCTGGTGGCGCTGGCTGCAACGCTCGGCTCGACCCACATCCTGCCGGTTGCGGGCATTGCACTGATCATCGGCGTGGACCGCCTGATGAACGAGATCCGGGCCTTGACCAACCTGTTTGGCAATTCGGTCGCCGCGCTGGTGGTGGCGCGCTGGGAAGGCGAACTCGATCTGGAAACGGCGCATGCCGTGCTCGATGGCGCGTATGAGGACGAGCCTGGCTTCGACCTCGAGGGCGAACTGGAGCCGGTGCCGGGCGTGCTGCCGGTGCGGGCGCCTGTGGCGCGGCAAGCGGTGGGTTAAGCCATTAGTTGCCGGTCCCTGGCGGGGCGCTTCGCTGTTGGCGGAGCGCCCCGTTGTCGTTTTGGTGCCGCCATGGGCTGCTGCCCACGTCGCCCCCGCGGGGTGAACTGACCCAGAAAAGTTGGACACCAGTTCCAACTTTTCTGGGGTCTTATGA
>NZ_SPUM01000003.1 GCF_004614195.1 Massilia horti | reverse complement strand
CACAGACCGAGGATCGCGCCCAGGCCGGCGCCGGCGGCCGCGCCGCCGGCAGTGCCGCGCTGGGTCTGGCTCATGTCGGCACAGCCGGTCGCGGCAAGCGCGAACGCGACGGCGGCCAGGGTGAATTTGGTGCGGTGGGTATGCATAGGATTCTCCTTAAAAAAAATCCGTTTCGGCGTCACGCCGATGTTGCCGGCATGACTGCGAAACGGATCGGTTGCTACGACCCGCAGGCCGAAGGGCTATATGCCGCGGCCACTGATCAGGCGCACCAGGATCATGATGATCGCCACCACCAGCAGGATGTGGATAAAACCGCCGACGGTGTAGGAGGTGACCAGGCCCAGTAGCCACAGGATAATGAGTATGACAGCAATAGTGTAAAGCATGATAGTGCTCCTTTTCGACATTAGCGACGACCAGCGCGCCGTGGAGGACAGTATGAACGCTGTGTTGTTACCGATCCGTACGATGCCGTACATTACGCCGCACCGTTTGGCTCCTTGCGCAAGCCGGGGATCCATCCCATCAGGCCGAACAGCCCGGCAACGCCGATCAGGCAGGTGACCAGGCCGCCGGTGACGAGGAAGAGCACGTCCTGCGCCTGCACGTCGGGACTGGCGCCGGCAGGAGTGCCGGCCGCGGCCAGGCCGAAAGCGGTGATGAGAATGCCCCAGATGATGACGCCGATCCACGCAAGACTGTTCATGGCTTGCCCTTTCAGGGTGAGTTCGTCGTGTCGTACTGCCGAGCTTGCATCGATTCTGGCGCGTCCCGCTACCGCCTTCCGTACGCTGGCGCACATTGCCGCAGAAAAATAACGACCCCCGGCTTTGGTCAGGCCGAGCGCAGCGAGCCATTGACGATGCGCACCCGGTCGCCGTTGCGCCACGGCGGGGCATTGCGCCAGTGGAAGGTGCGGCGCGTGCCGTTGTCGAGGTGGACCCGGATCTCGTAGTGGGTGGACGCTTTCATGTTGCCCTCGACCTGGTTGCCGGCCACGGCGCCGCCGACCGCGCCGGCCGCCGTCGCCAGCGTGCGTCCGGCACCGCCGCCGATCTGGTTGCCCAGCAGGCCGCCGATCACCGCACCGGCGCCGGCGCCCACCCCGCTGCCACGCGCGCGGGTCGTGATGGCGCGGATCGATTCAATGTTGCCGCAATTGGCGCAGGCGCTTGGCGCCGCTTCATTGGCGGCAAGACGCGTGGCCGCACGTGCGCTGGCCCTGGCCGGGGCGGCCGGCTGCACGACGTAGGGCGAGACCATCGCCTGCGCCGGATACTGCAAGGGGGCCGGCCGGACCGGCTCGTAGGTGGCCGGCCCCGGCGCCTCATCCTGCGCCACATACGGCGTCCCCGGCGCCCCCGGCGCCCCCGGCGGCCGGGCCGGCAGCGTCAGCTGCCCATTGGTGGCGTTACTGCCGATCGAGGACGGCAGCCAGCCCAGGATGGCGGCCGTGCCGACCAGGCTGAACAGGATGACGGCAATTGCGGCCAGGATCATCAGGGGGTGTTGCACGCCGTGGATGGGTGCACTAGTGCGAGTGTCCATGGTGAGCTCCTTGTTGTTGTTCAGGACGGGACAGGCCCGCCATTCCAGGTTCCCAGTGTCCATAGGAACAACTCCCGGTTCCGTGCGTCACCGTACATACTTCCCTTGTGGGGCGCTTTACGCTGGCCAAAAATTGTTTGCAAATGTATCTGACACATTTGCCAGACGGCCGGCCCCAGGCCGTCCAGGCGCGAGGTTCCGATGACCATTGCCTCTTCAGCTCACGCTGCCGAGCACAATGCCAATTTGCTGTTAGCTGCGCTGCCGCCCAACGAGCTGGCGCGCATGCTGCCGCTGCTCGACCAGGTGACGGTGGAGGTGGGGGCGGTGCTGTGCGAGGCAGGCGATCCGGTGCGCTTTATCTACTTTCCCCACGACTGCCTGGTCTCGATGATGGGCGTGGCCGAAGGGCGCATGACGCTCGAGGTGGGCCTGGTCGGGCGCGAGGGCATGATGGGCGCCGCCGTGGCGCTCGGGCACGACGCGGTCCAGGTGCGCGCGGTGGTGCAGCGTGCCGGCAGCGCGAGCCGGATGGACAGCGACAAGTTCCGCGCCGAGTTCGCGCGCAACCCGTCGCTGCAGCGGGTGCTGTACCGCTATACCGACACGCTGCTGGCGCAGGCGATCCAGATCGCGGTGTGCAGCCGCTACCACGTGCTGGAGGCGCGGCTGGCCCGTTCGCTGCTGGTCACGCGCGACCGGCTGCAGTCGGACCGGTTCCGCCTTACCCACGAGTTCCTGGCGCATGCGCTGGGCGTGCGCCGCGTGGGCGTGACCAAGGCCGCGAGCGCGCTGCAACAGCAAGGGCTGATCAATTACAGCCGGGGCAATATCGAAATCCTCGATGCCCAAGGGCTGGCCGCGGCCGCCTGCACCTGCTATGAGATCGTCAAGGAGGCGGGGGCGGGGGCGCTGGCGTCGGCGTTCATGTGAGTCCGGTTGCCGATGAATGGAGCGTAACTTCGTAACGTGAATCAACCGCATGTCGAAGGCGTGACTATGCCTCGCCGAAACATGCGATAAAGAAACGCAAAACGCGATGCAATGTTGGCCAAGCGCCACCGCTGGCGCCTCTAACCGTGAATTGCGCTGCGTTTTGCGTGATTCATCCTACGGGGCGGCACGTAACGTGAATCAACCGCATGTCGAAGGCGTGACTATGCCTCGCCGAAACATGCGATAAAGAAACGCAAAACGCGATGCAATGTTGGCCAAGCGCCACCGCTGGCGCCTCTAACCGTGAATTGCGCTGCGTTTTGCGTGATTCATCCTACGGGGCGGCACGTCGCTTTGCAATGCCCGTTAGGGTGCGCGGGGCCGCCGAGGACCTGTGCGCACGCGGTCGCCGCATACCGACTCGCGGCTGCTCTCTGGTTACGCTACGTTCGCGAACCGCGTGCGCACAGGTACACACCCTACGGTCCCACGCGCCGTGGCGCGGATCAGTTGCGGGGTGCGCGGGGTCAAAAAAACGCCCCGGCAAGCGGGGCGTCGTTGGCGTGCGAGGCGGCCACCTTTAGCGAGTCTTGCCTGTCTGGTTGCCGATCACACCGCCAACCGCCGCGCCGCCAATGGTGCCTGCTGCACTGCCGTTGGTCAGGACACTGCCCACCGCGGCGCCAGCGCCGGCGCCGATGGCGGTGTTTTTGTCCTGCTCGCTCATCCCTGCGCAGCCTGCCAGGCCCAGCGCCACCGTCGCCAGCGACGCGCTCACTACCATTTGCTTGATTGTTTTCATGATGATCTCCTTTACGGTGGGTTGCGTGTGACAGGCGTGGGCCGCAGTTCATTGGCTTGACGCCCCGATTTGGCAGTTTCAGGGTAGAGCTTGCCTGACCGAGGGTCTGTGCGCGAACACACACTCGTCCGGCGCGCTCAGCGCGTGCGCGTCTTGCCCGGCGGCGCGACCGGCTTTTGGCGCATTTCGGCCAGCAGGCGGCCGCAGTTGCTGCTTTCGCCGGGACCGGTGTGGATCAGCGGCAGCAGGGCCGCGGCCGGCGCTGCCGCGGCGGCCAGCAGTGCCGCGCCGCCCGCCTTGAGCGCCAGCACGCCCTTGTTGACCGACACCTCCGGTTTGCCGAAGCTGCCGCGCACGTACAGCGGCGTGCGCAGCGACAGCAGGCGCAGCGAGGTTTCCGGATGTATGGTCAGGTCCATCTGCTCGGTTGCCAGGCTGATCGTGCCGTCCACCGTGATCCTGGCGTCGCTGGTGTCGATCACGAAGACCTTGGTTTGCATCAGGCCATTGGTGACGATGAAATCGGTGGCCATGCAGTTGAGCGGAACCTGCTTGTCGCCGAATAGCTTGGCGACGATGATGTTGCCCAGGTTGAGCCCCATTTCCTCGAGCAACAGCTTGCTGACCGTGCCCTGGTCGATCAGGGTCTTGAGTTCGCCGTTGGAGGTGGCGAGCAGGGTGGCGACCGAGTTGCCAACGCCCGACAGGCTGACGTCGCCATTGAGCTCGCCAACCGACGCCTGCAGCTTTTCGACTGCCGGGAACAATTGCCTGATCTGGATACGGCGCGCCGCCATTTTGGTGGTGGCCTTGATCGCGTCCTTGCCGCCGCTGCCGCTGCCATCTAACCGGATGTGCGAGCTGAGCGTGCCGCCGGCCATGCCGAAGTCGAGCGGGTCGAGCGTGAGCACGCCGTCCTTGAGCGTCAGGTGGGTCGACAGCTTGTTGATCGGCAGCGTCTTCTCGCGCACGATGCGCTCGGTCGCGAAGCGCACGTCGGCGTCGAGGCTCTTCCATTTTTCGGTATGGAATTGTTCGACCGGCAGTACCTTGCCCGCCGGCTGCACTGCCGCCACGCCGCGCGCGGTCTTGCTGGCGTTCGAGTCGGCGCCGATCATCGGGCCCAGGTCAGCGAACCGCAGCTGGTGCGACACCACGTTACCCGACAGCTTGCCGCGCGGCTTGCCGGTGCGGTACTCCAGGCGGCCGCCGATGTCGGACGCGCCGACCTTGCCCTTGAAATTGTCGTAGGTCCAGTGGCTGCCGTCCGGGCCCATTGAACCGATCAGGTGGCCTTCGGTGGTGAACGCGGGCGTTTCCGGCAGCAGCACGCCGGTGAAATTGTACAGGCGCGCCATGCTCTGTCCGGCCAGCTTGAGCTTCAGGTCAAGCGCGGCGAGCTGGGCCGGGCGCGTGACCGTGCCTTCGACGGCGATGCGGTTGGCGCCGGAACGCAGGTCGGCCAGGATCGGGTAGGGCGTGTCCTGGCGCTTGAGCGAGAGCACCGCGCCGGCCTTGCCGCTGCCATCCACCCGCGCCCCGTGGTAAGTGCCGCGCAGCTTCCAGCCGATGCCGTAGGTGGGATCGTTCTCCAGCGTATCGACGTCGGCCGTGAGGTCGGCGCGGGTGACCGCGTCGACCACGTGGATCACGCCCTGGGTGAGCACGATGCGGTCGAGGTCGATCGTCCAGCGCGACGTTTGATGTTGCGGCGGAAAGGTCCAGTTGTTGTGCTCCGGATCGAGGCGCAACAGCTGCACGCTGGGCGATTCGAAGCGCAGCACGGGGATCGCGATCGTGCGGCTGAGCAGGGCAAATGGGTTCAGCGAGAACGAGAACCGGCGCACGCTGGCCATGTCGCCCGCCGGCATCCCAACGGGGTTGCCGACGTGTACGTCATTGGCGATCAGGTGCGGCCAGGGAATGTAATCGCGCCAGGTCTGGCGCACACCGGAGGAGGACGGGCGTTCCCATTGGACGGCCAGGTGGCCGGCGATGGTGAAGGGGCGACCGATCGCCTCGGACACTTTGGCGTCCAGCCACGGACGCGCGTGGTCCCAGTTATAGGTCAGCAGGAAAATGACTGCGGCCACCGGGATCGCAACGATGACGCCGGCAATGCCGAGCAAGATTTTGGTGCGGCGCGACTGGGGAGGTCGGCCGGTATGGGTTTCTTTTGGCATGACGATCCTTCGCCTGAGAATTGTGTCGTGTGGCCAGATTAGCGTAAAGGCAGCACAATCTTGCGTGCGTTGCCGCACCTTGGCCCGGCCGATGCCAAGCCGAAGCGGCGGGAATGTGCGCCAACGAACCGATCTCGTCCGGCGATCGGCTTATAACGTTACCAACACTGAATTTACCAGGAGATAAAGATGCACAACAATCGCTTGTCCAGGCGGCTCGCCGCGCTCGCGTGCGGATCGATGGTGCTGCTGCTCGCATCCTGCGCCAGCCCGCAAAAGACGCCAGCCACCGCCGAGGTCGCGGTGTCGCACAACGCGGTGCAGAACGCGGTGCAGGCCGGCGCACCCGAGCTGGCGCCCGACGAGATCACGGCAGCGCGCCAGAAGATGCTGATGGCCAACCAGGCGCTGGCGGCCAAGGACTACAAGCGCGCGCGCCAGCTGGCGCTGGAGGCGCAGGCCGATGCCCAGCTGGCCCAGAGCAAGGCCAATTCGGCCAAGGCGAGCGCGATGTCGGACCAGCTCAACAAGGACCTGCGCGTGCTGCGCGATGAAGTGGAGCGCGCCAATTCCCAGTAGTGACCTTTCGCATTAACCCGCGCCGCCCGGCGCCCAAGAAGAAAAGGACATGAACATGAAAACGGGTTTCATTAATTCGGTCGTCTTCGCCGGTGCCGTATTGTTGGCCGGCTGCGCCACCACCCCCACCACCACCCCGGCGCTGGACCAGGCGCGCGCCGACTACGTGGCCGCCAACAACCAGCCGCAAGTGGCGCAATACGCGCCGCTCGAGTTCAAGCAGGCCACCGATGCGCTGGACGCGGCCAACCAGGCCGCCGCCCGGCGCGAGAGCCTGGACACGATCGACCGCCTGGCCTACATCGCCAAGCAAAGAATCGCGACCGCGCAGGAAGTGGCGCGCGCCAAGGCGGCCGAGGCGGACATGGCCAACGCGGCGCACCAGCGTGACCAGGTGCGGCTGCAGGCGCGTACCCTCGAGGCCGAGCGCGCAAGGGCGGACGCGGCGGCGGCGCAGGACCAGGCCGCGGCAGCCCGCCAGCAGGCGCAGGACGCCCAGGCCCAGGCCGCCATGGCGCAGGAGCAGAACCGCCTGATGGCCGAGCGCGCCGCGCAGCTGGAGGTGCTGCTGGTCGAATTGCACGCGACCAAGACCGAGCGCGGTTACGTGGTCACGATCGGCGACGTGCTGTTTGCCACCGACAAGGCGACCCTGACACCCGCAGGAATGTCGACCCTGCGCAAGCTTGCCATGGCAATGGCGCAGAACCCGGACCGTACGGTGCTGGTCGAAGGATTCACGGACAGCACCGGGACCGCGGCCCACAACCAGGAATTGTCCGAGCGGCGTGCGGCCGCCGTGGCGGCTGCGCTGGCGGATTTGGGTGTGGCCCGGGAGCGGATCTCCATGCGGGCCTACGGCAAGGCCTATCCGGTGGCGCCGAACGACACCGCGGCCAACCGCCAGCTCAACCGCCGGGTCGAGATCGTGCTGTCGAACCAAGGCGCACCGATCCCGCCGCGAGCGGCGATGCGCTGAATCGCTTTACCCCTCATGACATAAGGAATCATCATGGAAGCAAACAAGTCCAACCTGGCACATGGCTTTGACGTGGCGGCGATCCGCCGCGCCGCGGCCAACCTCGATGACGGCGCCGTCACCGAGGGCTACCAGGCCGACCGCGAAGCCGTGGTCGCGATGCTCAACGACGCGCTGGCGACCGAGCTGTTGTGCGTACTGCGCTACAAGCGCCACTACTACACGGTGAGCGGCCCCAACAGCGCGCAGATGCGCGCCGAGTTCCTCGAGCATGCGCAGCAGGAGCAGGAGCATGCGGACCGCATCGCCGAACGCATCATGCAGCTGAACGGCTCGCCCAACTTCAACCCGGCCACGCTGAGCGCGCGCAGCCACGCCGAGTACGACGACTCCGAGGATGCGCAGGCGATGGTGCGCGCCGACCTGATCGCCGAGCGCGTGGCGATCGAGTCGTACCGCCAGATGATCGCCGCGATCGGCGACAAGGACCCGACCACGACCGACATGCTGACCGAGATCATGGCGGTTGAGGAAGAGCACGCGGAGGACATGCG
The DNA here is from genome assembly GCF_004614195.1 of Massilia horti. Taxonomy (GTDB): domain Bacteria; phylum Pseudomonadota; class Gammaproteobacteria; order Burkholderiales; family Burkholderiaceae_D; genus Telluria; species Telluria horti. The sequence continues at coordinate 18,366 of NZ_SPUM01000003.1, read as the reverse complement.
CGACCTGCTGGCGATGTAAAGATTTTTACCCACCAACAACAAACAGGAGTACGACATGCTAGACACGAGCACCGGCCTGAACGGCAGCACCGCCCTGAACGGCAGCATCAAGGACGCCACGCACGACGCCAAGGCCCTGGTCAGGGATGCCCACGCGCTGCTGACGGCCGCCGCCGCGTTGACCGGGGAAAAGGCAGACGAGCTGCGCAAGCGCGGCATGGAGCTGCTGGACCGGGCGATGGGCAAGGCCGGCCAATATCAAGATCAAGCTCTGGCCAAGGGCAAGGAACTGGCGCACACGGCCGATGTCTATGTGAAGGACAACCCATGGCGCACGGTGGCCGTGGTGGCGGGTGCGGCGTTGCTGCTCGGCGTGGTTCTGGGACGCAAGTAACCAGGCCGGGGAACGCAATGAATAACACCGAAACCGTCGTCCACGGCCCGGGCCTGCTGGGCGGTCTGTCCGGCCTGGTGAAGAACCTGTTCGGACTGCTGGTGTCGCGGGTGGAACTCGCGGCGCTCGAGCTGTCGGAGGTGCGTAACCACGTGATCGAGCTGGTGGCAATCTTCGCCATGGCCGTGCTGGCGATCTGGTTCGCGCTGGTGTACGGCACGCTGACGATCGTGGCGCTGGCGTGGGATGCGATGGGCTGGAAGATCTTGCTGATCATGTTCGTCGTGTTTCTCATCATCACCGTGGCGCTGGTGGCGAAGGGAATGGCAATGCTCAGGCAGGGCAAGCTGGCGTTCCCGGCCACGATGCAGGAACTGAGGAACGACCGCGAAATGCTGGGCTAAGGGGAGGAAGCATGGAACAACAACAGGCGGGACTGGCGGGTCACCGGCACAGCGTGGACCCGGCGGCGCGCAAGGCCGAGCTGCTGCGCGAGGGCGAGTTCTACCGCGCCGGCGTGGTGCATTGCAAGTCACAGATCAAGCGCGACTCGCGGCCGGAGGTGATGCTGCATTCGGTGATCGACCACGCGACCTGGGCGTTGCGGGCGCGGGCCGACGCGCTGCTCAAACCGACCGGGACGAGCGTGGCGGCGCTGGCGCCGTATGCGCTGACCGCACTGAACTTCATCCGGCGCCGCCGGCTGGGCAAGCAGGCGCTGGCCGCGGCCGTGCTGCTGGGTGTGGCCGGCTGGTACGTGCAGCACAGGCGCGCGCAGGAGCTGGTGTACTGACGCTGCGGCCGACTTGTTACTGACTTATTTACTGAATCATGTATGGCGATGGGCGCAGGCCTGACGCGGCAGCGGGTATCAACAATGGCAGGATATGGTGGGGCTTGAGCGGCGTCGCAATCGCGGATTGGACGCCGTCTTTTTTTTGGCTATGTCACCGTTAAGTGTGGGAGGCGCGCAATTAGTTGACCCAAATATCGTCGTTCCCGCCAAGGGGGCGCCGAGCCCGGGAACGACGTTAGCTAGTGCGCGCCTGCCAGCCCGGTTCCACACTTAACAGTGACCCAGCTTTTTTATGGCCCCGCGTGCGAGACCTGACGGCAACGAAGCATGTTCTCACGCAACCCGCTCAATCCGGAATGCCTGCGTATCGTGCTGGTGTTGCAAGGCGGCGGCGCGCTGGGCGCCTACCAGGCCGGGGTGTACCAGGCGCTGCACGAGCACGGGCTGGGCCCGGACTGGATCGTTGGCACCTCGATCGGCGCCATCAATGCGACCTTGATTGCCGGTAACCGGTTCGACACCCGCTTGCAGCGCCTGAAGGGATTCTGGGACTTGGTCGCCCATCCGGACAACCTGGACATGGCCCGGATCACCGACACCCAGCGGCGCGCCCAGATCCACCTGAACACCATCGACACCGTGGTGCGCGGCGTGCCCGGCTTTTTTTCGCCGCGGTATTTTTCATGCTTCCCGCTGGGGATGCAGGTGCCGCCGGAAGACGCCTCGTTCTACGATACCGCGCCGCTCGATGCGACCTTGTCCGGGCTGGTCGATTTTCAATTTCTCAACTCGGGGTCGCCGACCCGGCTGACGGTCAACGCGGTCAACGTCACCAGCGGCCAGCTGGTGCATTTCGACAGCGACCGCGCACGCATCGGCCCCGAGCACGTGCGTGCCTCGTGCAGCTTGCCGCCAGGATTTGCGCCGGTGCGCGTCGATGGCCAGCTGTACTGGGACGGCGGCCTGTATTCGAACACGCCGCTCGAATCGGTGCTGGCCGAGTTGCCGCTGGCCGACACCTTGTGTTTCATGGTGGACCTGTGGAGCGCGGCCGGGGCCGAGCCGGTGACGCTGGACGAGGTGCGCACGCGCCAGAAGGACGTGCTGTACGCCTCGCGCACCCAGCGCCACATTACCGAATACATCAAGGCGCACCGGCTGCAACGCAAGCTGCGCGAGATGTTCGGGCGCCTGCCCGTGGAATTGCGTACCGAGGACGAGGTGCGCGAGATGGCCGCGCTGGGCTGCGACACGACGCTGCACATCGTGCGCCTGCGCTACGCCGGGCGCGACTGGCACATGGCCTCGAAGGACATCAATTTTTCCAAGGGGTCGATTGAATGGCGCTGGGACCAGGGCTACACCGACGCGCTGCGCGCGGTGCGCCACGCCGGCTGGCTGCGCAAGGTGGCGGCGGGAGCGGCGGTCGTCGTGCACGAGTTGCCGGGGCACGACGCCGCCGCCCGCCAGGCGGACTAGACGGGCCTGGCGCTTACCAGTTGCGCGGCTGCTCTTGCTGCTGCGTCGCGGGCTGGGTGCCCGGCTGCGCCTGGGTCGCGCCCGACTGGCTGCCACCGTACTGGGCGGCGCCCGGTGCGGTCAGGTCCACATTGGTGCGCTCCACGATCGCGGGCGTGGGACCCTGTGCCAGCAGCGTGGGAACCGACGACATGTCATGCTGGTACTGGTTGCGCGCTTCCTTCAGGCAGCTTGTGCGTTGCGCCGACGGGTGCCGGTGGCACTCGTTCTTTTGCTGTGAATAGGCGGCCGCGATTTCCTTCTTCAGGATAGCCTCGCGTTGAGCATGGGTATGGTCGCCCTGGAACCAGCGCGCCGGAGCGCCCTTGCGGATCTCGGCCTTCTGCTGCTTCGCGACGGCGGGCGGCACCGCGCTGTCGGCACTGCTGCTTTGGTGCGCCAGTGCGGGCGCGGCGGTAAGGCACAGCGCGCAGGCCATACCGGCCGCGTGCAAGGTAAGAAGTGATTGTCGCATGTTACACCTCCAGCGGTAAGAAACAATCCAGCGGGCGGCGCGTCCTGCGCCGGCCCGTGCCTGCCTATAGCCGCCCAGTCAGCAGCAAGACGATCAGCACCACAACCAGGATGCCGGTGATCCCGGACGGACCATAGCCCCAGTTGCGGCTGTGGTTCCAGGTCGGGAGCACGCCGATCAGGGCGAGTATGAGGATAACGAGCAGTATAGTTCCCATCGCGGCTCCTTAAAGCTGATCCGGAAATTCAATAACGATAGACGCGGCCGTCCACGATGCGCACGCGGTTGCCCACGCGCAGGTCATAGACGCTGTCCTGGGTGATCGAACGGTATTCGCCGTTGTCCAGGCGCACGTTGATCTGGTACACCTGCTGGCCGTTGGCGTTGCGGTTCGCTTCGACATTGTTGCCGATCGCCGCGCCGGCCACGCCGCCGGCCACGGTGGCCGCCGTGCGTCCGACGCCGCCGCCGATCTGGTTGCCGGCCAGCGCGCCCACCACGCCGCCCACGATCGCGCCTGCGCCGCTGGTGCGGTTTTCCGCCTGCACCACCTGGATCGACTCGATTGTGCCGTAGCCGGAGGAAGGAGGATGGTCGTAGCTGCTGGCGTAGGTGCCGCGGTAGCCGCTGTTATACGGATCGGACGAGCTGCTGGCGCAGCCGCTCAATATGGCGCCGGCCGTGATCGCGGCGGCGGCAAGGGTAGGTATCCGTTTCATCTTGTTCTCCTGACAAAAGGTGTAGGGCCAGAATAAACAGCACCGTGGCAAGGGTCTGTGCGTTGCCGCACCGTTACCGTTGTGCCCGCAAGATGGCCGGCTCGACAGTTTTATCTGCTGTGTTCGCCAGCGAACGGAAGCGCAGGCGCGGGCGGCGTAAAACGTTGGACGGAAGGTTGACGAACGGGAAGGACTAACTATCACGCCGTAGTTGCAGCCGTTCGTCGACGCGGCCCTGGTCCGGGCCGGCGCCGCGTTGCCGTGGCGAGCTTCTCTTTTTTTTTCCAACCAACTAGGAGTCATCATGAGCATCGCGCAACGCCTCATCACCGCCGCCTTCACTGCTTCGCTGGCCCTGACCGTGGTCGGCTGTTCGTCGACGCCGAGCCGCGAAAGCACCGGCGAGTACATCGACGACAGCATGATCACCGCCAAGGTCAAGGCGGCGATCTTCAACGAACCTACCTTGAAGTCCACCGAAATCAACGTCGAGACCTTCAAGGGCGACGTGCAACTGTCCGGCTTCGTGGCCCAGCCGGCCGACGCCCAGCGCGCCGCCGAGGTCGCGCGCGGCGTGAAGGGAGTCGCATCGGTCAAGAACGACATCCGGGTCAAGTAAGCCAGGGCCGGCGGCGCACTCGGCGCGGCGCAGCCAGTTAGCTTGACCGGCGCGCCCCGGCGGGTCTATTCTTTAAGCATTTGCATGCAGCTTGCCAAATCCAGCGCGGCGCCGCCCGAGGCGCCGGAGAGCCCCGCCCCGGCGCTGCCGCCGCCCGCCGCGGCCGGGCCGGCCACGGACATTGCGCCCGATGGGGACGACCTGCTGCAGGGTACGCGCCTGCCGATCCACGTCAACGCGCGCGGCCTGGCGCTGGGCATTATCGCCACCGTCGCCTTCGTATTCGCCCTGCAATGGGCTCAGAAATTCCTGGTCCCGCTGCTGCTCGGGATTTTCATCGCCTACACCTTAAGCCCGGTCGTGCAGTGGCTCGAGCGTATCCGCATCAAGCGCGCGCTCGGCGCGACCCTGGTCACCGCCGCGCTCGTGTGCGCCATGGCGTTCACCCTGCAGCGCGTGCAAGGCCAGTTCCTCAACATCATCGACGAGTTGCCTGCGCTCACGCACAAGGTCACAAAGTTGATCACCGGCGCCAGCGACGGCCAGCCGTCGACCATCCAGCAGATGCAGCGCGCGGCGGCCGAGATCGAGCAGGCCGCCGCCAACGCCGGCGCCGACGCCAAGCGCGCGCTGCAAAAGCGCCCCAGCACGCCGCCGCCGGCCGGCGCGTCCAGCTTTCGCGTGCTGGACTGGCTGCTGGCCGGTTCGTTGTCGCTGGCGACCTTCCTGGCGCAGGCGACGATGGTGGTGTTCCTGGTGTTCTTCTTGCTGCTGGCGGGCGACACCTTCAAGCGCAAGCTGGTCAAGCTGACCGGCCCTTCGCTCACGCGCAAGAAGGTCACGGTGCACATCTTGGAAGACATCAACACCTCGATCCAGAGCTACATGTTCATGCTGCTGGTGACCAATATCTTGCTCGGGTTCCTGATGTACGCGGCGCTGCGCGCGATCGGCCTGCAGAACGCCGGAGCCTGGGCGGTGTTCGCCGGGCTGGTGCATATCATGCCGTACATCGGGCCGCTCCTGATCACCTGCGCCACCGCGCTGGCCGCGTTCCTGCAGTTCGAGTCGCTGCGCATGGTGATCTTGGTGGTGGCGGCATCGATGGGTATCGCGACCCTGATCGGCATGGTGGTGGCCACCTGGATGACCGGCAAGATCGCGAAGATGAACCCGGCAGCGGTGTTCGTCAGCCTGCTGTTTTGGGGCTTCCTGTGGGGCACCTGGGGGCTGCTGCTCGGGGTGCCGGTGGTGATGGTGGTCAAGGTGGTCGCCGAACGCGTGGAAGGGATGGAAGTGGTGGCCGAGATGCTGGGCGAGTAGCGGCAATTCCGTAGGGTGCGCACCCGTGCGCACGCTGTACGTTTGATTGCCGTTGGCTCGTGCCTGCACACGTACCGTGCGCACTGGTCCTCGGCGGCCCCGCGCACCCTACGCCGTGTTGCTCCCGGCCGCATCCGAGCCCTTGTCCCGCAAACTGCCCAGCCTGAGCGCATACTGGTGCGTGAACTCCGCGCCCAGGAAAAAGATCTGCGCCGAGTAGTACACCCACAGCAGCAACGCGATCAGCGAGCCGGCTGCGCCATAGCTGCTGGCCACGCTGCTCTTGCCGAGATACAGCCCGATAGCGAATTTGCCGAGCGTGAACAGGGCGGCGGTGCCGAGCGCGCCGATGCTTACGTCGCGCCAGGAGAGCCTGGCCCGCGGCAGCAGCTTGTAGATGACGCCGAACAGGGTCGCGATCACCAAAAAGCTGATGCCCGAGGCCAGCCAGCTCAGCAGGACCGCCGTCTCTTGCCACAGGCCGGTGAAAAATTCCTGGAGCACATTGAGCGCGGTGCTGACGACCAGCGACACGATCAGCAGGAAACTGAGCACGAGGACCAGGCCGAACGACATCAGGCGGGTGCGCACCGTGTCCAGCCACGCCGCTCCCTTGTTGGGTGGCAGATCCCAGATATCGTCGAGGCTCTCCTTCAGTTCCGCGAACACGCGGGTGGCGCCGAATATGAGCAGGACGCTGGCGACGACGGTGGCGGACTTGCCGCCTTCCTTGTCGCGCGCGCCGGCCAACACCAGCTGGATCGCCTGCGCGCCTTGATCGCCCATCAGGCCACGCAGTTCGTCGAGCAGCTTGCCTTCGGCCGCATCCGCGCCGTAGAAGATGCCGGCGATCGCGATCACCAGCACCAGGATCGGCGCCAGCGAGAACAGCGTGTAGTAGGCCAGCGCCGCGCCCTTGCTGGCGGCGCGGTGCTCGATCCAATCCTCGAGCGCGGCCTTGAGTACCTCGTAGAACTGCTTCGGCGTCGGGATTCGCCCTGTTGCATGCATTTGCTGCCCTCCGATAAAAAAGAAAAGGGGCGGAGCTCCTTGCGGATCTCGCCCCCTTTTTACAGCAGGGTCGCCGTCTTGTGCTTATTGAACGCGTTTTTCGATCGTGATCTGCTCGACTTCAACACGCCGGTTCGGCGCCAGGCAGGCGATCAGCTCGGAACGTTTTTTCTGGTGGCACTGGACCACCGGATTGGCTTCGCCCTTGCCGATTGCCTTCAGGCGGTTGCCGTCGACGCCCTTGCTGATCAGGTACTCGCGGACCGCCTCGGCGCGCCGCTGCGACAGCTTCAGGTTGTATTTTTTCGCGCCGATGCGATCGGTGTAGCCGGTAATGTCAATATTGGAGATCGACGTGTCGGCCTGCAGCGCATTGGCGATGTCGTCCAGCCGCGGCTGCGGCAGGGTCAGCTTGGCGCTGTCGAACGCGAACAGCTCGGTCGCCGACAGCGTCACCTTTTCGAAACGGGCCGGCGGCGGTGGCGGCGGAGGTGGTGGTGGCGGAGGAGGCGGCGCGACCGGTTCCGGTTGCGGGGCCGGCTGCTCCACCGGTGCGGGCGGCGGCGGCGGTGCGGGCGGCGGGTTGAACGCGTAGTTCAGCCCGACCATGAGGTATTTGTTGTTGCTGCGGCTAAAGCCAAAACGGTCACTGTCGCTGAGGAAACCGCGCACGGTGCGCAGGTCGGCCTGCATCGACCAGCGGTCGTTGATCCCCACCTGCAGGCCCGCGCCCAGAGTGGCGTAAGGGGACGTGGCGGACACGTTGCGCAGCGGGTTGGACACCTTGTCGCGCTCGGCGCCCAGGCCGAACAGCAGGTAGGGGCGCACGTTCTGACGCGACAGCATCAAGAGCGCGTCAACGCCCAGCAGGGTCTGGTGGTAGCTGGCGGGGCCATCTTCGGCGCGGGCATGGGTGCCGCCGATCTGGATGTCCCACATGGGGGTGACCGGTTTGCCGAACTTCAGTCCGCCACCCCAGTCCTTCTTGTCGACCCCAAAGCGGTTGTCGGGCTTGATGCCGACCACGGTTGGCTGCACATACCACGATGGGTTGATTTCCTGGGCCGAGGCGGTGCCGGCACAGCAGACGATGGCGGCCGCCAAGGCGATCTTGTTGATGTTATTCAATGCGTGCTCCCTTCTGTTTAATGTTGTTCAACATCTCATGCACCAGCAGCGGGGATGTTGGTTGAAGGATAAGTGGGAGCATTCCGCAGGGTCAGTGCGTTAGCGCACTATGTCACGTGGGTACGTGACTTTTTCGCAACGCAAGACCAGAGTGGCCGGCCGGCGCGCTGCGTCGCAACTGTGGTGTGAATGTGTCGGAACCGACGAATGGGACCTACCGCGCCACTGCGGCCCGGCGGTTTGGCGCCGGGCCATGCCTCGCAGGGACTGTCAGCCTCTCCAGCTGACGGGGGCCTGCCCGTGTTGGATTCCGGAGGTGATTGGTTCGAGCTCGACCCGGCGGTTCGGCGCCGAGCACGCGATCAGATTCGCGTGGTGCTTGTCGTGGCACTCGACCGCCAGTTGCTGTTCGCCCCTGCCGATCGGCATCAGGCGACTCGGCTCGACGCCCTTGCTGACCAGGTAGTCGCGCACCGCTTCGGCGCGGCGCAACGACAGCTCCATATTGTATTTATCGGACCCGATCTTGTCGGTATAGCCGATGATGTCAAGCTCGGTGATCGACGGATTGCTGTGCATCATGCTTGCGATCTGGTCGAGCTTGGGCTGCGGCGTGCTCAGCCTGGCGCTGCCGAATGGGAACAGCTGGGTGACGGACACCGTGGTCTTGCCGATATATTGCTGCTCGGTGCCTGGCTGGCTCGTTTGACCGGCCGCCGGTTGATAGGCCTGCGGTGAAGGCGCTTCATAGACACGCTGCCCGGTTGACTGTTGATTGGCCTGCTGCCCGGCCGACGATTGATAGGTCTGAGCCTGCTGTCTGGTTACCACCGGATGAGCAACCTGCGCCATCAGCGGGTTGAACGCTTGCGTCGAGCACAGCAGCACGACGGCCAGTGCCATCTTGTTTGTAGTGTTCACGGCAATCTCCGACAAATTCAAAAGTTGTGGGGATCGTTGGATAGATCGCCGCGCGGGTGAGTTCCATAATGTCTGTGCGCTTTACACAACGTACAGACCGGACGGCGCGCGGTGCACGCGCCGATACCGTGGTGTTAAAGCTTCGTTTCGATGAAACCGTACAGGTAATTCGAGCCGCCGTTGATGTTGCCGAGAAGCTGGGACGAGCCGAAGATGCCCGAACGGTGCGAAATGCCAATGCCAAGCACCGTGTCCTTCAGTCCTTTTCTGCCGACCAGGTCGCCCAGGTTGACGTCCAGCGTCGGGTCCAGGTAATTGAGCAGGCGGCTGGTGTCGCGGTCGCGCCGGGCCTGGTCGCGCACTTCTGCCAGCGGCACGCGCTGGGCCAGCGAGAAGCCGGCGCCGAAGCCGATCCGGGTGCGCACGTAGCGGTCCCACGGCAGGCCGTAGTAATAGGCCTTGATCTGGGCGTTCAGCTGAAGCCCATCGGCTTGCAGGCCGCGCTCATCGTGCATCAGCACCCCGGCGTAGGCGTAGAAGTCCAGTGGCCAGCCGTTGACCCGTTCCACCAATGCGCGGCCGAAGTCCACGCCGGCGATCCGGGTATCGTCGCCGGTGCGGGTCGAGCCGCATTGCAGCGCGAGCGCGGGCAGGAAGTTGCATTCGGTCGCGCGGCCGGCGTACAGCCTGACCGCCAGCGGCTGGCCCGGCTCGGAATACGGCTTGTGGCTGCCGAAGTCGTAGGCGGCGCCCACCAGCGCGCCGACCTGCGGACGGTCGTCCACCAGCGGGCTGGCGCGCACCCGGTCGGACATGTAGGTCACGCCGACGCCGCCCAGCAATCGCCAGCGCCGCGACACTTCGTAATAGCCGTACAGGGCGCTAGTCCAGTCGGTGCCGCTGCCGGGCATGTAGGCCGGGCGGGCGGGGGCCGCTTCCGTCGGCCGCACGCCGTAGTAAAAGTTGTTCAGGTTGGCGCTGCGGCGCGCGACGGTCCAGATGGGGCGGAAATGCCAGCGGCCTTCGTGCAGGTCGAAACTGTAGCTCAGGCGCCATTCGGTGCCGTGGCTCAGGTTGTTGGCGTCATGCAGGATCTCGGCGTCGAAATTGCCGAACTGGGTGCGCCCGCGGTAGGCCGCGCCGGCCTGGGTGCCGGCGTCACGGGACGCCATTCCTCCCAGCACCTTCGGCCGGTGCGCGGTCGGGTAACCCTCGTAGCGATAGTCGAGGAACACTTCGAGGCCGTGCTCCGGAATGTCGCTGAACTTGTAGCCGACCCGGGTCGCGTGCAGGTAGACATGGCGCCCTTCGTACATGTACAGCGGCACCAGGTCCTGGCCCACCTTCGCGCCCCGGTACGGCGCGCGGTCGATGCGCTGGATCGCGCCCAGCCCGGCACTGGCGGGAATGGCGAGGAAGTCGACCAGCATGTCGGTGGCGGCCGGGCCGGCACAGGCGGCCACGGGGGCTAACAGGAGGGGGAGCAGGGCAAGGCGCAGGGACATCGTTGGGGCTGGCAAAAGCGCAATTTTAGCCCGAGGCAAAAATTCGCGTCGCATGCATGTCCGTTCGGCATCAGCTGAGCCCGTAAGCGGACTTGTAAAAAATTCTTTTCGGAACTTCTTTGTATGTTGGATGGCGCACAGACCTGACGGGCTAACGAAGGCAAAGTTGACGCCAGTTATGCGGAACCCGAGGTGTTGTCAGGGTGTCAAACGAAACACGGCGACCCGGACCCCACAGTCTCTCTCTAAAAACATGGAGTACACCAACATGCATGCAACGACTCAGAACAACGCGGTGCAAGGCGATCACGGCGCTGTGCACAATTCGGGCAACTCGGCGCTGATCGAACGTGTGCCTCCGCAGCCGACCGAGCGCGCGCCGATTTCGCTGGCGCCGATCGAGCGCGTGCGTTCCACGTCCGCCACCCAGCGCCGGATCGAGAACATGCAAAAGCTGATCAACGAGCTGCAAAGCCATGAAATGCTGGCCGACGAGATCGCGTGGTTCCTCAAGTTTTCCCCGTCCGGCGCGCGCAAGTATATCCGCGACCTGCGCGAGGCGGGCGTGATCGAGCTGGCGCGCTACATCGAGGGCACCGCCACCTACCTGGGCAAGGCCGTGTACCAGATCTGCCCGGACCAGGAGCGGGTCAAGGCCTTCCTGGCCGCGATCTGCCAGCCCAAGCGCGAAGGCGCGAGCCCGCGCAAGGAACGTCCGGGCCTGCGCGAACAGAGCATGGCCGGCAGCGGCCGCCATTTCCACATCCTGGCCGACGACACCCATTACGCGATCCGGGTCAACCGCAGCCCGGTCACGCGCGACCCGCTGGTGGCCGCGCTGTTCGGCCCGGCGCCGTCCCAGGCCCCCAAGGAGCGCGCTTAGTGTAGCCCGCGAACCGCGCCTGCCATCCCCGCCGCCGGCGGGTTGAAAAACACTCAACTATCCCCACCTACCGATCGTCCGGGAATTCTTTCCGGCGGCAAAACAAGGAGAGGCGGATGGTAGCGAGTGGGGTATCGGCGGCGTGTGCCGCGGGCGGCCTGCGGGCCGCGCGGTGCAGCCGGGGGGAGGGCTGATGTTGGCCTGGTTGGTATGGTTCGCGCTGGCGGCCGCCCTGGCGCTGGCGTGGCTGGTGCCCGGCTGGCGCCTGCGGCGGGTGCTGGCACGTCCGCTCGATCCGGGTTGGCGCGCCATTCTTGAACGCAACGTCGTCCAATACCGCAACATGGAGCCGGATTCTCGTCGCCGGCTCGAACGGCTGGTGCAGCAGTTCCTGCACCAGAAAACCTTCGTCGGCTGCGCCGGCCTCTCGCTCACTGACGAGATGCGGGTGACCATCGCGGCCCAGGCCTGCCTGCTGCTGCTCGGCCGCCCGGACCGGGTCTACCCGGAGCTGCGCACGATCCTGGTGTACCCGGGCGCGTTCCTGGTGCCGCGGCGCGAGGTCGACGCGGCCGGCGTGGTCACCGAACACCGCCAGGACTTGCTGGGCGAATCCTGGGGCGACGGGCGGGTGGTGCTGTCGTGGGAGCACGTGCGGCGCGCCGGCAATGAACCGGCCGGGGCGCACAACGTGGTGCTGCACGAGTTCGCGCACCAGCTCGACAGCGAATCGGGCAGCAACAATGGCGCGCCCGACCTGCGCAGCCCTGCACGCTACCGCAGCTGGTCGCAGGTGCTGGCATCCGCCTACGAGGACCTGCGCGAGCAAGCCTGGTACGGCGAGCATGGCGCTCTCGACCATTACGGCGCGCACAGCCCGGCCGAATTCTTCGCGGTCGCCACCGAAAGCTTCTTCGAGCAGCCCTGGCGCCTGGCGGCGCGCCATCCGGCCTTGTACGAGGAGTTCCTGAAGTATTACCGGGTCGACCCGCGCGACTGGTTCCCGGCCCCGGCGCCGGAACCCCAGACGTACGGCGTGGTCTACGGACAGTGGCAATAGGCGCTGCGTGCGTGCGCGCACGGAACCGCGCCTGCAATCGGTCCATGCTTGGAGCGACTTTCGTTTGCGAGGGAGGAAACACATGTCCACCATCATTGCAGGGCACTTCCAGTTGCAGGACGAGGTCGAGCAGGCGCGCCAGGCACTGGCCGAGCATGGTTTCGACCCGGACCGGATCAGCGGCTTCTTCCTGAGCCAGCCGGGGCAGCACGACATGACGCCAATCGGCGGCGATTACATCGAGTCGCCGGGTGCCGAGGATGCCCCGGTCGGCGTGGTCGAGGGCGTCACCGGCGGCGCGGCGATCGGGGTGGCCGTGGGCGCGGTGACGGCGCCGGTGACCGGCCCGCTGGGGCCACTGGTCGGCGGCCTGGTCGGCGCGCACCTGGGCTCGCTGTTCAGCTTTTCCAAGATGCACGAGGCGGGTCAGCAAGGCGAGGACGAGCCGTGCGCGGCCGGCATGGTACTGGCGGTCGCGTTGGACGACCCGGCCCGCGAGGGCCGCGCGGTCGAGGTGCTCAAGTCGCTGGGCGCGGAGCGTATCGCACGCACGACCGGTAACATCGTCGGGGGCGACTGGACCGACTTCGATCCGACCGTGCCGGTGCACCTCATTTCGTGATCGGTTTGGGTGCGCGGGCGCATATCGGCGCAGCCGCTGTGCCGCATTCCGCGTGCGCACAGGTGCGCACCCTACGATCTGTCGAAGCACGCCGTAGGGTGCGCACCCGTGCGCACGCGGTGCCAAACGATGTGCCGTGGTGACGCCGCTCGGTCCATCCCTATCTTATCTGCTAGCAAATCACCCCGCGCAACGTTTGAAGTAAATCAATAGTCAAACAAACCACGCGACCTAGACTTGGCGTTTCGGGCTGCGCATGTCGCGCGGCCGAATTCACAGGGGAGGGGCCATGCAAAACAATAAGGTAGCGTTGGTCACGGGCGGAATGGGGGGACTGGGAACGGCCCTGTGCCGGCGGCTGCATGCCGAAGGGTATCAGGTCGCGACGACGTATTCGCCAATGAATCAGACGCCCGACGCCTGGCTGGCGGCGCAGCGCGACGAAGGTTTCCGGTTTCATGCCTACCGCGTCGACGTGGGCGATTACGCCGATTGCGAATGGATGATGCAAAAGCTCTTGAGCGAGCTGGGCCGGCTCGACCTCTTGGTCAACAATGCCGGCATCACGCGCGACCGCAGCTTGCGCAAGATGACCCGCGAGGACTGGCAGGATGTGCTGCGCGCCGACCTGGACAGCGTGTTCAACGTCACCAAGCAGGCGATCGAGCCGATGCTGGAGCAGCGCTGGGGCCGTATCGTCAACATTTCGTCTGTGAACGGCCAGGCCGGCGCCTTCGGCCAGGCCAACTACGCCGCGGCCAAGGCCGGCATGCACGGCTTCACCAAGGCCCTGGCGCTCGAGCTGGCCAGGCACGGGATCACCGTCAACACGGTGTCGCCCGGTTACCTGAACACCAAGATGGTGGCGGCGGTGCCGCAGGAGGTCATGCAGACCCGCATCCTGCCCCAGATCCCGATGGGCCGCCTGGGCCAGCCGGACGAGGTGGCCGGGCTGGTCGCCTACCTGGCCTCCGAGGAGGCCGGCTATGTAACGGGCGCCAACATCGCGATCAACGGCGGCCAGCACATGTGCTAGTGTCGGCGTCACACATGCGCGCAGGGCCTCGGCCCTGCCGTGCTGTGTTCCTTGCCTCAGCTTGATTTCGCTACAGTTCTCAGGACACTAACGCCGTTCGGCCCGGGTCTGGCAGATGATGCACAGGCGCGCCTCCGGGCGTGCCTGCAGCCGCGAAAAGCCGATTTCGTTGCCGCATTCCTCGCACAGGCCATAGCTGCCGTCGTCGAACTTGGCCAGCGCGTGGCGCAGCACCTGCATCTGGGCCGCCTGGTGGCCGGCGGCCTCGAGCGCCAGATCGTTGAGCAGGCGCACGGTCGCCTTGTCCGCCGGCGAGGTTTCCACCTCGGGCACCGGCAGGTCACGCGCGCCGCCGACCGCCTGCGGCTCCTGGGTGCCCGCGAGTGCGGCCAAGCGTTGTTCCAGCAGCGATCGGAGCAGCGCGACTTGCCCCGGATCCAGTCCGTTCATCGGCACCCCTCCTTGTCACTGCGGGCGCGCCGCTTCGCAGATCAACATCCACGCCACGCCGAACTGATCGGTGACCATGGCGAACCGCTGGGCAAAAAAGGTGGGCGCAGGCGGCATCCTGACCGTGCCGCCCTGGGCCAGCGCGGCGAACGCGCCTTCGAGTTGCTCGGCGCTCTCGACGCCCAGCGCCAGCGCGCAGGCCTGCATGCCGGTGAACGGCTCGCCATGGCTGCCGTCCGAACCCATCAGCGTCGTGTTGCCCAGCTTAAGCGAGCCGTGCATGATCTTGTCGTGCCATTCCGGCGGCGCCATCGATTCGGCCGGCGAGCCGCGATAGGGCAACAGCACCACGTCGGTCGCGCCAAGGTGTTCCTGGTAGTAGCGGAAAGCCTCGGCGCACCTGCCGCCGAAAAAGACGTAGGGATGGACGTTCATCGCAAGGACTCCCTTGATCGATTGTTATGGAGTCCAGTGTAGCGCGATACGTGGGCGCTGAATATGGGCGCACGTCTCGCGGCCGATTACGCCGGTTCGGCCGGTTCGGCCGGCTTGGGCGGGGCGCTGGTGGCCGCCATCCAGTCGAGCTGGTGCTTGAGCGCTTCCAGCGAAAGCATGATCGGCGCGGCCTGGCCGGTGGCGGCGGCCGCGGCGATGCCGAGCAGGCGCGCCACCAGGCTGATCGCGTTGCCGATGTCGTTGATGTGCTTGATTTTCTGCCCGGCATCCATGGTCAGGGCAATCACATGCTGCTGCGACTTGCCCAGCGAGCGCACGATGTAGGTGGCGGCGTCGGCGTACAGGCCGTTGGCGCGCTGGCGCAGCACCAGTTCGTCGTCGAGCAGGGCGCGCGCGTCGTTCTGCTTGGCCTCGGGCACCGGGCCGCCCTGGTAGGCGCGGATCTCGCGCATCACCCGGTCGTGGATTTCGTCGGCGCAGGCCGACAACTGGTCGGCCAGTTCGACCACCTGATTGACGCTGGCCAGGCCGCCGGCCTCACCGGTGGCTGCGGGATTGGGGTTGTCGCTCATGGCGCCTCCTCGTTAATTGCCCAGGTTGTCGCGGATCTTGCGCAGGTCGCTGCCATAGCGCTGAATCATGCTGCGCACCTCTTCGCGCGACAGGTTGTGCAGGTTCTCGCGCAGCTTCTGGTGCCCGAGCGCAACCTTGGTCAGGCCCTGCAGCGCCAGTTCGTAGCGCTGGTCGATCATCTTGTACTCGTTTGACTTGGACAGGTAATGGACCTTGGCCAGGGTGACCAGCATGCGGTCGCTGTTCTTGACCGAGAACGGCAGCTCGACGTCGAAAATGCCGAGCACGGTCTTCTTCTCGTTGTCATTGGTCTTCATGTACAGCCGGGTGATCGAGATCATCGCCTCGAGCAAGGCCTGGATGTCGGCGTCGCCGTCGCGCACCATGGTCTCGACGCTGCGGTTCTGGTAGCCGGAGGCGATCACCCGCGTGAGCAGGCGCGTCAGGCCCATATAGGCCGCGATGTGGCGCTGCTGCAGGCCCGATTCGGCATTCGCCTGCAGGCCCATGCCCAGGTCATCCAGCCGCGGCGTCAGGTCGTAGCGGCCATCGCCGGCCAGCAGGCTGAGCGTCTGCATGTAGAGCACCACGGTCTTTTGCAGGGTGACGAAATCGTCGTACACCGCGCGCCGCTTGGCATCGTTCTCGCGCGCGATGCGGTCGGCCGACGGCGTCAGGTAGGGCTGTTCCCGTTCGTAGGTGTCGCGGTAGCGGTGCGACAGTTCGGCGTACCCGCCCAGCTTGGCGGAAGCGTCGGCGAATTCGCGCACCGCCTCCAGGCTGACCGGACCGTTGGTAGCGCAGCCGCCCAGCAGCAGGCTGACGCACAAGAGGGCGAAGGCGGCGGCAGATCGGCAAGCTTTCATGGGGTCCTTTCAGGCCGCGCAAAGAGGGCGGGCCGGAAAGTCCCATTATGCAAATCTAGCTTTGAAGCATCTTGCAGTACGTCAATTTATGCGACCTTGGCCAGGTCGAAGTGGGGATTTTCGATCACGCCGAACAGGTTGCCGTACGGGTCGCGCACGGTGGCTGCGAGGATCCCGTCGCCGACATCGGTGACCGGCATTTCGACCGTGGCGCCGAGCTTGGTCAGCCGTTCGACTTCGGCGCGCGCGTCCGCAGTGCCCCAGTAGGCGGTGGCGCCGGCAGTGCCGGGCGTGCCATCGGGCACCAGCCCCAGTTCGAAGCCGCCGACCTCGAAGCCGACATAGAACGGCTGGTCGAAATACGGTGCCCGTTCGAGCACGCTGCGGTACCAGGCGGTTGCTTCCGCCAATGCCGGCACCGGGTAGATCACGGTACGCAATCCTTGGATCATGGTCGTCCTTCCGCTGTTGTGTGAATGGCAATCATGACAGCGGACGCCGCCCTTGTCTAGGCATCCGCCTCGATCGCCGGCGGCACGCCCAGCGCGGTCCGCCAGTGCAGGCTTTCCAGGGTGCCGGCGCGCGGCGTGTACTCGCAGCCGACCCAGCCCTGATAGCCGATCTCATCCAAAAAGCGGAACAGGAACGGAAAATTGATTTCGCCGGTGCCCGGTTCGTGGCGGCCGGGCACGTCGGCCAGCTGGATGTGGCGGATCAGTGGCAGGTGCGCGCGGATCGTTTCGGACAGCGCGCCCTCCATGCGTTGCATGTGGTAGATGTCGTATTGCAGGAAGATGTTGTCCTGCCCGCACTCCTTGATGATCGCGGCCGCCTGCCGCGTATGGGTCAGGAAATAGCCGGGGATGTCGCGGTTGTTGATCGGCTCGATCAGCAGGTTCAGCCCGTGCTCGCGGAACTTGTTTGCGGCGAACTTGAGGTTCTCGACAAAGGTTGCGTGCGCCCGTTCGCGCGGCACCTTGGGCGGCAACTTGCCGGCCAGGCAGTGCAACTGCCCCACGCCCAGTTCGAGCGCATATTCGATCGCCAGTTCGACGCTGTCCTGGAATTCCCCGATCCGGCGCGGGTCACAAGCGATGCCGCGCTCGCCCGCGGTCCAGTCGCCGGCCGGCAGATTGTGCAGCACCAGCCGCAAATTGTAGCGGGCCAGGCGCTGCGCGATCTGCCGCGCCCCGAACGCATACGGGAACAGGAATTCGACCGCATCGAAGTTGGCCGAACGCGCTGCCGCAAAGCGGTCGAGGAAGCTGAGCTCGGTGAACATCGTGCTCAGGTTGGCAGCAAATTTCGGCATGCGCGATCCTCGTGTGGTTGGCAACCCGTAATCGTAATCGATCCGGCGCGCACACGTGGATCCGGTGCCAGCCATGGCGTCCGGCAATTGGCCGCGTCCCCGGCCGGGGCGATGCCCGGCCAGGGGATTTCTCGTCAAACCTGCGATGCGCTGATGCCCGCGATTCTCCCCAGCAGGCCGGATAGCGCGCCGAGCTGCGCGGCATCGGTGCCGGTGGTGAACTCGTTGCTGATCTGGTCGACGAGGGCGTCGGCATTGGTCACCAGTTCGCTGCCGGCCGGCGTGATCAGCGCATAGCCGACCCGCGCGTCGCGCGGATCGCTCTGGCGGCCGACCAGGCCGATCTTCTCCAGCGGCAGCAGGGAACGCGTGACGCCGGACGCGGTCAGGCCCAGGCGTTCGGCCAGGTCGACGCGGCGCAGCTTGCCCCCGGGAGCGCGCACCAGTTGCCTGAGCAGTTGGTAGTCGGCGAAGCTGATGCCGAAATGGTTGCCCAGCCCCGAATCGAAGCGGCGGCTGAGGGTCGTGGCTGCGCGGGCAAGCCGCAGGCAGAAGTCAGTGGAATCGCTTGTATTCATTTGATTACTCATTGTTAGATACTTGAGGACTCAACTATATTGCCATCTTGTGGGGCGCGCAAGCGTTTTTTACAAGTGAGGCTGAATGGAGGCGTAGGGTGCGCACCTGTGCGCACGCGGT
>NZ_SPUM01000085.1 GCF_004614195.1 Massilia horti | reverse complement strand
AACGGCAGTTCGTAGGGTGCGCACCCGTGCGCACGCGGTACGGTTGAATGCCGTTAGCTCCGGTACGCATACGTACTGCGGCAACATCAAGCCGCTTGAATCGAAGGGCAAGTAACGGCAGTTCGTAGGGTGCGCACCCGTGCGCACGCGGTACGGTTGAATGCCGTTGGCTCCGGTACGCATACGTACTGCGGCAACATCAAGCCGCTTGAATCGAAGGGCAAGTAACGGCAGTTCGTAGGGTGCGCACCCGTGCGCACGCGGTACGGTTGAATGCCGTTGGCTCCGGTACGCATACGTACCGCGTGCGCACAGGTGCACACCCTACGCCTTCGCAGCGGCTGCGTGAAGCTATTCCGTCGCCTGCCGCCCTACTGCCTGCTCAGCAGCCTTCCACAAACGCCATGTACAGCTCGCGCGCCTGACGCGCGAGCAGCCCCGCCTCCAGCGTGCGCGACTCGAAACGCGTGCACGGCGTCACCTTGCCGTAGTTGCCGGTACTGAAAATCTCGCGCGCCGTCTCCAGTTCTTCCGGCAGCACGCTGCGCTCCTCGACCGTCACCCCCGCCTCTCCCAAGAGCGCGATGACCCGCGCACGGGTAATCCCAGACAGGAAAGTGCCGTTCGCCGCCGGCGTCACCACCTTCCCCTCCCGGGTCACCAGGAACAGGTTCGACGAGGCGAACTCGGCCACGTTCCCGGCCGCATCGAGCATCACCGCCTGGTCGTAGCCGCGCTCCTTGGCTTCGCGCATCGCGCGGGTCGAATTCGCGTACAGCGCGGACGCCTTGGCATCGGTCGGCGCCATTGATGGATCCGGCCGGCGCAGGTTGGACAGGCAAGCCGAGAACCCGGCAAACGGCGGCAGCGGCGCGTCGAACAGCGTGAGCGCAAAGCCGCTTTGTTCCGCCGCCGGGATCAGGAAGCCCTCGGTGGCGAACACCAGCGGGCGGATATACAGCTCGGCGTGCGCCGGAAACTTGGCGACGCCCTCGCGCACCAGCGCTTCCATCGCCTCGACCGACAGCGGGCAGGCCAGGCCCAGCACCTCGGCCGAGCGCACCACGCGTTCCAGGTGCGCGCGCAAATCGGGCAGGTGGCCGCGCAGGGCGCGCGCGCCGTCGAACACCGACGAACCCAGCCAGACGCTGTGGTCCATCGCGCCATACAGTGGAACATTCCCTTCGTTCCACTGCCCGTTGTAATACGTCAGGTACATGCTTTCTCCCCGTTGTTGCAAGCAATCAGTGTACCCGATGTTGGTTATACTGCGGGGCAACAAAACTGACCCGAGGACGGAGGACCGCCGCTGCGCCGCTTAACTCTGTCCCGCAATGAAGAGCTATGTTCGCTAACGAACCAACCCCACCCGTGCCCACGCGTACACTTTACTTATCCACTCCCCGCCCTTGCCATGCTCGCTGTTCTTGAACGCATCGACCCGCACAGCGACCGCATCGACCTGCTGGTCGATCTGGTGGAATGTCTGCGTCCGCATCCGCATTGGCGCCATGACAAGGCTCGCCAGGCCGTGCGCACGCTGTGCCAGCTCCTCAAGGGCAACCAGGCGCAGGCATGGGCGCTGCGCTGCTACATGGTGACGCTGCTCGAAACGCGGCGCCACACCAGCCTGTACAGCGACATCGGCATCCTGTCCAACGACGGCTTCTTTACCGAGCTCAAGCGGCGCATCAGCTACCGCTTCCTGCCGCCCGCGTACGACGACCGCTACCTCTCCCAAGTGCTGAACCAGGTGCTGTACCGCGACACCGACTTCCAGTGGATCCGCGCGGTGCCCAACGCCGACTGGCTGGAACTGTTCGACGTGGTCGCCGGCGCCGAGCCGCCGCCGGGCGCCGCGCCGAACCACATGCGCTTCACCACCTTGATGGGCCTCCTGGACGCGATCCGCACCCTGTCCTGCCGCGTGTGCGCGCTGGGACTGGAGCCGCTCCTGGTGCACAGCTACAGCGAGATCGAGGACTTCGATTCGCCGTTTTTGGTCCAGAACATCGAGATTAACAAATACCTGGACGAATACGGCCGCTACCTCGACGGCCTGCTTGAACAGATGGAGGACGCCAAGCACGTACTGGTGATGCTCGACCAGTGCGAGGAGGTGGTGGCCAAGATCCGCAAGGGCGCGCTGTCCACCGGCACCAGCGTGGCGCTGACCTACCTGCTGGTCGCCCTCACGCAAAGCATCGACCGCCTGCGCAAGCTGCTGTTCCTGGTCGACATCGGCGGCCAGCTGCCGAGCGCGCCCACGCTCGACCTGGAGGCGGTGGCAAACGACGCCACCCCGCCCTCCGAGCCGCCAGCCTCGCCGCACCGCGCCGCCGCGATCGCACTGGCCCAGGAGCTGATCGAGGGGAGCAACACCAAGTACCAGGTGCGTGGCCTGTTCCGCGACAACATCGACCTGTTGGCGCGCAACGTCACCGAAAACGCCAGCCGCACCGGGGAACACTACATCGCCGAAAACCGCAGCCAGCTGCGCAAGATGTTCACGTCCTCCGCCGGCGCCGGCCTGGTGGTCGGCTTCATGGCGATGATCAAGATCCTGCTGGCCTACCTGAAGACCGCGCCGCTGGTCGAGGCCTTCCTGTTCAGCCTGAACTATTCGGCCGGCTTCATCCTGGTGCACCTGCTGCACTGGACCATCGCCACCAAGCAACCGGCCATGACGGCCCAGCGCATCGCCGCCGGCCTGCACCGCACCGCCGGACGCGGGGTCGACATCGACCGCATGGCCGAGCTGGTCAACAAGGTATTGCGCACCCAGATCGTGGCGGTGCTGGGCAACCTGGCCACCGTGATCCCGGTGGCCTTCCTGATCGCCTTCGCCTATCCGTACATCACCGGCCACCACCTGGTGAACCCGGCCAAGGCCCTGCACATGATTCATGAGAGCGACCCGCTGCACTCGCCGGCGCTGTTCCACGCCGCGATCGCCGGCGTGTGGCTGTTCGTCTCGGGACTGGTATCGGGCTACTACGACAACAAGGCGCTCTACACCCGCGTCGGGCAGCGCGTGCGCCAGCTGCGCGGCCTGCGCCGCGTACTGGGGCAAGCGCGCCTGCAGCGGCTCTCGGTCTACATCGAGAACAACCTCGGCGGCCTGATGGGCAACCTGTACTTCGGCATCCTGATGGGCGTGACCGGCACCGTCGGCTTCCTGCTCGGCCTGCCGCTCGATATCCGCCACGTCACCTTCTCCGCAGCCAACTTCGCCATCGCCCTGGTGGGGCTGAACTACCAGGTGAGCTGGGACATGGTCGCCACCACCCTGGTCGGCATCGTCCTGATCGGCGCCGTCAACTTGCTCGTGAGCTTTGGCCTGGCGTTGTGGGTGGCACTGCGGGCGCGCCACATCCGCTTTCGGCATGGGGTGCGCCTGCTGCGAGCCATGGGACGCAGCTTTGCCAGCGCACCGCTCGACTTTTTCATCGGCTCCAAGGCCGTGCCCGCCAAGGAGCCTGCGGCCGCGCCCGAAAGAGGAACCAAATGAGCCGGCTGCGCCCGTGGCTTGCCGCGCTGGCGTTCGGCTGCATGGCAGCCTCGTGCAAGACGCTGCCTGGCGTGAACAACCTGCCGCCGCCGAACACCCACGCGCCGACCATCGCCACCGCCAACGGCAAGCTGCCGCCGCAAAAGGCGGCCCAACTGGCCGAACGGCGTTGGGCGGCCGCCACCGCCGAACTCAAGCCCCTGGCCCTGTTGGAGGAACAGGCGACCGGGGTGCCGCTCATCGCCGGCAACAAGGTGACGCTGCTGTTCGACGGCCCGGCCACGATGCGCGAAATGATGGACGCCGCGCGCGCCGCCATTAGCACGATCAATCTCGAAACCTACATCTTCGACCAGGACCCGGTCGGCACCCAGTTCGCCGACCTGCTGATCGAAAAGCGCCAGCAAGGCGTGCTGGTCAATGTGATGTACGACGCGGTCGGCACCCTGAACACGCCGCAGGCGTTCTTTGAGCGCATGAAGGCGGCGGGCGTCAACCTGCTGGCCTTCAACCCGGTCAATCCCGCGGCGCGCAAGGGCCGCTGGGAATTGAACAACCGCGACCACCGCAAGCTGATGGTCGTCGACGGCAAGACCGCCTTCACCGGCGGCATCAACATCAGCGCCGCCTATGCCAACAGCTCGCTGTTCCGTTCGCCTCGGCGCAAGCCCGAGCAGGCCAATGGACAAGAGGTCGGCTGGCGCGACACCCACATCAAGATCGAAGGCCCGGCGGTGGCCACGCTCCAGTGGGCCTTCATCAACAACTGGATCCATCAGGAAGCCGGCGAACTGCCGCGCGCCGATTATTTCCCGCGCCTGGCGAACGCCGGCGACAAGTTCGTGCGCGTGCTGGCGACCTCGCCCGACCGCGATTCCGAGATCTACAAGTCGCTGCTGGTGGCGATCAACGAAGCGAAGCAATCGATCCACATCACCTCGGCCTATTTCGTGCCCGACCAGCAAACCATCGACGCGTTGTGCGCGGCCGCCACACGCGGCGTGGATGTGCGCCTGGTGCTGCCGGGCGTGTCCGACCACACGCTCGTGTTCCATGCCGGCCGCGGATTCTACGACCAGTTGCTGGCCGCAAAGGTGCGCATCTACCAGCTGCAGGTTGCGGTGCTGCACGCCAAGACCGCAGTCATCGACGGCGCCTGGTCGACCATCGGTTCGGCCAATATCGACTACCGCAGCTTCATGCACAACTACGAACTGAATGTGATGGTGCTCGATCCGGCCTTCGGACGCGACATGGAAAGCGCGTTCAACGAAGACCTGCGCAACTCGCAGGAAGTGACGCTGGAAGCGTGGCGCAAGCGGCCGCTGACGGACCGCATCAAGGAATGGGCGGCGAAGCTGGGGCAGTACTGGATGTAAGCGCCGCATCCTCCTGCACGACACGTAGGGTGCGCACCCGTGCGCACGCGGTACGTGTGCATGCACGAGTCAACGGCATTCAAACGTACTGGATGTAGCCCTAAATGGCTGCCGCCACCATGCCATCCGCGGCGAGGACCGTAGGGTGCGCACCCGTGCGCACGCGGTACGTGTGCATGCACGAGCCAACGGCATTCAAACGTACCGCGTGCGCACAGGTGCGCACCCTACGATGTGCGCCTATTAGGGTGAGCGGGGCGTGGGCGGGAGCCTACGAAACCCACACTAGATCCCCGCCGCCAGCATGCCATCCGTATGCGGCGCCCACACGTTCCCGGTGCGAAAGAACGTGTCAGTCGCCGTCGGCCTGAACACTTTTTCCACCACGTCCCAGCCATAGCGGTCCACCTCCACCCGCTCGGGCTCGATGCGCAGCACGTTGAACGAATTGACTTCGCCCCGCCCGCGCGTCGACGTCGCCGTGCCAGCCTGCACCACCAGCGCCGCGTACTCGCTGATCTGGTAGCGTGCGGCCGTATTGCCCGCGAGACTGGTGTGCAGGTGCCCGGCCAGCAGCACATCGACCCCGCACTGCGCGAACACCTGCATCGCCATCGGTGCGCGCTCGACCAGGTCGCCTTTGTCGTAGTCCTGGGGCAGGTCGAACGGGTGGTGCGTCACGATCACCCGCGTCAGCGCTGGATCCAGCTCGGTCAGGCGCGCGCGCAGGCGAGCCATCTGCCCCTGGTTGACCCGCCCGTCCTTGAACGTGAGCGAACGCGCCGTGTTCACGCCCAGCACCGCGATCTCATCGTCCACATAAGTGGGCTCCAGGTCATCCGTGATGTAGCGCTTGTAGCGCTCGAGCGGCAGCACGAAGCGCCGGACCACGTCGTACAGTGGAATGTCGTGGTTGCCTGGCACGATCACCTGTGGGCGCGGCAAGCTGTCGAGCCAGGCCCGCGCGGCCTCGAACTGCTCGCTCCTGGCGCGCTGGGTCAGGTCGCCGGAAACCACCACCACGTCGGGCGCCAGCGTGTGCACCAGTGTGCGCAAGGGCGCCAGCAACTCCGGGTCGACGCGGCCAAAATGCAGATCGGACAATTGGACAAGGGTTCGCATTCAATTTCCTTCCGTTGGTACGATGACCGTCAGCGCGCCGGGCCGGATCCGGTAGCGCAACGGCATCTCCATCAAGGACACTTCGCCATCGGTCGCGACCAGCAGGCGACGCCGGCGGGACGCGATTTCCATTTCTTCGGTCAACAGCATGTCAAAGTCGCGCTCCTGCGCCAGCGTGCCGCGCAGCGCCCGATACGCGAAGCGCAGCAGCCCCAATCTTCCCGGGCGTTGCGCCACGTACAGGCTCAGCTTGCCGGCATCGAGGCGATCGCGCATACCGATCGAGACGCCCTGCATCGTGTACTCGTTGTTGCCGATGAACACAAACGGAGTGCGGCGCGCCAGCCGCTGGCCGTCGACCGCCAACCGGATTGACAGGAAAGGATAGCGCCACAGCGCCGCCAATGTCGCCCACAGCACCGCCGGCCACTTGCCGCGGCCCAGCCGCTGCTGCTTTTCGCGTTGGTGCACGATGTCCGGGTATAGGCCAAGCCCCGAATTGTTCAGGAAAATGCGGCCGTTGACCTCGCCCACGTCGACCTCTGTCGGGCGGCCATCGGCCAGCACCCGCACCGCCTGCTCCAGCGCGAGCGGGATGCCCAGGTCTTTCGCGAAATGGTTCAGGGTGCCAAGCGGCAAGACCCCGAACGCGACGCCGCTGCCGGCCATGACCGACGCCACCGCGTTGACCGTGCCGTCGCCGCCGCCCGCCACCACCAGCGCTGCGCCGTCGTCGAGCGCGGTGCGCGCGGCCTCGATCATCTGCGCGCCGTCTTGCGCCAGCGTGATCGCGGCCTCCAGTCCGGCCGCGTGAAACTGCGCCTGCACAGCGTCAAGCGCCGCATCGTCATGGCCGTTGCCTGCCCGGCCGTTGATGATCACGGCAACCATCTTCAGGCACCCCTCCCCGCCGACCTGGCCGCATTACGCCGCTGCAGGCTGGTCGTCGCGGCGAGGCAGATCGCAAGCCATGCGCAGCCCTCGCAGACTGCGGCGAGCACGTCCGAGAGGTAGTGCACGCCCAGGTACATGCGCGACAAGGCGACCAGCGCCACCAGCAGGCAGGCCAGCACCAGCGCCGCGCAGCGCCAGCGCCAGTCGCGCACATGGCGGAACACATAACAGGCCAGGAATCCGTACAGCAGCGTGGCGGCCACCGTATGACCGCTGGGGAAGCTGTAGGTCGGCAAGGTCAAGAAGGGATCGTCGAACTGCGGCCGCGGGCGCTGGAATGCCGTTTTCATCAGCACGTTCAGCAGTTGCCCGCCCGGCACCGCCGCCACCAGCGCCAGCACCCAGTACCGCTCGCGCCGTTGCCACAGCCACGCCGCCAGCAGCACCACCATCGCCAGTATGCCCGCCACGCTGTGCCAGTGCGTAACAAACAGCATCACCCGCGTGAGTGCCGGCGTGGCGTGCGCATGGAACCACTGGGCAAGCTGGGCGTCGAGCACGGTGATCGCGGCCCCGGTCACCACACCCTCTGCAATGCGCGCAAACACGAAAGCGGCCGCCAGCAGCACCAACACACCCGCCGTCAGGTGCAGGCCGAATACGCCATCGGGCGCCACGCGCGCGGCGGCAAAACGGTGCAGGCGGGGCAAAATCGTTCTCAACATGGGGGCAATATGGGGTCAATTGGTAAAAAAACCACAACCATGAAAATTTACTGGGGGTTTATACAGTAACTGTGGATTTGTACAGTATTTGTGCTATTCTGGTGTCACTTGACCAACACAATTCGAAAAAGGAAACCGTCATGACCGTTCTGAACAGCACTTTCGGCCTCGAATACGCACCGATCCCGTTCATGCTTCGCCTTGGCCGCCGCGAGTTGCTGGTAACACGAGATTTTCGCAAACGTTTCTACCCGGTCAACCCCATCATCGAATGCGACACTGGCGTCGAGCCGGGCCACGTCGAGGTGCTGCTGCTGCGCCGCTGGCTGCTGATCCTGTCCAAGGCGCACTAACCGCCCGCTAACCACCCATTCACCACCGCTGTCCCGTCCTGGCATCCACGGCTCCTGCTTCAGGCCGCCTGTGAGAAGGATGCTATCAGCGGGCGCGGCCCGACCGCGCACGACAGCATTCCGGCAGCCGGGCCGACGTGGCCAAAAAGAATGAACCGGGTGGCATGATGGCCGCGATTGGGCTGGTCATCAAGTAGTTACCTCGCCTGCACGGGCATGAACCATTCGCCGCCCGGACAGTCCTTCCTGCGATCGATTCGCGAGGAGGAGAAGATCATGTCAGTCAAACTCAGGAACATCGGCGAACAGGTCATGGTCATCACCGGCGCGACCAGTGGCATCGGGTTGACCACCGCGCGCATGGCGGCCGACCAGGGAGCCCGGCTGGTGCTGGCCGCGCGCAGCAGCGACGCGCTCGACCAGCTCGCCAGCGAACTGCGCACGCACGGCACCCGGGTGGCCACCGTCGCCGCCGATGTCGGCAGCCAGGCCGACATCGAGCGCATCGGCCAGGCCGCGATGGAGCGCTTCGGCCGCATCGACACCTGGGTCAACAATGCCGGCATCTCGATCTATGGCAAGCTCGAGGATGTGGCGCTGGAAGACCAGGAGCGGCTGTTCCAGACCAATTTTTGGGGCGTCGTGTACGGCTCGCTGGAGGCCGTCAGGCGCATGAAGACGCGCGGCGGCGGCGCGATCATCAACCTGGGCAGCGAACTGTCGGAACGGGCGGCGCCGCTGCAGGGGATGTACTCGGCATCCAAGCATGCGGTCAAGGGTTTCACCGATGCGCTGCGGATGGAACTGGAAAAGGACAAGGCCCCCATTTCCGTCACGCTGATCAAGCCGTCGTCGATCGACACGATGTTCCCGACCCACGCCAAGAACTACCTGGAAAAGGAGCCGACGCTGCCGCCACCCGTGTATGCGCCGGAACTGGTAGCCGAGACCATCCTGTATGCGGCCCGGCATCCAGTGCGCGACCTCTACGTGGGTGGCCATGCGAAGGCCATCGCGGCTGCGGCCAAGGCCGCACCTGGGCTCGTTGACCGCTTCATGAACGCGACCATGTTCCGGCAGCAGCAATCAAACATCGAGAGCCCTCCCGGCCGGCGCGACGCGCTGCACGCGCCCGACCCGTCCACCGAATTGCGCGAGCGCGGCAGCGTGTCGGCCGATGTGGTCGAGCACAGCCCATATACCACTGCGGCCCGGCGCGGCAAGTCGCTGACGGCTGCGCTGCTTGGCGGTGGCGCCCTATTCGCGGCCTGGGGGCTGACCCGGCGGTTTGCTCGATAAAAAGTCGGTGTCATCCTCGCTCAGCGGAACGTCGGGGATGACTTCCACGTGGTCGGTGTCGATGTCGGCACCGTCCTTGGCGATGGTGTCGCGGCCGGCGCTCGCGCGCTCACCGGTGCCGCCATAGTCGCTATCGCTGTCGACATTCGCGTCGCCGATATCGGGGCCTGCGGTCTCCCCGGCATGGCTCGTTTCCTCGTCCGACGTGGTGCCGGTATCGAGCTCAATCTTCTGGTCGTCATCGAGATTGTCCGCGAAGCCGTGGCCGCCCATGACGTCGCTACCGGTGTCCGAAATATCGCTCGGCCCGAGCGAATCCACCCCATGTCCCTTGCCCAGACTGCGGTCAGGTCGTTCCGGAAAATTATCCGGATCAAGCGTACTGGTGCCTGTCATGATGCCTCCAAAGACGAATCGTGAATGCAAGGCGACAGGCTACCCAATTTCGCAACATTGCGGCGCAGCGCAGCAAGGCACCTTGAGAGGTTGTGTCGTCACCGCTAAGTGTGGAACCGGGATGGCAGGCGAGGCTGTGGATCGACGCGGCCCAAAGGTTGAGTAGCTGCTTACCCAAGACGAGCGCGATGAGCAATCGACCGCGACACCGCCATTGCCCTAGCTGTTGGGACGTGGGGCCGGTTCGGGGCTGTTGCTCGCGTAGGGTGCGCACCTGTGCGCACGCGGTACGTGTGCGTACCGAAGCCAACGGCATTCAACCGTACCGCGTGCGCACTGGTGCGCACCCTACGGCGTGCGTGAGGCCACACTTAGCCTGTGCCTTTTGACACAACATCTCGCGCATCAGAACGAATGGCGCATGCCGATGTTGAGCGCCGAATTAGTCGCGCCGGTCCCACTTGAGATACCCAGCGAATAGCCGGGGCCGGACGTGTTGCGCATGTGCGACCAGGACGCATAGAAATCGGTGTGCCGCGAAACAACATAGGAGGCGCCGATCGCAAGCATATTGGCGTCGCGGTGCATGAGTCCGCGGTCATTCTTGTGCATGACGGAAGCCAGGAAGGTGGTCGAATGACTGAGCGGCACGGCCATGCCGACCAACACGTCGCGGCTGTTGGTGGACGGGATGGTGCTGGCGCCGGCGCCGTAAGGATTTTCCGGATTAAACAGTGGCGTACTGCCCCAGCCGCGATTCACGCTGTACGCCGCATACACTGTTGCCCAGCCAAGATTGAGGTTGGCGGCAACAAGCGAATTCATCGCCTCCATGTTATTGCCCGCCGCGTCATACAGTCGGACCCGCGCCACGTGCCGGTTCTGGTGCGCGGCGCGAATCGAGAGCGGCCCGAACCCGGCGCCGATCGACATGCCCCAGGCCCGGTTTGCTGCTGATGTGTCGAGACGGTCATTGCCGAACGAATCGCGGGCCATCACGCGGCCTCCGCCTCCGAACATCGGCGTGCCACCGCTGCCGGGGAAATTGTCCTCCATCCGCTGGATTGGCTCAGCGCGAAAAATAATGGACGAGCGAGGGCCGCCGGTCTCCGGCCACACAGCAGGCGCGCAGGCAATCGAATACCTGACGTCGCCCAAACACATGATTTGCTGAGTTACACCGGCCCCTGCCCCGCGTTCAGCCGCGGGATCGTTTTGTGCGCAGGCCACAGCCGAGCTTCCTCCCAGCACGGCGAAAGCGATAATTGACCTCTTCATGGCGTATTCCCCTATACGCCTACCTTATCCTCTTCCTGGGCAGATTCATCTGTACAAAATCCCACATTTCGTATCACAGAACCGCTCGTTTTTTTGTCAGCTTAATCTGACGCAAAGACGGCAATCCGCATGACCGCCGGTTGCGGCACCACGAACATGCGACAGAAGGCGGATGAAGTCGCTTATCGCCGCAAGCGGGTGAATTCGGCCGGCTCCCACTCCCGCATCGTCAGCAGCAAGCCGCTGCCGCGACGCTTGGTGGTGGTCAATTCCATCATTGGCAGCTTGCTCGTCTATACGCTGCTGGGGCTGTCAAAGGAAGCGGCCGCGATTTATACCTTGTGAACCGCCGTCGGGGGGTTCTTCTATCACACCAATGTAAAGACGCCGCACTGGGTCGGCTACGTATTCCAGCGTCCCGAAATGCATCGAATCCACCACCAGTACGGCCGGCACAAGAACAATTACGGCGACATCACCTGGTGGGACATGATGTTCGGGACGTACGAAAACCCGAAAGAATGGCACCACACCTGCGGGTTTGACCCGGAAAAAGAGGAACGGCTGCCGGCCATGCTGGCGTATCGCGACGTTCACGCCGAGCCCGAATAACTGCGCCATCGACGCTGGCGTCTATTTCATCGCCGTTTATGCCCCTTTCGTCGCTTGTCGCTTGCCGCCGCATAGGTCATTGGGCAAAATCTGCCGGGTGTTCAAGATCGCACCATAACCATCCAATGCAGCCTGTTGCCCCATCATTCACATTTCTTGTCCGCCGCCTGGTAAAGGACGCGCCGCTTGGCTTCGTGTTCAGCGCATTGTGCGGCGTCGTTATTGCCCTCGTGACCGGCAACATGCACAGGGCGTACCTGAACATCGTCTACTCGGTGTGCATCGGCATGCTAGCCTTGCTCCTGATCGATACCGCGCGGCTGTTGATCTTCCACCGGCCGGGCAACCGGAAAATGAAATGGGTTTTGTTGGTGGCGGTGTTGCTGGTGTCCGCGCCGATTGCCAACTTTGGCGGAATCGTCATCGCCGCGAGTTTGCTGGGCCATCCGATTCCGCCGCTCAGATCCATCTTTGCTCCGGCCGAAGCCAACATGATGTTGTTCACCTTGCTGGCTGCCACTGGCGCGGTGATGCTGTTCATTAACCGCGAACGCATGGCGCGCATCGAGGCCGAGGTCGCAAAGGAAAGGGCCCGGGCCGAGATCGTCGAACGCCAGGCTGTGCAAGCACAATTGCAACTGCTGCAGGCTCAGATCGAGCCGCACATGCTGTTCAATACGCTGGCCAACCTGCAAGGCTTGATCGCGATCGACCCGGAGCGCGCCAGCCACATCCTCGACCAGTTCATCCAGTACCTGCGCGCCACCCTCACCTCGTCGCGCGCACCGCATACCACGCTCGCGCAGGAGTTCGAACTCATCGACGCCTACCTCGGTTTGATGTGCATGCGCATGGGCGAACGCCTGCGCTACCGTCTCGAGTTGCCCGACGCGTTGCGCCGCCTGCCGCTGCCGCCGATGCTGCTGCAGCCGCTGGTGGAAAACGCCATCATCCACGGCCTGGAGCCCACGGTCGCGGGCGGCGAGATCACTATCAGCGCCAGGGTCAGCGGCGACATGCTCGACCTCTCGGTCTGCGATACCGGTTGCGGTCTATCGGATGCGCCGCGCACCGCCGGCACCCGCGTCGGCGTCGCCAACACCCGCGATCGCTTGCAAGGCCTGTTTGGCGAGCGCGCCCGGCTCGAGCTCGAAACCGCCATCCCCCGCGGCACCATTGCCCGACTCACCCTGCCACTGGAGCAGTCATGACCATACGCGCCCTCATCGCCGAAGACGAACCTATTCTCGCCGCCACCCTCGCCAAATCGCTGCAGCGGCTTTGGCCCGAACTGGCCATCGTGGCGATCTGCCCGAACGGGCTGGACGCGGTGGAGCAGGCGCTGGAGCTGCGCCCTGACATTCTGTTCCTGGACATCAAGATGCCAGGCCAGACCGGCCTGGAAGCGGCGGACGAAGTGGCCGAGCGCTGGAATGCAAGCAAGCCATTGCCGCAAGTGGTGTTCGTGACCGCGTACGACGATTACGCAATCGACGCGTTCGAGCAGGCGGCGGCCGATTACGTGCTCAAGCCGGTCAACGACGCCCGGCTCGGCAAGACCGTCGAACGGCTGCGCCAGCGGCTGGCGAACGATGGCGCGAACAGCGAGCTGCCGGCGCTGCTGGCGCAAATCGGCGCGATGCTGCCTGCCGAGGCGCCCCAGCCGCGCCTGTCTATCATCCGCGCCGCGGTCGGCAACCAGGTTCGCCTGATCCCGGTGCGGGACGTGGTGTACTTCCAGGCAGTCGACAAGTACGTGAGCGTCGTCACGCAGGAAGGCGAAGCGCTGATCCGCCTGAGTTTGAAGGAGCTGTTGCCGCAGCTCGACACGGACCAGTTCTGCCAGATCCACCGCGGCACGATCGTGAACCTGTCCTGCGTGGACCGGGCCACGCGCGACGATTTCGGCAAGCTCACCCTGAGCCTGAAAAACCGTCCCGAAAAGCTGCGCGTGAGCCTGCTCTACACGCACCTGTTCCGGCAGATGTGATCGCCCTTTCAGGTAAACAAGTCGTCGTCCGAGTCCAGGTTGTCGAACAGGCCGCTGTCCGTGTCCTCCGCGATCGAGGAATCGGTGTCGGAAAAGGAGGTGTCCGTGCCGAGATTGTCGGCCAGCTTGTCCGACGCATCGCCGCTGCCGAAATAGTTGTTGGTGGTGATGCTATCCAGCGGCGCCGTCAGCGAGGAAAACGCATTCTGGTTGCCGAGAAAGCCGTTGCCGGCGTGATTGCCGAGCAGGTGTTCGATCCCTTGGAACAGGAACGCCCCCGCCGCCACCCCGGCCGCTGTGGATGCGATATTGCCCAGCGTACCGCCCATGCCGCCGCGTAAAAATCCGCCGCTGGCGGGCTGTGCCATCGGCGTCGGCTGCTGCCCTGGCTGGTATGGCGTTGGCGCCCCCTGCCCGGGCTGTGCGCCCATTGCCGGGCGCACAGTGCCGCTGTTTCCCCACGCATTCGGATCGAGGAAGGCTGACGTCGACTGCGGCGAAGCGCGCAACTGGTTCTGCAGGGACGCAATTTCGGCCTTGGCATTGTTCAGTGCCTGCTGTTGCAGCAGCGCCCGTTGCACCAGCAGGTAGGTCGCGTCCGGCTGCTGGGCGGCCGCCCTGCTGATCATCGCGTCCGCCTCGGGGTCCTTGGGAACGCCACGGGCTTGCACGAGCTGGTTCAGGAAATCCTGGAGAAGTTGCGAATCTTGGGGGCTCATCGGTGCACTCTCAAAAGAAAATCTTGGCGATGATATTGCACCAACCCCTGCCCGTTTCAAGTCTTGACACGCTTGCCCTTGCCGATCGGCGGCAAGGCTTCCATCGGACGGATATCGTAGCGCATGTCGCGGCGGTCGACCGTGGCCGGCCCGGTGAGCAGAAAGCTGTCCAGACCCAGCCGGGAGCAGGCCGCGTTGCCCCCCGCCAGGCGTACCGGCTGCGCCTGGCTCTTGCGCAGCACCAGTTCCACCTCATACGTCAAGGTCTGCTCGCCGAACAGGCTCAGCATTTTTTTGATCGCCATCGCACCCGGCGCATGTGGCAGGAACCTGTCGAACTCGTCGATCCATAATGGACCGAGCGACAAGCGCACACGCAGGTCGGGCCGCCACGCGTTCTCGCCGATCATCGTATCGTCGCCCAGCGTGGCGTTGGCCATGCCCAGCGCGCTCTGCTCGTGCGCCGCCATCGGATTCCAGTGGCCGATCGCTTCCTGCACGCGCACCGGAACGCCCAGATAGCCCGACAACACCCGCCCGAGCGCGATTGCCGACATCGGCCGCTGCTGCAGCAGCCCGGCAAACCGGGCGATGGCTTCGTCGCACACGCCATCGGCATTGTTCAAGCGTTCGCCGCGCTGGAACCCCACCAGCGCCAGCAGCAAAGGCAAAAAGCCATCCGCGCCCTGCTCGATGCACTGCTCGACCCGATGCTTGCGCCAGGCTTCGTAGAACAGCGCCAGCATCCGGTTCGAGAGCATGTCCAGGAAAGCGCGCGGCGCCTCGTCCTGCTCGGACGACTGCCATGCGATGATGCGTTCCGTGAAGTGCGGCGGCAATGCGCCGTGCGTGCCCAGGAAGCCCATGAAGGTCGGGGTGATGCGGACCTGCAAGCCCTGCTGTTCCTGCATGGCCCGGCTCATCGACGGGTGGTCGCCAAGCGGACGGCCGGCCACCGCCTGCAGTGCTTCAATCTGGCTGGCAGGAAAACCGAGCGACAGGCTGTTCTGGAAACGCAGGTACTCGGCCAGCGCCTTGTCCGGCGGTATTCCATGTTCCCCCAGCCACTGCACCACCAGCCGCACCGCCTGGAAAAACTCGAAGCGCTGCGGCTCGTCCAGCAGCCGCTGAATTACGCTCGTGTCTGTTCGGCTGTGCGTGGCGGGCATGTCAGGATCTCCTCTCCGGTCTGCTGCGACACGATTTGCAACTGCGTAAAGCAGTTCAGCTGCGAGTTCATCGCGAAATAGCGCTCCATCACCTGGGCGAACACATAAATGCCGCTGCCCACGAACGCCTGCTCGTCCACCGTCATGCGAATGCCGATGCCGGGCATCAGGGTCGACATCGGCTCGGTCTTGATCCAGGCCCGCACCGTGCCGTGCGTCAGTCCCACGATGCCCTTGATCAGGCGCTGCGAAATCGCCGAACGCGGCAAGTCGTACAGCGACAGCATCTTCTGGAAGTCGAGCAGGCCGGCATCGGTCAGCCGCGCGTGGTTGAGCGCCAGGTGCGCGATCAGGCGCCAGTGCGCACCCTGGCGCGCGTCGAACCGGTAGGAGTGCGACGGCCGCCGCAACACGCGCACCGGGGACGAACTGGGGATGCCGTCGGTGTGCATATCGCCTTCCGGCAGGCCGTAGCGCATCTGGCACGGCAGGTCGCGGTTGGTGCAAGTGAGCTCGACCGACAGCGTGGCGCCGGCCGCCTGGCTCGGCTTGAAGTCGGAATCGATCAGTGCGATGCGCATCTCGTGCCCGGGGCTGACCGCGGCGGTGGTTTCGTCGCGGCGCGTGATCCAGTAATTGCGTTTGGCGAGCGCGGTCTGGCGCTCGAAATCCACCGAATACAGGGGACCGAACTCGGTCGTCACCGGCGGGTGCCCGCCATGCACCAGCCGCACCTGGTTGACGCTGTGGATTTCGTAGGACGATGCATGGGCCGAATCGGCGCACAGGATGTACTCGGCGCTGGTATGCGCAAGCTGCAGCGGCTCCCCCGCCTTGTCGAACAGATTGATGATAGGCGTACAGCCCAGCAGCAGATTCTTGTGCGACAAGGCCGACAACAGGCGCGCTTCGCCCGAGTCGCTCGGCACGTCCGCCAGCGCCAGGTGCAGCGTAAAGCGGGTGCACTGCGATGGCAGCATCCGAACGATCTCGGAAAGGTCGATGTCGATGAAATTGAATTTTTCGGGATAGGTGAAATACTCCGTCAGCAGCCGGAACGCCGGATGCGCGCGCGATGGAAACGGCACCATCTCGTCCTCATCGCCAAAGCCGGCCAGGCGCAGCGGCACCTTTGCCAAAGGGAGCCACG
This sequence comes from Massilia horti, assembly GCF_004614195.1. Classification (GTDB taxonomy): domain Bacteria; phylum Pseudomonadota; class Gammaproteobacteria; order Burkholderiales; family Burkholderiaceae_D; genus Telluria; species Telluria horti. The sequence continues at coordinate 9,425 of NZ_SPUM01000085.1, read as the reverse complement.
CCGGGTCACGGTTCACCTGCAGGAAAGCCGCCCTGGTCTTCATGAACAGCGCGTCGATGAGCGCCGCGCGCAGCGACGGCTCGCCATCGACGAAAAGGCGCAGCCTGTCGAGCACGCCATCGCCCAGGTCGACCTTGTCGCCGCCGCGCTCGATCACGATGCTGACGCTGGAGGTGACGCCGCGCGGCAGCCCGGCCGCGCGCGGCGCATTGATGAGCGAGGAAAACTCGGCCTTGGACAGCACGATCGGCGCCAGCGTCAGGTCGTAGACCGTGCGAAAGAAACAGATCGCGCCCTGCTCGCCCGACGAACGCACCAGCGTGCCGCGCGGCAGCAGCCTAACCTCGGGCAACAGTTCGCTCGGTCCGCGATTGCCGATCTGAACGATCGTGTGCGACGGCAGCGGACGCAGGTAATGCGGATACAGGCTTTCCAGCAGCGATTCGGTAAATTTCGGATAGTCGTCGTCGAGCCGTTTCCTGATCCGCGCGCTCATGAAGGCAACCGACTGGATCAGGCGCGCCACGCTCGGGTCTTCGTAGGTCTCGCCCGAAATATGCAGGTCGCTCGCGGGCTTGGGAAACCGGTTGCGAAACTCCCGTGCGTACTGGCCGAAGAGACCCAACTCTTCTTCGAAATAGCGCAGAAGCTCATCCATTTTTCACCCCGGCTGTTTGCCTGACACCAAGGTGTATGCTCCCATTCCGGTCCGATCGCCGTCTTGACACCAGTCAACGACAACCAGACGCAGGCGCCCGCGCTGTCATTCCCGCGAAACGACTGGGGACCCGCCATGTCAAACCGGTGAACGCGAGGACAGGAGAGCGCCATGAACCACTACTACACGAGCAGGCCGTCATCCTACATGTACATGCTTGGGGGAGTTGCAATTGGCATGTTGGCAATGTACCTGCTCGACCCTGAGCAGGGCAATCGCCGCCGTGCGCTCATCAGGGACAAGGCCTACAGTGCCGCCCGCACCGCGCGCAAACGGGCCGATGCCCGGTCCCGGGACCTTGCGAACCGGGCACGCGGCATGGCGACCGAGCTGCGGCGTACCGTGCACGAAGCAACCTCCACCGTGGCCGGCTCGACCCAAACTCCAAACGGCCCCGCATGACGTAGCAGGTCTGACGCCAGGCGCTGTGGCCTGGCGTTCTTGACGAGCGCGTTGGTACGCGGCAGCTTAGAAGCCGTGCCCCCCGCCGCCGCGATCAAAGCCGCCGCCGTTGCCGCCATCGCCACCTTTGTCGCGGATACGGAAGCCGCCACTCTCCCCGTCTTTGCCATCCCGGAAAATCTTTTCACCCTTGCGCATTCCACCGTTGCGAATGCGCTCGTCGCCCGACACGCCACCCCACTGGTAACGCAGGCCAAACGAGAAGATGCGCGGCTGGTTGTATGCCAGGTTGTGCACGCGCAGCACTTCATTTTCGGTGAAGCTCCCGGTATTACCCGTCCCGAACACATTGTTCACGTTCAGGTTCAGCGACATACGGGGAGACATGCGGTGCTGCCAGGTGAAGTCGGTCAAGGTGAACGCCTTGTTAATTCCCTGGCCATTCAATGTTGCGCCGTTGTGTCTGACATTCACCTGCAACGACTCAGCGTCGAACTGATACGCCAGGCGCAGCTTGGCGTTTTCCCTGCGATTCGACTGCTCGACTATCAGATTGTTACTCAGGTTGAACACGCGCGCCCGTTTCTCGTTTCCGATTGTGGCACCGAGATTGGCCGAAAGTCCCTGCAGGAACAGCTTGCGCACGTTGAAGTTCAGGTCCACCCCGGTTGAATCGTTGGCACCAAAGTTGATTGGCGACGTGACCAGCACGTTCGGGTCCGAAACCAGCGGATAGCTGCGATAGCCGATCAGCGGCGACTCGCGCCGCTTGAACAGGGTGAAGCTGGAATCCACGCCAAAGAAGCGGTCGCGGTATGCCAGTTCGTACAAATCGTTATTCACCGGCTCCAGGTTCGCATTGCCCTGGCTTGCTCTGAAATCGCTCAGGTACACAAGGTTCGGATTGAGGTCCCGTTCGTTCGGGCGCGCAATGCGCCGGCTCGCGCGCAGCTGCAGCTGGGCTGTGTCGCCGAACCCGTAGGTGGCGTACAAGCTCGGCAGCCAGTTCATGTAGTGATACTTGTATTCCTGATTGAGCAGCGGCTGGCGCACGTCCATTTCCGTGTACTCGCCACGCATGCCGGCCTGCAGCTGCAGGTCGTCAAGCAGCTTGGTGCTCAGGATGCCGTAGATTGCGACGTTGCGGTCATTCGTCTCGAAATCGCTGATGCGGCTAGGGACAGGCTCGTAGGCGCCGGTCACCGGGTTGACCGCGCGATAATCGGTGGCATTACTGTTCCTACTATCCGCTAACTTGGCGCCGGCCTTCAACAGCCAGGTTTCCCACACCACGCGCTGATAATCGGTGGTCAGGTCGAGAATACGGTTATCCCTGTCCGTTGCGCGGTGATTGTTCGCTGTCACGCGAGTCGGCAGCAGGCGGTAGTCGTAGATGACGTCTGAATCGGAATTGTTTTTCTGTCCTGTGTAACGTGCGTCGAACTTCAATTCCTCGCCCGGTTCCCCGCTACGATGGAGGTAGGACGCGCCAAGGCCGAAGTTTTCGGCCGGCGAGCGGCTTTTGGAATAGCTGTTGAAATCGGCAGTGGGCACCATACCGCGACCGAAACGAAGGGTCGAGCTGACGTTATCGCTCTCGTTCTGCATTTTGGAATAGCTGACCGTGGCACCGGCCTGGTCGCGCTCCCCGACGTTGTAAGTCAAAGTCGATGCCAGCGTCACTGCCTGGGACGGCGAACGGCCGTCGCCCTGCGTATGCGAACCGCCAATCACATCGCCGTTTTGCGGATCGAGGTCTTCACGCTCCGTATCACGACGGTTGGTACGCACATTCTTGCGCACGCCGATATTGCCACTGATCGAATACGGCCCTGCCGCATACTCGCCGTTTGCGAATGCGTTGTAACGATCTGCGGTGGCCTTGTTGGCGCTCAGGCTGGCGCGCGAGCCCGGCTTGCGATTGCGTTTGAGGACCAGGTTGATGATAGGACCACTGCCGCCCTCATTACCGAACTCCGCGCCCGGAACGTTGATGACCTCGATCGATTCGATATTCTCGGCCGGGAAGGAATTGAGCGCATCGCCACGGTTTTGTCCCTGGAACTGCGCGTCGCGCTTGCCGTTGACCATGATCTGAACGTTCTGGTTGCCACGCAGCGCGACGCTGCCGTCCTGGTCGACCGTCACCGATGGCACGTTGTTCAGCACGTCCGCGGCCGAAGCGTTGGAGAGGCTAATGTCGTTCTTCAGATCGTAGACGTCGCGATCCACCTTGTTGGTCGGGCGGGAAGCTACCACCTCGACTGTCGCCATTTCATCCGTTGCGCCGGCCTGGGAATCCGGCTGACCAGTGGTCGCACCCTTGCTTGCGTCGGCGGCCTTGGCTGCGTCACCGGTCTTGCTTATGGAAGGGGTGGCGGGCGCCGGCGCACCGGCGCGGGCAGGCGCGGTGGCCTGGGACGGAGCGGATACGGAAGGCGCGGCGGTCTGTGCGAACAACGGCTGGGCGGCAAAACAGCTCAACAAAAGTGCCGGCAATGCTTTGCGCGTAAAGCCAGGGCCACTGGATGTAAGTACGGGGGAGGTATTGGAGGTTATTCGATTCATGGTGAGGCATTATTCATTGAGCGACCCCGATTGGGTCACTGCGGCGGAAAGAATCACGCGCTTGATCACTTCGTAAAGACGATTTCTGGAAATACTGTGAGCGATAGGGCGAATTATAGGCCTGGCATTCATTCAGTCGGAACCGGGCCACCATGGTCTCTTCCGCCGGCACCCCTGAAAAGTTCCCATTAATTGAGAAAAATCGCGATGTGAGACATGTGAGGACGCTTGCCTCAGCTTATGAGCGCACTCACTGGCAATGTTAACCTCTGTCTCCGTCCACGTCGTGCATCATGGTCGCATATAGTTGTGCCACCCGCTCGACGGATATTCCCTCGCGTTGTTCGACGGCCAGCGGGTGGTCGGTTGGCTCTAACTCGATAAAGGGGCGGATGAAGTCATCCCTGAGATGGACATGGGTCTTCAGGCTCGCCGTGTCCGGATACGGCTTGAGTGCAGCATTCAGCCAACCGAAGAAAGGGCCGACATGCGACCGCTTCTCGGACTCGTAACACGTAACCCATTGTCGGAAGCTCTGCTCGCTAAGCGATACCCAAACGCCCCAGGAAAACGGTTCGGGCTCGCCGTGAACCGGGATTTCGAGACAGCCACGGACGAAGTATTGAGACCCGTCGATAATGCAGGCATCCGAATCAAGCTGGCAGCGCGCTTCGCGCTCGTCCTTCGGCACCGCGTAGTAGCTCAACGGGGCGGCCGCGTCGAGTGCCGGCATGCCTCGATGCACCTGGCCACATCCGCTGCAAAAAAACTCGAACGTCATTCGGCTGCCTCCTCTGACTAATGTCAACTTCCGCTTGGCGGCAGCTGATCCACTCGACTTCCCGGGGTCAGGCGGCGGCTTCGGAAATCGCCAAAATTGCTTGCTCGACTTCACCCCACGAGGTGCTGATGGTATTCCTAAGGGCCAGGCTAAACGCATTCCTTCGCTGCTCATGCTCAGACAGCAGCCCCTTAAAATCAATGCGAATATCGGGAGGAAGCGCCCCTGCAACCACCTGACTAACGCGAGATGTCATCTGCTCAATTAGCCTGAAATGAAATGACTCAACTTCCCTGATGAATACTTCGCGCGGCATGTGGAAATGCCCCTTCCGGGCAGTCCATGCAACCTTTTCATCAATGAATTTTTCGCTATTGTCCCATTCGATGTGCACATCCTTTTCATCAGACCAAATTAAGATAGTCGCTGACGGCGACAAGTAGGCCGAATCAAGGAACCGGTTATAGGACAGCGAACCAGCAAGATCAGCTAGCCGCCAGTATTCGTCTTCATCAATCGCGTCATACTGCTCACTGGCCCATGACGAAAGCTTAGCTTGCCAAGCCTTCCCGGAATCACCTGAAAGATATCGGACTAATGTTGGTGGAATTGGCTCCATGATGGACGGGAGCATGTCGAGGATATCTTCGAGAAGGCGAACGACTTGGTATTCGCAATATCTCCCTGCTCCAGCACTTCGCGCGTGCTCGCTATATTCGAATAGCGACGTCTCGCCGACACTAATCCAATATTGACCATCCGTTAGGCCAAACCACGACAGGCTGAGATTGTTAGGCTCTCCCCAAGGCATTACGTGTTTGAGGGGAGTCAATTCGAAATTAATCAGCATAGAAAATGCTAAAAAGTTGTGAGTCCGTTCGACTGCTCATGTTCGATGTCGGTCGCTGCCGAATGACGGCAGTCGACCCATCCCCCCAACACGACCTCTCGACGCACCCTCGCCGCTCCGCCCGCTTCCGATCCAAAGCGGACTTAGACGGACTTGGTGTGGCGTTCAGATCGTTTATCGCGGCAAGCCACACTGTCGAATCACCTTACACATCACCGCTCGCTTGCTCTGCCGGGGTAGGTGGCCGTACATGCGCCAGCGCACTCCGGTCGCACGCACCGAATGCCACGAAATTCTTCCTCGCCTCAGCAAGACTTACCCGATTGGCTCCCCCCGCTGCGGAAGGGTCTTCCCACTGAACCGGGTCATCCTCCCAAAAGCACACAGGGCATACCTCCCATGAACCGGGACAGAGGTCACCGAGCGTTCTGCACCCGCAGCACGGGCATGCACGGTGATAGTCAGGAGACGCTTTTCGTACATCCGAGGCACGAAGCGTCGCGAGTGCTCCTCTTCCCTCTGTCAAAAGGAACTCGACTTCATAGACAGGCTCGCTGTCCTCTACAGCATGTGCTAGCACGACGGTTCCCGCCGTCCCGGCCTTGAACAACCGGCGTTCCTTCTCGCCGACCACCTCGGCCTCAACGTTGATGCGGGAAACGACGACTTCAAGTTCGGCGATTGGCTCTGCCATGTCCTTCCTCCTTATGCTCTTGGGGCTGGCAAGGGTTGAGCCAGTAGAGTCTGGCGCGCGATCAGCGTCCCAGGTCGTCAAAATGCATCCAGTGGTAGAGCCGGCGCGCGCAGATGCGCTCCACCTGCTCCATCGTCAGCACCTGAGGAGCAGCCGTGGTGGCTTTGCCGACGCGAGCAGCTTTCCCCATTCCGCACGCTTTTCCGCGATGAGCTGCGCACCGATGGCTTTAGCACGGCGAAGGCCGGCCGTGCCTGTCGATTTGCGGAATTCTTTGACGTCCGGGTGCCCCTTCAACGCAGTGGGAGGGACAAGACGGACGTACCAGTTCAGGGTGCGGCCGTGGTCCGGCCGATAGAAGTGCTCGGGCATGTCGGGTTGACTCGTTTTGGCAGACCTATTTGGCACACCTACCACGCGATAACCCTTTGATATTCAAAGACTTACTGGGAAATCATTGACTTGATTGAGACTGGCGGAAGCGGTGAGATTCGAACTCACGAACGGGTTCCCCCGTCGGCAGTTTTCAAGACTGCTGCCTTCAACCACTCGGCCACGCTTCCAAAGAACCGGCATTATACATAAATCACTGTCCGCATGGCAGACGCAAAGCTGGGTTTACGCCAGCAACAACCAGTTCTCGCGCAACCCCCGCTCGAACTCATAAGCCGGCAACGGCGCCGCGTACAGGAAACCCTGCACCTCGTCGCAACCCGCCTTGCGCAGAAATTGGAGCTGGTCGAGCGTCTCGACCCCTTCCGCGATCACGCGCAGTTTCAGCTGACGCCCCATGCTGATGATGGCGCTGGCAATCGCGCAATCGTTGGCGTCGTCCGGAATCCCGGTGGTGAACGAGCGGTCGATCTTGAGCGTCTGAATCGGGAAGCGCTTCAGGTACGACAGGCTCGAATACCCGGTCCCGAAATCGTCCAGCGACAACGCCACGCCAAGCTCGGTGATCCGGTCCATGATGCCGATCACGCGCTCGATGTCATGCATCAGCGTGCCTTCGGTGATCTCCAGCTCCAGCCACGACGGATCGAGCTCGTACCGCCTGAGAGTCTCGGCCACCCTGCCCGGCAACGAGTTGGTGAACTCGCGGGCCGAGACGTTCACTGCGACTCGCATCGGCGGCAATCCGGCCGCCTGCCACACCGCGGCCTGGGCGCAGGCCTGCTCCAGCACCCACTCGCCCACCTGCACGATCAGGCCGGTCGATTCGGCCAGCGGAATGAACTCGGCCGGCGACACCAGCCCCCGCTCCGGATGCACCCAGCGCACCAGCGCCTCGGCGCCGACCACCCTGTCGGTTCCGATCTCGAACTTGGGTTGGTAGTACAGCGCCAGCTCGCCATGCCCCAGCGCGTGGCGCAGGCCCGATTCGATGCGCATGCGCTCCTGCATGCCCGCGTTCATGTCGAGCCGGTAGAACGCGACGCTGCGGTCCGGATTGTCGTGGCCTTCCTTGGCGCGTTCCATCGCAATGTCGGCCATGCGCAGCAGCGCTTCGGCGTCCGCGCCGTCCTGCGGGAACACGCTGATGCCCACGCTCGCGCCGACGCGAAGTTCGTGGCCATCGACCAGGAATGGCTCCTCGAGCGCAGCCTGCAGCTTCTGCGCGACCGTGGTCGCCTCGAAGTGCTGGCGGATGTCGAACAGGGCCACCGCGAACTCGTCGCCCGACAGGTGCGCCACCACGTCCTCGTCGCGCACCGCGCCGCGAAAACGCTGCGCTACCTGACGCAGCAGCTCGTCGCCGACGCGCCGGCCGAGGGTGTCGTTGATCAGCTTGAAGCGGTTCAGGTCCAGGAACAGCACGCAAGCCGTTGTCGTGTTCCGCTGCGCTCCCATCAGCCCCTGGTCGACCAGCCGCCCGAACAAGGTGCGGTTGGGCAGCCCGGTCAGCTCGTCGTAGTAGGCCAAGTGGTGCAGCCGCTCCTCGGCGCGCTTGCGCTCGGTGATGTCGGTCAGGTAGGCGATCAGCCCGACCGAATGGCCGTCCGGGCCGCGCAGCGGCGACAGCGACAGGCTGGCCCAGAACACTTCGCCGGACTTCTTCCTGCGCCTCACTTCCATCATGTTGCCGCCCAGTTCGGCGAACGCGTCGTGGAAGTTGGACTCTTCGTCCGCGTACAGGAACAGGATGTGGCGGCCGATCGCTTCCAGCGCCGAGTAGCCGAACAGGCGCTCGGCGCCGCCGTTCCAGCTGGTGATGTAGCCCATCATGTCCATCGTGAGGACGGACTCGTGGAGCTGGTCGAGGATCTGCGCCTGGTGTGCCAGCTGCGCCTCGACCTGCACGAAGGCGCGGGTCGAGCGCTGCGCCAGCGAGTGCACCTGCAGCAGCGCGCCGGTCAGCGCCGCCAGGCCCGCGAGCTGGCGCCTGTCGCTTTCGCCCCAGGCAGCGCCGTCGACCACGTAGCGGCCGTAGTAGTGGCCGTCGGTGCGCACGTCTTCGCACAGCGCGCCGGCGCACAGCGCAGCGGCCAGTTCGCCCGCCACCTCGGCATGGCTGTCGGCCGCGACGAACGCCGCGTGCCGCGTGCCGAGCAGTTCGCCCGCGATGTCGCCGAGCGCACCGGCCAGCTCGTCGCCGCGCAGGCGCAGCACCGCGTCGCAGACGGACGCGCTGCAGCTGATGAAATCGCGTGGATCGCCGTCGCGCATGTCAGACGTTCCTGCCTACCTGGATGGCCCAGTGCCAGGCGTATAGCTGGCTGCGCCACCAGTCGTCCCTGGAGATGCCCGCCGCCTCCAGTTCCTGTTCGCCCGGCGCGCACTCAAACAATGACAGGCGCTGCCCCAGCGCGCCTTCGCGCCGCAGCAACGCGGCTTCGGCTTCGGGCGGGAGCTTCAGTTCGCCGACCAGCACCGCCATCGGGATGCCGAACAGGCAGTCGAGCAGCGAGAACACGCCGGTCATGAAGGCCAGCTCCTGGCTGTCGCGGTCGCCGCCATCACGCTTGCACAGCGCCTCCATCTGCGCGCCGCGCAGCGCGGCCAGCGGCAGCATCAGGTTGGGCAGGCCGTTTGCCTGCTGGCGCGCGTACAGCAGCAGTTGCAGCCAGCGCTGCAGCTGCCTGCGGCCAAGCACGCTGATCGCCTGGCCGAAGCTGGTGATCGAGGTGCTGCCGACCGCGAACGCGGCGGAGTTGACCAGTTTGAGCAGGTGGAACGAGAGCGCCGCATCCTGCTTGAGCAGCACTTCGAGCTCGCGCGAGTCGGCGTCGCGCGCCACCAGCGCGAGCAGCGCCAGCAGGCGGCGGCGCGCAGCGGCATCGCCGATCATGGCGCCAGGGGTCGCCGGGTCGAATGCGTAGTCGCCGCTGAACCAGGTGAAGCCGGCCAGCACGCATTCGGACCAGCGCTTGGCGCTGCCGATCGCGCGCGCCAGGTGCGGGCCGGCCAGCGC
>NZ_SPUM01000149.1 GCF_004614195.1 Massilia horti | reverse complement strand
GGCCGGAGCGGCTGCCGGAGCCGGCGCTGCCGCCGGGGCAGGTGCCGGTGCCGGTGCTGCCTCGGCGCTCGGTGCAGGCGCGGCGGCGCCTTCGGCTTCTTCCAGGGTCAGCACGACCGAACCCTCGTTGATCTTGTCGCCGATCTTGACCTTCAGTTCTTTTACGACGCCGGCATGGCTGGATGGGATCTCCATGCTGGCCTTGTCCGACTCCACCGTGACCAGCGACTGGTCGACCTTGATCGCGTCGCCCGGTTTGACCATCAGCTCGATGACTTCCACATCCTTGAAGTCGCCGATGTCGGGGACTTTGACTTCCACAATGCTCATGTTTGTTAGCTCCGTGTTTTTTCTATCTCAGCTAAGGCGCGCCGTTTCGGCGAAAACCCGGGGGGTCTTCGCGCGAACGGCGCGGCGCTTGAGCATTTACTGGGTCACAGGATTCGGCTTGTTCGGATCGATGCCGTACTTCGCGATCGCATCCGCCACCGTCTGCGTCGGGATCTTGCCTTCGTCCGCCAGGGACTTGAGCGCGGCGACCGTGATGTAGTAGCAGTTCACCTCGAAGAACTCACGCAGCTTGATACGCGAATCCGAACGGCCGAAGCCGTCGGTGCCGAGCACCTTGTAGGTGCGGTCCTTCGGCATGTAGGCGCGGATCTGCTCGGCGAACAGGCGCATGTAGTCGGTAGTCGCGACGATCGGGCCGCTGGTGTCTTTCAGCAGCTCGGTCACGTACGGCAGGCGCTGCTCGTCGTTCGGGTGCACCAGGTTCCAGCGGTCGCAATCCTGGCCGTCGCGCGCCAGCAGGGTGAACGACGGGCAGGACCAGACGTCGGCGGCGATGCCCCAGTCCTTCTTGAGCAGTTCGGCGGCGCAGACCGACTCGCGCAGGATCGTGCCCGAGCCCATCAGCTGCACGCGCTGGGCGGCGTCCTTGTCGCCTTCCTGGAACAGGTACATACCCTTGATGATGCCCTCTTCGGTACCCGGCTTCAGTCCCGGCTGCTCGTAGTTCTCGTTCATGATGGTGATGTAGTAGAACACGTCCTCCTGCTGTTCCACCATGCGGTGCAGGCCGTTCTGGATGATCACCGCCACTTCATGCGCGTAGGTCGGGTCGTACGGGACGCAGTTCGGGACCGTAGCCGCGATGATGTGGCTGTGGCCGTCCTCGTGCTGCAGGCCTTCGCCGTTCAGCGTCGTGCGGCCGGCGGTGCCGCCCATCAGGAAGCCGCGGGCGCGGATGTCCCCTGCCAGCCAGACCAGGTCGCCCACACGCTGCATGCCGAACATCGAGTAGTACGTGTAGAACGGGATCATGACCCGGTTGTTGCTCGAGTACGAGGTCGCGGCGGCCAGCCACGAGCACATGCCGCCCGCTTCGTTGATACCTTCCTGCAGGATCTGGCCGGCCTTGTCCTCGCGGTAGTACATCACCTGGTCCTTGTCGACCGGTTCGTACAACTGGCCCTGCTGGTTGAAGATACCGATCTGGCGGAACAGGCCTTCCATACCGAAGGTACGCGATTCGTCGACCAGGATCGGCACGATGCGCTGGCCGATTTCCTTGTCCTTGAGCAGGGCGGTGAGCACACGCACGTACGCCTGGGTGGTCGAGATCTCGCGGCCAGGAGCGGTCGGGTCGAGCACGGCCTTGAAGGTTTCCAGCTTTGGTACCGGCAGCTTTTCATCGGACTGCGGACGGCGCTGCGGCAGGTAGCCGCCGAGCTCCTTGCGGCGCGCGTGCAGGTACTGCATCTCCGGCGAATCGTCGGACGGCTTGAAGAACGGGATCTCGGGCAGCAGTTCGTCCGAAATCGGGATGTTGAAGCGGTCGCGCATCTCGCGGATGGCCAGGTCGTCCAGCTTCTTGGTCTGGTGCGCGGTGTTGCGCGCCTCGCCCGACTTGCCCATGCCGAAGCCCTTGACGGTCTTGGCCAGGATCACGGTCGGGCTGCCCTTGTTCTCCTGCGCCTGCTTGAATGCGGCGTAGATCTTGTGCGGGTCGTGGCCGCCGCGGGTCAGGCGCCAGATGTCGTCGTCGCTCATGTTGGCGACCATCTCCAGCAGCTTCGGATGCTTGCCGAAGAAGTGCTTGCGCACGTAGGCGCCGTCCTTGGCCTTGTAGTTCTGGTATTCGCCGTCGACGGTTTCCATCATCACGCGCATGAGGATGCCGTCCTTGTCCTTTTCCAGCAGCGGATCCCAGTTCGAGCCCCAGATGACCTTGATGACGTTCCAGCCGGCGCCGCGGAAGTCCGATTCCAGCTCCTGGATGATCTTGCCGTTGCCGCGCACCGGGCCGTCCAGGCGCTGCAGGTTGCAGTTGACCACCATGACCAGGTTGTCGAGGTGCTCGCGCCCGGCCATGCCGATCGCGCCCATCGATTCCGGCTCGTCCATCTCGCCGTCGCCGCAGAACACCCACACCTTGCGGTTGTCGGTCTTGGCAATGCTGCGCGCCTGCAGGTACTTGAGGAAGCGCGCCTGGTAGATCGCCATCAGCGGGCCCAGGCCCATCGACACGGTCGGGAACTGCCAGAATTCCGGCATCAGTTTCGGGTGCGGGTACGAGGACAGGCCCTTGCCGTCGACTTCGCGGCGGAAGTTCAGGAGCTGCTCTTCAGAGAGGCGCCCTTCGAGGAAGGCGCGTGCGTAGATGCCGGGCGAGCTGTGGCCCTGGATGTACAGCAGGTCGCCGCCGTGGTCTTCGCTCGGCGCGTGCCAGAAGTGGTTAAAGCCGATGCCCAGCATGTTCGCGAGCGATGCGAACGAGGCCAGGTGGCCGCCCAGGTCGCCATCGGCGCGGTTGGCCTTTACCACCATCGCCATGGCGTTCCAGCGCATCCACGAGCGCAGGCGCTCTTCGTATTCCAGGTTGCCCGGGCAGTGTTCCTCGAGGTGGGCCGGGATGGTGTTCACGTACGCAGTATTGCTCGAGAACGGGATCTGGGCGCCGCGGCGGCGCGCCAGGTCCACCAGGCGCTCCATCAGGTAGTGGGCGCGCTCGGTACCTTCGTTTTCGATGACCGCTTCCAGGGCGTCGAGCCACTCCTTGGTCTCGAGCGAATCCGGGTCGTTGGCGGCCAGGGCCGTCAACTGGTCGAGTTGAGCTGACATTGATGCGTCTCCTTAGGTTTGGTGCCCCACCCGATCCCTTGAATCGCTGGCGCCCGTTTAACAAGAATGAATGGCTGAAGATAAACGTAGCGATTCTACCAGTGGGGTTTGGCTTTTTCAAATTACGATATACGATTTCATAATGTAAAACAACATGCTGCAACCGCACATTTTTTGGAGAGCCTTTTGCGTCCGGCGCACCCGGTAGCCAGGCGCACCGCGCCCATATTCTGTGAATATGACAACGAACGCGCCTGCGCGGCGCGCGATAGCGGCTGGGGCCTTATAATTTCATTTTTGCCCATGATTGAGCCTGACGATGCCCGCCCAACTGATCGACGGAGTTAAACTTTCCCAACAATTGCGCGCCGAAATCGCCCAGCGTGCGGCCGCCCTCACCGCCCAAGGCAAACAGCCGGGCCTGGCCGTGATCCTGGTCGGCGAAGACCCGGCCAGCCAGGTGTACGTGCGCAACAAGGTCAAGGCCTGCGCCGACGTTGGCTTTCACTCGGTACTGGAAAAATATGACGCCGACCTGACCGAGGCGGCGCTGCTGGCGCGCATCGGTGCGCTCAACGCCGATCCGGCGATCCACGGCATCCTGGTCCAGATGCCCCTGCCGCGCCACATCAATCCGCAGAAAGTGATCGAGGCGATCGCGGTCGCCAAGGACGTGGACGGCTATTCGGTGCAGTCGGCCGGCGAACTGATGACCGGCCTGCCGGGTCTGCGCCCGTGCACCCCGTACGGCTGCATGAAGCTGATCGAAAGCACCGGCGTGGACTTGCGCGGCAAGCACGCGGTGGTGATCGGCCGCAGCAACACGGTCGGCAAGCCGATGGCGCTGTTGCTCTTGCAAGCCAATGCCACCGTTACCATATGCCATAGCGGGACCCCGGACCTGGGCTACCACACGCGCCAGGCGGACGTGGTGGTGGCCGCGGTCGGCCGCCGCAACACCCTGCTGGGCGACATGGTCAAGCCGGGCGCGATCGTCATCGACGTGGGCATCAACCGCAACGAGGAAGGCAAGCTGGTCGGCGACGTCGACTTTGCCAGCGTGGCCGAGGTGGCCTCGCACATCACGCCGGTGCCGGGTGGCGTGGGTCCGATGACGATTACCATGTTGCTGATGAACACCGTGGAAGCTGCCGAGCGCAGCTGACACAGCGCGCCACCTTTGTCGAGGATGGCGGCGATGAACTATGGAAGGATAAAGATGAATACCGACACCACCAGCAATCCCCTCCTCGACTTTTCCAACCTGCCGCGGTTTGACCTGATCAAGCCCGAGCATGTGACGCCGGCGATCGAGCGCCTGATCGCGGACGCCGTCGCCGTCGTGCACAAGCTGGAACAGCCGCTTGACGATGTCAACTGGGACAACTTCGTGGTGCCGCTCGAAGAAGTCACCGAGCGCCTGGGGCGCGCCTGGGGCATCGTCAATCACCTCAACCATGTGATGGACACGCCGGAACTGCGCGCGACCTACAACGAGAACCAGCCGAAGGTCACCGAATTCTGGACCAACCTGGGCCAGAACGAAGCGCTGTTCGACAAGTACAAGGCGCTGCGCGCGCGGCCGGATTTCGTGAACCTGACGCCGGCACGCAAGCGCATTGTCGAAAACGCGCTGCGCGACTTCCGCCTGGGCGGCGCCGAGCTGCCGCTGGACAAGAAAAAGCGCTTTGCCGAGATCCAGGAGCAGCATGCCGCGCTCTCGACCCGTTTTTCTGAAAACGTGCTGGACGCCACCAACGACTACAAGCTGCTGGTCGAATCCGAAGCGGACCTTGCCGGCGTGCCAGAGGACGTGAAGGCGGCGGCGCGCGCCTCGGCCGAAGCCGACGGCAAGCAAGGCTGGCAGTTCACCCTGCACTTCCCTTCCTACTTCCCGCTGCTGCAGTTCGCCGACAACCGCGCCCTGCGCGAGACGATCTACCGCGCCAACGCAACCAAGGCGTCGGACGCCGGCGTCGTGTTCTCCGAACTTGCGAAATGGGACAACACGAGCAACATCGCCCAGCTCCTGCAACTGCGCGACGAGGAAGCCAAGCTGCTCGACTACCGCAACTTTGCCGAGGTGTCGCTGGTGCCGAAGATGGCCGACGACCCGGAGCGGGTGATCGAATTCCTCGAGGACCTGGCGCGCCGCGCCCGTCCGTTCGCGGAGAAGGACCTGGCCGAACTGCGCGCCTTTGCCAAGAGCGATCTGGGAATCGACGACATGCAGGCCTGGGACGTGGCTTACGCCTCGGAAAAGCTGTCCGAGAAGCGCTACGCGTTCTCGGCCCAGGAAGTGAAGCAGTACTTCCCCGAGCACAAGGTGGTCGACGGCCTGTTCAAGCTGGTCTCGAACCTGTTCGGCGTCGAGATCCAGCCCGACGACGCGCCGGTCTGGCACCCGGACGTGCGGTTCTTCCGCATCGAGCGCGGCTTTGATCTGGTCGGCCAGTTCTACCTCGACCTATACGCGCGTGCGGGCAAGGGCCAGGGCGCGTGGATGGACGACGCGCGCGGCCGGCGCCTCACCACCGGCGGCATCGTCCAGACCCCGGTGGCCTACCTGACCTGTAACTTCACCCCGCCGGCCACGGTCGACGGCAAGCTGCAGCCGTCGCTGTTCACCCACGACGAAGTGATCACGCTGTTCCACGAATTCGGCCACGGCCTGCACCACATGCTCACCGAGGTGGACGAGCTGTCGGTTTCCGGCATCTCGGGCGTGGAATGGGACGCGGTCGAGCTGCCATCCCAGTTCATGGAAAACTTTTGCTGGGAATGGGACGTGCTGCAGAACCTGACCGCCCACGCGCAGACCGGCGAACCGCTGCCGCGCGAACTGTACGACAAGATGCTGGCCGCCAAGAACTTCCAGTCCGGCATGCAAATGCTGCGCCAGGTCGAGTTCTCGCTGATCGACATGCACCTGCACTTCGACTTCGACCCGAACAGCGAGCAGACCGTGCAGCAGCTGATCGACGACGTGCGCAGCAAGTTCGCGGTCCTGATCCCGCCGTCGTTCAACCGATTCCAACACTCGTTCGGCCACATCTTTGCCGGCGGGTACGCCGCGGGTTACTATAGCTACAAGTGGGCCGAAGTCCTGTCGGCCGACGCCTACGCCGCCTTCGAGGAAGCGGTCGAGGCTGGTGGCGGCGAACTGTCCGCCGAAACCGGCAAGCGCTTCCAGAAAGAGATTTTGGCCATGGGCGGCGCGCGCCCGGCGCTCGAATCGTTCAAGGCCTTCCGCGGCCGCGAACCGAAGATCGATGCGCTGCTGCGCCACAGCGGCATGAACCCGACACAATGACGCGAATCGACTTTCATACCAACATTGCCGATAAGGTAAGCTACGCCTGCCGGCTCGCGCGCAAGGCCTATGGCTCGCGGGCACGGCTGGTGCTGCTGGCCGATGGTGCGGAGCAGGCGGCCGAGCTCGCTGAAGCGTTGTGGACGCTGTCGGACACCGACTTCATCCCGCACGTGATGGCGGACGACCCACTGGCGAGCCAGACGCCGGTGATCGTGACGGACAATGAAGAGGCCGAGTTGCCGCATTACGAGATGCTGGTGAACCTCACGCGCCGCACGCCCTCGACCTTTGCGCAGTTCCAGCGGGTGTTCGAGATCATTTCGACGGACGCGGACGACGCCGCTGCCGGACGCCAGCGTTACGTTGCCTATAAAAAGCAGAACTATCCCTTGACCCACTTCGTCGCAGGACAGTCATGAGCCAGGACACGTTCGATGATGCAAGCATTCCGGTACTGACCGAGGTGGTGGATGAAGCGCCACAGCCGGCTCCGGCCGCGCTGGCTGCACCGGAGCCGCTGCCGGAGCCGGTCACTCCAGCGCTCGCCGCAACGCCGGCCGAAAAGCTGGAGGGCGCGATCGACAGCTGGGACGATCAGGACTGGGACCTGCTCGAACGGCGGCTGTCCGAACGCATCCTGCAGCAGTTGCAGGGGCGGGTCGACTTTGTGCTCGAACAGCGGCTGCGCGACAGCATGTCCGAGGTGCTGCAGCACGCTGTGAATGGCCTGACGACCGAAATCCGCGACGGACTGCAGCAGACGATCGAGAAGATCGTCGTGCGCGCCGTGTCGCAGGAACTCGCGCATCTGCAGACCCTTAAGAAATAGGGCCCGGTGCAACTCCCGTAGGGTGCGCACCAGTGCGCACGCGGTGCGAACGGTGCGTCACGGTGGCGCCGCCGCGAGCCTGCAACCGGTGACCGCGTGCGCACAGGTGCGCACCCCGCCTCTGCACAACCACGTTGGCCCCGTCCATACTGAGCTGGTGCAGCACGCGCCCGATGGGGGAAGTCGTTTACGGCAATGCCGGAAACGACGGATCTAGTCAAAAATACTTAAAGTTGTACAATTTGCCAATGCAAATTGCCAACATAACCATCCCACTTGCCCTCGCAATCCTATTTGCCGGCAACGCCTCTGCCCAGCAAGTCGTCAAGATCGGTACCGGCTCGCCGCTATCCGGGCCCAGCGCACACCTGGGCAAAGAGAACGAAAACGCCGCCCGCATGGCGATCGATCAGTTGAACGCCAAGGGTTTCATGCTCGGTGGCAAGAAAGTCAAGCTGCAACTGCTGTCCGAGGACGACGGCGGCGACCCGAAGCAAGGCACGGCGGTGGCGCAAAAGCTGGTCGATGCCCACGTCAATGGCGTCGTCGGCCACTCTACTTCGAGCACCACGGTGCCCGCATCCAAGATCTACAACGATGCCGGCATACCCCAGATTTCTCCGGCAGCCACCGCGCCCGCCTACACCCGCCAGCGCTTCCCGGGCGCATTCCGCCTGGTCGCCAGCGATGTCAAGCAAGGCAGCACGCTGGCCAAATACGCGATCGACAACCTCAAGGCCAGGCATATCGCCGTCATCGATGACCGCAGTACTTACGGCCAGGGACTTGCCGACGAGTTCGTCAAGGGCGTGAAAGGCGCGGGCGTGAACATCGTGGGCAGGGAATTCACCAACCCGAACGCCACCGACTACACGGCGCTTCTCACCTCGATCAAGGCTAAAAAGCCAGACCTGGTGTTCTTCGGTGGCCTCGATTCGGTGGGCGGCCCGATGCTCAAGCAGATGAAGGCACTGGGCATCAACGCAATGTTCATGGGCGGCGACGGCATCTGCAACGAATCGCTGCCGCGCCTGGCAGGCGATGCGCTGGGTGAAGGCAAGGTCGTCTGTGCGGAAGCCGGCGGCGTGACCGGCCCGCAGGAACAAGCCATGCTTGAGTTTCGCACCCGCTACAAGCAGCAGTTTGGCATCGATATCCAGATGTACGCGCCCTACGTCTACGACGCGGTGATGGTCATGGCGACCGCCATGCAGAAGGCCAATTCCGCCGAACCGGCCAGCTACCTGCCGGAACTGAAGAAGATCCGGTACGAAGGCGTATCCGGCACCATCCAGTTCGAGCCTAACGGCGACCTCAAGGATGCGGCGGTGACCTTGTACACCTACAAGGGCGGCAAAAAGCTCAAGATTACCGTCGTGCGCTAAACGGCTGAACTACAGCAAAAGCGACCTGCGGTACGCATCGTTTTAGAGCTTTGCTAACCCATCAATTTGATGTACCTTTTCTCTGCGCAAAGCCCCCTACCTACATTGGAGAAAAGTCGATGCAGTTCACCACCAAGCTCATCCCTCTTGCCATCGCGCTGGCGTTTGCCGCCCAGGCCTCGGCCCAGCAGGTCGTCAAGATCGGCGCCGTGGCCCCGATGTCCGGCCCCAACGCCCACCTCGGCAAGGACAACGACAATGCCGCCCGCATGGCGATCGACGAGCTCAATGCCAAGGGCTTCACGCTCGGCGGCAAGAAGGTCACGCTGCAAATGCTGTCCGAAGACGATGCCGGCGATCCGAAGCAAGGGACGGCGGTCGCACAAAAACTGGTCGATGCCCACGTCAATGGCGTGATCGGCCACCTGAACTCGGGGACCACGGTCCCGGCATCGAAGATCTACAACGACGCTGGCATCGTGCAGATTTCGCCGGCCACCACCGCCCCCGTCTTCACCCGCCAGCGCTTCCCGGGCGCGTTCCGCGTGGTGGCGAGCGACGTCAAGCTGGGCAGCACGCTGGCCAAGTACGCGATCAACAACCTCAAGGCGAAGAACATCGCCGTCATCGACGACCGCACCACCTACGGCCAGGGCGTGGCCGACGAGTTCGTCAAGGCCGTCAAGGGACCGGGCGTGCGCGTGGTCGGCAAGGAATTCACCAACCCGAACGCGACCGACTACACGGCGATTCTTACCTCGATCAAGGCCAAGAAGCCGGACCTGGTGTTCTTCGGCGGAATGGACTCGGTCGGCGGCCCGATGCTCAAGCAGATGAAAGCGCTGGGCATCAATGCCATGTACATGGGCGGCGACGGCATCTGCACCGAATCGCTGGGGCGGCTGGCGGGCGACGCGATTGGCGAAGGCAAGGTGGTCTGCGCCGAAGCGGGCGGCGTGCAAGGGCCGCAGGAACAGGGCTTGGCCGACTTCCGCGAGCGCTACAAGAAGAAGTTCGGGCACGATATTCAGCTGTATGCCCCGTACGTCTACGACGCGGTAATGGTGATGGCCGCGGCCATGCAGCAAGCCAATTCCGCCGATCCGGCCAAGTACCTGCCGGAACTCAAGAAGATCAAGTACGAAGGCGTGACCGGCACCATCCAGTTCGACCCGAGCGGCGATATCAAGGACGGCGCGCTGACGCTGTACACCTACAAGGGCGGCAAGAAGACCAAGATGGAAGTGGTGCGCTAGGAAGTGTCGACGCGGGCGCACCCGTACGGCTTAACGGGGGCGTAGGGTGCGCACCTGTGCGCACGCGGTCACCGTGTGCTGACTTGCGGCCACTGCTTCGCTACGCTGCTTTCGCGAACCGCGTGCGCACTGGTGCGCACCCTACGATGCGCATACAGCGACGCAAGTTCGAAAAAAAGCGCGCTCCGCATTTCGCGGGCGCGCTTTGCGTTTGGCTGTCGCGCAGATTATTTCAGCGACAGGATCCACTTGACCAGGGTTTGCGCCTCGGCCTCGGAGACTTGCGGATTAGCCGGCATCGGTACCGATCCCCAGACACCCGAGCCGCCTTTCATGACCTTTTGCACAAGCTTGGGCTCGGCGTCCTTCTGGCCCGCGTACTTGGCCGCCACATCCTTGTAAGCCGGACCGACCAGCTTGTTATTAATCGCGTGGCAAGCCATGCAATTCTTCGCCTTGGCCAAAGCTAAGGCATCCTGAGCGAAGGCGCTCGTCGACGCCATTGCCGACAACACTACACAAAACATCAGGGACCGTTTCATCTGCTTCTCCGTGGTTTAATTCTTTGGCCATTCTATCGTGAAATACCGGCTGGCGCGCACCGTCCCAAGTGTAACGGTCCAACAACGGCGGCGGTTGACACCGACACATTTGGTATCAATTTTGCCGCAGGGTAATCAAATTCTTTGTAAGATGCTGGGATAAAGGAGTTCCCATGCCACTGATTCTGCTGATCGTTTTGCTCGTTGGTTTGCGCTTTTTCGAAGTCTGGCGCTTTGCCGAGCTGTCGTGGTGGTACATCGTCGCGCTGATGGTGTTCGCCTTCGTCTGGTTCGAGTTCATCGAAAAGATGCTCGGGCTGGACAAGAAGAAGGCGCACAACGAGAACGAGAAACTGCGGCGCGATCGCGTCAAAAAAACGTTCGACAAGCGCAAATAAGCGCCGCATCACCTGCAAATGTCGGATCAGCCCGTCACTGCCCCCTTGCTGGCCGGAGATGCGAGCGCCGCGAATTTGGCCAGCACGCCGCGGGTATAGCGCGGTTCCGGACGCTTCCATTCGGCGCGGCGGCGCGCGATCTCTTCGTCAGGCACGTTCAACTGGATCAGTTGCCGGGTCGCGTCGATCGTGATCGAGTCGCCTTCCCGCACCAGCGCGATCGTGCCGCCTTCATAGGCTTCCGGCGCCACGTGGCCGACCACCATGCCCCAGGTGCCGCCCGAAAAGCGCCCGTCGGTGATCAGGCCGACCGACTCGCCCAGGCCCTTGCCGATGATCGCCGAGGTTGGCGCAAGCATTTCCGGCATGCCGGGCCCACCCTTCGGACCGAGATAGCGCAGCACCAGCACGTCGCCGGGGTTGATTTTGTCGGCCAGGATCGCGTCCATCGCCGAATACTCGTCCTCGAACACGCGCGCCGGACCGGTGATCACCGGATTCTTCAGGCCCGTGATCTTGGCCACGCAGCCATCCGTCGAAAGGTTGCCCTTCAAAATCGCCAAGTGGCCCTGGGCGTACAGCGCCTTGTCGATCGGGCGGATCACGTCCTGCCCTGCCGGGGGCTGCGAGGGCACGTGCTCCAGTTCCTCGGCCAGGGTGCGGCCGGTGATGGTCATGCAATTGCCGTTGAGCAGACCAGCGTCAAGCAGTATCTTCATCACCTGCGGGATGCCGCCGGCCTTGTGCAGGTCGGTTGCCACGTACTGCCCGGAGGGCTTGAGGTTGCAGATGACCGGCACCCTGCGGCGCACGCGCTCGAAGTCGTCGATGATCCACTCCACCTGCGCCGCGTGCGCGATCGCCAGGTAGTGCAGCACCGCGTTGGTCGAGCCGCCGGTGGCCATAATCACCGCCACCGCGTTCTCGATCGATTCGCGGGTGATGATGTCGCGCGGCTTGAGGTCGCGCTTGACCGCCTCGACCAGCACGCGCGCCGACTGTGCCGCCGAGCCGACCTTTTCGTCGTCCGGATTGGCCATGGTCGACGAATACAGCAGCGACATGCCGAGCGCCTCGAACGAGGAGGACATGGTGTTGGCCGTGTACATGCCGCCGCATGAGCCGGACGACGGGCAGGCGTTGCGCTCGATGCCGTCGAAGTCTTCCTGGCTCATGCGCCCGGCCGTAAATTCGCCCACCGCTTCGAAGGCTGAGACGATGGTCAAGTCCTTGCCTTTCCAGTGGCCCGGCTTGATCGTGCCGCCGTACACATAGATGCCCGGCACGTTGGTGCGCGCCAGCGCGATCATCCCGCCCGGCATGTTCTTGTCGCAGCCGCCGATCACGACCACGCCGTCCATCCATTGGCCGTTGACGCAGGTTTCGATACAGTCGGCAATCACCTCGCGCGAGATCAGCGAGAACTTCATCCCTTCCGTGCCCATCGACATGCCATCCGAAATCGTCGGCGTGCCGAATACCTGCGGATTGGCGCCCGACTCCTTGATGGTGGCAATCGCGACGTCAGCCAGCTTTTGCAGCCCGGAGTTGCAAGGCGTAATGGTCGAATGGCCGTTCGCCACGCCGATCATCGGCTTGTCGAAATCTTCTTTCTGATAGCCCATCGCGTAGTACATCGAGCGATTCGGGCTGCGGGCGACGCCCTCGGTCACGTGGCGGGAACGACGGTTGTAGCGCGACTGCTCAGCCATGATGGACTCCCGGATAAACAGAACTTCCGAGAATGCCTTGTGCGCGACAGGGAGTCAAATATATCATTTGCGTCCTGTGATTCGTAATCAATATCACCGAACCACGTTCAACATGAAAGGGATATGGTGAACATCGAGCTGCGCCAACTGCGCTACTTCGTGACGGTGGCCGAGGAATTGCATTTCGGGCGTGCCGCCGAGCGGCTGCACATGACCCAGCCGCCGCTGTCGCAGACCATTGCCGCGCTGGAGGAAATGCTGGGCACCCCGCTGTTCCTGCGCAACCGGCGCCAGGTTGCGCTGACACCGGCCGGCGCCGCCCTGTTGCCCGAGGCACGGCGCATGCTGGCGGGCGCCGCCGCCCTGCCGGAACTGGTGCGGCGCGCTGCCTTGGGCGAGTCCGGCCGGCTGTCGCTCGCCTTCGTCACCCTGGCCGACTACAGCGTGCTGCCGCCATTCTTGCGCCGCTACCGCGCCGCGTATCCGGGGGTGGCGATCGAACTGCATGAGGCAACTTCCGACGTGCAAGTGGAAGAACTGCTGCACGAACGCATCGACATTGGTATATTGATCCCGCCCTTGCCGGACAAAGCGCGCGCGCAGCTCGAATACCTCAAGGTACTCGAAGAACCGCTGGTCCTGTGCGCGCCGGCCGGACTGGAGGCGCTGCACCGTCCCGGTCCCGTGAAACTGCACGACCTGCCGCCGCTACCGCTGATCATCTTCCCGCGCCAAAGCTCGCCCGCGCTGCACGACGCGATCCTGTCCTGCTTCAGTTCGGCAGGCATTACGCCGACGATCGGGCAAGAAGCGATCCAGATGCAGACCATCGTCAGCCTGGTTTCCGGCGGCATGGGCCTCGCTCTTGTGCCAGAATCGGTGTCCAACCTGATGCGTCCGGGCGTAGAATACCGTGCCCTTGCTGACCCGACACCGATGGTCGAAACCGGCTTGGCCTGGCGGCGCGACAATGCCTCGCCTGTGCTGCGAGGCTTTTTGGACTTACTGAGGAAAAATTAATCATGCTCGTACACCCGCAGCCCAACCCCATTGCTTTCTCGATTGGTCCGGTGGATGTCCACTGGTACGGATTGATGTACGTGCTGGCGTTCGCGCTGTTCCTGCTGCTGGGCCGCGTGCGCATCAAGCAACCGCACATCGCCGCGCAGGGGTGGAAGAAAGAGGACCTGGACGACATGCTGTTCTACGGCATGCTCGGCGTCGTGATCGGGGGCCGGCTGGGTGAAGTGCTGTTTTACCGGCCAGAATTCTTCTTCCACAATCCAAAGGAAATCTTCATGGTCTGGCACGGCGGCATGTCGTACCACGGCGGCTTTATCGGCGTGCTGATCGCGATGGCACTGTGGGCCCGCAAGGCCGGGCGCAACCTGCTGGACGTCTATGACTTCATCGCACCGATGGTGCCGCTCGGCTATGCCTGCGGTCGCATCGGCAACTTCATCAACGCCGAGCTGCCGGGCCGCTTGGCGGACCCGAACCTGCCGTGGGCAATGCTGTGGCCGGGCGTCGAAGGGCCGCGCCATCCGTCGCCGATCTACCAGGCGCTGGTGGATGGTTTGCTGGTGTTTATCATCGTCTGGCTGTTTGCCCGCAAGCCCAGGCCGCGGCTGGCGGTGGGCGCGATGTACACGCTGCTGTACGGCTGCGCGCGCTTCTTCACCGAATATTTCCGCGTGCCGGACTGGGAGGTGAGCGTGGCGGGGATGCACATCACGTCGGGCCAGGTGCTGTCGCTGCCGATGATCGTGGCTGGGCTGATCATGCTGGCATGGGCGTATTCGCACGAGGGCAAGCGGACAGTGCATGCGTGAATAACGTAGGGTGCGCACCTGTGCGCACGCGGTTCGCAAACTGTGCGTCGTGGTGGTGGCGCCGCCAGCCCGCAAACGGTGACCGCGTGCGCACAGGTGCGCACCCTACGCCTCTGCGCAACCTACCTTAGAATAACTCAGCCATCACGGCCGCCTTCCACAGCATGTACACGGCCAGCAAGTACAAAATCCCCGCAAACGTCTTCCTGAGCTTCTTGACCGGCCACCTGTGCGCCGTGCGCGCACCAAGCGGTGCCATCGTCATGCTGGTGACCACGATCAACGCCAGCGCCGGCAGGTAGACAAAACCGAGCGAATACTTGGGCAGCCCCGGCTCGCCCCAGCCGTAATAGATGTTGGAAATTGTCCCAGCAAGCGCGATCGGAAACCCGAGCGCGGCACTGGTCGCAACCGCATTGTGGATCCTGACGTTACACCAGGTCATGAACGGGATCGAAATAAAGCCGCCGCCCGCACCAAACAGTCCCGACATCACGCCGACCACACTGCCTGCGGCAAACAATCCTGGCGCTGACGGCAACTCGCGTCCCGCCGCCGGCTTTCTCTCCATCAGCATCTGCGTCGCGGCGAACGCGACGAACAATCCAAAGCACAGCGCCAGCACCGCGGCATTCATCTGCTTGCCGATCCACGGCCCGATCCACGAGCCGATCAGAATACCCGGCGCCAGCAGCTTGACCAGCCGCCACAGCACCGCTCCGTGCGCATGATGAGCGCGCACCGATGACATCGACGTAAAAAGAATCGTGGCGAGCGAAGTCGCAATCGCCATGTGCACCACCAGCTCCGGCGCAAAATGCCTGGCGGTGAAAATCATGGTAATGAACGGCACCAGGATCATGCCGCCGCCAATCCCGAGCAGCCCTGCAGTAAACCCGCCAAACATACCCATTGCCAGCAGCGCGACGCACAATTCCCAATCGAGCATTCAGGCGCCCATTTGCGGCGCGCCGCGCACCAGCTTGAGAATCGCGTTCCATTCGGCCAGTGTGACCGGCGTAATCGACAGGCGGCTGCCTTTTTGCAGCAGCACCATACCCTCGAGTTCCGGAATCGTGCGCATTTCGGCAAGCGGCAGATAGCGGCCTTTTTCAAGCGCGCGCACGTCCACCGAAATCCAGCGCGGTTGTTCGCGCGTGGCTTTGGGGTCGTGGTATTTGCTGTGCTGGTCGAACTGGGTTTCGTCCGGGTACGGGAGACTTGCGACCTCGGCAATACCGGCTACGCCCGGATCAAAGCAGCTGGAATGATAGAACAGGACGCCGTCACCTGGCTGCATGGCGTCGCGCATGAAGTTGCGTGCCTGGTAGTTGCGCACCCCGAACCACGGCACGGTCTGGCCGGGCGCGGCCAGCGCGTCGTCAAAACTGACTTCATCGGGTTCGGATTTCATCAACCAGTAGCGCATCACTGCTCCGCAAATGGATCGACGCTCAAAAATTAAGCGCGCAAAAAAAAGCGGCTGCGGACATATGTTCGCAACCGCTTCCTGTGAATGAAGCCCCGCCTGTGCCGTTTTTGCCGGCATCCCGAACCTGAAGGTTCAGGTGGTCGCAGTCAGTTCAATTTCGGGTTCGTCGGACGAGCGACGCTCACGCCCATCAAACATGTTCCGCAACCTTTGCTTACGAATGGTTCAAGGAATATATGGCAAATCTCGAACACCGCAGGGTAGATCGCAGTTTACTACGTTGAACCCGCATGTCAAACGAATTTGGATATCAGAACAGGTTTTCTTGCGGCGTGAGCGCGCTGTCCAACACCGAATGCATCGTCTCCAGTTTCTGCTTGACTTCCAGGATCGACATGTCCGAAAGCGGTCCCTGCGGCGATTTCACGGTCAGGAACTCGGCAGCTACGCTGAGCGCGGCCATCACGGCGATGCGGTCCGTGCCCTTGACCTTGCCCGAGTCGCGCAGCGCGCACATCTTGCTGTCGAGGTAGTGCACGGCTTCACGCAGCGTCTGCTGCTCGCCTTCTTTGCAGGCCAGGCGGTATGACTGGCCCATGATGGTGACATCGAGATAGATCATTGGGTGGCCTCGGCATCGGTGGCGACGTCTTCCTCGGCGTCAAGCGGTGACAATTGCTCGAGCAACGCCTCGACGCGGCGCTGGGCTTCATCGAGCCGGCCTTTGAAGTCGACGTTCTCTGCGCTGAGCAGGGCATTGGCCTGGCGCAAGAGATAATTTTCGCTGCGCAGCGCCTGGGTCAACTGGGCAAGCCGGTTGATTTTGTCGGAGAGGTCTTGGAATTCGGAAATCATTCGTAACTATAGGATCGAGAAGGTTTTTCCGTCAACCGAATCGCGCGCCCGCGCCGGCGCGCACAAGCGCGGCGGGCAAGGTTGCGATGACGAAAATCGCAAAAGGAAACAGTCTACTCGACGTGGCTGCCCGCGCGCGACATGACAACCACATCCGGACGAGAAACATGCAATTCCGGCGCGGGCATCGTGACGCGTGGCACCAAGATGGCGGCGGCGCGCCCGGCCACAATCGATTTGGTGATGCGCAGCCGGGCGATTTCGGCCGGTTCCAGCGCACGCATACCGGCCGGCCGGTCCGGTTCCAGTTGCAGTTCGACAACAAAGGCGCCGATGCTGATGCCCGGCTCGTCACGCACAGCCAAGCGCTTCGATGCGTGCGCGCAAGTCAGCGGAGTCTTTGTTTCCGACGACAAAGCCAGCTTCGGCTGCGGTGAGGCAGTCGAACCCGAATCCGAATTGGTCTCGCCACCAGCTTTCGATGCTTCCATGCTTGCTCCTTGCCTCAAGCAGCGTTGCCGCGTCCGGCACCAGGGCGGCGGCGGCCGGCTTGCCGGTCAACACCGTGGCTCCCAGCACTTGCCCCCCGTGACGCAGGATGTGACCACGCAAGTTGGCCATCGTTCCACCCAGCCCGATGAAATCGTCCACCAGCACATACGCCCGCCCGGCCTGGACAAAGCCGTCGAACACGGCCTGGCACGCCAGGCGGCTGATGCCGATGTCACCATGGTGATCGACAATGTTCGCCTGGACCAGCTCGGTATCCATTTCCCATCCGAGCAACTGCTGCAGGCCGCTGGCCAGCACCGCGCCCACCACGGAGAGGCCTTCGAGCTTGCGGGCATGGACGGCCGCCAGGATCGGGTTCTTTCCTTCGCCCAACTGCGCCAGCCGGTCGGTCACCTCGCCGGACAGGGTGTCGGCCACCAGCAGCGCGGCAGCGTCGACGTCGCCGGTTCGTGCGGCGACAAACCAGGGATGGGTGGTAACCTCCAACCTTGGTGCGTGTATAAACACCGGCGGAAAGCCCTGCTCCCAGGGCGAACGCGAAGCTTTGGCAGCCATTCTCTACCTCCGTCTTGAGCGGCGCGCTGTGCATTGTGCAGCCTCAAACGTGCCAGCCAAATAAACAACAGCGCGGCTTGAAATGCATAATTATCGTCCCTATAATTAGCACTCGTTAGCAGAGAGTGCTAACAACTCTTTGCAGCCGACGCCCTAGTGTGCGGCGGCTTGGATAGCTAGTCAAACCCATTGAATTTAAAGGAGTTTTGCATGAACCTTCGCCCATTGCACGATCGCGTCATCGTCAAGCGTCTCGACCAGGAAACCAAGACTGCATCTGGCCTGATCATCCCGGATGCAGCGGCAGAAAAACCTGACCAGGGCGAAATCCTCGCCGTGGGCAACGGCAAGGTGCAGGAAAACGGCCAGATTCGCCCGCTGGAAGTGAAAGTCGGCGACCGCGTGCTGTTCGGCAAATACTCCGGCCAGACCGTCAAGGTCAAAGGCGAGGAGCTGCTGGTGATGCGTGAAGAAGACATCATGGCCGTCGTCACCGAGTAATCGGTCCCCAAGAACATCCTGAAGAATTTACGGAGAATTACACATGGCAGCTAAAGAAGTAGTATTTGGCGACATCGCTCGCACCAAGATGGTCGAAGGCGTCAACATCCTCGCCAACGCAGTCAAGGTCACCCTGGGCCCGAAAGGCCGCAACGTGGTGCTGGAGCGCTCGTTCGGCGCGCCGACCGTGACCAAGGACGGCGTGTCGGTCGCCAAGGAAATCGAGCTGAAAGACAAGCTGATGAACATGGGCGCGCAGATGGTCAAGGAAGTCGCTTCCAAGACCAGCGACAACGCCGGTGACGGTACCACCACCGCCACCGTGCTGGCCCAGGCAATCGTGCGCGAAGGCATGAAATTCGTCGCCGCCGGCATGAACCCGATGGACCTCAAGCGCGGCATCGACAAGGCTGTCGCCGCCACCGTCGAAGAACTGAAGAAGATCGCCAAGCCGTGCACCACCTCCAAGGAAATCGCCCAGGTTGGCGCGATCTCGGCCAACTCGGACGCCTCGATCGGCGAGCGCATCGCCGAGGCAATGGAAAAGGTCGGCAAGGAAGGCGTGATCACGGTTGAAGACGGCAAGTCGCTGAGCGACGAGCTGGACATCGTCGAAGGTATGCAGTTCGACCGCGGCTACCTGTCGCCGTACTTCATCAACAACCCGGACAAGCAGGTTGCCCTGCACGAAAATCCGTTCATCCTGCTGTACGACAAGAAGATCTCGAACATCCGCGATCTGCTGCCGGTACTCGAGCAAGTGGCCAAGGCTGGCCGTCCGCTGGTGATCGTCGCTGAAGACATCGAAGGCGAAGCGCTGGCGACCCTGGTGGTCAACAACATCCGCGGCATCCTGAAGACCGTTGCGGTCAAGGCGCCGGGCTTCGGCGACCGCCGCAAGGCCATGCTGGAAGACATCGCCATCCTGACCGGTGGCCAGGTGATCGCCGAAGAAGTCGGCCTGACCCTGGAAAAGGCTACCCTGAACGAACTGGGCCAGGCCAAGCGCGTTGAAGTGGGCAAGGAAAACACCATCATCATCGACGGTGCTGGCTCGGCTGAAAATATCGAAGGCCGCATCAAGCAGATCCGCAAGCAAGTCGAGGAAGCAACCTCGGACTACGACCGCGAGAAGCTGCAAGAGCGCCTGGCCAAGCTGGCCGGCGGCGTGGCAGTGATCAAGGTTGGTGCTGCAACCGAAGTCGAGATGAAAGAGAAGAAGGCACGCGTGGAAGACGCGCTGCACGCAACCCGCGCTGCCGTTGAAGAAGGCATCGTTCCTGGCGGTGGCGTGGCCCTGCTGCGCGCTCGCGCCAACCTGAACGTGAAGGGCGACAACACGGACCAGGAAGCAGGCATCAAGATCGTCCTGCGCGCAATGGAAGAGCCGCTGCGCATGATCGTTGCCAACGCAGGCGACGAGCCGTCGGTGGTTGTTTCGGCAGTGATGGCTGGCAACGGCAACTACGGCTACAACGCTGCCAACGGCACCTACGGCGACATGGTCGAAATGGGCGTGCTGGATCCGGCCAAGGTCACCCGCTCGGCACTGCAAAACGCAGCGTCGATCGCCGGCCTGATGCTGACCACCGATTGCATGGTTTCGGAAATCGTTGAAGAGAAACCGGCTGGCGGCATGGGCGGCATGGGTGGCATGGGCGGCATGGGCGGCATGGACGGCATGATGTAATTTGCCGGACGGCCCCGGTGCCGGTTTCATCCGGCACCGGCCATCCACAAAAAGCCTGCAGGCGATACGCCTTGCAGGCTTTTTTATTTCTTGTCACACATCCAGAGGAAGAAGAACTTCCCGAAGACAATGATGAGTCCGATCGTTACGTCGTCATACCCGGTATCCGTGATTTCGATCTGGGGCAACCATTGGTGTTTCGCTTCGTCGATGCCAAGCTGCCGCAGCACTACAAAGAGGTTGAGGAAATTTTCCGTAAGAAGGATGCCTACGGCCGCTTCTCACGCCTGATCGATTCGCTCGGCATGCGCGACAAGTGGCACCGGTTCAGGGAAGAACAGACCGAGGCCGCGCTGCGCGAATGGTGCGCGGAGAACGGCCTCGAACTACGGAAGAAGCGCTGACAATCTGCTCATGGATAAGTGAGCGTATGCGGATCGGTTTTTCCAAACGTGAGATACCACCCTGACTGCAACGGACCGCCGATTGCGTATGGCGCCACGAAATTAGAGTATTGCTTGGTCGTCAGGTCATAGCGCCGCACTGATCCGGTATCCGGCCCGTTCGCGGTGATAGGCACGAACAGATAACCGTTAGGGCCGAAAAGCAGGGCTTGTGCATAGGCACGCGGCTGCCCGACTACATCAAGATCAATCCGGTCAACATAGGCGCCGGGATTCCTTCCATTCGGCCCCTGGAATATGAGGATCTTGTCTGTATCCGACGAGTCTGCCCGGAAGCTGGTGATATACAGCTTGCCGTCAGGGCCAAAGACCAAACCCTCGGGCCGGTTCAGTTCGTTGGTGCAGGAGCAAGCGCCCCCGCCCACGCTGTTGATGAATACGTCGATGAATTGTCCGGTGTTCGGATTGAAGCGCAGGACGTGCCCACCAAGCCCGGTATCGAGATGATCGTAGTTGGAGACATAGAGCAAGCCATCCGGCCCGATTACCACGCCTCTTGGATGAAACTCAGCCCCTGATGTGAATGTTCCCGCAGGTGGCACAAAGGCGCCGATCAATTGGCCGCCCCGCGTGTACTTAAGCAACCGGCCAGGAGTCGTTGCGTTTTTCTGGGGTTCCGAGATCATTTCGGCCACGAAAAATGCGTCTTTCCATAGCACGATGCCACGCGGCACCGCAGGCGAAGTCGGGGTGTTGCGCTTCACAATTACCGTCTGTTGCAATTGACCATTGACGAGGCTGTATTGGAATATTTCACCGGTAACCGATGTATCGACATTTTGGTTGGAAACCAGAAGGTTTTCGTTGTCAAATAACAGGCCCATTGGCCCACGCAATTTAAGGTTGGTATTGGGCGGGACATATGCCCCAAGGTAGGCGCCGGTAACCGCATTGAAGCGTTTCACCGAACCGTCGCTCCCATCGCCGATGTACAGGGAGTCCTGACCCAGGGCGAACCCGGTGGAACCAAGACCCAATGCCATCACCTGCATCGTGGTGCACGCGAGTGAACCGATGCATTTCAAAATCTTATTCGTATTAATCATGACGTACTCCCAGTTAAAAAATGCATTTCAAAACTGAATAGTCTGAGGCGCGTAACTGGGAGTACTGTTATATTTTTGATTATCCGTATCTTACCGACGAATTTTTAATGCCAGTTAGGTGATGGAATAGAGGCTGAGTTCGCTCAATCGATGCGACAAAATGTTGTCGATCCCCGCGGATTTTCCGTGCTCGGATTTATCCGCATCATTAAACTTCCGTGGTTTCTCCAGCCGAAGAGTGCTTTCGTTGAGCACGTTATTGCCGCTCACCCATACTTGGTTTAGTATCGGCTTGAACAAGAATGAGGCCGCCATGCTTACACGCCGTACCTTCCCACTACCAGCCCTGATCCCCATCGCCGCCCTCGCCTGCGCGCTTGTCGCATGCAACGGCCAGAAACCGAGCGAACCGCCCAAGCCCAAAACCGTGGCGGCCGAGCCGGTGCGTACCAAGGAAAAGGCGATCGCTGAGCTGATGGCGCTGCCGGAAGTGAAGGCCTGGTCGACCCAGATCGAGCAGACATCGCACGGCAAGGCGCACGGCGCGGTCATCGAGGACGATACCGAACCGCGCATGATCAACGGAAAACCCTACTGGCAATTCAGCTTTGTCGAAAACCGTTCGGACCGAATACATCGCCGGGAGAGCTTCCTGGTGGCCCAGTCCGGCAACGAAATCCTGATCGAGGACTTGCATTCCGACACCACCTTGACGCTCCCCGAGTGGCGGCGCGAGGTACACCGGGTGAATGTTAAGTCGGCGCAATAAGCCGGCTCACGATTGAGACGCCGCAAACCCGCAACTCGTCCACAATTTATCGTTGACCTGCCGCTGACCGATCCACACGTTAGCGCCAGCGTACGGGTGGTCCGACTCCTCCCCTGGTCAGCGGCACTTTCCTTGCCGCTTGCAGTTGTAGGGGGCGCGGGGCCGCCGAGGACCTGTGCAAACGAGACCAAGCCAGCCGCTCCTCCCCGTATGCCATTGATTTTCAGCCGTTTCTAACGGATGAACGCCATCCGTCACCTTCGCACATCGTAGTCAAACTACATATATTTACACCGGCGCAAAGTTTCAGTTGCCAGAATGCCGAGCGTCTCATAGCATCGCGTCTGTCCAACTCATCAAAATGCGCCCATGACCCAGCAAACGACGAAGGCCGACGCCGGCCAGATGCCGCGGCAAATTCCCTACATCATCGCCAACGAGGGATGCGAGCGCTTCAGTTTCTACGGGATGCGCAACATCCTGACGCCCTTCCTGATCTCCACGCTGCTGATGTTCCTGCCCGAGTCGGAACGCACGGGCGAAGCCAAGCACGTGTTCCACACCTTTGTCATCGGCGTCTATTTCTTCCCGCTGCTTGGCGGCTGGCTGGCCGATCGCTTCTTCGGCAAGTACAGCACGGTGTTCTGGTTCAGCCTGGTGTATTGCGCCGGCCATGCCTGCCTGGCGCTGTTCGACGACAAGCCCACCGGCTTTTACATTGGCCTGTTCCTGATCGCGCTCGGCTCGGGCGGCATCAAGCCGCTGGTGGCGTCGTTCATGGGCGACCAGTTCGACCAGACCAACAAGGAAAAGGCGAAGGTAGTGTTCGACGCCTTCTACTGGATTATCAACTTCGGCTCGTTCTTCGCGTCGCTGCTGATGCCGCTGTTCCTCAAGGATTACGGTCCGTCCGTCGCATTCGGCATCCCGGGCATCCTGATGTTCATCGCCACCGCGGTCTTCTGGAGCGGGCGCAAAAAATACGTCCATGTAGCCCCGGCCCCGGCCGACCCGCATTCGTTTACCCGCGTGGCGCGCACCGCCCTGCTGGCAACCCAGCCGGGACAAGGCCGCCCGGGCCTGACAGTCGCGCTGGTCGGCGTGATTGGTGCGCTGCTGTCGCTGGCCATGTCCTGGCAGTGGGGCTTCGTGATCGCCGCCTGCACCGCACTGGTCCTGCTGCTCGCCTTCGGCGGCATCGGCACCTCGATCCAGCTCGAGCGCGCACGCGGCCTGCATCCGGACTTGGCGGTGGACGGCGTGCGCGCGGTGCTGCGCATCCTGATCGTCTTCGCGCTGGTGACCCCGTTCTGGTCGCTGTTCGACCAGAAGGCCTCGACCTGGATCGTGCAGGCCAACTCGATGCAGACCAACTTCTCGCTGCTGGGCATGAACTTCACGCTGCTGCCCGCGCAGATGCAGGCACTCAACCCAATGCTGGTGATGCTGCTCATCCCGTTCAACAACCTGGTGCTGTTCCCGACCCTGCGCCGCATCGGCATCGAACCCACGGCGCTGCGCCGCATGACGGCCGGTGTCGCCTTCTCGGCACTGGCCTGGTTCGTGATCGGCACCATCCAGGTTGTCATGGATGCGGGCACGCCAACCTCGATGGCATGGCAGATCCTGCCGTATGCGCTGCTCACCATGGGCGAAGTGCTGGTTTCCGCCACCGGACTGGAATTCGCGTACAGCCAGGCCCCGGCATCGATGAAGGGCACGATCATGGCGCTGTGGTACCTCGCAGTCACAGTCGGCAACCTGTGGGTGCTGATCGTGAACGCGGGCGTCAAGAACGACGCGGTACTCGGCCACATCGCCGGCACGGGGCTCTCGGTCATGGCGTTCCAGATGTACTTCTTCGCCGCCTTCGCGCTGCTCGCCGCCGCGGTATTCGGCTGGTATGCGAAGCGCTACAAGATGGTCAACTTCTACCGCAACGGCGAAGCGGTGCAGTCCCCGCGCGCCACCGCCAAGGCTTGATTGGCGTGTCAGCCGGGACCTCGGACAGGAGCCCAGCATGACGATCAAACTGCGCACCGCAGCCGCGCTGTTGGCGGCAGCCCTGCCCTGTTCCGCCCGCGCCGCCATTCCCGTCAGCGCCTGCGACGCGCCTGCGATGCAGAGCCTGTCGCCCGACCCTGGCGGCAGGTTCGGCGCACGCGCCGTATGGCTTGACCGGCGCCTTGCCAAGTGGCCCGGCGCCGACGCGTCCGGCGTATTCAAGCTGTACCACTCGCGCGAGGCCCGGATCAATGCCACGGGTGGCCGCCCGGTCACTGGCGCGGGCGGCGCGCAAATCATCGAAGAAGCGGAACGACCCTCGTAGGGTGCGCACCTGTGCGCACGCGGTACGTGTGCCTACCCGAGCCAACAACATGCAACCGTACAGCGTGCGCACAGGTGCGCACCCTACGCTGACCCGTCAAAGATCGAGGTGCGAGATCAACAACCTGCGCTTATCCTCATCCCCCTCCTCCGCCAACTCGCCGTGAGCCCCGAGCGAAATCCCGACCGACACAATGTCGATCAGGAGCAGTTGCAGGATGCGCGAAATCATCGACAGGAATATGACGCTGTCCTCACTGTGATCCACGGCCAGGCACACTGTCGCCTTCTTGGCCAGCGCCGATTTGCTGCTGGTGATGGCAATGACATCCGCACCCGCCGCACGCGCCACGTCCACCGCCGCCAGCAGCTCCGGCAACTGGCCGGCGGTCGAGATCGCGATCACCACGTCGCCCGGCTTGAGCAGCTCCGCCGCGAGCGTGAACAGGTGCGAGTCGCCATACGACGAAGTCGGAATCCGGAAGCGGAAAAACTTGTGCTGCCCGTCCAGCGCCACCACCCGTGCGTTCCCCATCGCGTAGAACTCAACCTTGTTGGCACGGCGCAGGATCTCGATCGCTCGGTCGATCGACCTCACGTCCAGCTGGTCGCGGAACTTCAGGATCGCCGACACCGTGTTGTCGATCACCTTGGCCGACAGGTCGTGCGTGCTGTCGGTCACGCGCACCTGGCTGTGGCGCACAGGGATGGTGCCGGTCAGGCTGCCCGCAAACTTGAGCTTGAAGTCGGCCAGCCCCTCGAATCCCAGCGAGCGGCAGAAGCGGATCACGGTCGGCTGGCTCACGTCCGCCAGGCGCGCGATCTCGGCGATCGGTTCGGAGAGCACCTTGCGTGGATGCTCGATCACCAGCGTAGCCACGCGCTGCTCGGCCGGCGAGAGTTCGTGCAGCAGGTGATGTACCCGCTCCATCAACGTATTGGCGCCATTGCGCCCGCGCAGGTGCTCCGACAGGATCGCGGCAACGCCGTTCAATGCGGGGTTCGGCGTCATGATCACGTAGGTCGGGATCTGCGCCAGGTAGTCGGTGAAGCGGCCCTTGGCCTCGAATCGCGAGCGAAACGGCGAGTTGGCGAACCAGTCCGCGATACGCGGCACGATGCCGCCGCCGATGAAAATGCCGCCGAACGCGCCCAGCGTCACCGCCAGGTTGGCCGCGGCGCCGCCCAGCATGCCGGCAAAGCACTCGAGCACCTCGCGGCACAGCGGATCGGCCTGCTCCAGCGCGCAGTTCACGATCTCGGCCGCCGTGCGCGGCGTCGCTTGGACATGGTTGCGTTCGGCCAGCGCGCGGTGGATCAGCTCCAGCCCGGGCCCGGAAATCAGGCGCTCGTTCGAAACGTGCTGCCACTCGCGCCACGCGTACTGCAGGATCGCGAACTCGCGCTCGTCGGCCGGCGCAAAGTTGACGTGGCCGCCTTCGCTGCCCAAGGTGACGAAGCCGTCCACGGTCGGAATCACGCCGGATACGCCAAGTCCGGTGCCCGGACCCAGCAAGCCGGCTACCGCATGTGGCTGGGGCGCGCCGCCGCCTACCTGCAGCAAGTCCGATGGTTTAAAGCCCGGCAGCGCCATCGCAAGCGCGGTGAAATCGTTCACGATCAGCAGTGTCGACAGGCCGAAGTGGCGGCGCACGTCGTCGGTCGAGAACTGCCAGTCGCGGTTGGTCATGCGGATGTCGTCACCGCTGATCGGATTGGCCAACGCGAACGCCGCATGCGTGATGCGCACGCCCGGGAGCTTGTCGAGATAGGCATGCAGCAGCGGCACGATCCCGGAATAATCGTCGCAATGCAGCACCTCAACCGATCGCAGCACGCCTGGCGCGGCCTCCAGCGCAAAACGCGCGTGGGTCGCACCGATGTCGGCCAGCAGGCGCGGGCCGTCCGCGAAAGCGCTACGGGCAGCCTTGTGTTCGTTGTCGGTTTCGGTGGTCGTCATAAGCGGGTAGGATATCATCGATTGAAAGGCGCCAAAACAAAGCCAGCGGCCTATGCACATCGTAGGGTGCGCACCTGTGCGCACGCGGTCACCGCATGCTGACTTGCGGCGGCC
>NZ_SPUM01000113.1 GCF_004614195.1 Massilia horti | reverse complement strand
AAAAAGCGGACATTTCTACTTTGCTGAAAGCGGACATTTCAACTTTGCCTTTACACACCCTACGATCCTGCTGCCGATTGGCCGTATTCGACATTTGGGCGGTATGTTCGGGAAGGGGTATATCCGCGCGATTGGAGTAGGGGATTTGTCGGAAATGGATTTTGAATAAGCCAACATGACGCAAGCGTACCGCGTGCGCACAGGTGCGCACCCTACGGCGTGCCGCATCCGGTCCCGGCTTACGTCCGCAGCAACGACATGGCCAGCCCCGTCACCTCCTCGAGCGGCACGTCGGACACAAAACTGTCGTTGTGCGGGCAGCGCGTGCGCAGATTGACAGCGCCGCACGCCGGGCAATGCACGCGGACCGACAGCGCCACGCGCAGCAAGCCCTGGCGCAGCGGCGTGCCGTCGATGAGATTGGTCAGCCAGAAGATACCAACCGCCGGGGTGCCGATCGCCAGCGCCATGTGCAGCGGGCCCGTGTCGTTCGAGACCAGCATCGCCACCCGTTCAAGCAGGCCGCACAGGCCGCGCAAACCAAGCTTGCCGGAAAGGTCGATGGCCGGATGGCGCATGGCATCGATGACGGTCCGCACAAGGGACGCCTCGGCTGCGGTGCCGTTGACGGCAATGCGCGCGCCCGCCCCGGCCAGCGCATCACCGACCGCGGCAAAGCGTTCCGGCGGCCAGCAGCGCCGTGGATCCGTCGAGCCGGGCTGCAGCAGCACCAGCGGCTGCCCTGCCCCTGGCGGTAGCACAGCCGCCGCCTCGCGCCGGTCGTCGTCCGTCACGCACAATTCCTGGTCGGCCAGCCGCGCGACGGCGCCGGCCTGCTCCGCCACTTCGAGCAAGGCGAGGCGCCGGTTGTTGGGCTGGGCGTAGCGCACCCAGCGATCGAGCGCGGGCGCGTCGTCGGCGCGGGTGCCCGCCGTCAGGCGTGCGCCCAGGCGCGCGACGAACGGATTGGAGAAGCGGCCCCCACCGTACAGCTGGACCGCAATGTCGAACCGCTCGGCGCGCGCCTGCTCGACAAAGCGCTCCACCGGCTCCGAGTCGGCGTCCGGGAAGCCGCCCACCCCGTCCACCGGCGGCAGCAGTAGTACGCGGTCGACCGGGCCGGGTCGGCCTCGCAGGAAGTCCGCTTGCCACGGCTTGCCGATAATGACGAGCTCGGCATCAGGATAACCGTGCTTGAGCGCGTGCAGGGCCGGCAGCGTGAACATGAAGTCGCCGATCGAGTGCGGCACCAGTACCGCGATCTTCGCGACATTGTCCAGCGGACGCGGCGGCTCGCCCTTCATGGCGCTGCTTCCGCCGCAGCCAGCGCGCGTCGCGAGCTAACACTCCATTCGCGTGCCCAGGCACAACGCAGTTCACCATTCATGGCAGCTCCGCCGCGGCACTGCCCGTATGCGCGCCGCGCAGCGCCCGCGGCGCGTCGACGTCGCGCCCGGTCACGGTGGTTGGCAGTTCGAGGTGATAGGCGCCGGATGGAATGATGCCGCATCCGCCATAACGCTCCATGACGCGCAGTTGCGCCAGCACGTCCTCGCCGCAGTGCGCGCTCGGCAGCTGGCGCCAGAAATCGAAGCCGCCGGTGGCGCGCAGCTTGGCCGTGTCGAACAGCACGCAGCCGCCGATCCACGCCACCCGGTACAGGCGCGTGGCGTCGCGCCCGATGCCCAGGCGCCGCTGCAGGTGGAACAGATTTGCCGCGCTGTGCAGGTGGTGCCGTTCCCATTTGGTTCCGTCGGGCAGCACCGTTTCCGGCTCGACCGGCCCGGTCCAGAACTCGATCGCCTCCTGGTGCGGCCGTTCCTGCCCGCGGTGGCTCAGGCCGTGCAGCGCGCTGCCGACAAAGCCGCAGCCCTGCTCCGTGATCGCATCGTGCAGCCGCGCAACCAGGTCCGGCTCGAGGATCACGTCGTCGTCGACGAACAGGCAATACGGGGCGCGCGCCTGGTCCAGCAAAAACGCGCGCTGCTCGGCCAGCCCACGCCGCGGCAGGCGGCGGTGAATCTCGACCGTGCGGCCAATGGCGCGCAGGTAGCGCAGCACCGCCTGCACCTCGCCCCGCTCCAGTGTTTCGGCGTGGTGCGACTGGTCGGCGATGACAATCCGCAAACCAGGCCACGTCTGGCCGCCCAGCGCGGTGAGCGTGACCGCAAGCGCCGCAGGGCGGTCGCAGGTCGGCACCAGCACATCGATCGGCGCGTCCACTATGCCCCCTTTCCGCTGGCCGGATTGGCCGGGCCGTGCCCGGCCGCCATGCGCTTGCGCAGGTAGGGATTGAGGGCGGGATCGTTGTACATCTTGAACTGGCGGTAGACCTTGAAGTAGGCCCGGCCGATGCGCACCTCGCCCATCAGCTCGTCGAAGCAATTGGCCAGGTCATGCCGCTGCACCACGAGCCGCTGCAGCTTGGCGTCGCAGGCCTCCACGTGCGCTTCGTCCACGTCCACCCGGCGCGTCTGTTCGCGCATGTGGTGGATCTTGAGCGACAGGATCGACAGCCGGTCGATCATGGCGCCCGCCGTTTCGCTCGACATGCGCGCATCCGGTGCGCGCGGCACGTCTTCCAACGCGGTGAGGATGGTCTCGTCGATCGCTTCGACGGCATCGTTGCGCTGCTGGTTGTACTGGTCGATCAGGCGCTTGCTGGCGGCGATTTCGCTGGCCGCCACGTCGACCCGGCGCGCCTTGTCTTCCTCGCGCCAGAGCAGGCAGTTGTAGCGGTGGTTGGCGTCGATCCAGTGCCAGACGCCGGGCAGGCGCGCGGCGCGCTGCATGACGGGCCACGCCGGCAGGCGCAATTCACCATCATGGAAACGCATGATCGACAAGGCATCGAGACTGCTCGGCATTGGTCCATCCCTTTCACGAGCCGGGTTGAAATCTCGTGTTTGAGATGGATCGGGCCGCCGAAGTTCTGCCCGGCGGCGCCCGCCATTTGGCGCATCGCAAATCAGCGCACACAACCGTCGCGCCCGCCGACGGGGTGGACCGGAAGCCGGCCAACTACCTGAGCAGGCGCGAACGGTTGGCCACGAAGGCGATCGCCAGCGCCAGCGCGCCGATGTAGGCGATCGCGGCCTGCATGCCCAGGCCCTGGGCGATGGTGCCGATCAGCGGGGGGCCCATCAGGCTGCCACTGTAGGCCATGCTCGCCACGCCGGCCAGCGCCAGCGGACCCTGGGCGCCGGCGGCGCTGAACACGAACGGGAACACCAGCGACAGGCCCAGGCCGGCGACGGCAAAGCCCACCAGTGCGACACGCGCGCCTGGCGACAACACCGCGAAGAACAGGCCGGCCGCGGCGACCATGGCGCCGACGGTCACCAGGCGCTTGGCGCCGTAGCGGACCTTGAGCTTGTCGCCGAACATGCGCGAGACCAGCATCATGGCCGAGAAGCACGACAGCGCCAGCGGCGCCAGGCCTTCCGACGCGTGGAAGCGCTCTTTCAGGAACACGCCGCTCCAGTCGGCGATGCTGCCTTCGGCCATCGAGCCCAGGAAGCCGATCGCGCCCAGCAGCGCCAGCGGACCGCGTGGCAGCGAGAACTTCTTCTTTTCGACCTTGAGGGCAGTGTCGGGCAGGTCCAGCGACTGGCAGGCCATCCACAGCAGCATGGCGAGCGGAGCGGCCAGCATCAGGAAATGGAGCCCCGGGGTGATGTGCATGCCAGCCATCAGGCTGCCCATGGTGGCGCCGGCCAGGCTGCCGGCACAGCCGATGCCGTGCAGCTTGGACAGCTCCGACTTGCCAGTCTGCTGCTCGCTGCGCGTCGCGGCCGAGTTGACGGCGACGTCATAAGTGCTGGCGGTAACGCCCAGGCTCAGCACGGCCAGCATCAGCAGCGGCACGGTCGGCGCGATGCCGATCGCCAGCAGCACGCCCAGGAGGGCCATGCCCGAGATGAGCATGGTTTTGCGCGCGCCGTATTTGCCCATCAGCAGCGACGAAATCGGGTAGGAGATGACGGCACCCAGGCCGCCCATCAAGAGCACCATCGACAGCGCCGAGTGCGATACATGGACCCGTTCAGCCATGGACGGGATGCGGCCCGCCCACGACCCCATGATCACGCCAAACAGCGCGAACAGGGCAGGCAGGGAATAGCGCTGGGCTTGCGCAAGAGGAAAAGTGCGCCGGGCGGTAACAGGAGGTTGCATTCAGTCAGAACTAGGTAAAACGGGAGTTTTCGCCCGGAAGAAAAAAAATCTTGGCAAGAACCTTGTTGGCCGTAACTGCCTGATAACGGAAGTTCAAAAAACCAAACGCCAACCGCAAAGGGTTGGCGCCAGGAAGTTTTTACGAGGGGAATTGTAAACGGATTGAGGCGGTCGCGTTTTCCGCGGAGAAAAAAATTTTCGTGCTGTAACAAGGATTTAATGAAATTTGGGCGGCCAATTGTTAAATCAGCAGCGATCAATAACGGCTCGACAAGCCCCAGCGATCAGGCGTTGGAAAAACGCCACGCGGCATTGCGGGCAGGGAGAAAAAACCGTGCGAGGGCGGCGCGTGCTCAAGCACAAGATCGCCGGCGCACGCAGTGACCTTGTGCGAAATCACTTCCTCAAGAGAACAGTTGCTGTAGGGTTAAATCTTCCGTACGGAAACCCGATCGCACCGCTTTCGCAACAGGAGTTCTTGTGATGGCCCCCACGACGACCACCTGGCTGCCGCACCTGCGCGGCACAATCCTGCTGCTCGCCGGCCTGCTGCTGGCTGCCGACGCGTTCCCCGCCGTCCTGTACCCCAATGTCGGCACCGGCGCCGCCTCCGCCACAAAGACGGACTGGTTCCGCCAATGCCTGCGCGTCAAGCAGCTGCAGGCGCCGGCCAAGGACAGGCCAGCGATCGGCAACCTCGAGCGCTGCGACGCGGCCGAGCTCTACTACGACACGCGGAACCTGGAGTCCGCCACCAACGCCGACTGGCGCAAGGTACGCGAATGCGCATTTCGCACCAACAACACCGCGGTGCTGATGATGCTCTATGCGAACGGCAGCGGCGTCCAGCCCAACCTGAACCTGGCCACCAAGTACGCCTGCAGCATCGAAAGCGACGCGAACGAAATGCGCGCGCGGATCGCCCACCTGCGCCGCATGAGCGCGGGCGACCAGTTCGACCTGTGCGACGACATCAGCAGCGCCGAGATGCACGGCTACTGCGCGAGCGTGCGCGAGCGCCTGCAAGAGAAGCGGCGCGGTGGCCGGATCGCGGCGCTGGCCAAGACCTGGAGCCCAAAAGAGCAAGTCGGCTTTGAACTGGTCAGCAAGGCGGCGCACGACTTCGCCCAGCATCGCGCGGATTATGAAACCGACCAGAGCGCTGCCGTCCGTCGCACGATGCAGCTTGAAACGACATCGGGCGAACTGGACCAGTTCACCCGCGACCTGCAGGACTTCGAAAGCGGCAAGCTGCCGCGCTACTCCGAGGCGGAATTTCGCGCGCTCGAAGACAAGATGAACGAAACCTACCGGCGCTTCATGGCGACCCCGCCCAGCGGCAGTTCCTACCTGGGCACCATCCGCAAGGCGGGCGTGGAAAAGACCCAGCACGTCTGGCTGGCGTTTCGCGACGCGATGGAACTGTTCGGGTCGATGAAATATCCGCAGGCGCCGGCATCCGGGCTGCGCGCCCTGCTCACCAGCCGCCGGCTCAAGCAACTGGCGGAGCTTGAAAACGCGGCGCTCGGCCGCTAGCGGACTGCACGGCGAGGTGCCCCCCGTATCATGAAACACCCAAGGGCACGCCGCAACAATAGTTAGCCCAAAAATCGTCGTCCCCGCGCGCGGGGACCCATGCTGAGCTTAATTTCACGCTGTCTATGGGGGGAACAGCGCCAGTGGCGCTGTTCCCGCCAAGGGGGCGCCGAGCCCGGGAACGACGTAATGGCGATTCCTCAAGCACCTGAATCTTGCGCCAGCCCCCATGCTCGCTCGGCGCTTGACAAAATCGAATCAAAGGAATAGCTTATTAACGAATTCGTTAATTAATTATTCCCCATGTCACTGGACAAAGTCTTTGAGGCGCTGGCCTCATCGCCACGTCGGCAAATACTGGCTTACCTCAACGAAGGCGAACTGACCACCTCGGAACTGGCGCAGCGCTTCGGCATGACCGCACCTGCGATCTCCCGGCATCTTTCCGTACTCGAGAATGCGGACCTGGTCAGGAGCGAGCGGCGCGGAAGCTATGTGTACTACTCGCTCAACGCGGAACATCTCGCCAATACGCTGACCGGGTACGCATTCGAACTATGTCCAGTCGCCCGGCCCTTGAAGCGGGAATCGAAGGCCAGGCACCGCAAAACCTGAAGGAGCAACGATGAGTACCCATCGAATCTCGGTCATCAGCGACAACGACGTGCTTACGGGATCGGTGCGGTATTCGCCATCCAAATCCCTGTGGTTCAGCGCAATGGCAAGCGGCGCGCTGATCGGAGGCGCATGCACGGCCAGTTGGACCGCGCTAGCCGTCTTTGTGCTCACGACGGGTTGGGTGCTCCTGTTCGGCCATTCTCTCGGCAGCCACCGCAAGCTCATACACAACAGCTTCCAGTGTCCGCGCTGGCTCGAATACTTTCTTGTGTACTGCGGCGTCCAGGTCGGGCTGGCCGGCCCTCTGGGCCTGCTGCGCCAGCATGAGCTGCGCGATTTCGCGCAAAGGCAGCGCCACTGCCACAGCTACCTGCGCCACGGCGAATCGTTCTGGCGTGACTACTGGTGGCAGGTGCATTGCGTACTGCGCTTCGATCGCGAACCCGCGCTGCAGCTAGAAGATCGTATCGCCGACAACCGGTTCTATGCTTTCCTCGAACGCACATGGATGCTGCAGCA
Source organism: Massilia horti (assembly GCF_004614195.1). Classification (GTDB taxonomy): domain Bacteria; phylum Pseudomonadota; class Gammaproteobacteria; order Burkholderiales; family Burkholderiaceae_D; genus Telluria; species Telluria horti. The sequence continues at coordinate 19,965 of NZ_SPUM01000113.1, read as the reverse complement.
GCTTCCACCGGCACTTGTCCTGTATGCCTGTGGTGGGTGGGCTTTCGTGTGGTGGGGTGTCTGCGCACGGATCACTGCCGGCATTCTCGGACATTGGTTGATCGGCCACTTCGCCCATAACCACGGCGACATGAGCCATGTGGTGCGTGGCGCGGCCGTTCAAGGCAGGAACGTGCGCTTCACCTCACTTCTGACCATGGGCGAATGCTGGCACAACAACCACCATGCCTATCCCGGTTCGGCCAGGCTGGGACTCTACCCAGGCGAATGGGATCCCGGATGGTGGGTGCTGCAGGCACTATGCCTTGTCAAAGTTGTTTGGTCAGTCAGGCTGCCCAGTGATCTGCCCCCTCGGCCCGAGCTGCTTGCGCTGGCCCGAAGCGGATCTCCTTGTTGGGAACCTCAGCGGAACGTTCCGCCAGCCTGGATGCTGGACAGCGAATACGGAAACTGGCAGCTGGAAGGTCCTGCGAAATGGCTTCCGATATCGATCCTGCAGGCGGTCGCACGCGGGCAGTTCAACCTCACCACCGGCCCACGCCTCTCCTTGCGTTACGGTGGCCGCACCGTCGCCGGCCTGCCTGCGCTGGCCGCCAGCTTTCTGCTCGCCAGGGGAGCGCTGGCGTCGCACGCCTGGCTGTACTCATGCGCTTTGGCGGCAGAGCGCATGCGGATCGCCCGCTAATTCAACAGCGCCGCCATGACCATGAGCAGCTGCGCCGGCGAGCCCGCCGGCGCAGTTCCAAGCAGGCGCTTACAGCTTGATGACCTGCGGACGGCGGTCCTTGGCGGTGCCGTACACGAAGGCTTTCAGGGACGGCACCCAGCGGAACTTGGACCACAGGCCGTTGGTCACGAACTGCAGCGAGGCCTGGCCGCCAGTGTCGGACGGCCAGTGCTGCAGCGAGGTGATGGTCGCCCACGTCCATTGGCCGTTTTCCGGATCAAGCGGCGGCACCAGCTTGACGATGGCCGGCGGATCCACCGTCTGGTCCATGCCGACGATGCAGCCGAGCTCCTCGACCCACTGCAGGCCCATCACGTCCGGCCGGTGGAAGGTCTTGCCGCCACCGTCGTAACCGTCGGTCAGGCACGGCACCGTTCCGAGCGTGGTCGTGGTGGTGACCTTGCCGGTCGTGAGGTTGCGGATGTACAGCTTGCGGTACGACTTGCTGGCGTACGGCCCGAACTCGTAGCCACCGTCGATGACGATCAAAAGATCCTTGCCCGGCCACAGGACCATCGAACCATTCTGCAGGTTACCGCCCAACGCGGGATACTGAGTGATCTCGCCGCTGCTGCTGACGAACAGCGTGTAGTCCACCGAGCCAGTGGTCGAGACCCACCAGCCCTTGCGCTTCTCGTCCATCACAGTGATCGGGTAGTTGCCGCCGCCGCCGTTCCGGGTCAAACGGATCTGGGTGGGATCGGCGTTCTCCGGTTGGCGCGTCGCCATCACCCTGTAGCCCATCTGCGGCTGGCTCACGTCCATCAGGTTGATGCGGTTGTCCCAGCCGCTGCCGGCGAAGAAGAACGAGGCCAGGGTGCCACGTGCCGCGCCACCCCATGCGGCCGGGAACTCCTGCAGACCGAGGTAGGTGTGCGGCGTGTAGGGCGTCCCATCAGGGGCGTAGCCATTGACGAAGGTATTCTGCGGATTGGCCTTGAGCGGCAAGTTGGCCACGCTCCAGCTCAGGCTGCTGAAGTCGCAGATCAACGTGAACTGCACGTTATTGAGTCCAACCGCCGCCTCGTGGCCGCCAGAGTAGTAGACCTGGGCGCCGAGTGCGCTGTAGTCGCGCAGCACGGCACTTCCGCCCCAGATTATGAAGGGATTATTCATGTTGCCCGCGTAGTCCGCGTAAATCGCCGGCACGACGTCCTGCGGGAAGTTCTGCATGGGGACGTCGGCGAAATAGCCGGGCGGCGGAACCCAGGCCGGCACCACCGCGCTCGACGGGCCGGGCTGGATACGGATGACGAATGGATTGGAAGAGGACGAAGCCATGTGTGTTCAGTGTGTGTTCGTTAGGTGGAGCGAGGCATCACGCTCCACACGGGTGCGTTGTTAAAGCCGCTGACCAGCTGGTTCCAGTTGGACGCGCCAACCATCCGGTTGTATGCGTCCAGCGCGCCCGGCACCTTGTGCTGGACCGCGTAGGCGATGGCGGGCTGCAGGTTTCCCCAGTAGCTGGTCGAATCGGGGAAGTAAGCGCCGCGCAGGTCACCTGGCGTCCCGGGGTTCGGCTGGTTCAGCGTGGCTGCATAGACCTCGCCCCAGTTCTTGAACCACGGGCCTTTGCCGGTCGTGAAGTCCGGCGTGATGGTCGGTGCCACGGCCACCGTGTACACCGCGGCGTCGCGATACAGGTAGTCGGTGCTGGCGGTGCCGCCGAAGCGGCCGATGATGCTCTGCGCCTTCCAGGCGAAGAACGCCGACAGCTTGGACTTCGTCGTCGCCGGCATGGCCAGGTCCAGGTCGATGGCGTAGCCTATCGCCGCGGTGAAGAAGTCCTGCATCCACGCCGCTTCGAAGTAGTTGCCGGTGCTGGCGTCGTAGTTGCTGTACGGGGCCACGAAGCCTTGCGGGTTGTTGGGCTGGGCCACATACACGCCGTGGTAGTACTCGACGTTCGCAGCCATCGAATTGAGCATCTCGGTGCGCAGCACGGCGTCGCTGTCCGGCGTGACCGCGGCCGCCTGCGCGAGCGTGCGGATGGCCCAGCCTGCGCCTCGCGTGGTGTTGGCACCCGAGGTGGTCAAGAAGACGCCCCCGGAGCCCTGGCGCGGCTGGTCCGGGTTCTTCAGGAAGTTGGTCGTGGTGACGAACTGTACCTCTTCCATGAAGTAGAAGCGCCCGGTCACGAGGTAGGCCAGGTAGCCGATGGACGGATGGTGCGGCGAATCCCAAATGGACGGCATGGTGCCGCTGCTCGTCGGCGTGTACTGGTTCTTGGTCGAGGCGCCGACGTTGGCGATGCCGGAGTTGCCGTCGCCGATCACCAGGTTCGGGTAGCTCGAGAAACGGATCGGCCGCTGCGTGGTTTCGTCGCGATAGTGCGTGCCGTAACGCCCGCCGCTGTAGGCGTTGAAGATCACGGGCGAGAGCGCGCGCGGGTCATCGCTGCACAGGTAGATCACGTCCCATTCGGGCAGGATGCCAATCCCGGGTTGGTAGCCGCCCATGCCCATGGCCCCCGAATAGTTGCCCTGCTGGAGAGGCTGGAAGCTCTGCGCCAGCGTGGTCCACAGCGACGAATTGGCAGGCACACTGGCACGATAGCTCGGCACCAGGCCAGTCGACTGCAGGTAGGCCTTGTCCGGGGTCGCCTGGACGGCCACCGGTGTGCCCAGCCAATAGCTGTGCGCCGTGCCCGACAGCAGCACGGTGCGCGCATGGTTCGGAAGGTCGATCGCGGCGGCAAAGCGCTGCGAGGCGCCCAGCGTGAAAGTGTAGGTGGCGTTGCGGTTGGATGGGCCCTGCACCATCAGGTAGCCGTTCTCGATCCAAGGCAGGACCTCGACGGCGCCGCCTGCATACAGGCGCACTTCCAGCCAGCCGACCAGGTGGGCATCGCTGCCGACCGGCTTGCGATAGATCCAGGAACTCATCTGCGGGCCAGCCGTCCACGGCATGAAGGGCGTGCCGAAGTCCGCGGTGGACCAGCTGGCGGTGCCGAAGCTACCCGCGCCGATCGACGCGGTGATACCGGTGGCCATGAGGTCGTCGGTGGTCAGCGCACGTGCGCTCGGGGCGGCCATGGTGCGCGTCAGGCGCACGGCCAGCGGCGTGTTCGCGGCCAAAGTCGCGCGGCCGGAGATGACGGCGAACTTGAGCGAGCCGTCGCTCCAGGTGTTCATGGGGACCACCTGGACGTCGGGAATGCTGGCGGCAACGTAGGACCCGGCCGGCACTTCGCCCTTGCGGAAGGCGTGGCCGAGCGTGAACGGGAACGTGCCGGCCGTGCCCGCCGTCAGTGTGAACGAGACACCCAGCGTGGCGGCCTGGATGACCCGGATGGTAAACGGATTGGACGAGCTGCTGAGCATGGGTTACACCGTTGCGGTCAGGATGTGGTTGTCGGTGCTGCCGGCCGCGCCCACGCCGTCGTAGTCGAAGCTCATCTTCGTGGCGTTGAAGGTCACGCCCGGCGGCAGCGCGACCTCGTTAAGCGACACCGTGAATTGCTTGACATAGGGCGCGGACACGTACTGCGCGACCGAGATGCTCGCCGCAACGCCCTGGGTGAAAGTCAGGTCCGGCACCGTGGTCCATACAGGCGTGGCGGAGAGCGGGGGCGACGCGTCAGGGCCGATCGGGGATGTGACCGTGCCCTGGGGCACGGTGCTGCCGTCGCCGCCGCCGCCGCAAGCCTGTACGGCCAGCGAGGTCGCGCCGGCGGCCAGCAGTTTGATGAAGCGGCGCCGGCTGTTCTGCTCGTCAGAAGCTGCGGCGGAGGTCATGTTTTGGAGGTCAGGATTCAACATTGCCAACTCTGGTAGCAAAAGGGAAATTGAGAAGGAAGGTGCGGTTTGCGAAGCCAACTGATCAGTAAGCTGAACGGTTAGTGTCGCACAGCAATCGTTCAAAATCTCCCGAATTTCACAAACATTTCGTTACCGATTGCAACTGAATGCCCACAAACAACACATGGCGCGCCTGATCTTTATCGCCTCGACAAACTTGCTGTTGTTTATGCAAACTAAGCTGTCAAAAATGCCATTCGTGGCATGAGGCTGGTTGATCGGAAGTGCATTATCGACAGTTCGATCACACGCTGGCGCACAGACCGGCGCATGCGGGCAAGATCCTTGCCGATCACGACCAGCGCGGCCGCGAAGCGTCACGCCAGCCGGCGGCAGCTACACCTTCGCGCTCGATACCCTGGCGTCCAAACTGGGCGGTCACTCAGCGCCTGGCCCGGCGATATGCTCACCGCCTTGTCGGCCTGGAGCGGCGTGACGAACTGGGCCACCTTCCAGAGTAACAATGCCCAACCCCGGCTATGTGCAGGTCGAGGTGAAACCCGACCAGATGCTGCTGCTCTGGAAGCGCGGCGCGGTCAATAGCAGCGCGAGCGGCTACAGCGCGAACATGTCGCCGCTCGTGACTTCGAATGGGAGCTTCTTCGCCAGCAAGGACAGTCACTTGACTAACTAACGAGAGAATGCGGCCGCTCGCGGAAGAGCGGAACGTGCTTCTCGCGAAGCTGGGCGAGTGATTTTCTTTATTTTGAGAAGTTCGTCCACGCACATCGTGTCGCTGAGGTGGCGCGGGATTCAGTTGACGACCAGAACGACGCATTAGAGTTGGCCTCGCTTCATGTGCTGAGCGCATCCAGTTCCACGAACTCTGCAAGCTCTTGAGCGCTCCGCCGGTTACGCTGAAAGTGTAACTTTTAGACACACAGATCGTTCTCATTGGCTTATACTTCCCCAGCGGCAATATCGCCGTTCATTTCTATTTCCCTAGGATTGTGATGCGACCTCCCAACCTCATGCATCAATTCGCCACCGTACTGAGCATTTTCCTTTGCTTATTTGGCGCGACATCCGGCCACGCAGAAACCGTGGAACCTCGCTATATTTTTACGAACGATTCAGGCGCTTGGCCAACGCTCTTTGATGCCAGAGAAGCCTTGACAGCCCAATACTTGAAACAACCGAATGCTTGGTGGTTCATTCCCGGTGATATGGTGCCGAATGGCACCCCTTCAACGCTCAATGGCCAACTAGTTTGGTACACTCTGAACTTAACGGTAAGCCCGACCAATCCGAATCCTCCAAATCCCCCCGGACCGGCATCCTATAGCAGTGTGAAGTTGATCGGCGATTGCCCGGTCGGTTTTACAGCGGTGAGCGGCACGATCAACAACGACGCCAGCCGCTCGACCATATATTGCACACGCCCGGATCCTTGCGATTGTAAAATGTCGGCCGGCAATCCAATTGAGATGTCTGGCGCAAAAATTCAGCGTGAAGACGACTACGTCGGACCCGGCCTCTTACAGTTCTCGAGAATTTACCGCAGCGACCGCGGCGGATGGTCGAATAATTTCAACATCGTGGGGATCGATCCAACATCCGCCACGAACAACGAGGATCTCGGCACGCAACTGCGGAGTCTCCCGTGTATTTGGGGTATCGGCACAAAGATCAAGCAGCCATACTGCTACCGACAGACGAACCGCTCGATCGGCATGACCGAGCTGAACGCTCCTGGCTATGAGTTCATCGTCCAGCGACCGAACCAGCGGGCGATTACCTTCGGTACCACCACTAACCTCAACCCAAAGGCCGACGTCAATGACCGTGCGGTGCAAGTTTTCGATCTCAATGGCGCTGCTCTTGAATGGCAAGTCTATAACGCTCAAAACGATACCACCGAGGTTTTCGACCCGAAAGGCAAATTAATCCGCGTGCAAATTCGTGGCGGCCGGCAGTTGACAATGCAATATTCCGATGATCAAACACCGCAAGCGATTGCCCCGAAGGCGGGACTGCTGATCGAAGTTTCCGATACCTTCGGTCGCCACTTGGGTTTCACTTACGACGCGCAGGGGCGCATTTCGACGCTGATCGATCCGGCCGGCGGCATAATTCAATATGCCTACGACGAAGCAAGCTCATTCGGTCCGGCGCCAGCAGGGAATCTCACATCGGTCACTTACCAAGACGGTAAAAAGCGGATTTATTGGTATAACGAACCTGAAAATACCGGGGGTGTGAATTTGCCGCAAGCCTTGACCGGCATTACGGATGAGCTGGGCGTGCGTTACGCAACGTATAAGTACAATTCGACTGGCAAGGCTATTTCGACCGAACACGCCGGCGGTGTGGAAAAATACACCTTCGCCTACCCCAGCGAAACGCAGGCGACCGTGACAGACCCGCTTAATAGCGTTCGGAACTACAACTCGAAGATCATTCTTAATACCAGCCGGGACTCAAATTCGAATATTGTAGTGAATGGTTCAACGCGGGGCACCTTCGTTGGGTTCGACGCAAACGGCAATGTCAGCAGTTTTCATGACCTTAACAGTGTGCTCACGACCCACAACTATGACCTATCACGCAATTTGGAAACCAGGCGCACCGAAAGCGGCTATGATCGTACCATAACTACCACTTGGCACCCGACTTTCCGCCTCCCACTGCGCATTGCTGAACCAAGCCGTCTGACGACCTTCTCCTACGATGCAAACGGACTGCTTCTTTCTAAGAAAATACAGGCAACTACGGACACGACGGGGGAAAAGGGACTGTCAGGCACACTCATCGGTATTGCGCGGCAATGGACGTACGAGTACAACACCTATGGCCAGCTCGTTATGCAATCCGGGCCGCGCACCGATGTTTCCGATCAGATTCGTTACGATTACGATGCTAGCGGCAACTTGACGAGTATAGTCAACGCGGCCGGCCATACCACCTTATTGTCGAATTATGATGCGCACGGCCGCCCGGGCACAATCACGGCACCAAACGGTGTATCCACCAACCTGAGCTATTCTCCGCGGGGGTGGTTGGTTACCAAGTCTACGAGCGTAGGTGGGGTGACCGAACTGACGTCGTACGACTACGACGGTGTCGGGCAGTTAAAGTCCGTCACTTTCCCGGACGGAAGCTCGGTAACGTATACCTATGACGATGCGCACAGATTGACCGACCTCGCCGACAGTCTTGGCAATGCTGTCCATTACTCGTTGGACAACATGGGTAATCGCATTGGCGAATCGACCCGCGACCCTTCTGGAACGCTAACGCGGCAGATCACTCGCGTCTATAACAGTTTCAATTATTTGCAATCGGTGACGGGAGGCGTGCAATGAGCGCCCGAAACCTATTCCTTCAGCATCCCTTCTGGGCTCAGCGGCAAGGCGCGCTTGCCATGCTCGCGTTTGCTTTGTCTGGCGCCTCGGCACTGGCCCAGGATGTACAAACCACGACGACCACGTACCAGTATGACCTGGTCGGCAATGTGACGCAGAGCACTGACCCGCTCGGACGCAAGACCGATTTTCAGTACGACAGTTTGTACCGGACAACTTTGGTGACCCAGCCAGCGCCCGTGGCCGGGGCCGCGCGTCCGACCATACGCACCGCTTATAACTGGCGGGATGACGTGACTACGGTGACGGATCCGCGCAGCCTTGTGACGCGTTATACGGTGGACGGTCTGGGCAACCAAACAGCCTTGGCAAGTCCGGATACTGGAACGCGCAACCACGTGCAGGATGTGGCCGGTAATATCATTAGTAGTACCGATGCACGTGGCAGGACAACGACGTTTAGTTATGACGCTCTCAATCGTCTTACCCGCATCGGCTATGCAAGTGGCACACCGTCCGTTTTTGAATACGACGGCCAGAGCGGCGCGACAAACAGCATTGGCAAGCTGACGAGGATAACCGACGAGTCCGGCCAGACGACATTCGCCTATGACGCCTGGGGGCGCCTGCTCGGAAAGACTCAAACCGTTACGTCCGTCGTACCCAATGTAAATCTGGGAGTGTCGTACGCTTACGGAACCGAAGGGGCTGCGCTCGGCAAAATAGCGAGCGTAACCTACCCGAGTGGCAACCGGATCAACTACATCTACGACGCAGGCGGACGCGTGAGTAGCCTGACGCTCAATCCGGCTGGATCAGACGGAGCGCCGCGGACGGACACGTCAATCGTTCTTATGAGCGAAATCGGCTATGCACCCTTCGGCCCAGTGCAGGGCTGGAAGTGGGGTAACCATGTGGATGACGTGCACCCGAACGTGTACACCCGCAGCTTCGATCTGGACGGGCGGATATCGGGCTATCCGCTTGGTAGCCTGACCAATGGCGGCGTTCAGCGCACGGTCAATTACGATTCGGCGAGCCGCATCACGTCTATCACGCATACCGGCAACGGCACCGGCGGATTGGACCCAAGCTTGTACGATCAGGCTTACTCATACGACGATCTTGATCGGTTGACAGGCTACCTGGGTTACGCGACGAGCCAAGGTTATAGCTACGACGCCAGCGGCAATCGTACACAGCTGCGCATTGGTACTACAGCATACAACAACAGCATCAGCGCGAGCAGCAATCGTCTCTCTAGCACGACCGGCCCGACGCCGGCGAAGACAAATTCGTTTGACCTCGCTGGTAACTTGACCGGTGATGGAACCTTCGTCTACACCTTTGGTGACAACGGCCGCCTGACGCAGAGCGCCCCTAAAGCGACACCATTGCTGTCGACGAGTTATCGCTACAATGCGTTCGGTCAACGTGTCGCCAAGGCGTCGGTTGCGGATGGTGGTGAGGCAACCTTGTATGCCTATGACGAACAAGGGCAACTACTGGGCGAATACTCTGCTGACGCCAAGCCAATTGAGGAGACCGTGTATCTAGATAGCATCCCCGTAGCGGTGCTCAAGACCGGCTCGCAGACTGATGTGTACAACGTTTACGCCGACCATTTAGGGGCGCCGCGCGTGATCACCGCAGCGAGTGACGACACGATCGCCTGGCGGTGGGACGCTGTTGATCCATTTGGGCTGCAAGCGCCCTACGAAAACCCGACTGGAAGGGGTATCTTCACCTACAATCAGCGTTTTCCAGGGCAGGTGTTTGACAGGGAGACCAATACTCACTACAACTACTTCAGGGATTATGATCCGCAGACGGGCCGGTACGTCGAGAGTGATCCGCTGGGCCTAATTGGTGGCGTGAATACTTACGCGTACGTTGGGGCCAACCCGCTTTCGGCTATTGACCCCTTGGGACTTCAAGTGGCTATCCCGCTCGCACCGCCAATAGCCGCTCCTGGGCAGTCTGTACCCGGTCAGCCAAGACGCGATCCATACTCACCGCTGCCACCTTCGCCTGGGCCGAGCATCAGCGATCTGTTCAAGCCCAGCCCGTATCTTCCCACTTGGGATTTCCCCGATTGGGTTTATGCCGCCGTAGGTAAGCCGAAGGCAAACTCGACTTCTGCCACATTAACCCAGAGCTGCTCACCCAATAACAATGGCCCCTGTGATGAGATTCGCAAGAAAATCAGAGATCTGGAGCAGAAACTTGCATCGAAGGAGCGGCAAATGTCCGAAAACAGATATGACCTCTTCAACCGTGCGTACGACACGAACCCTGGTGGTGATCTCGCCGGCAAAGGAACATGGGTCGGTCATCTTGCTCAGATCGAAGGTTTGCGTGTTGGGTTGGAACGCGCTCGGGCGCAAGCTAGAGCAATGGGTTGCTTGTGATTGGGAGGTTAGTCGATTATGAGTCTGAACCGTTTAATTTCACCAGAGCTTGTCGATGCCGTGATTCGGCTGATTGTCGAGACGCTGCCTTGGGCAAAGGATGCCGTTACCTATGAAGTGCAGGATGACTTCCAGTTCCTTTTGGTCGCGGTTCAATGCGATACTGGACCAGAACTCACAGAGGACGAGCGTCGTCAGCTTGGGCGTCGCATTGACCGCTTGATGCCAACAAGGAACGGTGAACTTACTTGGATGTTAAATTTTATGTCTAACGGCAAGGTAGCTGACAGCTACTTTGGGGGAGATTCGAGATCACCGGAACTGGGATTTTGACTAGACGCTCACTAAAGAGGCGATAGTGATCAACGTGAACAGTTGCACGTTGTTCTTGGCCAGTCTGCGGTAGCGCGTTTTGCAATGCTCGAAGATTCACGGGAGTCAGGAAGTCCTCCCGTGTCCAAGCCGCCTGGTGTCATCGCCAATCCTTGTGTTGCTGTTGCAGTTGGTAGACGACCTAATGTCGAAACTCGTGTAACGGCTGGCTACACAACAAGAAAAACGCCCTACAAATCAAAGGCTTGCAGGGTGTAGTTTACGAAATAATGTTGACTGCGTTTCAGAACGGAATATCGTCATCCATATCGGAAAAGTTCGACGCCGGACCTGTAGCTGCGGACGGGCCGGCGGTGCGGGGGGCCTGGCGCGGAGCCGGACGGCTTGGCTTGGCATCGTAGCCGTCGTCCATGCCCATGCCGGCGTCGCCCCTGTTATAGTCAACAGCAAACAACCGTGATCCGGCTCGCAGTGGGCGGATTCACAGCCGGTGCTATTGCCGGTGCCAAAGTTAACTCGAATAGCATCGCGGAAGGCTATGCAAAAGGGCAGGAGGCCGGCCGCGCCGCCGGAGAAGCGTTCGGGCAAAAATACGGCGGCCCTGGTGCTACTTGGTGCGATTATTGTTTCCATTGCTGGTACAGCGATCGGCACCTTGCCGGGCACCAAAAAGAAGTTACCAGAGTGAGCAGCAGTTCTTGAAGTGCTTCATTTCAGGCCCTGGACGATTTGCTCGCGGACCAGCCGGTATGGCTCGTCGGATACCGTCAGGCCTCCCTGAAACGGTCTGTCGAAGATTGCCACCAGCGCAAAGACCAATGCCAGCGAAACGGCCAGGAATGCCGCCAGCATGAAGTGCAACCTGCGGTTCTCAATACCGAAAAACATCGCAAAGCAAATGGTGAGAAGGCTTCCCGCCAGCGAGACGATCCACACCACATCGGCGATTCCTTCGTCCGCGATGAATATCCGCTCCTTTCGTGTGTCGTACAGTCTCGTCAGCGTTCCGGTCAATTGCTGGTAATACGCGACTTCGCGTTGGGTTTGCGGTGCGTACCGGCTAATTGACACCGCCAGGTCGATCAACGGAGCTGTCGCCAGAACGCTCTCCTGGCCCTTCGCCTGAGCTGGCCACTCCATTGCAATTACGTCCGTCAGGTACTGCGCCACAAGTTTCCTCACCGGGCGCTCGATTTCTGGCGATATTGCCTCCGCGTTACGCACGATATCCGCGACCAGGTTGGACTCCGTCTCGGTTACCTGCTGCGCATGATCGAAACGGTTGATGGCAATGACGAGCACGGATGCGATGAGCAGGCCATAGAACACGGCCACCACTGCGCTCAGGAATCCAATGACGTCGTTATACTCGCGCCGCAGCTTGACTGGCATTACGCGGTGGATCAGCGCCATCAGGAGCCAGGTCGCAAGGATGAAGAAGCCCACGTGCCCGGCTATCAGGAACGGGGTAGACAGCATGCCCACGGTCTTCAGCATGATTGGATGCGGCTGGTGTCAAAGTGTTCTCAACCCAACGGCAATTCTGGCGTTCGCAGGTTCGTACCGCCTTGTCGCGCCGCAGTGAAGCGCGGGTCCGCACCGGCGTAGGCGGTGGTCGATTCCGGCAAGAGAAGCTCGCGCTGGATCCTCGGCTGCACCAAACCCCTGATCGCACAGGGCATGGATGTGATCGCGCTCGCCGTGGGGCGAGCCCGATCAAGCTCAGTTTTGTAGCTGCCCCGCGTCGTTGCGCTGCAGCAGCCCCAGGAATTCGTCCGAACCAAAACCATCTTTCATCTGGTGTCCGCGGACGAGGAGAAACGGCGTGCCGGTGGCGCTATAACTCAAGAACTCCCGCTCGCACTGGCGGCTGATGCTCATATTGCATTCGGTAAAGGCAAAGCCATACCGCGACAGCCAGGCTTTGGCCTGGGCGCAGTAGACGCATTCAGTGGTCGAGTACATCACCACCTCCCCCGGCTCGACCGTCTTGGCTAGCGCGGCGATGGCCGCTGGCGACAGCTCGGCGGCCACGGGACGGTCGGGGCTGTTGTGCAAACGATGGTATCCGTTCCAGGCTCCCCATCCAAGCACCGCGAGCAGGATCAGTCTGCCCCACGGTATGCCCCATTCCGATTCGGTGGCCGGGTGCCGTTCCGACCGGCGCACGTCCACAGGCTGCCCGTCCCTGACTTTGGCATAGCAGACGCCGCAGGCAGGGCACTGCCACTCCGGATTGGTCGCATGCTTTGGCCGTACGTGGCGGCATTTAGGACAGATAATCGTCATGTCTCCAGGTTCCCTCTTTGGATTGGCCCGTGGCCGAATCTTTTCGGTAGTTCAGCCAAACAAACTATATCGCAACATCCTACAGCCTCAAATGTTTGTCTAAGGCCCAAGCTTCTCCGGTTTCTCTGTCAATGATTATCTCAATAGCGGGGCAGTTTTTTTCCTTTTCAGGGATCGGCCGAAGCTGAAATATGCATACCTCTTTGGACTCCGAGATTTTTTTTGTTATCTCAAGATAGGACGATTTATCGCAGGTCTCGGGGTATATTGATCTACCGAGAACATTGTTAAACATAATTTCCCGGCATGTCTCATCGCTCAATAAATCCCAGTCACTCTTCAAAAACACATAACCGAGTAGTAGCACCACCAGGCCGAGCACACTCAAGGCAAATTTCACCGTAACGGAGACGATCTTGACGCGCTTTTCCATTTTGCGGCCTTAACGAGGAATGCGAGCAGCGTCGATTTCGTGCGCCGCCTGAAGCAGGCTTCGCTGCTATAAACAAGAAAAACGCCCTGCAAATCAAAGATTTGCAGGGCGTTGTTTACAAAATCAGTTTGACTAGGCGTCAGAACGGAATATCGTCATCCATATCCGAGAAGTTCGGCGCCGGACGCTGCGGCTGCGGGCGTGCGGCCGGGGCCGGCGGCGCCTGGCGCTGCGGAGCCGAACGCTGCGGCGGCGCGTCGTAGCCGCCTTCGTCCATGCCCATGTCGCTGCCGCCACCCATGCCCTGGCGGCCGCCCAGCATTTGCATGTTCTCGGCGATGATGTCGGTGGCGTAACGCTCGATGCCGTCCTTGTCAGTATATTTACGGGTCTGCAGGCGGCCTTCCACGTAGACCGACGAACCTTTCTTGAGGTACTGGCCGACGATCTCGGCCAGGCGGCCGAAGAAGGAGATACGGTGCCATTCGGTCAGCTCTTTCTGCTCGCCGGTATTGCGGTCCTTCGACCGGAACGAGGTGGCCACCGCGATGTTCGCGATTGCGTCGCCGCTCGGCATGTAGCGGATTTCCGGATCGCGGCCCAGGTTGCCGACGATGATGACCTTGTTGACTGATGCCATTATTGTGACTCCTTCAAGAGTTTGGTGAGCCCCGACTCTGCACTTGACTAAGCGTCGGGGCGTTAATTTATTGCGTCGCTATTATGCCTGCTCCGTTCTGCCCAGGCAGGTTTTTTTCGCGAAGCGCGCATCCCGCTAAGACCTCCGCCAGCGGGCTTGGTGCCCGGACATGCACAGAAGTGCGTCAATGCATGCCAGGACAACCAGCCCCAGCACCGTTCTCGCAACCGCAAATTACGAGCGAGAAAAAAACCAGCTATAGTTACGAGTTCTCCCCGATTGGCCCGCTCACCGCGACAGTCTCGTGCGCCGGCCCCTCAACCATTTGAAAGCCAGCAGAAAAATCTAATGGAAGAAATTCGTATCCGCGGCGCACGCACGCACAACCTGAAGAATATCAACCTTGACTTGCCGCGCAACAAGCTAATCGTCATCACCGGCCTGTCCGGCTCGGGCAAGTCGTCGCTCGCGTTCGACACCCTGTACGCGGAGGGCCAGCGCCGCTATGTCGAGTCGCTGTCGGCCTACGCGCGCCAGTTCCTGCAGCTGATGGAAAAGCCGGACGTGGACCTGATCGAGGGCCTGTCCCCGGCGATCTCGATCGAGCAGAAGGCGACCTCGCACAACCCGCGTTCGACCGTCGGCACCGTCACCGAAATCCACGACTACCTGCGCCTGCTGTACGCGCGGGTGGGCACGCCCTACTGCCCCGACCACCCGGAAGAGCCGCTGACCGCGCAGACCGTCTCGCAGATGGTCGACGCGGTGCTGGCCATGCCCGAGGGGACCAAGCTGATGATCCTGGCACCCGTGGTCGCCAACCGCAAGGGCGAGCACGCCGACCTGTTCGAATCGATGCAGGCGCAGGGCTTCGTGCGCTTTCGCATCCAGAGCGGCACCGGCAACGCCAGGATCTACGAGATCGACGACCTGCCCAAGCTGAAGAAAACCGAGAAGCACACCATCGACGTGGTGATCGACCGCGTCAAGGTCAATCCCGAGATCAAGCAGCGCCTGGCCGAGAGCTTCGAGACCGCGCTGCGTATCGCGGACGGCCGCGCGATCGCGCTCGAGATGGACACGGACAAGGAAACGGTCTTTTCGAACAAGTTCGCGTGCAACGTGTGCGGCTACTCGCTGCAGGAGCTGGAGCCGCGCCTGTTCTCGTTTAATAACCCGATGGGCGCCTGCCCCGAGTGCGATGGACTGGGTCATATCGAGTTCTTTGACCCCAAGCGCATCGTCGCCTTTCCCAACCTGTCGCTGGCATCGGGCGCGATCAAGGGCTGGGACCGGCGCAACCAGTTCTACTTCCAGATCCTGTCGAATCTGGCGGCCTTCTATGATTTCGACATCGACCAGCCGTTCGAGGAGCTGCCCAAGCAGGCGCGCGAGGTGGTGCTTTTCGGCTCCGGGAAGACCACGATTCCGTTCACCTACGTGAATGAACGCGGCCGCACCGTGATCCGCGAACACACCTTCGAAGGCGTGGTCAACAACCTGCAGCGCCGCTACCGCGAGACCGACTCGATGGCGGTGAAGGAGGAGCTGGCCAAGTTCATCAACGAGAAGACCTGCCCCTCGTGCGAAGGCGCGCGCCTGCGCCGCGAGGCGCGCTTCGTGAAGATCGGCCAGGGCGAGCAGCAGCGCGCGATCTATGAAGTGTCGGACCTGCCGCTGCGCGACAGCCTGGAATACTTCGACGACCTGAACCTGGCTGGCGCCAAGAAGGACATCGCCGAGCGCGTGATCAAGGAGATCGTCTCGCGCCTGAAATTCCTGAACAACGTGGGCCTGGACTACCTGTCACTCGACCGCAGCGCCGATACGCTCTCGGGCGGCGAGGCGCAGCGCATCCGGCTGGCGTCGCAGATCGGCTCGGGCCTGACCGGGGTGATGTACGTGCTGGACGAGCCCTCGATCGGCCTGCACCAGCGCGACAACGACCGCCTGATCGACACCCTCAAGCACCTGCGCGACATCGGCAACAGCGTGCTGGTGGTGGAGCACGACGAGGACGCGATCCGCACCGCCGACTACATCGTCGACATGGGTCCGGGCGCGGGCGTGCATGGCGGCTCGGTGATCGCCGAAGGTCCGCTCAAGGACATCATGAAGAACAAGGAGTCGCTGACCGCGCAGTACCTGAACGGCACCCGCAAGATCGACGTGCCGAAGCAGCGTGCCAAGGCCGACCCGGAGCGCCAGCTGGTCATCACCGGGGCGACCGGCAACAACCTGAAGAACGTGTCGCTTACGCTGCCGGTGGGCCTGCTCACCTGCGTGACGGGCGTATCGGGCTCGGGCAAGTCGACGCTGGTCAACGACACGCTGTATCCGGCGCTGTCGCGCCACCTGTACGGTTCGCAGACCGAGCCGGCGCCGCACGACGCGATCCACGGGCTGGAGCACTTCGACAAGGTGATCTCGGTCGACCAGGCGCCGATCGGCCGCACCCCGCGTTCGAACCCGGCCACCTATACCGGCCTGTTCACGCCGATCCGCGACCTGTTCGCCCAAGTGCCGATGTCGAAGGAGCGCGGCTACTCGGCGGGCCGGTTCTCGTTCAACGTCAAGGGCGGCCGCTGCGAGGCGTGCCAGGGCGACGGCGTGATCAAGGTCGAGATGCACTTCCTGCCGGACGTGTACGTGCCGTGCGACGTCTGCCACGGCAAGCGCTACAACCGCGAGACGCTGGAAGTCCATTACAAGGGCAAGAGCATCACCGAAGTGCTGGACATGACGGTGGAGGACGCGCACGAGTTCTTCAAGGCGGTGCCGGTCATCGCGCGCAAGCTGCAGACGCTGCTGGACGTGGGCCTGGGTTACATCAAGCTGGGCCAGAGCGCGACCACGCTGTCGGGCGGCGAGGCGCAGCGCGTGAAGCTGTCGCTGGAACTGTCCAAGCGGGACACCGGACGCACGCTGTACATCCTCGACGAGCCGACCACCGGCCTGCACTTCGCGGACATCGACCTGCTGCTGAAGGTGATCCACCGGCTACGCGACCAGGGCAACACGCTGGTGATCATCGAGCACAACCTGGACGTGATCAAGACCGCGGACTGGATCGTGGACCTGGGCCCGGAAGGCGGCGCGGGCGGCGGCACCATCGTCGCGAGCGGCACGCCGGAAGACGTGGCCAATAACAAGGCCAGCGTGACCGGCAAGTATCTCAAGCCCTTGCTGAAGCAGTAAGCACAGGCTCGGACATGGAAAGGGGCGGAGTCGCAAGACCTGCCCCTTTCTTTTTGACAATTCGGGGGAAAGGAGTGCTATTCTGGCAAGAAAACTTTACTGGAATCCTCATGTCCGCACCGCGTCGTTTGAAGAATTTCCTCCGCTGCACAGCTGTCTCTGTGCTCTTGCTTGCCACCACCGCGCTCCACGCAGCTCCACGCACTGAAGCGGACGAGCGGCTTCTCGCCACCGCCCGCCTGTGGCGCGATGTGAAGCTGTACCACCTGGCAGTCGCTCGCGGCGAGGTCGACTGGGACGCCGCGCTCGTGGCGAGCCTTCCTGCGATCCGCGCCGCGACCACGCCGGCGCAGTTCCACGCGGCCATTGACGGATTAATGGCATCGCTGCAAGACCCATTGACACGTGGGGGACCGGCGCAGTTCGCGCCTCCCGTCGAGCTGAAGCCGGCGCAGCCGGTGGTCGAATGGCTGGCGGGCGATATCGCATTGCTGCACGTGCACGACAACGCCGCGATCGCGAAACTGCGTACGCAAACCGACGCCATCACCGCGCGCGCCAAAGGCGTGATCCTCGACCTTCGCCCGTCGGCCGCGGGCCCGGCGTCGCAATCAATCGACGAGTTCATTGCACGCCTGATCGACAAGCCGCTGACGCTGCCGACCCTCCGTTACCTGGCCCATTCAGGTTACGCGCCCGTTCGCGGCGACACGAGTGGCGGCTATCAGACAACGCTCGCCACCGACCTGGCAAAGCAGCTGCTGCCTGCCGCTCGTGGGCATGCCATTCCGATTGTATTTCTGATCGACAACCGAGTCAGCCCGCCGTTGTCCGCATTAGCGCTGCAACGTGCGGGACAGGCCTGGATTGTTGCAACGGGTGCGCTCGCGCCCCTGCCTCGGCCCGTGGAAATCGACGAGAAATACACCGTCCGGTTCAGTGCCGGCGAGCTGGTTTTCGAAGACGGCAGCACCCCGGCAGGCGCGGATGTAGAAATCAAGGCCGACCCGCGAAGCGCTCCTGACAGCCCGGCCGTTGTCGCTGCACTCGACGTCCTTCGAAAAGCGCCGGCAGTGAGAAAAACTGGCCACGCAACAGCGCTGCCCATCCGCCAGATCGAGCGCCCGTACGCTGAAATGCGGTTCCCCGAACTGGCCTGGCGTCAGCTCGCGGTCGTCAAGCTGTGGGCGGTCATGGACGCGTTCTTTCCCTACAAAACGCTGATGGACCGGTCGTGGAACGAGGCGCTCCCGCTATTTTTCAAGCGAATGGAAACGGTGACCAACGCGCAGGAATACGCGCTGGCGATCGCCGAGATGACAACCTGGCTGCAGGACAGTCATGTCTACGCGTACAGCGCGGAACTGAACCGCTATTTCGGCACTGCTGACGCAGGCATCAAACTCTCCCGGATCGAAGACAAGATCGTCGTGACCGGCATTGCCAGCCCGGAGCTTCCGGGCCGGGGCGAACTGAAGGTCGGCGATGTGCTGCTAGCGGTGGATGGTGAAGACGCGCAGCGCCGGCTGGAGCGGCTGCAGACGGTGATTGCCGGGTCGACGCCGTGGTACAGGGACGTCACGAGCCTGCACAGGCTGACGGGCGGGCCGAGCGAAACGACGGCAAAGTTGCGCGTCGTGGCCCAGGATGGAACGCAGCACGAAGTCGCGCTCGAACGAAAGCGGGGATGGACCTGGAGCGAGAAGACCGATCCGGTATTTCGTGTACTGGACGAGAATGTCGGCTACGTCGACCTCACCGGGCTCGAGCAAGGCCAGGTCGGCGCCATGTTCGAGGCGGTGAAAAATACCCGTGCGTTAATCCTGGACATGCGTGGCTATCCGCGCGGGGTATTCTGGCTACTGGCTAGGGGCCTGAACGTGAACGGCGCACCGACGGCAGCCAAATTCGCACGCCCCTTGCGTCGCGCCCTATCGCCGAACGAAGAGCGTTTCCAGTTTGACCAGCCGCTCGCGCCTGCCGGGAGCGCCCCGTATCGCGGTCAGCTCGTCATGCTCATCAATGAACAGGCAATCAGCCAGTCGGAACACACGGCACTGTTCGTCGAGGCTGCGGCGCCGGTGACCTTCATCGGCAGCCCCACCGCGGGCGCCGATGGAGATATCACCAATACAGTCCTGCCGGGCGACATCATGGTCAGTTTTTCCGGCCACGAGGTGCGCCACGCCGACGGCCGGCAACTGCAGCGCGTTGGGATCCAACCACACATCCTGGCCAAGCCGACCATTGCCGGCATCCGCACGGGGCGCGACGAGGTGCTGGAGCGGGCGCTGGAGTTCGTCAAGAACGGGCGATGAGCCGACTCCTATGTGTTTGCAAAAATTTCGACTACTGGCTGTGCGGGCCACTAACATATCCTGTAGGGTGGGCAGGGTGAGGCTGGCCAGTGGCCGGCCGAACGCCCACGCGTTCAACCCACGCTTGAATCTGGTCACGCCATGAACACATTGACGATTAACACTGAAGCCATCGATGAAGCCGTGCTCGCCCTTCTGTACCTGACGCTGCACGATCATTTCCGCGCATGGAAAGGCTTCGACTGGGACACATTGAACCGCCTCTACGAACGAGGATTCATCGGTGATCCGGTCGGCAAAGCCAAGTCGATCGTCTTCACTGAGGAAGGCTTGCGGGAATCAGAACGGCTGTTCAAGCAATACTTTACCGTTTCCGGAGAAAAGCCGCTGGCGAATCAAGCCTAAGTTGGACGCGTGGGCGGCAAAGCCGCCCACCCTACGGGAAAAGCTAGCGGTCTGTCTCGTCCTTAAATAGGTTGACGCGCCACGGCCTTTTTCGTTGCGCGTAAAG
>NZ_SPUM01000091.1 GCF_004614195.1 Massilia horti | reverse complement strand
ACCGCGTGCGCACAGGTGCGCACCCTACGGTGGTCCGCTCGCGGCGACTTAGTCTGTTGCCTCTTTAAGCGTAAACATCGCCTTCGCATCCGGATCGACGCTGATCTCGAACGCGTTCGCGCCCACCGTCAGGTGGCCGAGGTTGCCACGCCATTCGATCGCCGGCCGCGCTCCCTTGGGCAGCGCCGCGCTGTCGACCAGCAGCACCTTCCCAGAAAACTTCTGCGCCAGCGCCAGCACCTGCCGGCGCGGTTCGGCAAAGCCGTCGTGTCCCGCCGCCGAGCGCCCCAGCAGCGCGCGCAGGCCGGTCGGTTCCGAAAAGGGCTTCAGGTCGCCTTCCGAAAACAGCACCAGCGCGTCGACCTTGTCGCGCTTGGCGATCGCAAACAGCCGGTGCAGCCAGAAACGGTTGGCCACCAGCCGGTCTTCATATTCGCTGTTGCGCCCCGCCGCCTGCAGGTAGTGGTTGTTGTTGGCTGGGAGGTTCAGGGTCGCATACAGCACCTTGCCCACTTCCCAGTGCGCGTTTTCCGCATAGCTGCGAAAGCGCGGGCTCATCGACTGGCGGGTCAGCGGCAGCTTCTTGCTGCCTAACGACGCCGGTTCGCCATAAAACAGTTCGCGCAGGCGGTTCAGGCGCTCGATCGCGTTCGAACGGCCCGCCGAGTTCTTGCACTCGGTCCAGTCGCTCCCGGCCGGGGCCACGATCATCGGCTTCTTCGCCTCGGCGATCAGGTCGCGCCGCTTCAAATACAGCTTGTCCGTGCAGCTCTCCTGCGTACCCTTGATACCGGTGACCACCACGAAAGCGAGCTGATTCTCGCCGGTGTCCTGGATCGCCTGTTTGAGCTGGGCCTCGCCGCCGCCGGCAAAGCTGTGGCCGATGATGCCGAAGCGGTACACGTTGTCCTGCTTGCCGGCGGCGCCAGCGCACAGTGGCGCGGCCGCGAGGACAAGCGCGGCAGCGAAGGCGGGCAGGCGCGCGGGGCCCATCACGCCGCCAGGCGCTTCAGTTCGTAGAGGCGCTCGAGCGCCTCGCGTGGGGTGAGCGCATCCGGATCGATCGAGGACAGCAGATCGAGCAGCGCCGACGGCTCGGTGGTGGCGGCAACCGGCTCGGGCGCGTCGTCGCTTTCGACGCTCGGCGCCGCGAACAGGTCGAGCTGCGGCGTGGCGTCCAGCGCCTGCGATTCCAGCCGCGCCAGGTGGCGGCGCGCGGCCTTGATCACCCCCGGCGGCACGCCGGCCAGCTGCGCCACCTGCAACCCGTAACTTTGCGAGGCCGGACCGTCCTGCACCGCGTGCAGGAACACGATCGAATCCTTGTGCTCGACCGCCGACAGGTGCACGTTGACCGCGCTCGGGTGGTTTTCGGGCAGTTGGGTCAGCTCGAAGTAGTGGGTCGCGAACAGCGTGAAGCTCTTCGAGGTATCGATCAGGTGGCGTGCAATCGCCCACGCCAGCGCCAGGCCGTCGAAGGTCGAGGTGCCGCGGCCGACTTCGTCCATCAGCACCAGCGACTGCTCGGTGGCGCCGTTCAGGATCGCGGCCGATTCGGTCATCTCCACCATGAAGGTCGAGCGGCCGTTGGCCAGGTCGTCCGAGGCGCCGATGCGGGTGAAGATGCGGTCGATCGGGCCGATCGTGGCGGAGGTGGCCGGCACGTAGCTGCCAACGTAGGCGAGCAGGGTGATCAGCGCCACCTGGCGCATGAACGTGGATTTACCTCCCATGTTGGGGCCGGTGATCAGGAGCAGCCGCCGCTCGTTCGACAGCTTGCAGTCATTGGCGATGAAGCGCTCGATCTGGTTCTCGACCACGGGATGGCGGCCTTCGTCGATGGCCAGGCACGGATCGCCAACAAGCTGCGGCGCGCACCAGTTGTGCTGCACCGCGTGCGTGGTGAGCGCCACCAGCGTGTCGATCTGGGCCAGGCCTCGCGCGATTGTCTGCAGGCAGGCGATGTGCGGCGCAAGGTCGGCCAGCAGCTGATCGTACAGTAGCTTTTCTCGCGCCAGCGCCTTGTCCTGCGCCGACAGCGCCTTGTCCTCGAACGCCTTCAGTTCGGGCGTGATGTAGCGCTCGCAGTTCTTCAGCGTCTGGCGGCGGCGATAGTCATCGGGCACCTTGTCGGCCTGGCCGTTGGTGACCTCGATATAAAAGCCGTGCACCTTGTTGAACTCCACGCGCAGGTTGGCGATGCCGGTGCGCGCCCGCTCGCGGGCTTCCAGGTCGACCAGGAACTGGCCGGCGTTCTCCGACAGCGCGCGCAGTTCGTCGAGCTCGGCGTCGAAGCCGCGTGCGAACACCCCACCGTCGCGCACCATCGCGGCCGGTTCTTCGGCCACCGCGCGCACCAGCAGGTCCAGGCAGGCGTCGGGCGTGGCCAGGTCGTCGTGAATCTCGCGCAGCAGGCAGGTATCGCCGGGAACGAAGCAGCGCGCGACCTGCCGGGTTAGGCTGGGCAGCTGCTTGAGACCGTCGCGCAGGCTGGCCAGGTCGCGCGGACGCGCCGACAGCAGCGCGATGCGGGTCGTGATGCGCTCGATGTCCGGCACCTGGGCCAGCGTTGCCGACAACTGGCCGGTGGCGTCGAACTCGGCCAGCGCGGCGATCGCCTCGTGGCGCGCGCGCGCCACCGCCTGGTCGCGGCGCGGATGGTGCAGCCAGTGGCGCAGCAGGCGCGAGCCCATCGCGGTGCGGCAGTGGTCGAGCAGCGAGAACAGCGTCGGCGATTCGAGCCCGCGGATGGTCTCGGTCAGTTCGAGGTTACGGCGGGTGGCCGGGTCAAGCCCGATGAATTCATTTTCGCTTTCCACGGCCACGCTCTTCACGTGCTGCAGGCCGCGACCCTGGGTCGACTGCGCGTAGCGCAAGAGCGCGCCGGCTGCGCCGAACGCGGCGCCCAGGCCGTCCGCGCCAAAGCCCGACAGGGTGGCCACGCCGAGCTGGTCGAGCAGCGACTTGTGGCCCTTGATCACGTCAAAGTGCCACTCCGGCACGTGCTGGGTGTGGCTGGTGGCGTAATCCTCGAACAGGTCATGGTCGCAATCGGCGCGCAGGACCTCGGCCGGCGCGATCCGTTCCAGCTCCTGCGCCAGGCGCGCGGCCACGGAACGCGCCTCGCCCGAGAACTCGGTGAGCCTGAGCGCGCCGCTGGCCAGCGACAGCCAGGCCAGGCCGCAGGTGACCACCTTGCGCTGGGTGAGCGTGCACACGGCCAGCAGCGGGCGTTCGGCTTTTTCGGGGAGCAGGTCGGCATCGGTCAGGGTGCCGGGGGTGACCACCCGCACTACCTTGCGCTCGACGGGTCCCTTGCTGGTGGCCGGGTCGCCGATCTGCTCGGCGATCGCGCACGACTCGCCCATCTTGACCAGTTTGGCGAGGTAGGGGTCAAGCGAGTGGAATGGCACGCCAGCCATCTTGATCGGTTCGCCGTTCGAGCTGCCGCGCGCCGTCAGCGTAATGCCCAGGATGCGCGCCGCCTTTTCCGCGTCCTCGAAGAACAGCTCGTAGAAGTCGCCCATGCGGTAGAACACCAACATGGTCGGATACTCTGCCTTAATGCTGAGATATTGCACCATCATGGGCGTATGCTTTTCGGTGGCGCTGTTCTTTGCCGCGGCGGCGTTGATTTCGTTCGGGACGGTGGTCATTTCTTGTGCGTTCGATAAGGCCGGGCCGTGCGCGGCCAGGGCCGCCATTTTACCGCGATCGGGCACAGCCGCGAATCGCTGAGCAACCAGGCACAAGCATGACCAGTGGTGACGGTAGCCCAGTTGGTAGAGGCGAGGATTGTGATTCCTGTTGTCGTGGGTTCGCACCGCTGCGCGTGCCAAGCCTTTCTGCGCGAGAACGGGCTGGTCGGGCTGGTGTCCCTGGCACTCGATTTAATGAAGCTCCCAGAACCACACCTCGCGCGACGACCAGTAGCAGCCGGTCGCAGTGCCGTCGATTTCGTTCCCGCAGCGCAGGTACCGGCCCCACCGGTCCACCGACACGATGGCGATGTGCCCTTGTGGATTGTTGTCACCATAGATACTGAAGAACGAGACAATCCCGTGCCGCGATCCGATCTTGGCCTCCGCGTCCTCGCCGCTCGTGAACTTTTCTGGCTGGCCCAACTGGAGCACCAGCCAGTGGCTGAGCTTTCGCTGCATGGTCTCGATCGCGCGGCCCTTGTACTTCCCTCCCTTGATCGGCCACACGCCGGGATTGGGCAAGCCTGCGCCGAGCAGGGCCAGGCTGAGCCGGATCGCGCAGGTGTTGTAGAAGTTGGGATCCGGGACCAGCTCCGGGCGGCCGATAAAGTGGAACAGTTCATCGCGCCCAACGCTGTCCGTGTCCAGGAAGTGCTTCCTGAGCAGTGCGAACGGGATTTTCATCCGGTCCTCCGCTGGCCCGTCGAGCAGGGCCACTTGGCGCGCCAGACCTCAACGATCAGGTCGGCCGCATTGCGCTTGAGCTGCGCGTCGGACATGCGCTGCAGGCTGCTGCGCGCGTCCGCCTCCAGTTCGTGCGGCTTGGGGTGGTATTTGTCGCTCCAGCACCAGTCCTTGCCCTCGGTCGCGTCGTGCACGGCCTGGATGTACCCGTGGACGAATTCGCCGTTCGTCATGTCGAAGTATTCGGCCGCCGCCGCTCGGCTGCGGATCGGATGGTCGGGCGTCCAGTTGACGGTCGCCGGGTCGACATTTCCCAGTAGCTTGACCAGGCGGGCCCCGGTCATCCACGGCGCGACGCTGGCATGCTGCGCAGCAGTTGGCAACGCGAGCATAGCGCCGAGCAATATGATCACCGCGCGCATCACACCACCCGACTGGCTGAAAGATCCCACCTTGAGGTATGCATCGATCGCCATATTTCCTCCGTGATTGGTGTCAGGCCATTTTCTGTCCGGCGGCTGATGCCAGCTAGCTCTGGCCGGCTAGTTCAGCGGCCAGAAACTCGTGCTGGTCGTTTCAATGCAGCTCCCAGAACCACACCTCGACTGAGTCCCAGTAGCAGGAGCTATTGCATTGCAATTGTGGCCAGTCTTCCACTGAGACCAGGTTGATGTGCCCCTGATGGCTCGTCGGTCCGTGTATCTGGAAGAAGGATATGATCCCGCGTCGCCATGCGATGGTGTTGTGCACATCGGCGCCGCTTCGGTATTTCTCGGGCTTGCCGATCTCATGCACCAGAAAGTCGGACAGCACGCGCTGGCTTGGCTCGAGCTGGCGACCTTTGAACTTCCCGGTCTTGATCCACAATCGCGGTCGGGCAGTCCTGATATACATCCCAGCCGCGATCAGTGCGAGGCTCATCCGGATCGCGCACGTGTTCTGCCACTCAACATCGATAGCAAGTTCTAGATGCCCAATCGCCTCATGTACTTGCGACGACATAACGTCGCGCCCAAGGTGGTTAGCCTTCAGCACCGCAAATAAGGGCTTCATTTTTCTCTCCCACGGTCGGCGCACGGCCACCTCTTGCGCCAGATTTCGACAATCAACTCAGAGGCGTTTCGCTTTAGCTGAGTGGGCGGCATCTGGCGCAGCCAGTACGCCACATCGCTCTGTAGCGCCTCCCGCCCTGGCCGGTAGCGCGCGCTGTAGCACCATGATTTCCCTTCCGACAGGTCATGCACGCCATCGATATACAAGCGCGCGCGCTCGGAATCCATGTCTTGCTCAGGTGAGCGAGCGCCAGGTAGCGATGCGTAGGTAATTAGTCGCAGCAATTGCTCGCCAGTCATCCACGGCGCCTGACTGGCCGGCTGCGCAGATACGGCTCCAGTGAGCGCTACCGCAGCAAAGTAGCTGATGTGCTTCATCACACCACTCGATTGGACGCAAGATCCCACCCGCCAACCGTACTGCCACCGGCGCCGCCCGTGATGCGCTGTTGGGTGTAGGTCCACTTCACTTTCGAGAACTTCAGCCCGATGTTGTCCGTCATCCCACCGCCGGCCACGCCCTGGGCAACGTGTGACACCAGCACATTCTCGAGCTCTACCTCGTAATACTTGACCCGCTTGCCGTCGCCATCCGCACGGTAGAACTCGAACTTGGCCTTCGGGATCGTCTTGCCCATCGCGCAGTGCTGGGCCAGGATTGGTGAAGCCAGATCAGCAAGTTTGTGGAAGGTGACATCCGAGAGTTCGGCACGGCCAGCAGTGTGGCCGCCGCTGGTCGACGTCGTCGTGCTCTTCGGTTGCTTGATGTCCCAGTTGACCGATTCGCACTCGATCCAGCCCTTGTGCGTGTCATCGGCCGATTCGCCCTTGATTTCCCCGAGCTTCAGGTATGCATCGATGGCCATATTTCCTCCGTGGTTGGTATCAGGCAATTTTCACGGAGTTGCACTTGCTAAAACTTGTTTACCGTCAACCGAAGGGGCGTTGCAGGTCAAACAAAAAGTCTGGAGTGCGCGTTCTGTGCGCACGGTGCGCACAAGTTGCCCCTTATCGATGTGATATTTTGCTATTTTTCACAGCTAATTTTCCATATACTGCCGACGCAGCTCAGAGAAAAAACTAAGACTAACGACGTCTCATACGTGCGAAGCTTGAAAAAAATCCTCTTTGCGATTGTCTTCATTGCTGTCTTGGCATTTCTGCTCGCGGTTTCTTCAGGACGATTTGTGCCAGACGCAATCGAGGGTAACCAGGCGAAAAATCTGGTGAAGGCAATTGCACCGCTTGCAGCTGCTGAAGACCAAAGCGTGTACTGGGGCGCCGGCTTCACTGCATTTCACATTGAAGTGTTCGGCGTATTGGACCCCCAAGTCCAGGACCGCATACTCCGGCAGTTGAAGGCGGAGATTGCCAGGATGGGACTGCAAAAGCGCGTTAAAGTGCAGTTCTATCGGCACATGGAGCTTCGAGAGGTCGCCAGACAAGGGTCATGGACTAAGCGAGAGGTAATCAAATCCGATTTGCTGCGAGAAGTAATCTTGCCCTGAACGCTTGCGGATCCGCACTCTGTGCAATCGTATGCCTAGCCTGAACCTGGCTGCGCCGGAACAAAATCCGGATCAATCAATTCGGCCGTCGAAAACGGATTGGACTTGGGAAAGGTTGCGAACGGCAGTCTGGCTTCCCATGCCGCCAGCGGCACCGCGCTGCGGTAACTTTTGTCCACATATTCCGACACATAATTCGCCAGGCAAGGGCTTTGGGCGATCAGTTCGGCGATGCGTTCGCGCTGCGCATCCAGATTATCGAGCCAGGCTTGATGCGGCGGCCCCGGGTGGTATTTGCACTTGAGTAGTTCCACGCACACGCTACGTAGCCGTTCGCCCAGTTCCAGATGCTCGCTTTTCGCCAGACGCTCGACCTCCTGCGCCAGATTGTCCACGTCCAGCAATTCGAATCGGCGTGCGCGCAGCAGCATTGCCTGGGTGCGCAGCCAGAGCGCCAGGTCGTCGGTGCGACCGGGCAGGGGGAAGGGAACGTTGGCCGCCGTGCCAATGCCGGCCTGGGTTGCCTTCATGTCACGGAATGTGATCCGGATCGAGCAGTTGCGCTTCCGTGAATGGGTTGGTGGCGGGGAAGGTGGAGGAAGGGAGTCCCGTTTCCTGCGCCGCTTTCTTGACTGCGTTCCGGTATGCGTGCTCGGCATATCCGGCGATATGGCGCGCCATGCTGGGACTGTCTTCGATCAGTAGGCCAAGTCGGCTGCGCTGCTCGCCAAGCGTGCCGAGCCAATTATTGGACGGGTGGCCGGGTTGAAACCTCAGTTTCAACAGATGGATGAGCACGACTTCCAGGCGGTTGCGTAACTCGCGGTGTTCAGCTCTTGCCATGCCTTCCACCTCTTCCGCAAGATTGTCGAAGTCAAGCAGATCAAACTTCCGTTCGCGCAGCAATGTAGCCTGAGCGCGCAGCCACAGGTCGAAATCCTGATCGTATCCGGGGAGCTTGGTCTCCCCATTTGCAAGCGAAGCGAAGCCATGTTCAAGATGGTTCATAGACGCCTCCATCAGCTGCAAATGAGCTTAGCAGCGTGCGGCGCCCGGGGCAAGCGCCGCATCTTGATGGGTTTCTATGCCTCTGCCACGCGCTGGGCGATGTGCGCCAGCGCCTCGTCGACTTGGTCGATCAGGATCAGCGCCAGGTCGCCTGGCTGCAGGCGTGCGAGCGCCTTGTCGATCGCCACGAACTCGCCATTGATCTCGTCGATATGGCTGGTGCGGGGCGCGTCCTGCAGGCCCCGGCGCAGGAGCCCGATCACCTCGCCGTCGGCGCGCCCGCGCTGGCAGGCGTCCTGGTAGAGCAGCACGTCGTCGAACGCCGTGCCCAGGATTTCGGTCTGTTGGGTGATGTCCTGGTCGCGCCGGTCGCCGGCGCCGCTGATCACCACTGAACGGCGATTGGCCGGTATCGATTCCACCGCCTTGACCAGTGCGGAAATCGCGTCCGGGTTGTGGCCGTAGTCGGCGATCACGGTCGCGCCCTTGTAGTCGAACACGTTAAAGCGTCCCGGCGCGTTGTCGCTCTCGCCGCGGAACGACGCCAGGCCGGCGCGGATCGCATCCCACGAGATGCCCACCGCCCACGCCGCGCCCACCGCGGCCATCACGTTCTCGACCTGGAAGCCGATGGCGCCATCGCGGGTGATCGGCACCTCCGACAGCGCTACGCGGTGCTCCTGCTTGCCCTGGCTTGCGACCAGCTGGCCGTCTTCGACGAACACCACGCGCTTGCCCTGCGCGCGGTGCATAGCCAGCACTTCGTTGCAGCCATCCTGGGCGAAGAAGGTCACCTGGCCCGCCGTATTCTCGGCCATTGCCGCCACCATCGGGTCGGCCGCGTTGAGCACCGCCATGCCGGTCGGGGCGACGTTCTGCACGATCACGCGCTTCAATACCGCCAGGTCTTCCAGCGTAGTGATGTAGTTCAGGCCCAGGTGGTCGCCGGCGCCGATGTTGGTCACCACCGCCACCTGGCAGCGGTCGAAGGCCAGGCCCTCGCGCAGCAAGCCGCCGCGCGCGGTTTCGAACACGGCCGCGTCAACGTCCGGGTGTAGCAGCACGTTGCGCGCGCTCTTCGGGCCGCTGCAGTCGCCGCTGTCGATGCGGCGGCCCTGGATGTAGACGCCGTCGGTGTTGGTCATGCCGGTGCGCAGGCCCGATGCGGTCAAGAGGTGCGCGATCAGGCGCACGGTGGTGGTCTTGCCGTTGGTGCCGGTCACCGCCACCACCGGAATGCGGCCGTCGTCGCCGTCGGTGAACATGGACGAGACAATCGCCTCGCCAACGTTGCGCGGCTTGCCGAACGACGGCGACAGGTGCATGCGCAGGCCGGGCGCGGCGTTGACCTCGACGATGCCGCCGCCCTGTTCCTCGATCGGCTTGAGCACGCTGTCGCACACCAGGTCGACGCCGCAGATATCCAGCCCCACCATGTTGGCCGCCGCGATCGCGCGCGCCGCCACTTCCGGGTGCACGTCGTCGGTCACGTCGGTGGCCGAGCCGCCGGTCGACAGGTTGGCGTTGTTGCGCAGGGTGACGCGCTGGCCTTTCGGCGGCACCGAATCGGCGGTGTAGCCTTGCTTGGCCAGGCTGGCGAGCGCGATGTCGTCGAAGCGGATCTTGGTGAGCGAGGTGGCGTGGCCGCTGCCGCGGCGCGGGTCCATGTTCACACGCGCCACCAGTTCGCGCACCGCGGTCACACCGTCGCCGACCACGTACGGCGGATCGCGGCGCGCGGCTGCCACCAGCTTGTTGCCGACGACTAGCAGGCGGTAGTCGTGGCCCGGCAGGTAGCGCTCGACCATGATCTCGTCGCGGAATTCCGACGCGGCATGGTAGCCGGCGGTGAGCTGTTCGCGGGTGGTCACGTTGACGGTCACGCCCTTGCCCTGGTTGCCGTCCTTGGGCTTGATCACGACCGGCAGGCCGATTTCGAGCGCGGCGGCCCAGGCGTCATCCGGATCGTTGACGGTGCGTCCCAGGGGCACCGGCACGCCGGCTGCGTCCAGCAGCTTCTTGGTCAGTTCCTTGTCCTGTGCGATCGATTCGGCGATGGCGCCGGTGGAGTCCATCTCGGCGGCCTGGATGCGGCGCTGGCGGCTGCCCCAGCCGAACATGACCAGGCTGCCCTCGGTCAGGCGCCGGTACGGGATGCCGCGCGCCACCGCGGCCTGCACGATGGAGCCGGTGGAAGGGCCCAGGCGGACATCCTCGTCCAGTGCGCGCAGCCTGGTGATGGCCGCTTCCTGGTCGAACGGGGTGTCGTCCAGCGCGGCCTGGCACAGCTGCTGCGCCAGTTCCAGCGCCAGCCGGCCGACTTCTTCCTCGGTGTACTCGACCACCACCTGGTAGATGCCGCGTTCAATGGTGGCGGTGGTGCGGCTGAAGGTCACCGGGCAGCCGGCCTGGGCCTGCAGGCCGAGCGCGGCCAGTTCCAGCACCTGCGCCATCGGTACAAGGCCATCATGGCCCATCGGCTGCAGCGGATCGAGTTGCGCAAAGCGTGTGCGCAGGCGCGCTTCGAAGCCGGGCAGGTCGCCAATGGATTCCTCGTCGGGCGAGCACGAGACGATCGCTTCCACCGACGTGTGGTGACTCCAGAGGTTGGGGCCGCGCAGGGCCCGCACGCGTGATACTTCCATAAACGGTCAATCCTTAAGCTGTTCTTTTTGTGGCGCGCAATCTTGAGCGCGCATACAAATGGCCCGGCTTCTTGAGCCGGGCCAGGGAATTTCAATGTGTGGTTTTCTTGGGGCTGGCATCGAAGTTGCGCAGCCCCGCGCAGATCAGGTCGGCAGGCACCTCCAGCGCCCATGCGGCGGCCACCGCTGCCAGCAGGCTCTCCGGGTGCTTGCGCGTGGCCGGCTTGATTTTGTCGAGCGCCAGCAGCGGGGTCTCCGCCGCGCCTTCGGCCAGCACCAACTGCTCCTCGCGCAGGAAGGCCACGCGTCCGCCGTCCGCGCGGTGGCTTGCCACCACCTCGTTGTGCTCGTCGCAGGCATAGAAGATCACGCTGCCGTCGCACAGGTCGGCCAGCTCGACCACCGCCGGGTCGGCCGCGTTCAGCACCGCCGCGCCTTCCGGCAGGATCACGTCGACCTGGCCACGGATCACGTTGGCCATCGCGTCTTCGCTCGTGATGTAGTACTCGGCGACCTCCTCGATGCCGCGCATGTCGGTGACCACCCCGACCGTGCAGCGGTCGTAGGCCAGCCCCTCGGTCAGGATCATCTTCGCGTTCGATTCGAACACCGCGGTCTGCACCGTGCGGTTCATCAGCAGGCGCTGGCCGGCTTCGAAGTTCATGCAGTCGCCGGCCTTGACCTGGCGCTGGTCGAGGTACAGGCCCTCGCCGTTGACCACGCCCACGTGCTTGCCGGTCAGGTGCACCAGGCAGCCGACCAGGCGCGCGATCAGGCTGGTGCCGAGCGTGCCGGTGACGCCGACCACCGGGATGCGGCCGGTTTCATCCGGCGCGAACAGGTGCTCGACGATCGCCTTGCCCACGTTGCGCGGGGTGCCGGTGGCCGGCTTGATGTGCGCCAGCAGGCCAGGGCTGGAGTTGACCTCGATGATCGCACCGCGCTGTTCGGCCAACGGGCGGGTGATGTCCTCGCACACCAGGTCGATGCCGGCGATATCCAGGCCCACCACGCGTGCGGCCAGCGCGGCCTGATAGGCGACGTCCGGGTGGACGATGTCGGTCACGTCGTCGGCCACGTTGCCGTTCAGCTGAATCAGCACTTTTTGGCCACGCTGGGGTACCGACTCCGGGCTCAAGCCCTGACGCTTCAGGTCGAGTACGATCTCGTCGTCTTGCACCTTTACCGGGTTGAGCGGGAATTCTTCGGTCGGCCCGCGGCGCGGGTCGGTGTTGATCTGGCTGTCGCACAGTTCGATCACGGTCGATTCGCCGTCGCCCGTCACCCACAGCGATTCGCCGCGTGCGGCTGCCACCACTTGCCGGCCCACGACCAGCAGGCGATGTTCGTTGCCCGGGACGAAGCGCTCGACCAGCACAGTATCGCTGTCGCCTTCCTCGGACGCGATGCGGTAGGCTTCGGCGACGTCAAGCTCGGTCATGAGATTGAGCGACACGCCCCGGCCGTGGTTGCCGTCGCACGGTTTGATCGCGACCGGCAGGCCGATGTCCTGCGCTTCTTCCCATGCCTGCGCCGCGCTGCGCACCACGCTGCCCTCGGGCACCGGCACGCCGCACGACTTGAGCAGCGACTTGGTCAGGTCCTTGTCGCTGGCGATGCCTTCGCCGATCGCGCTGGTGCGGTCGGTCTCGGCGGTCCAGATGCGGCGCTGCGCGGCGCCATGGCCGAACTGCACCAGGTTGCCCTCGGTGAGGCGGATCGACGGGATGCGGCGTTCGGTGGCGGCATCGACGATGTGGCCGGTCGACGGGCCCAGGCAGCGGCGGTCGACCACGTCGGTCAGGGCAGTCACGGCCGCCTTGACGTCGAAGGGGGTATCGTTGATCGCCGCCAGCAGCAGCGCGCGCCCGGCTTCCAGCGCGGCGCGGCCGGCGTTTTCCTCGCGCGTGCGAAACGCCATCTTGTAGATGCCACGTTCCGGGGTGGAGCGGGTCTTGCCGAAACCGGTCTTCATGCCGGCCAGGTTCTGCAGCTCGAGCACCACGTGCTCGAGGATATGGCCGGCCCAGGTGCCATCGCGCAGGCGCTCGAGGAAGCCGCCGCGCTCGCCCACGCCGCAGCGGTGTTCGATCAGCCCCGGCAGCCAGGCGGTCAGCCGTTCATACAGGCCGGGAAGGGTGTTGGAGGGGTAGTCTTCCAGCTCGCCGATGTCGAGCCAGGCTTCGATGACAGGGCGGTAGGTCCAGATGTTTGGGCCACGCAGGTGGGTCACACGGAGAACGGTGATGTCTTGCTTTTTTATCATGTAAAAAATGTCTGTGCCACGGCGTATCTTGCGCTCACCTTGTGGCGTTACCTATGTTACTGCCTTGTCCGCTACAGTATCCGAACCCGGGTGTTATGCAGCGCACATCATGTATACTTGCCGGCGCGAAGCTTACCGCGCCGCACCAATTTGTGCCAGTCTCGCCTCGGCGGTCCGAACCGCCGAATGATTTCCAGATGTAACTGGGCTTCCCAAAGCGCTCTTCCGCTGGCAGCGTCTTTTTCAACAATTCCGACGCGGTGAGTCAACCTGAGGCGCACTTCCCGAATTAATACAGAACTCGAAACAGAAAGCCTGCAACGGGCGGCAACACACAATGACAACTCAACAACTTATTCACCCATCGTCGCCGGCGCTGGTTAATAGTTTCTTACCAGACAACTGGCTCGCGGCGGTGGAAAATAAGCTTGCGCCGGGGGAAAACGTTTTAAGTAGCGTTGAGGTTGACCTCGACGCTAAATTACGTTTCACGAAGGGGTTGGTGGTGGTCACCAACCTGCGTTTGCTGGCGTGCGCGCCGGGCCAAAGCGAGTGGCGCGAGTGGCCGTACCGAGCCGGCCTGCAACTGCGCCACCATGACCACGCGGGGGTCGGCCACCTCGAACTGATCGATAGCGAAGGCCTGCTGGCGGCCTGGCGCTTCACCCTCGGCCAAAACCTGCAGGCCATCCGCGTGGCCGACCAGTTCCGCGACCAGGTTCAAAGTCATATCACGGGCCAGCCGGTCCTGCCCCCCGATCAACAAACCTGCCCGAGCTGCAAGGCACCGCTCGAAGCGGACCAGGAAGAGTGCCCGATCTGCACCAAGGTGCTGCACACCCCTCCGTCGACCTGGACCTTGCTCCGCCTGTGGCGCTTCGCCAGGCCATACCAGTGGCAGTTGCTGGTCGGCTTCTTGCTGATGCTGGCGTCGACCGCCGCTCACATGATCCCGCCGTACCTGACCATGCCGCTGATGGACAACGTCCTGATTCCGTATCAGAACGGCAAGACCATCGACAACTCGCTGGTCTTCCTTTACATGGGCGGGCTGTTCGCATCGGCGCTGCTGGCCTGGGCGCTGGGCTGGGCCAAGACATATATATTGGCGCTGATTTCCGAGCGGATGGGCGCCGACATGCGGACCGCGACCTACGAGCACCTGCTGCGGCTGTCGTTGGAATTTTTTGGTGGTAAGCGTACCGGCGACCTGATGGCGCGCATCGGCAGCGGATCGGATCGCATCTGCGTGTTCCTGTCGCTGCACCTGCTCGACTTTTTGTCCGACGTGCTCATGATCATCATGACCGGCGTGATCCTGCTCTCGATTAACGCCAAGCTGGCGCTGATGACCCTGGTGCCGCTGCCGTTCATCGCCTGGATGATCCACCTCGTGCGCGACCGCCTGCGCACCGGTTTCGAGAAGATCGACCGCGTCTGGGGCGAGGTGACCAACGTGCTGGCCGACACGATTCCCGGCATCCGCGTGGTCAAGGCCTTCGCCCAGGAAAAGCGCGAGGCGATGCGTTTTCACGAAGCCAACAAGCACAACCTGGCCGTCAACGACAGGCTGAACAAGGTGTGGTCGCTGTTCTCGCCCACCGTGTCGCTGCTGACCGAGCTGGGCCTGCTGGTGATCTGGTGCTTCGGCATCTGGCAGGTGGCGCAAGGCGAAATCACGGTCGGCACGCTGTCGGCCTTCATCGCCTACAGCGGCCGGTTTTACGTGCGGCTCGACTCGATGAGCCGCATCGTGTCGGTCACGCAAAAGTCGGCCTCGGCGGCCAAGCGCATCTTCGACATCCTCGACCACGTGTCGAGCGTGCCGGACCCGGTGGCACCGGCCAAGCTCCCCAAGGTGCAAGGCAACATCGAACTGCGCGAAGTGGGCTTCCGTTACGGCAACCGCGCGGTCAACCGCGGCATCTCGCTGCAAATCAAGGCTGGCGAAATGGTTGGCCTGGTCGGCCACAGCGGCTCGGGCAAGAGCACGCTGGTCAACCTGATTTGCCGCTTCTACGACGTGGCCGAAGGTGCGATCCTGCTCGATGGCAAGGATATCCGCACCTTCGCCGTGGCCGACTATCGCAGGAACATCGGTCTGGTGTTGCAGGAACCTTTCCTGTTCTTCGGCACCATTGCCGAGAACATCGCCTACGGCAAGCCGAACGCCACGCGCGAGGAAATCATCGCCGCGGCACGCGCCGCGCACGCGCACGAGTTCATCCTGCGCCTGCCGCAGGGCTACGACTCGATGGTCGGCGAGCGCGGCCAGGGACTGTCGGGCGGCGAGCGCCAGCGCATCTCGATCGCCCGTGCGCTCCTGATCGACCCGCCGATCCTGATCCTGGACGAAGCGACCTCGTCGGTCGACTCGGAAACCGAAAAGGAAATCCAGAAGGCACTGGACAACCTGGTGCAGGGCCGCACCACGATCGCGATCGCGCACCGCCTGTCGACACTGCACCGCGCCGACCGGCTGGTCGTGCTCGACCGCGGCGTGGTGGTGGAAGAGGGCACGCACGACGAACTGATGGCGCGCGAAGGCGCCTATCACCGGCTCTACGAAGCGCAGGCGCGCAACGTGGACCAGGACCCGGACGACGGCAGCAAGGAACAATAAGACATGGCAACTACATCATTCCAACTGCGCCGCGACAGCTTCGGCAAGCTGGTGCTCACAAATGCCGAGGGCGAGCAATTCGTCGGCGTGGCGCCGGTGCGCTCGTTCCCGATCCAGGCGCCGGACAAGGGTATTTCGCTGGTGCGCGAAGGCGGCAAGGAAGTCGCCTGGATCGACGATCTGGCCGAAGCGCCGGCCGCGATCCGCGCGCTGATTGTGGAAGAACTGGAAGGGCGCGAGTTCATTCCCGAGATCTTGCGCATCGAGAAGGTGTCGAGCATTGCCACGCCCTGCACCTGGTACGTGCAAACCGACCGCGGCGAGACCGAGTTCGTGCTCAAGGTGGACGAGGACATCCGGCGCGTGGGCGAGGCGTCGCTGTTGGTGGCGGACAGCCATGGCATTCATTTCCTGGTGCGGGATATGTACCGGATCGACAGGCACAGCAGGAAAATTCTTGATCGGTTTCTCTGACGCGATGTAGCAGCACGTCGCTCCCGCGACGGCGGGGGCCCATACTGAGCCGGTGTAGCACGCGGCAGTCCACTGAGCCCGCTGCAGGCCGCCGCCGCTTTTCGTGATGTGATAGCGTGACTGCTTCGAGCAGACCACGAGCGGAGGCACATCATGCGAAGAACCGCACTGGTAGTCGGCGCCACCGGCATTGGCGGCCGGCACGTCGCGCAGGAACTGTTGAATAACGACTGGACTGTCTACGGTCTTGCGCGCCACCCGCAGATCGACATCGGCGGATTGCGCCCGGTGCAGGCCGACCTGCTCGATCCGCAAGACCTGGCCGAGGCCTTGGTCGATGTCACCCCGACCCACGTATTCATTACCACCTGGATGCGCTGCGATACCGAGGCCGAGAACATTCGCGTCAACTCGGCCATGGTGCGCAACCTGCTCGACGCGCTCGCGCCGAAGCAGTCGGTGCGCCATGTGGCCCTGGTCACTGGCCTGAAGCATTACCTGGGCCCGTTCGAATCCTATGCCAGCGGCGGCATGCTGCCCGAAACACCACTGCGCGAATCGCAGCCGAGGCTGCCGATCGAGAATTTTTATTATGCGCAGGAGGACGAGGTGTTCCGCGCCGCCGAGCGCGACCGCTTTACCTGGACCATCCACCGTCCGCATACGATCATCGGCATGGCGGTCGGCAACGCGATGAATCTGGGGGCGACGTTGGCCGTCTATGCGTCGATTTGCAAGGAAACCGGGCGCCCGTTCCAGTTTCCGGGTTCGCAAGCGCAGTGGGAAGGCCTGTCTGACGTGACCGATGCGCGCATCCTGGCCAAACAACTGGTCTGGGCGGCCGACACCGATGCCGCGCGCAATGAGGCATTTAATATCGTCAACGGCGACGTGTTCCGCTGGCGCTGGCTGTGGCGCGAGATCGCCGACTGGTTCGGCGTGAAGGCGGCCGGCTTTGCCGGCACCATCATGCCGCTCGAGCAGATCCTCGCCAACGACCGCGAGTTGTGGCGCGACATTGCGCAGCGGCACCAGTTGGTCGAACCGGACCTCGACCGCCTGGCCTCGCCCTGGCACACCGACCTGGACCTGGGCCGGCCCATCGAAGTGTCGGCCAACATGGCGCGCAGCCGCAAGCTCGGCTTTTGCGGCTACCAGGCGACCGACGATTCTTTCTTCGACCTGTTCGCCGCATTGCGACATGTACGACTGATTCCTTGAATGCGGGCCGCATAAAAGGCCAACCTGACCGCAGCCGATCTTGCTGTGGACAGGTGGCCTTTTTGCAGCGCTTAGAGATACTTGAGAGCGATGGTGTACGGTCTATTCACATATTGCGGAGACCACGTATTAATCAAGAGGTAGATAGTCTGGCTGGAGCCGGTTGTGTTCTGGTAGCTTCCGGTAATTCGAGTATTCGCCCCGTCGCTGATCATGTCCGGCCCGATTTGGGACTGATTAGCGTCATAAAAGTTCAGAACCCACTTGGTGGGCATCCAGGTTCCGAGAAAATCGAGCGACAAGGTCTTACCGGCAGGTACGGTCAGACGGAAGTAATTACGATTCAATACCATGACCGCACCCTTGATGCCAGTCTTGGTCGCATCGATTGCGTCGGCGGTGGCGAACGAATTGTTGGTCCCCGATGCGGTGTGAATCGTCGCGGCGTTTGGTGGTGCGGTTACATACCAGACTGGAATTCCGTTCGGGCTATTGATCACCATGTTCAAGTCATCCTGAACAGCCAGGAAAGCGCCGGGCGAACTGTAGGTGCCTGAATCCCATAAAGAGTTGCTACCCACACCTTTTTCGTAGATGACCAGGTTACCATCCGACTGCATTATCGCAAAGCTGCCGGGATGGTTATAGGTTCCGCTATGCCACAAGGGGTAATTGTCGCTCGCCCGGTACAGAACCAGATTGCCGTCTGTCTGCATGTTCAGGTAGGACTGCCCGTTGCAGGAGTAGATCTTATCGCCGCCTGCCAGTTCGCGGCCGCTGTCAAGCTTTCCGCAACTTGCTGCGCTCCAGGCATTCCCCACGTTAATGCCATGGAATGCGTTCCAGACCGCTTTCTCTTCGCGCGAACCGGACCCCCACAAATCGATGGCAGCGGAGATTGCGGCCTGGCGCGCGGCGACGTAGTCGCTGGCCGGGCTCATGTACGTGGTCAGAGCCCGGTACCAGATGATAGCCGCGGCATCATTGCCGATGCCGGTCATCCCGCTGGGAAGGTATAGGGTCGACGTGTTGCCGGAGGTGGTCGCACCCTGGCTGAGAAAATAGAAGGCCCGGTTCATTGGACCACTCGAGTAGTGCGGGTCCAAGTCGCCCAGGTGCAGCGACCAGGCGTCTGCACTGCGTCCATCCAGGCTCGGCTTGTACATGTAACGGAGTGGACTACTTCTCACGCCTTCGCCGATGGTCCAGTTACCCCCGGTATTGGGGATCGAGTAGTTACCGTTGCCACGCTTGTGGAACTCTGTCATCGTGGCAAAGATATCCGAAGTGGCTTCGTTCAGTCCGCCGGGTTCGCCCCAGTAAATGAGCTTGGCGGATTTTGACGTTAATCCATGTGTCAATTCATGCGCCGTGATGTCGAGCGTGGTCAAATTCTTGTAGCCATAGGTGTCGTTGCCGTCGCCAAAGCGCATGCAGTAGCAATCGTCTTCCCAATACGCATTCACGCCCATCGAATCCGGGAGTGCCAACAATGGATCGTGGGCAACGGCATAGGTCGAGGTGCCAAGACCGTCGAGGCCGTTGCGATTCATGACCATTTTTAGCATGTCCCAGGTAGCGGCGAAGCCGTACGCAATGTCGACAGCGGCCGTCTGTCTCGTTGCCGGTGAGGTAGTGACTCCTTCGATGTAATTCTGGCCATCGCCCCACGTGTTGGTCGCGTTTTGGAAGATTTGACTGATGGCGTGAGTTTCGCCGCCATAATCGAGCACTACGTTGTTGTTGAATTTGCCCCCGGTGCCGCGCGTCAGGTCGCGCATCTCATAGCCGGTCGGTACGCTGTTAGTCCACACGTAGACGGTGCCGCTGTACAACGAATTGCCGGTCGCGATGGCGGCCGTGGTTTGGAGGCTGTTCCATTGCGTCAGGACGTCACCGGATAGGGCGTCCACCATCACGTCGACCGACCGCGCGCCGTCGTACTTGTTGCGGATCTTGAGTTGGACGTGGTGAGCCAGCGCGTACCGGACGACGCGGGTTTCGACCATCTCGGCGTTGATTTCCTTACTGCCCGTGAAGCGGTCCAGGATCACTTTTTCGGTAATTGGATAAATCACCAGTTCGCTTTGTGGTGCGATCGGACGGGGGCCTTGAACAGCGGCAGCGGTCAAGGCAATTTCGATAGCTTGCTCTTTGGAAAAGCGCGGCCTTACGTCCAGATCGATATCACGTTTAAGAACGTTGGTATGGCGGCGGAATGCCAACTGTGGGTCGAGGTGGGTGATAATGGTGCCGCCCCAGACCTTCACGCCGCGATAGAGTTGCTGGAAGCGCGTGTGCGTTTGACCAAATTTGTCTACATGAGAATTGATTTCCTCAAAGTCGGCAAATTCGTCAAGGCCTAGGGCAGCCCGGTTCGCGAAGAGGTGATCGCGGGCGACCTTAAACCGGCTCTCTTTTTCGGCATGCACCCGCTGCAGCACATCCTGAGCGGCTGGCGCGATTTGCGCAAAGGCCGGCGCACCTGCCAACATCAACGGGATCAGCAAAAAGACATGTTTTTTGAATGATCTGGCGATTGTTGTTAATGTTGTTTTCATATTCACCTTGAAAGTAGTTGGATAAACCCCGGGTGACATCGAGCGGCCATTGTTAAAACGAGGCGCGGCCAGGGTGGCATCTTCGCTTGCAACAATTTTCATAAATCAACGAGCCGCGAACCCAATATACAGAGCGCGCGTTTGTGTAATCTCTCGAATTGTCACATTTTAAAAAGTTTTTTTTCGCAATTTGCATTTTTGGATGGATTCCATGCTGGTTGCATAATTCGATACCGGCATCCTCGCTTTTGCGCTAACCTCTTTGGTTGAACTGGAATTCGATAAGCACTTACTCCAAAAGCATCATCACCATCTATTTTCAAGGTTGCCGATGAAGGAGCTGACGCTGGTGGTCTAACGCTAGACTGGAGGGCTTGCAGGATGAGTATTCAACTCGATCACTTCATTGTTTCGTCGCATGACCGCGTCGCATCGGCCAGGTTGCTGGCGCACCTGCTTCGGGTGCCGTGGTCAGAAACGGTCTTCGGTATCTTTTCGGCCGTCTACCTCAACGACGGCCTGACGCTCGACTTTATCCAGACCGACGACGCGTTCCCGGTCGAGCATTTCTGTTTTCGCGTCGATGCCGACGAGTTTGACGCGATCCTGGAACGCATCAAGGCCGCCGGGATCCCCTACCGTAGCAAGGTGCGCGGGCCGGTGGACATGCAGGTCGACACCGAGCGTGGCGGCAAGGGCATTTACTGGAACGAGCCGGACGGGCACCAGTGGGAGATGCTCACCGTGAGCTACGCGCGGCAGGCGTCTTAATCGTCACGGTTTGACGGAGGCGTCGGGTGCGCACCTGTGCGCACGCTGTACGTTCGCGTGCTGTTGGCTCGTGCATGCACACGTACCGCGTGCGCACGGGTGCGCACCCTACGCGTATGTATGGGCAGCCATGCATCACGCACACGCTCCCGTGCGCTCCCAATTTCCCACTCGCATTACACTTAGGATATTTTTTTTGAGGAAAGTGCGCATGACCGGCACACCTACCGACAATTCCGAATTCCGCCGTATCCTGAGCCGCAACGTCACGCTGCCGCTGGCGATGAGCGTCCTCTCCGCGGTCGTGTTCGTGGCGATCGTCGCTTACCTGATCAACGTGTTGACCTGGGTCGAGCGCACGCAGCGGGTGATCGCCTCGGCAAACGAGGTGAGCAGGCTGTCGGCCGAGATGGAAAGCGGCATGCGCGGCTACGTGATCTCGGGTGACGAGAGTTTTCTCGAACCTTACCTGCTGGCCGAGCCGCGCGTCGAGGCCGAACTGCAGTCGCTTCTCAAGCTGGTCGATGGCAGCGAGGTGCAGGTGGACCGCGTGCGCCGGATCGACATCGCGCTAAAGCAGTGGCAGCAGTTCGCCGCCGAGATGATCGCGCGCCGCCGCCAGAACGATGTGAACGTCGTCGAACAAATCAGGGGCGGCCGCGGCAAGATCCAGGCCGACGAGATGCGGCGCCAGTTCTCCGACTTTCGCGCCCTGGAAAATGGCTTGCTCGCCGAGCGCAGCGCCCAGGCGCACAGCGTCACCACCTGGTCGGTCGCATCGTTCCTGCTGCTGAGCCTTGGCATCGGCGGCCTGCTGGCCATGTCCGGCCGGCGCGAGACGATGCGCCTGTCAACCCTGTACGCCGAGACGCTCGAGCACGAGAGCCAGCATAATGCCGACCTGCGCCACCAGGCCTGGCTGCGCACCGGACAGAACCTGCTTTCCGAGCGCATGGCGGGCATCCATTCGCTGGAACCGCTGGCGCAGCAGGTGCTGGCGCAAGTGACGCGCTACCTGGACGGCGTGGTCGCGGCGATGTATTTCCGCAGCGACGATGGTGTGCTCACCCGGATCGGGGCCTACGGCTTTGCGCACGAAACGGCGCTGCACGCCAAGACGGTGCAGCCGGGCGAATCACTGGCCGAGCAGGCCGCCAACGACAGCCGGATTATCGTGCTGCGCGAGCTGCCGGACGGGTACATCAAGGTCGGATCAGCCCTGGGCGAGGCGGCGCCGCGCGAGCTGCTGATTGCACCGATCGTCAACCATGGCAAGATCAAGGGCGTGATCGAGATCGGCTTCCTGCACCCGGTGGGCGAGCGCGAGACCGAATTCATGAACCTGGTCAGCTCCACGGTGGGCGCGGCGGTCGCCGCCGTGGTTTACCGCCAGCGCTTGCAGACGACGCTGGAGGAAGCGCAGGCGCTCAACGAGGAGCTGCAGGTGCAGCAGGAGGAGCTGCGCACCGCCAACGAGGAGCTGGCGGAGCAGTCGCGCGCGCTGGAGCAGTCGCAGAGCGCGCTGGAGAACCAGCAGGCCGAACTGGAACAGACCAACGACCAGCTGGCCGAGCAGGCTTTGAACCTGGACCTGAAGAACACCGCGTTGCTGGAAGCGCAGGAGCAGTTGCGCGATCGCGCGCTCGAGCTGGAACGCGCGAGCCGCTACAAGTCCGAATTCCTGGCCAATATGTCGCACGAGCTTCGCACGCCGCTTAACAGCTCGCTGATCCTGGCCAAGCTGCTGGCCGATAACGCGGCCGGCAACATGAACGAGGAACAGGTGCAGTACGCCCAGACCATCTACTCGGCCGGCAACGACCTGCTCCAGCTGATCAACGATATCCTCGACATCTCGAAGGTGGAGGCGGGCAAGCTGGAGCTGGCGCTGGAAGAGCTGCCGGTGCAGCGCGTGCTCGACTCGCTGTCACAAACCTTTGAGCCGATGGCGCGCCAGAAGGATCTCGCGTTCGAGGTGACGGTGGCGCCCGGCGTGCCGGACCTGCTGCGCACCGACCGTCAACGCCTGGAGCAGGTGCTCAAGAACCTGCTGTCGAACGCCTTCAAGTTCACCGAACAGGGCAGCGTCACGCTGGCGGTCGGCGTCACGCCCGAGGGCTGGATCCAGTTCGCGGTGCGGGACTCGGGCATCGGCATCGCGCCGGATCAGCAGGATCGCATTTTCGACGCCTTCCACCAGGCCGACGGTACCACCAGCCGGCGCTTCGGCGGCACCGGGCTGGGCCTGTCGATCTCGCGCGACCTGGCCACGCTGTTGGGCGGCACGCTGACCGTGCACAGCATCCCGGGCCAGGGCAGTACGTTCACTCTGAGCCTGCCCGGTAGCGGGGCAGTGAGCGCGGCGCCGCCCCGTCCGGCGCTGTCGCCGGAACCGGCACTGGCACCGCAAACTGCGCCGGCGCCGCAACCGGAGCTGGCTGTGGCCGACCCTGCGCCAGCGCCCGCGTTCGCGGACGACCGCGACGGGTTCAAGCCGGGCCAGCGCGCGGTGCTGGTGATCGAGGACGACACCGGCTTCGCGCGCATCCTGTACGACCTCGCGCACGACCTGGATTACCGGTGCCTGGTGGCGCTGACCGCCGCCGAGGGCCTGGAACTGGCCGCGTCGATGGCGCCGGATGCGATCCTGCTCGACATGCGCCTGCCCGACCGATCCGGCCTGTCCGTGCTGCAGCTCCTGAAAGACAACCCGGCCACGCGCCACATTCCGGTGCATGTGGTGTCCGCCGCGGATAACGGCGGCGAGGCGCTGCACCTGGGAGCGATCGGTTACGCGCTCAAGCCCACCACGCGCGAACAGTTGATGCAGGTGTTCCGCAAGCTGCAGGAAAAATCGACGCAGCAGATCAAGCGTGTGCTGCTGGTGGAGGACGACGAGCGCCAGCGCGAAAGCGTGGTGAAGCTGATCGCCGACGACGACGTCGACATCGCGGCGGTCGGCAGCGGCGAGGAAGCGCTGGCGCTCTTGCGCAGCGAAATCTTCGACTGCATAATCATCGACCTCAAGCTGCCCGACATGCAGGGCAACGAGCTGCTGGAGAAGATGTCGGCCGAGGAGCTGTGCTCGTTC
Organism: Massilia horti; assembly: GCF_004614195.1. Lineage (GTDB taxonomy): Bacteria > Pseudomonadota > Gammaproteobacteria > Burkholderiales > Burkholderiaceae_D > Telluria > Telluria horti. Next base: position 3,288 of record NZ_SPUM01000091.1, on the reverse strand, counting down.
CCGCCGGTGATCGTGTACACCGGCCGCAACCTGACGCGCGACGAGGAAGCGGAGCTGCTAAAGTACTCGCGCTCGATCATCATCAAAGGCGCCCGCTCGCCGGAGCGCCTGCTCGACGAGGTCACGCTGTTCCTGCACAAGGTCGAGTCGCAGCTCTCGTCCGAGCGCCAGAACATGCTCAAGACCGTGCGCGGACGCGACCGCGTGTTCGAGGGCCGAACCGTCCTGCTGGTGGATGACGACGTACGCAACGTGTTTGCGCTGACCAGCGCGCTCGAACAGCGCGGCGCGCAGGTGGAAGTGGGACGCAACGGTTTCGAGGCGCTCGCCAAGCTCGACGAGGTGCCCGGCATCGACCTGGTGCTGATGGACGTGATGATGCCGATGATGGACGGGCTGGAGGCGACGCGCCGGATCCGCAAGGACCCGCGCTTCGAGCGCCTGCCGATCATCGCCATCACCGCCAAGGCGATGAAGGACGACCAGGAGCAGTGCCTGGCCGCCGGCGCCAACGACTACCTGGCCAAACCGATCGACCTGACCAGGCTGTACTCGCTGCTGCGGGTATGGATGCCCAACCTGGAGCGGCTGTGAAGCACAGTCCTGCGGACATCGACATCGAGCTGCGCATGCTCGTGGAAGCGGTGTACCTCAAGTACAACTACGACTTCCGCAACTACACGGGCTCGTCACAGAAGCGCCGCGTGCTGGCTGCGCTGCGCGAGATGCAGTGCGCGACCGTGTCGGCGCTGCAGGAAAAGGTGATGCACGACCCGGGCGCATTCGCGCGCCTGCTGCAGTACCTGACGATTCCCGTGACCGAGATGTTCCGCGATCCAGAGTATTACGCGGCGGTGCGCAGCCAGGTGGTGCCGTTCTTGAAGACGTATCCTTCGCTGAAGATCTGGGTAGCCGGCTGCAGCACCGGCGAGGAAGCCTGGTCGATGGCGATCCTGCTCAAGGAGGAGGGGCTGCTCGAGCGCAGCATCGTCTATGCGACCGACATCAACCCGCAGTCGCTGGAAAGCGCGCGGCGCGGCGTGTTTCCGCTGGACCGGATGCGCCTGTACACCGAGAACTACCAGAAATCCGGCGGCACGCGTGCCTTCTCGGACTACTACACCGCTGCCTACGGCGGCGCGCTGTTCGACCGTGCGCTGATCGAGAACGTGACCTTCGCCGACCACAGCCTGGCGACCGACAGCGTGTTCTCCGAGACCCATTTCGTCAGTTGCCGCAACGTGATGATCTACTTTAACCGCAGCCTGCAAGACCGCGTGCTTGGCCTGTTTTACGATTCGCTGTGCCATCGCGGTTTCCTGGGACTGGGCAGCAAGGAGAGCGTCGACTTTTCCTCGTACGCCGACCGTTTCGAAACGCTGGCCAAGCGCGAGCGCTTGTTTCGCAAGGTGACCAGATGAGCCTTGAACCGGATATCTCGCGCGTGCTGGCCGGCCGGCGCTTCGAGCTGATCGTTATCGGCGGCTCGGCCGGCGGCTTCGATGCGCTGCTCACCTTGCTGCCGGCGCTACCTGCGGGCTTTGGGCTGCCGGCCGTGTGCATCCTGCATGTGCCGGACGGGCGCGACAGCCTGCTGGCGCAGTTGTTTAACGAACGCCTGGCGCTGCCGGTGCGCGAGGCGCGGGACAAGGAACCGATCGAGCCCGGCACGATTTACTTCGCCGGCGCCGGCTACCACCTTTCGATCGAGCAGGACCGCAGCTTTTCGCTCAGCTGCGAACCGCCCGTCCAGTACGCGCGCCCGTCGATCGACGTCTTGCTGGAGTCGGCCGCCGACGCCTACGGAGCGCAACTGGCGGCGGTGCTGTTGTCCGGCGCCAACCACGACGGCGCCGATGGCATGGCCCAGGTGAGGGCGTGCGGGGGGCTCACCGTCGTGCAGGACCCGCGCGAGGCGCAGTCGCCCGTCATGCCGGCGCAGGCGATCCTGCGTCACACGCCCGACCTGGTGCTGCCGCTGGCGCGCATCGCCGCGCTGTTGCCTTTGTTGGAGAAACCATGAACCCGCCAGATCCTAGCAAACTGCTGATCGTCGACGACCTGCCGGAGAACCTGCGCGCGCTCGACGCGCTGCTCCGTAACGACGAACGTATCGTGTTCCAGGCCCGATCCGGCGAGGAGGCGCTGGCGCTGATGCTCGAGCACGAATTCGCGCTCGCGATCCTGGACGTGCAGATGCCGGGCATGGACGGCTTCGAACTGGCCGAGCTGATGCGGGGGGCCTCGCGCACCCGCCACATACCCATCGTGTTCGTGTCCGCCGCCGGCAAGGAACTGAACTACGCGTTCAAGGGCTACGAGACCGGCGCCGTCGACTTTTTGTACAAGCCGCTCGATCCGGACGCGGTGCGCAGCAAGGTCAACGTGTTCGTCGCGCTCGACCAGCAGCGGCGCGAGACGCTGCGCCAGATGGAGGCGGTTGAGCGCGCCCGGCACCAACAGGAAGTGCTGCTGCGCGAGCTGAACGAGACCCAGCAGGAGCTGCAGCGGTCGCTGCGCATGCGCGACGAGTTCATGTCGCTGGTGGCGCACGAGCTGCGCACGCCGCTCAACACGCTGTACCTGGAGACGCAGATGCGCGCCCTGCAGCTAAAGCGCGGCATCCTGCCCACTGCCGATCCCGCCCAGATCGGCGCCATGATCAAGCGCGACGAGCGCCAGATCACGGCGATGATCCGGCTGATCGACGACATGCTCGACGTCTCGCGCATGAAGAGCGGCAAGCTGTCGATCCGGCCCGGCCGGGTCGAGCTTATGAGCCTGCTCGAACGGGTGGTCAGCGACCTGGCGCTGCAGGCCCAGGCCGGCGGCTGCCTGCTTACCCTGGTGCCGCACCCGCCGGTGACCGGCTGGTGGGACGAGTTCCGTATCGAGCAGGTGATCGTCAACCTGCTGACCAACGCGCTGCGCTACGGCGGCGGGCAGCCGGTCGAGGTCAGCGTGCACATCGATACCGGCAAGGTGCGGATCGACGTGCGCGACCACGGACGCGGCATCGCGCCGGAGGACATGGAGCGCATCTTCGAGCCCTACGAGCGCGGCGCGCGCAATGGCGATCCGAAGGGGCTCGGGCTGGGGCTTTACATCTCGCGCCAGCTCGCCGCATCGCACAGCGGCAGCCTGAGTGCGACCAGCACGCCGGGTGCGGGCTCAACCTTCTCGTTGGAGTTGCCGGTGGTGGACGCCGGTATCGAGCCAGCGCCGGCGGAGGCTTGTGCCAGTCGTTAGCGCGGACGCAAACTATGCGCAACCGTACCGCGTGGGCAC
>NZ_SPUM01000122.1 GCF_004614195.1 Massilia horti | reverse complement strand
GAACAAGCCGCAGGTGGAAGACGCGGTGCGCACGCAACTGAACCTGAATCCGCCGATGGCGAGCGCCAGGCAGCGTCGCCGAAAAAAGCGCGCAGTCCGCGCCAGATGCGCGAGCAGCGCACCAACCGCGAGGCGCGCCCGCAGCCCAGGACGGATGATGCCGCGCCCGGCGCCGAGCCGGTGGCGGCCACCGAGGAGCGCCGCGAGCAGCGCGCGGCCAAGGGCAGGCAGAAAGGCCAGAAGCCGCAGCACGGCGCGCAGCAGAAAGGCCAGCAGCAGGGCAAGCAGGCCAGGTCCAGGCAGGGCAGGAACCAGGGGCAGGGCAAGGCGCACGACGCCGACGCCGTGTTCTCGTTCGTGACTTCGGACGCGTTCGACGCCAACGAAGGTGGCCACGGCCAGCTGTCGAAAAAGCCGGCGCGCCGCGACCTGACCGCCGAGGACGACGCGCCCAAGCTGCACAAGGTGCTGGCCGAAGCGGGCCTCGGTTCGCGCCGCGACATGGAAGAATTGATCATTGCCGGCCGCGTGTCGGTCAATGGCGAGCCGGCCCACATCGGCCAGCGCATCCTGCCGACCGACGCGGTGCGCATCAACGGCAAGCTGATCCAGCGTAAGGCGAACAACAAGCCGCCGCGCGTGCTCATCTATCACAAGCCGGCCGGCGAAATCGTCAGCCACGACGATCCTGAAGGCCGTCCGTCGGTGTTCGACCGCCTGCCGACCATGAAAACCGGCAAATGGCTGGCGGTCGGCCGCCTGGACTTCAACACCGAGGGCCTGCTGCTGTTCACCACTTCCGGCGACCTCGCCAACCGCCTGATGCACCCGCGTTACAGCATCGACCGTGAATACGCGGTACGCACGCTGGGCGAACTGGAAGAAGGCATGCGCCAGAAGCTCTTGGCGGGCGTTGAGCTCGACGATGGCACGGCGGCGTTTTCCAAGATCAGCGACGGCGGCGGCGAAGGCGTGAACCGCTGGTACCGCGTGGTGATCGGCGAAGGCCGCAACCGCGAGGTGCGCCGCATGTTCGAGGCGGTCGGCCTGACCGTCTCGCGCCTGATCCGCACCCGCTACGGCGCGGTCACGCTGCCCACGGCCTTGAAGCGCGGCCGCTGGGAAGAAGTGGGCGAAAACGACGTGCGCAACCTGATGGCCGCGTTCGGCATCGAAAAGAAGGGCAGTGGGCCTGAGAAAGCCAAGGGCGGCGGCAAGGGCAAGCCGGACATGCGCCGCGCCGACGGCAACCGGATCGACCGCGCCGACGCCAACCGCAATGTCGACCCGTTCGGCCCCCAGGTGGTGCGCGCCGGCACGCAGCCGACCGGCGGCACCCAGGGTGGCCGCGGCATCGGCATGCCGGTGGGTAAGGGACGCAACGCGAATGCCGGCGGCGGTTTCGGCGGCCAGGGGCGTAGCGGCGGCCAGGGGCGCAGCGGCGGCAAGGGTCCGCGCCAGCCGGACCCGCTGCAAACCACGTTCGGCTTTGGCGGCCCCGGCGCTAATCGCCGCGGCGGGCAGGGACCTCGCGGTTCGGAGCATGGCTTGCCGCGTCGCGGCCGTCGCGGCTAGTCGTTCCACGGATTGCGCATCGCAGGGATGCGAGTGGTGACACCTTCAGCAAGCCGGTAACTCGTCGTTCCCGCGAAGGCGGGAACCCATCCTGAGCGTGAGCAGCAAACTCAGTATGGGCTCCCGCCTGCGCGGGAGCGACGGATCTACGCAAGCTCAGGGATCACCACCAGGGTGGTGCTCGGCCGGGCTGCGCCAGCGGTGCGCCATCAGGGCGTACTTACTGTTGTTTGCCTGTTTATTTTGCATGTGTGCGATTGCGGGCAAGGCAGGAAGGCGTTATAATTTGCAGCCTAATCAAAGTTCTTCCCAGCGTGTTTTGGTGCAAGTGCTTTCATCTGGTTGGGAATACAAAAAGATGGGCAAATGCCCATTTTTTTTTTGTTGAATCGTTTTAAAGCCCTGGAGAAGTGCCGTGCAGCAGTTTGAATTGATCGCCAAGACCGTCAGCGGACTCGGCTACGAGCTCGTTGATGTCGAACGCGGCGAGCGCGGGATCTTGCGCGTGTACATCGACTTTCCGGCCGACGTGGCCGAAGAGAAGGGGCCAATCACGGTCGAGGACTGCGCCACGGTGAGCCACCAGTTGTCGCACGTGCTGACGGTGGAAAATGTCGATTACGAGCGGCTCGAGATTTCGTCGCCCGGCCTCGACCGCCCCGTGCGCACGCTGGCGGACTTCGCGCGGTTTGCCGGCAGCGAGGTGACCGTCAAGCTGCGCCTGCCGATGCCAGGGACGAACCGCAAGACATTTACCGGAATCTTGTGTGCGCCGGAGGGCGACAAGATCGGTTTGGAATTTGAAAGTAAGGATGGTCCGGCATTGTTGGAATTTACGCTGGCCGAATTGGACAAAGCACGTTTGGTGCCACAGGTGGATTTTAGGAGTCGCAAAGCATGAGTCGCGAAATTTTGTTACTGGTTGATGCGCTCGCGCGCGAAAAGAACGTCGATAAGGAAGTCGTCTTCGGGGCGCTCGAGTTCGCCCTGGCGCAAGCCACGAAGAAACGTTACGAGGGCGACGTCGACATTCGTGTGGCCATTGACCGCGACACTGGCGAATTCGAAACCTTCCGCCGCTGGCACGTCGTGCCGGACGAAGCCGGCCTGCAGCTGCCTGACCAGGAAATCCTGCACTTCGAAGCCAAGGAACAGATCCCGGACATCGAGGTGGACGAATACATCGAGGAGCCGATCGAGTCGGTCGAGTTCGGCCGCCGCTTCGCCCAGGACACCAAGCAGGTCGTGCTGCAGCGCGTGCGCGACGCCGAGCGCGAGCAGATCCTGCAGGACTTCCTGGACCGCGGCGACGCGCTGGTCACCGGCACCATCAAGCGCATGGAGCGCGGCGACGCGATCGTCGAATCGGGCAAGATCGAAGCGCGCCTGCCGCGCGACCAGATGATCCCGAAGGAAAACCTGCGCATCGGCGACCGTGTGCGTGCGTACATCCTGCGCGTGGACCGCAACATGCGCGGCCCGCAGGTGATCCTGTCGCGCACCGCGCCGGAATTCATCATGAAGCTGTTCGAACTGGAAGTGCCGGAGATCGAGCAGGGCCTGCTGCAGATCAAGTCGGCTGCCCGTGACTCGGGCGTGCGCGCCAAGATTGCGGTCTACACCTCCGACAAGCGCATCGATCCGATCGGCACCTGCGTGGGCATGCGCGGTTCGCGCGTGCAGGCCGTGACCGGCGAACTGGGCGGCGAGCGGGTCGACATCGTGCTGTGGTCGGAAGATCCGGCGCAGTTCGTGATCGGCGCGCTGGCTCCGGCCAACGTGTCCTCGATCATGGTCGACGAGGAAAAGCACGCGATGGACGTGGTGGTCGACGAAGAGAACCTGGCGATCGCGATCGGCCGTTCGGGCCAGAACGTGCGCCTGGCGTCGGAACTGACCGGCTGGAAGATCAACATCATGACCGCCGAGGAATCGGCCAACAAGGTAGCCCAGGAAACGGCTGCGATCCGTGCGCTGTTCATGGAAAAGCTGGACGTGGACGACGAGGTGGCCAGCATCCTGGTGGACGAGGGCTTCTCCAGCCTTGAAGAAATCGCTTACGTCCCCATCTCGGAGATGCTCGAAATCGAGTCGTTCGACGACGACACCGTCAATGAACTGCGCACTCGCGCCCGCGATGCTCTGGTGACCGAAGCGATTGCCTCCGAAGAAGGTCTGGAAGGCATGGAAGAAGCGCTGGTCAACCTGGAGAGCATGGACCGCACCACCGCCGGCAAGCTTGGCCTGGCCGGCATCAAGACCCTGGAACAGTTTGCAGGCCTGGCCTACGACGAATTCGGCGCCATCCTGGCCCTGCCGGCCGACCGCGCCCGCGAACTGATCAAGAACGAGTTTAATGATGTGACCGACGATGAGATGAAGCTGGTCGACGCGAAGTATGACGACCGGGCCAAGGCATTGCAGGCGAAAGCCTGGGGTCTGGTTGAAACGGCCAAGGCGTAACTCCAGCAACAACTTTATCATCTCGCGACACATAGAAAAGAGGACTGAATGGCGAGTAACAACGTAGCCCAATTTGCCACCGAACTGAAGATGCCTGCAGACTTGCTGCTGACGCAGCTGCGTTCGGCCGGCGTCCAGAAAAGTTCGACGTCAGATCCCTTGTCGAAAGATGATAAGGACAAGCTGCTGAACCATCTGCGCCGTACCCACGGCACGGCGGATCAACCCGAAAAGAAGAAGATCACGCTGACCCGCAAGGAAACGACCGAGATCAAGCAGGCTGACGCCACCGGCAAGTCGCGCACGATCCAGGTTGAAGTGCGCAAGAAGCGCACCTTCGTCCAGCGCGACGACCTTGTGTCCCCCAGCGCCGCGCCGGCCGCGGCTGGCGGCCAGGTGATCGACGCCGCCGAACAGGCAAGGCGTGAGGAAGAGGCGCGGCGCCAGAGCGAGCTGATCGCGCGCCAGGAAGCGGAACTGCGCGAGAAGCAGGAACGCCTGGCCAAGCTGGAAGCCGAGAAGGCGGCCCAGGCCAAGGCGGCCGAAGAGCAGGCCCGCCGCGAGGCCGAAGAAGCGGCCAAGCGCGCCGCCGAGCAGGCCGCTGCCGGCGCTGCCGCCGCCAGCGAAGCTAAGAACGAAGCGAAGAGCGAAGCGAAAAAGGCCGAGGAAGCCAAGCGCCGCGCCGAATCCGAAGCCGCGGCCAAGGTTGCGGCTGAACGCGCTGCCGCCACCGAGCGCGCACGCAAGGCGGTGGCCGACGAAGTGGCGCAGATCCGCGCCATGATGGCCCAGCCGCGCCGTGTGATCAAGGCGCCGGAACCGGCGCCCGCTGCTGCGGCCCCGGCCGCAGCCCCGAAAGCGGCCGCAGGCACGCTGCACAAGCCGGCCGAGAAAAAGCCGGGCGTGGTCGGCAAGGAAGACAAGAAGCCGGGCGACAAGAAGTCGATCAAGTCGGCCAATGTCGCCTCGACCTGGTCGGATGACGCCAAGAAGCGCGGCGCCCCGGGCGCCAAGACCCGCGGCGGCGCCGGCACCCCTGCCGGACGCGACGGCTGGCGCGGTGGCGCCCGTGGCCGCCGTCCGGCCCACGAGGAACGCGAATCGAACTTCCAGGCGCCGACCGAGGCGATCGTGCGCGAAGTGCACGTGCCCGAAACCATCACCGTGGCCGAACTGGCGCACAAGATGTCGGTCAAGGCATCCGAGGTCATCAAGCAGCTGATGAAGCTGGGCCAGATGTGCACCATCAACCAGGTGCTCGACCAGGAAACCGCGATGATCGTGGTGGAAGAGATGGGCCACAAGGCGTTTGCCGCCGCGGTGGACGATCCGGAAGCGCTGCTGGCCGACCAGGGCGAGCACGCCGAGTTCGAATCGGTGTCGCGCGCGCCGGTGGTGACGGTGATGGGTCACGTCGACCACGGCAAGACCTCGCTGCTGGACTACATCCGCCGCGCCAAGGTGGCGGCGGGCGAAGCGGGCGGCATTACGCAGCACATCGGCGCCTACCACGTCGACACCCCGCGCGGCATGGTCACCTTCCTGGACACCCCGGGTCACGAGGCGTTCACCGCCATGCGTGCCCGCGGCGCCAAGGCGACCGACATCGTCATCCTGGTGGTGGCGGCCGACGACGGCGTGATGCCGCAAACCAAGGAGGCGATCGCCCACGCCAAGGCGGCCGGTGTGCCGCTGGTGGTGGCGATCAACAAGATCGACAAGCAGGGCGCCAACACCGACCGCGTGACCCAGGAACTGGTTGCCGAAGGCGTGGTGCCGGAAGAATACGGCGGCGATTCGCCGTTCGTGCCGGTATCGGCCAAGACCGGCCAGGGCATCGACGACCTGCTGGAAAACGTGCTGCTGCAGGCCGAAGTGCTGGAACTGAAGGCACCGGTCGAAGCGCCGGCGCGCGGCCTGGTGGTCGAGGCGCGCCTGGACAAGGGCCGCGGCCCGGTGGCAACGATCCTGGTGCAGTCGGGCACCCTGAAGCGCGGCGACGTCGTGCTGGCGGGTTCGTCCTACGGCCGGGTGCGTGCGATGCTCGACGAGAACGGCAAGGCCGTGGCCGAAGCCGGCCCGTCGATCCCGGTCGAGATCCAGGGCCTGACCGAAGTGCCGCAGGCTGGCGAAGAAGCAATGGTGATGGCCGACGAGCGCAAGGCGCGCGAGATCGCGCTGTTCCGTCAGGGCAAATTCCGCGACGTCAAACTGGCCAAGCAGCAAGCCGCGAAGCTGGAAAACATGTTCGACCAGATGGCCGAGGGCGAGGTCAAGAACCTGCCGCTCATCATCAAGGCCGACGTGCAGGGTTCGCAGGAAGCGCTGGTCAGCTCGCTGCAGAAGCTGTCGACGTCCGAAGTGCGGGTGCAGGTGGTGCACGCGGCGGTCGGTGGCATCTCGGAATCGGACGTCAACCTGGCGGTCGCATCCAAGGCGGTCATCCTCGGCTTTAACGCCCGTGCCGATGCATCGGCGCGCAAGCTGGCCGAGGCCAACGGCGTGGACATCCGCTACTACAACATCATTTACGATGCGATCGACGAGATCAAGGCGGCCATGTCCGGCATGCTGGCGCCGGAAAAGCGCGAGCACGTCACCGGCCAGGTCGAGATTCGCCAGGTCATCATGGTGTCGAAGGTCGGCGCGGTCGCGGGCTGCCTGGTCACCGACGGCGTGGTCAAGCGTACCTCGTCGGTGCGCCTGCTGCGCAACAACCTGGTCATCTGGACCGGCGAGATCGACTCGCTCAAGCGCTTCAAGGACGACGTCAAGGAAGTGCGTGCCGGCCTCGAGTGCGGTCTGTCGCTGAAGAACTACAACGACATCCAGGTGGGCGACACCCTCGAAGTGTTCGAAGTGCAGGAAGTGGCTCGTACGCTGTAACAAAACAGGGGGCCGAAGAGGCCTTGGTAGTACCATGTGGGGTCAGGGTGTTTTCGCGGCCGCGGTCGCGAAGAGCCCCTGGCCCCAAGTTTTTTACTGCTGAAGAAGAAACAATAAGCATCGCAACTATGGCTAAACACAGCAAAAACATCCCGTCGCGCGGCTTGCGCGTGGCCGACCAGATCCAGCGCGACCTGTCGGAAATCATTGCGTTCGAGCTGAAGGACCCGCGCGTGGGCATGGTCACGCTCACGGAAGTGCAGGTCACGCCCGACTACGCGCACGCCAAGGTGTACTTCACACTGCTCAAGGACAGCAAGGAAGAAGTGCAGCAGACCTTGAACGGCCTGAACAAGGCATCCGGCTTCCTGCGCAACGAACTGGGCAAGCGCCTGCACATCCACACGCTGCCGCAACTGCACTTCGTGCACGACATCTCGACCATGCGCGGCATGCACATGTCGGCGCTGATCGACCAGGCCAATGCCACCCGTGCCAAGGACGACGACATCGAGGACGCGGATTCGGAGTGAGCCACGCACGACTGAAAAAAGCGCGGGACCTGGTTGATGGCGTCCTGCTGCTCGACAAGCCGGTCGGCCTGTCATCGAACGACGCGCTGATCAAGGCCAAGCGCGTGCTTAACGCCAAGAAGGCCGGCCACACCGGCACCCTCGACCCATTTGCCACCGGCCTGTTGCCGCTGTGTTTTGGCGAAGCGACCAAGTTTTCGCAAGACCTGCTGGAAGCGGACAAGACCTACGAGGCGACGGTGAATTTGGGCATCATGACCAGCACCGGCGACACCGAAGGCACGGTGATCGAGGCGCGCGAGGTCGACGTGACGCTCGAGCAGATCGAGGCGGCACTGGCGCGCTTTCGCGGTCCCATCCTGCAGGTGCCGCCCATGTACTCGGCCCTGAAGCGCGACGGCAAGGCGCTGTACGAATATGCACGCGAAGGCATCACGCTCGAGCGCGAGGCGCGGCCGGTGACCATCCACGGGCTGGAGTTCGTCGCCTACGAGGCGCCGCTGCTCAAGATCCGCGTCACCTGCAGCAAAGGCACCTACGTGCGCGTGCTGGGCGAGGACATCGGCGCCGCGCTCGGCTGCGGCGCCCATCTCTCCAGCCTGCGCCGCACCGGCGTCGGGGCGCTGCGCACCGAACACATGATCACGCTGGAAGAACTGCAGGCGCATCCTGACCCGCTGTCGCTGCTGGCGCCAGTGGACGCGCTGCTGTCGAGTTTTCCGCGGATCGACCTGACTGGCGAGCTGGCCAAGCGCTTCCTGCATGGCCAGCGGCTCGCGCTTGGCAAGGAGTCCGCGATCGCCGTGCCCGAGCAGCAGGGCAGGGTGCGCGTCTATCACGACGGCCAGCTGCTCGGAACCGGGCTGCTGGGCGATTACGCCATCCTCGCACCCGAGCGCCTGGTCGCCGCGCGGGCAGCCTGAGCACTGTCCGCTGCTGAATCGTGGACAGGCGAGCGGCGTCCGCGGACGCTCGCTCGCCGGTCTTCCCTTCGAACTACAGGCTGTCGGTGCCCATCGGCGAATCGATCAGCCCGGTCACTGGCGGCAACTGGGAGGGCGTCGGGGTGGTGCCGGACGTTGCGCTTGACGAGAAGGAGGCGCTCGGCGCAGCCCATCGGCAGGCGCTGCTCGCACTGCGCGAACGCACCAAGGATGAGGCCGTACGTGACGGTTTGGCCAAGGCGCTGGAAGCGCTGGGCACGCACTGAGGGGCGAGCCGTGGTCGCGAACGCCGGGCAGTGAACGCATGTGAGCATCGACGTAGGGTGCGCACCTGTGCGCACGCGGTTCGCGAACGCCGCGCAATGAAGCACTAGCCGCAAGCCGGCATGCGATGACCGCGTGCGCACAGGTGCGCACCCTACGCCGTGCATGTACGGGGCTCTCCGGCGGCACTCCCTGCGCTTCGTAAAGCAAATATTTCCTAACGACCAACAGGCGATCTTATTAACGGGTTAGCAAACCCTTGAAAATGCGATGATTTTTCCATGTTGCGCCGCAGTATTCGGCGCCGGCGTGCTATACTAGTCGGTTTCCGAATTTGGCAGCACCGTACGCTTCGTACACCCGCAACACATCTCACGCTGGATAAATCATGTCAAACACCAAACGCGCGATTCGTAATATCGCAATCATCGCCCACGTCGACCACGGTAAAACCACCCTGGTCGACCAACTGCTGCGTCAGTCGGGCACTTTCCGCGAAAACCAGCAGGTCGAGACCCGCGTGATGGACTCGGGCGACATCGAAAAGGAACGCGGCATCACGATCCTGGCGAAGAACTGCGCGGTCGAATACGAAGGCACCCACATCAACATCGTCGACACCCCGGGCCACGCCGACTTCGGCGGCGAGGTCGAGCGCGTGCTGTCGATGGTCGACTCGGTGCTGCTGCTGGTGGACGCCCAGGAAGGCCCGATGCCGCAGACCCGCTTCGTGACCCGCAAGGCGCTGGGCCTGGGCCTGAAGCCGATCGTCGTGATCAACAAGATCGACCGTCCGGGCGCGCGTCCGGACTGGGTGATCAACCAGACCTTCGAACTGTTCGACAAGCTGGGCGCGACCGACGAGCAGCTCGACTTCCCGATCATCTACGCTTCGGGCCTGAACGGCTACGCGGGCCTGACCGACGACGTGCGCGGCGGCGACATGAAGCCGCTGTTCGACGCGATCCTGCAGCACGTGCCGGTGCGCGACGACAATCCGGACGGCCCGCTGCAAATGCAGATCACCTCGCTCGACTACTCGTCCTATGTGGGCAAGATCGGCGTGGGCCGCGTGAGCCGCGGCCGCGTCAAGGCCGCCCAGGATGTCATCGTGATGAACGGCCCGGACTCGACCCCGATCAAGGCTCGCATCAACCAGGTGCTCAACTTCAAAGGCCTGGAGCGCGTACTGGTCGACGAAGCCCAGGCGGGCGACATCGTCCTGATCAACGGCATCGAGGAGATCGGCATTGGCTCGACCCTGTGCGCGCCGGACGTGCCGGAAGCGCTGCCGATGCTGACCGTCGACGAGCCGACCCTGACCATGAACTTCATGGTCAACACCTCGCCGCTGGCCGGCCGCGAAGGCAAGTTCGTCACCAGCCGCCAGCTGCGCGACCGTCTTGATCGCGAGCTCAAGTCGAACGTGGCGCTGCGCGTGATGCCGACCGACGACGACACGATTTTCGAAGTGTCGGGCCGCGGCGAGCTGCACCTGACCATCCTGCTGGAGAACATGCGCCGCGAAGGCTACGAACTGGCCGTGTCGCGTCCGCGCGTGGTGTTCAAGGAGATCGATGGCGTGCGCTGCGAACCGTACGAAATGCTGACCGTGGACGTCGAAGAGACGAACCAGGGCGGCGTGATGGAAGAGCTGGGCCGCCGCCGTGGCGACCTGCAGAACATGGAACCGGACGGCAAGGGCCGCGTGCGCCTGGAGTACCGCATTCCGGCCCGTGGCCTGATCGGCTTCCAATCCGAATTCATGACCCTGACCCGCGGCACTGGCTTGATGAGCCACGTGTTTGACGACTACGCGCCGGTCGACAACTCGAAGGGCGAGCTGGCCGGCCGTCGCAACGGCGTGCTGATCTCGCAAGAGGACGGCGCCGCGGTGGCGTACGCGCTGTGGAAGCTGCAGGACCGCGGCCGCATGTTCGTCGAGCACAACACCGCCGTGTACGAAGGCATGATCATCGGTATCCACTCGCGTGACAACGACCTGGTGGTCAACCCGATCAAGGGCAAGCAGCTGACCAACGTGCGCGCGTCGGGCACCGACGAAGCGGTGCGCCTGGTGCCGCCGGTCCAGCTGTCGCTGGAATACGCGGTCGAGTTCATCGAGGACGACGAACTGGTCGAGATCACGCCCAAGAGCATCCGCCTGCGCAAGCGCTTCCTCAAGGAGCACGAGCGCAAGAAGGCCAGCCGCGAAGCGGCGTGATCACCGGCTTTAGCCAAACAAAAACCCGCTGTCACCACAGCGGGTTTTTTTATGAAGGTGTGGGTTTCGTAGGGTGGGCGGGAAACCCGCCCACCCTACGAAAACGGTGATAGAGGCGTAGGGTGCGCACCTGTGCGCACGCGGTTCGCGAACGACGCGTAGCGAAGCGGTAGCCGCAAGTCAGCATGCCGTGACCGCGTGCGCACGGGTGCGCACCCTACAATTTGCTATGGCTATGGACTTCGGTAGATCGTATGGGGTGCGCGTCCGGAGAGGAGCAGTGCGCATTCAGTGCGAACGCCGCGTCGTGGTGATGGTGCCGGGAGCCAGGGCGCGGTGCGCGCCCTGGGGTAGCTTAGTGCTGGCCGAGTAGCGCGAGCACGCGTTCGCGGCTCACGCCCACCAGCGCCGAGGTGATCGCCAGCAGCGATTCGTAGTTTGGGCTGGCCGCGGTGCTGATGAAATCGTCCGCCATTTTCGCGGCTTCGGCGGCGTCGGCGGCAGCGCCGGCCTGGGCCGCGCGGGCGGTGGCCTGGTCGAGCGCGGCGCGCGCCGATTCCTGCGAGCGGCGCACGCGTGCCAGCGCCTGCACCACTTCGCGCAGGCTCTGGCGCAGCGCGTCGGCTTCGCCAGTGTCCCACTGTTGCGGGTCGGGCTCGGGCGAGAGCGCCTCGGTCTGGACGCGGCCGCGCCCGGATACCGCGATGCTGTCCTTCACCGCCGCGTAGGTGGTCTCGTCGGTCGAAAACACCAGCTGGCCTTGTTCGTCCAGTTCGGCATGCACCTTCAGCGGCGCCAGCGTGCGATCGAGGCGCTGCGCGATCTCCTTGCGCGTCATGCCGGGCTCGAGTTTCGCCGACAGCTGCGGGCCGCCCGCGCCGCCGATCGAGAACGCCAGCGATTGCTCGCCCTGGGCCTGCAGCGTGGCGATGTCCAGGCCGCGAATGCGAAAGCGCTGGGTGGCCGGTTTGCCGTTGAAGTTCAGCCGCGCGTCGACGCCGCCGCTCTTGCGGCGCTCGGCGAGGCTGGCGGCGAGCTGGCGTACGCGCGCTTCGAGTTGCTGTTCGTCGCCGCGTGCCCCGGACAGCTTGGCTGCCAGCTGGCCCTTGAGCATTTCGAGCTGGCTGGAGACGCGGTCGAGGTAGTCGAGTGCCTGCTGCGCGCGCGCCACGTCGTCTTGCGTGCTGGTGCCGTAGCCGCTGATGCCGCGCTTGAGAGGCGCCGGGCTGCGACCACTAGCGCTGGCCTGTTCGATGCGGCCCGGACGCGACTGCGCGTCCGGCTGGCCGGGGCGCTGCGCGCTCGGGGTGCGGGTGCCGGCGACGCCGCCGACGGCTGGAGGGGTGGCGCGGATTGTCGTCTCCATCGCCATCAGAGGACCGAGAACAGGGACATTTCGCCGATGCGGGCGTAGGCTTTGTAGGTGGCCTGCAGCGCGACCGAATAGCCGTTCAGGTCAATCGCCGCCTGGCCCATGTCGAGCTGGCCGATCTCGGTGATCGCGATCTGGTTGGACAGGCTGACGATGGAGTGGTTGGCGTCGAGCGTGGTCAGGATGTTCTGCGAGCCGCCGAGCACGGCGATCTTGCCCGACACCAGAGTGAGCGCGCTGTCGAAGCCGTCGAGGTTGGCCGTCAGAACCGCACGCACGTCAGGATCGTTGGCCGTCACGCCGGGCTTGGACAGCGCCTCGATGGTCGCGTCGATCTGGTTCAGCAGCTGCTCCAGGCCCTTGACGTTCTGGTTGCCGGCCTGGGTGACGCCGTTGCCGACGATGACCTGCTGGCTATTGGTATTGCCCGCGTAGGTGTAGCGTGAGCCGATCGTGGCGGTCGGGTCAAATGCGATCGCCTCGGTCGTGGTCAGGGTGCCCGAGAAGATGTAGCGGCCTTCCTGGTCTTTCGTATTGGCGGCGTATAGCAGGCTGTCGCGCAGCGACTGCAGCGGCGTGATCATCGCCGCCAGGTCGTCCGGCGTATTGCTGCCATCGGCGGCCCAGACCAGCAGGTCGTGCCCCGACGTGATGTCGTTGACCATGTTGGTCAGGTAGCCTTCGTTCTTGGACAGGCGCTCCTTGACCGCGGCGATGTTGGCGCGGTACTGGGTGATCGTGGATTCCTCGCGCCGCAGGCGCGACAGGCGCACGTTGTCGACCGGGTCGTCCGAGGGCACCATGATGCGCTGGCCGGAGGCCATCTGCTGGGTCAGGCGGCTGATTTGCACCTGGTTGCGCTGGAGCGACTGGGTGGTCGTGGCTTGGTACTGGCTGGTGGCGATCCGCATGGCGTTCCTTTAAACCATTACATTATCTGCAGCGTGGCGTCGAACAGCGCCATGGCGACTGCGACCACTTTCATGTTTGCCTGGTACATCTTCTGGTACTCGACCAGGTTGACCGCTTCCTCGTCCTGGTTCACGCCGCTGGTGGCCTGCCAGTCCTGGATCGCCTGGCTGCGCACCGTCTCGGCGGTCCCCAGCGCCGCCTGGTTCAGCTGGCTGTCCACGCCGAGCCTGCCCACCAGCTGGGTGTCGGCGTCGCCGATCAGTACATTGCCCAGGTTGGTCACGTTGATCGACTGGCCCTTGATCGCGACCAGGGCTTGCAGGTTGCCGCTGTCGCCCGGGGTGCCGTCGGCGGAAAGCGCGAGGTCGTCAGTCTGGAAGAGCGCCGCCACCTGCAGCATGTTGCTGCCGCCGCCGGGATTGAACACTAACAGCGCCTTGCCCGGGGTGCCGTCCATCTTGGAGCCGGCCATCAGTACGGTATTGACCTTGTCCGCGAGCTTTTCGGCGATGTCGGCCACGCCCTGCTGCAAGGGCAGCAGCACGTCGCGTTCGTAGGTCGAAAGGCCGCCGAGCTGGCCGCCGAGCGAGGCCGCGTCGACCGCAAACGAGGTCGAGGCGAATTGGAGGTCGAACGTCTGGTTGCCCAGGCCTCCCTTGGCGGTCAGCTGGCCGGCCACGCCGCCGATCACCAGCGACTGCCCGGTCTTGAGCGACACGTTCCGGGTGCCGTCCGGCTGGTCGCTGACCTCGAGCGCCATCTTGCTGGCCAGCTCGTCGATCGCGTTGTCGCGCGCGTCGATCAGGGCCGAGATGCTGTCGCCGGTCGCGTTGGCGTGCGAAATCTTCAGGTTCAGCGCCGCGATGGTGGCGATCGCCGCGTTGGCGGAGTCGACGATCGCGCCCCTTTGCTGGTGCACCGACTGCAGCTGGCCGTTGAACACGTTGCCCAGGCTGTTAAAGCGCTGGGCCATCTGGCCGGCCGCGGTCAGCACCTGCTGGCGCAGCGGGGTCGAGCTGGGGTCGACGCCGGCCAGCGCGTTGAGCGACTGGAAGAACTTGTCGATGCCGCTGGACAGGTTGGAGGTCTCGTCGCCCATCACCTGTTCGAGCTGGGTCAGGTAGGGCTGGGTCTGCGAGCGCGCGCCCAGGTCGGACGCGGCGCGCCACAGCTGCTGGCTCTTGTAGCCGTCCGAAAAGCGGATCAGCGAGCTGGCCTGCACGCCATTGCCGGCCGAGCGCTTGCCCGCATCCGGCCCGACCGCCGTCAGGAGCGCGGCCTGGCGCGTGTAGCCCTTGGTCTGCAGGTTGGCGATGTTCTGGCTTGACGCCGACAGGGCCACCTGGGCAGCCAGCGCGCCGGAGAGCGCGTTGTTAATGATGGTCATGGTGCGAGTCCTTCGAGGTGTTCGACTTTATAAGGCGACCATCTACTTCGAGTTATTAAATGGCGCTGGCAACAGCTGGCGCAGGATCGCATCGGCGATGCCGAACGCGCGCTGGCCGGCGATCTGCCCGGCCAGCATCTGGTCCGCCATGTCCTGCATGTCGCTGTTGACGCGGTCCTTGAACACGCTGTCCTCGCCCGCCATTTCCTTTGTCGCCGAGCGCATCTGGCGCAGCATGTGGGAGATGAAGAAGCTCTCGAATTCGACGGCGGCGCGGGTAGCCTTGGCCACGTAGGCCTGGTCCGGCACCGAGGCGCTTGGTGCGACCTGCTCGGCGTCGCTTGCCGCCTGGCCGCCCGGGGTGTTGAGGTTCAGTTGGTCGAGCATCAGATCACCACCAGTTCGCCTTCGATCGCGCCGGCCTGGTCGAGCGCCTGCAGGATCGCCATGATGTCGTCGGGCGAGGCGCCCAGGCTGTTGACCGTGTCGATGATGGTCTGCAGCCTGGCTCCCGCCGGCCACTTGAACATCTGGCCCGAACCCTGGTCGACCGACACCTTCGATTGCGGGCTGGAGGTGGTCTGGCCGTTGGAGAGCGGGCCGGGCTGGCTGACCGAGGTGGTTTCCGAGATCACGACCTTGAGCGCGCCGTGGGTGACGGCGGCGGCCTTGACCCGCAGGCCGTCGGCGATGACCACGGTGCCGGTGCGCGAGTTGAACACCACCTTGGGCACCTCGACCCCGGCTTCGACCGGCAGGTTCTCGAGCTTGGCGACGAACGCCACCCGTTCGGTCGGGTTGGCTGGCGCCTGCACCTCGACGCTGGTGCCGTCTAGGGTGGTCGCGACCGGGCCGAAGCGGCGGTTGATCGCCTCCACGACGTTGGTCGCGGTTTCGAAGTTCGGGTTGCGAAGGCGCAGCGCGACTGTCTGGCGGGTCGAGAAATCGGTCGGAATCTCGCGCTCGATCATGGCGCCGTTCGGAATGCGGCCGGAGGTGGGGGTGTTGACCGTGACCGAGGAGCCGCTCTTGCCGCTCGCGTTCAGGCCGGCCACCACCAGGTTGCCCTGGGCCAGGGCGTAGATTTCGTTGTCGGCCGCGCGCAGCTGGGTGAGCAGCAGGGTGCCGCCGCGCAGGCTCTTGGCGTCGCCCAGTGAGGAGACGGTCACGTCGATGCTCTGGCCGCGGCGGTAGCCGGGCGGGAACACGGCCGAGACCATGACCGCGGCCACGTTCTTGTTCTTGGCGTCCTGGCCGTCCGGCAGCTTGACGCCGAACTGCTTGAGCATGTTGATCACCGACTGGCTGGCGAACTTGACCTGGGTCGAGTCGC
This sequence comes from Massilia horti, assembly GCF_004614195.1. Taxonomy (GTDB): domain Bacteria; phylum Pseudomonadota; class Gammaproteobacteria; order Burkholderiales; family Burkholderiaceae_D; genus Telluria; species Telluria horti. The sequence continues at coordinate 11,140 of NZ_SPUM01000122.1, read as the reverse complement.
CGCTGCCATTTAAGCCGACGACCAGGCCGTAGCCGACCAGCGGGTTGTCGCGCACGCCTTCGACCGAGACCAGGTTGCGCAGCGCCTGGGCGGCGAACGCCGGCGCCATGGCCAGCGCCAGCAGCGCGGCGCAGGCCAGGCGTACGAAGGGGGAGGTAGGGCGGGGTCGCATTATCGGGTCCTCAGAACGGCATCAGCGGGCCGACGAAAAAGCGCGTCAGCCAGCCCGGCGCGTTGGCGTCGGCCAGCGCGCCTTGCGCGGAGTAGGCGATGCGTGCGTTGGCCACGCGCAGCGACGACACCTGGTTGTCCGCGTTGATGTCGGCCGCGCGCAGGATGCCCTTCAGGCGCAGGAATTCCTCGCCCTGGTTCAGGGTCAGGCGCTTTTCGCCGGCCACGCGCAGCAACCCGTTGGGCAGCACTTCCTCGACGACCACGGTGAGCGCGCCGGACAGCGCGTTTTGCTGGGTGCTGGTGGAGTCGCCGGAAAAGCCGCGGTCGGCCGAGGCGTCGAGCAGCGGGCCGTTCTTGGGCAGGGTACGGCCGAGCACACCGAGCGTGCCGATCGAGGCGCTCGAACCTTTGTTGAAACTGGTACCGGCCTTCTTGCTGGCCTGGGTGGTCTCCTGCAGCAGCACGGTGACCACGTCGCCGACGCGAAACGCGCGCGCGTCCGAGGTCAGCGACACGGTGTCGGCCGAGAACACGCCGCCGGACACGCCGCGGCTGACGGGGCGCGGCGCGGGCAGCTGGTCATCCTCGGCGAGCCGGTTGGCGGGCGCGCGCGAGGCGCAGCCAGAGACCAGCAGCAGCGCGAGCGCGGCGGCGAACAGCTTCATCAGCGTGCCGCCTGGGCCAGGTACTGCAGCATGTTGTCGGCGGCCGACAGCACCTTGGTGTTCATCTCGTAGGTGCGCTGGGCCGCGATCATGTCGACCATCTCTTCGACCACCTGCACGTTCGAGCCTTCCAGCGCGCCCTGCTTGAGCTTGCCGAAGCCGCCGTCGCCTGGCTTGCCCTCGTTCGGGGTGCCCGAGGCCACCGTTTCCTGGAACAGGTTCTCGCCCAGTGCCAAGAGGCCGGTCGGGTTGACGAAGGTGGTGACGGTCAGCTGGCCCAGTTCGGACGGCGTGGTGGAGTTGGGGATGATCGCCGAGACCATGCCGTTTTCGCCGATCGTGATGCCGGTCGCGTTGTTGGGCACCGTGATCTGCGGTACCAGCGGCAGGCCCTGGGCGTTGACCAGGGTACCGTTGGCGTCGACCTGCAGCTGGCCGGCGCGGGTGAAGGCCGGTTCGCCGTTCGGGCGGCGCACCTGCAGGAAGCCGTTGCCGACGATCGCCACGTCGAGCGCCTGGCTGGTGGTCTGGATGTTGCCGTTGGTGAAAACCTTCTGGGTGCCGAGCAGGCGCGTGCCGTTACCCAGCTGCACACCGTTGGACACCGTGTTGTCCGCGCTCTGCGCGCCGGGGTGCTGGTCGACCTGGTAGAACAGGTCCTCGAACACGACGCGGTCGCGCTTGAAGCCGACCGTGTTCACGTTGGCCAGGTTGTTGGCGATCGCCTGCAGCTTGGCGTCCTGCGCCTGCACGCCGGTCTTGCTGATCCACATTGCTGGATTCATGATTCTCTCCTGGTAATTGGCGTCAAGCGCCGCCGAGCAGGCGGTTGCCTACCTCGTTCATGCTGTCACTTGCCTTGAGCAGCTTCATCTGGATTTCGAAGCTGCGGTTCAGGGTCATGGTGGCGACCATCTCTTCCACCGCCGACACGTTGCTGCCCTCGAGGGCGCGCGCGCGCACGGTCAGGTCGGGATCAAGCGGCAGCGGGTCGCCGCTGCGGCTGACGACCAGGCCGGCTTCGTTCTTGGTCAGTTCGGACGCGGTGCCGCCCACCATGCGCAGGCGGTCCACCACCTGCATCAGGGTGGCGCCCGGCGCCTGGATCGAGATCGTTCCATCGGTCGCGATCTCCACCGCGGTGTGCTGCGGCAGCACGATCGGGCCGCCTTCGCCCAGCAGCGGGTGGCCGTGCACCGTCAGCGCGCCGTTGGCGTCGATGTCGATCGCGCCGGCGCGGGTGTAGGCCTCGCCGTTGCCATACTGCAGCGCCAGGTAACCGTTGCCGTTCAGCGCCACGTCGAGCGGGCGGCCGGTCTCGCGCACGCTGCCCGCGCGGGTCGCGATGCCGTCGGCCTGCGTGCGCGCCAGATGCACGTCGTCGTAGCCGTAGCCGCCCAGCGCCTGGCTCGAGGCCAGCTCGAGGTTCGCGCGGAAACCCGCGGTCTCCATGTTGGCCAGGTTGTTCGCGTGGACCTGCTGGGCGCGCAGCGTGTGCTCGGCGCCCGACAGCGCGGTGTAGATCAGCTTGTCCATCGTTACATCGCCTGCATCAGCGCTTGCATCATCTGGTTCTCGGTCGAGATGACCTTGGAGTTGGCCTGGTAGTTGCGCTGCGAGGTCATCAGGCCCACCAGTTCGCTGGTGATGTCGACGTTCGAACCTTCCAGGGTGCCGGTCGACAGCTTGCCGTTCAGGCCCTTGCCCGGCGCATCGTACAGGGGCGTGCCGGATTCGACGGTGGCGGCCCAACTGGTGTTGGACAGCGAGCTCAGGGCGCCCTCGTTGGGGAAGGTCGCGATCGCGATGGTGCCGATCGCCTGCTGCTGCTCGTTGCTGTACTTGGCGATCACCGAGCCGTCCGGCGCGACCTCGACGCCGACAAACACGCCCGAGGCATAGCCGTCGGTGTTGTTGGTGGTGGTGGTGGCTTCGCCAGCGAACTGGGTGGTGCCGCTGTAGTCGATGCTGACGGTCAGCGCGGCCGCGCCGTTGGCCGGCGTGAACGAGAGCGCGGGCGACGGCGGCACCGGCGGCAGCTGGCCGACGTTGTTGAAGGTGAGCGTTTGCTGGTCCGGGGCCGGCGTGCTTCCGGCTTTGATCGCGGCGCCGTCGAAGGCATAGTACACGGTGACCTCGTTGGTGTTGGTCTTGACGAAGTACTGCGTCAGCGTGTGCTTGTCGCCGAGCGAATCGTAGACCACCGACTGCTTGGCCATGTTGTAGCTGGTCGAGTCTTTGGAGTCGAACGCGGTAAGCGGCGTCTTCCAGTCGGCCGACAGGTTGCCCTCGTAGGACAGCTTGGTGCTGGCCACGGCCGGGATCTGGCCGGTCGGAACGCGGATGTCACCCATCACGCCGCTCGCGCCGCCATTGGCCGCACCGAAGCCCTGCACATTGCGGCCGGCGCTGTCGACCACGTAGCCATCCTTGTTGACGTTGAAGATGCCCACGCGGGTGTAGGTCATCACGCCGGTCTGGTCGCGGGTGACGAAAAAGCCGCGGCCCGTAATCGCCGCGTCCATCGAGCGCCCGGTGGTCTGCATCGCGCCGTTCATGCCGATGTTCTGGGTCATCGAGCCGACCTCGACGCCGTTGGCGGAGGTGCCCGCGTACAGCGAGGCGAAGTTGGCGCGGCTGCTCTTGAAGCCGTAGGTGCCGGAGTTGGCGATGTTGTTGGAGACCGCTTCAAGCTGGTTGTTGATGGCCTTGATGCCGGACAGAGCGATGTCGAAACTCATGGTCAAATCCTTTCAGTATTCGTTAGGGAAGGGCGGCGACCTGGGTGCTCGCCTTGCCGTTGAAACCAGTGACGGCGGAGGGATCGACCTCGCCGATATTCGCTACCTGCAGCACCACGCCGCCGGTACCCGACATGCGCACGCTTTCGATGCGGCCGTTCACTTCGACCGATGGACGGGTGCCGTCCGCGGCCTGCGCCGAAATGGAGTAGCTGCCGGGCGCCAGGCCCAGCGCAGCCGGGTCGATCGTGAACGCCAGCGTGCCCGCGCCGTGGGCCGGCAGCGACAGCTTGTGCTCCTGGCCGTCGGCCCCCGTCAGGGTGAGGGTGGTGGCGCTGCTGCCGGCCGTGAGCTGCACGGTGCCCGCGATCGGCTGTTCGCCGACGCGCACGCTGCCGGTGGCGACCGTGATGTCGCTTCCGACCTGGGCGCCCATCGCCAGCACCTGCAGGTTCTGCAGCAGCGAGGCGCTGGCGCTTTGCGTCTGCGCCAGGCCCTGCAGGGACTCGGTCTGGGACAGCTGCGCGAGCTGGTTGACGAACTGGCTCGGGTCGGACGGCGAGAGCGGGTCCTGGTTGCGGATCTGCGCGACCAGCAGCTTGGTGAACATGTCGCGGGTTTCGCTGACGGGGCTGCTTCCCACCTTGTCGCTGGCGGCGGCGCCTGCGCTTGTCGCCGGCAGGCCGAATGAATTGGTCATCATCGGATCAGCCCTCGCCCAGTTTCAGCAGCGACTGCTGCATGTTCTTGAGGCGGCCGAGCACCTCGACATTGGTCTCGAAGGCGCGCGAGGCGGCCATCATGTCGGTCATCTCGGCCACCTCGTTCACGTTCGGGTAGTACACCATGCCCTCGGCGTTGGCCAGCGGGTTGTCCGGCTCGTAGGCGCGGCGCAGCGGTTCGGCGCTCTCGACCACGTCGAGCACTTGCACGCGGCCGCCCGCGCTGTTGTCCATCAGGGCCGAGAACACGGGCTTCCTTGCGCGATAGGTCTCGCCTTCGGAGCCGGCCACGGTGTGCGCGTTGGCCAGGTTGCTGGCGACCGTGTTCAGGCGCACCGACTGTGCCGCCATCGCCGAACCGGCAATTTGGGAAATGTCCTTGAAACCCATGGTTATTGTCCGTTGATGGCCTTAGCCAGGCCACGTAGTTGCATGTTGATAAAGGTCAGGCTGGTCTGGAAGTCGGATGCGTTCTGCGAGAACGCAGCCTGCTCGACGCCGATCTCGACCGTGTTGCCGTCGGCGCTCGGGTGGTAGGGCACGCGGTACAGCGGCGCGCCGTCGCCGAGCATGGGCAGCTCGCCGGTCTCGCTGTCGATGCGCTGCTGCAGCATGGCGCCGAAGTCCAAGTCGCGTGCGGTGTAGCCGGGCGTGCTTTCGTTGGCGATGTTGGCGGCCAGCACGCGCGTGCGCTCGGCGCGCAGGGACAGCGCTTCCGGGTGCACGCCCAGGGCGTCTTTGAAGTTGATCGTCATCGGTCGAAACCTTTCCTCGGTGAACTGCAGCCTGAATTCGTTAAAATGGGACTTTTTCCAGGCTGCTATTGTCTAATGAATTCTTTCCATAAGGCAACCATTGTTTTTCTGGTCTACCTCGCATTTGCAACGGTTGCTGATGCCGCTCAACCTATCTCCAGCCAGATCGAGCATGCCGCGCGTGCCCAGCTGGAGCGGCAACTGGCCTCGGCCGGCCTCTCCGAACCGCGGTTCGAGCTGGACGTCGTCGCGGCCCGCCCGGCGCCGCCGTGCGCGCAGCCGGTGACGGTCGAGGCGCTCGATACGCGCCAGAGCGCGCGCATGCGCTTCGTGGCGCGCTGCCCGGACCCGGGCGGCTGGCGGTACGAATACCTGGTGCGGGCCAAGGTGTCGGCACTGGTGGCGGTGGCATTGGTCCCGGTGGCGGCCAACGAGCCCTTGACCAATGACGCCATCGCTTTGGAGCGGCGCGACATCACCAACGTGCCAGACCCGGTCGGCGACGCGTCGCTGGCGGCCGGCCAGAGCAGCCGCCGGGTGTTGCGCGCAGGCGACATCTTGCGCAGCAGCCAGCTGGCCGCGCCGATCCTGGTCAAGCGCGGCGAGCAGGTGGTGATGCTGGCGCGGCGCGAGGGCATCGAGGTCAGCACCAGCGGCGAAGCGCTCGACGCGGGCGGGCGCGGGGCGACCGTGCGGGTGAAGAACAACGCCAGCGGCCAGGTCGTGCGCATGCGCGTGACCGGGGTTGGCACCGTCGAGCCGCTCGAGGCCGCGGTCATCCGCTGATTCCCTTGAGCCGGCCGGCCACGCGCGCCAGCTTGTCGGCATAGCCCGGATCGGTCGCGTAGCCGCCGCGCGCCAGCCCCTGGGCGAACGCGTGTGCGTCGCTGCCCGCGCCGAGCGCGCCGCGAAAGCGCGGGTTCGACAGCAGCAGGTCGGCGTAGTCGCGAAACGCGCTGGCCTGGTCCGGATAGGCGCGAAAGCGCGCGCTGGTGCGCAGCGCCTCGCCGTGCAGGTACTCGGTGGTGGCCGATTCGCTGACGGCTCCCGGCCAGTCGGCGCTGGCCTTGATGCCGAACAGGTTGTGGCTGCTGGCGCCGCTAGCGGTGCGCAGCGGCCGCTGGCCCCAGCCCGATTCGAGCGCGGCGTGGGCCGACACCAGTTCCGGCGCCACGCCGAGCTTTTCGCCCGCCTCGCGCGCCCACGGCGCAATGCTGTCCAGGAAGGCCTGTTGTTCGGGCGTGGAGACACCCGGCAGGGAGACGCCGGGTGCGGCCTCGGCCCGCGCGCGCCAGACGCTGCCTTCGGCCGTCAGGCGCGGTGCGGCGCCGGCATCGCCGTTGCGGATCATTTCCGTCACTTCGTCCTGCACCTGGCGGAATACACCGCCAAAGCCGCTGCCGCCGCCCAGCGGCGCGGTGGGGCTGGTGGGCGCGGTCGGCGCGGTCGGGGTCAAGGGGGCGGTCGACCAATCAGCGTGGCGCATAAGTCTCCTCCTCACCGTGCAGCACGCGCTGCATCACCGAAAACTGTTCGGCCAGCAGGTTGCCGTTGCGAATGGTCGCGGTCTTGCAGTCGCGCACCAGGTCCTCGAGCTGTTGCCAGTCCGCTGCCAGCTTGCCGCGCACCGGCTCGGCCAGGGCGGCGATGAATTGGCCCATCTGGCCTTCCGGGCCGAACAGGGCGCGCACCAGCGTCACGCGCTGCTGGCGGCGCGCTTCCATCGCGTCCAGCAACGGGGCAAGCTCGGCGGCAAGTTCAGTCAGCAGCGCGCTCTGGTGGCGCAGCGCGGCCTCGAACTGGCGCTCGAGCAGCGCGCGGATCTCGGCGCAGGCGGCCAGGTCGGTGCGCACGCCGTCGACCAGCGCCGCGTTGGCCTGCCCACGCGTCATGCGCGTCATCGTCCGCTCCCGTGGAAGCGTTCGATCAGGCCGGCCAGGCGCGCGGGGTCGAACGGCAGCTCGCCGCGGGCCAGCGCGTCGCGCAGTTCGGCCACGCGCGCCGCGTCGAAATCGGGCATCGCAGCCAGCGCCTGCTTGGCCGGCTGCAGCACCTCGGACTGCAGCGGCGCATCTTGCGGCTGCGCGCTAGTGGCCGCAGCCGGCGCAGCCGGGCCTTGCGGGCTCAAGGTGACGGAAGGGGTGCTCGCACCGGTGATCTTCATGCGGGTTCCTCGGGTTTTCGATTGAATCGTCATGGTTAATTCGCCAGTTGGCTGCGCAGCTGTTGCAGTTCGGGCGCCTCCGGCGTGCCGGTCGACACTTCGCGCTTGCCGGCGCCGGGCTTGCCGAACATCGCGGCCACGCTGGCGGCCTGGGCGCGGGTCAGGATCAAGAGCTCGATGCGGCGGTTGACGCTGGCGGTGGTGTCAGCCGGCTCGAGCGGTGCGCCGTCGGCCATGCCCACCACCTGCAGCACGCTTTCCTGGCGCATGCCGCCGCCGAGCAGTTCGGCGCGCGCGGCCATCGCGCGCTGGGTCGAGAGCTGCCAGTTGGAGAAGGCGGTGGTGCGGGTGTCGGAAAATTGCACCGAATCGGTGTGGCCGACGATCAGCATCTGGTTCTGCATCTGGGCGAACAGCGGCCCCATTTGCTTGAGCAGGCGCGCAAAGCGCGGGGTCGGCAGCGGGCTGCCGCGCAGGAACATGCCCTGTTTGTCGGTATCGTGCATCATCACCCGCAGGCCCGACGGGGTGATCACGGCGTCCAGGTTCGCCGCCAGGCCCTGATCGGCGCTCATCGCGGCCAGCGCCTTGGATAGCTCGGCCAGGTCGGCCGGGGTCTCGTAGGCGCGCGAGCCGCCCGGGCCGTTGCCGGCGCCGTTGCCCTTGCCCGGGCCGTCGCCGTGGACCGGCAGCTGGAAGCGCTCGATCAGGCTGCCCTTCTGGCTGGGCGCAACCTCCGGCTTGCTGCCCGGGCCCTGCAGCATGCCGTTGGTGGCATCTTTCACGATGTTGGCCAGCGCCTGCTGCTGGCGCGCGGCCATCAGCCACAGCACCAGGAACAGCGCCATCAGCGCCAGGCAGAAGTCGGCGAAGGCGACCTTCCAGGCGCCACCGTGGTCATCTTCACCGTGGCGTCCGCCGCCGCGCTTGACGATGGTTTCCTGGTGCTTTTCGTTCAGCTTGGACACGCGTTACCCCGTCATCCGGTCGCTGGAGCGGCGGCGCATGTTCTGCGACTCGTCTTCGCCACCCATGGCGTTGATCCAGGCCTCGAGCTGGGCGAAGCTGGGCTTGGTGTTCAGCTGGATCAGGCGGCGGCCGGCGTCGATCGCCAGCAGCGCCGGCTTGCCGGCCACGTGGGTGCACAGCACCACCTTGACCGTCTCCAGCGTCGAGGCCTCGGAGCTGACCAGCTGCTTCATCATGTTGCTGATCGGGTCGAGCACGCCGTAGCAAAAGAAGATACCGATGAAGGTACCCACCATCGCCGCGCCCACGTGCTCGGAAATTTCGCCCGCGTCGGCGCCGTCGGCCACCGAGTGCATCGTGAGCACGATGCCAAGCACCGCGGCCAGGATGCCGAAGCCCGGCATGGCCTCGGCGATCTTGTGCAGCGACTTGGACGGCGTCATCAGTTCCTCGTGGATCGCGTCCAGTTCCTGCTCCAGCACGCCTTCCAGCTCGTGGGCGTTGATCTTGCCCATCGCCATCAGGCGGAAGTTGTCGACGATGAAGGCCAGCAGCTTGGGTTCTTCCAGGATGCGCGGATAGCGCTGGAACATCGGCGACTCGCGCGGCGCCTCGACGTGGGCGTCGAGCGCCTTCAGGCCACCGGCGGCGGTCTGCAGCAGCTCGTACATCAGGAGCAGCAGCTGGCGCTGGAATTCCGAGTCGTGCTTCTTGCGGAAGATGATCTTTTTGAGCTGGTGCATCATCTCGACCAGCACGTGCTTGGAGTTGCCCAGCACCAGGGCGCCGATGGCGGCACCGGCGATGATGAGCAGCTCGATCGGCTGCCAGATGACGCCGATGGTGCCGCCCATGATGGCGTAGCCGCCGAACACGGCGCCAAGCACGATGAAAATACCGAAAATTTGCTGCATGATAGGCTGCCTTTCAGGTGTCCTTGTTCAGTTGTTGTTGGTTCTAGTGCGCCTGCAGCGCGGCCTTCATTTTCGCCAGCGCGCTCTTGTTGAGCTGGCAGACGCGGGCGTCGGACAGGTCCAGCACCGCGGCGATTTCCTTGTACGAGAGCTCGAATTCATAAATCATCTGGATCACGCGCTGCTCGCGCTCGGACAGGCTGGCCAGCGCCTGCTCCAGGCTGCGGCGCACCAGCAGCTGCTCTTCCGGGCCGGGCCCCGCATGCGCCTGTCCGGCCGCTTCCTGCAGCACCTCGTCAAAGCTGAGCAGCTCCTCGGCGCAGTCGTCGAGCTGGAACTGGTGGAACTCGTCCTGGCTCATGTCCAGCGCCGCGGCCGCTTCCTGCGCGCTCGGCTCGCGCCCCAGGCGGCGCGTGAGCGCGCGCAGTTCGTCGCGCAGGCGATGGCTTTCCTGGCGCACCGCGCGCGGGCGCCAGTCCTGGCGCCGCAGCTCGTCCAGGATCGCGCCGCGCACCCGCAGCGCGGCGAAGCTGGCGAAACCGTCGTCGGGGGCGCCGTAGCGGCGCAGCGCCTCGAGCAATCCCATCAGGCCGATCTGCTCCATGTCCTCGCGCGCGATCGCGCCCGAGACCTGGGCGTTGAGCTGGCGCGCGATGCGCTTGACCAGCGGCGCCCACGCCAGCAGATGGCGCTGCTCCTCGCGCGGGCTCATCGTGCTGGCGGCGGCGCTGGCGTCGTATTCGCTGGCGCAACCGGTGTCGGCGTAATCGGCTAGATAGGCCACGGTTTCCCCACGGGTGAGGTCATTCGATGATCAGTTTGCCGATCATGACTTCGGAGAACGGCTTGTCGAGCTGCTCCTTGGCATAACTGGCGTTGAAGGTCTTGTTCAGATGGTCGGCGTACTGTTCCACGGTCATGCTGGACGCGACCGGCAGGGTGTAGCCGGACAGCGCGCCCACCACGATGCTGCGCAGCAGCGGCAGGTGCTCCTTGGTCTGCTTGTCCTTCTCTTCGCTGGTGGCCAGCACCAGGTCGATTGCCAGGTAATGGGCCTCGCTCTCGCCCGGCGCGCGGCGCAGCATCACGATCACCTTGTCCAGCGTGACGTACTTGGTCGGCTTTTTTTTCTCGACCGCGGCTTTTTTCGGCTCAGGGGCGCCCGCTGTCTTGGGCGCGGCATACCACCACGCCGCGCCGCCGGCGGCAGCGGCGCTGACCAGCGCGACCGCGGCCATGCCAAAGATCATCTTGGTTTTGCTGTTCATGTGTTCCTTATTCGCGTCCATTCAGTGAAAACGCCGATGCCGCGCCATCCGCCTCGGCCAGCGCCAGGCCGGGTTGCGAATCGTCCTGCTCATGCCCGCCCTGGCGGCCGCGTCCGTGCTGCTCGCCCGCGAAGGCGCCGGCCGCGGCCTGGCGCGGAGCCGGGGCGACGGTGACCGCGACGTCAAGGTACTGGCGCTGCGCCAGGTCCCCGCGCAGTGCCTCGCTGACCGTGCGCAGTTCGCGCAGCACTTCGTTATGGGTGGCCGTCAGCGTCACCTCGAGCGAGCCGCTAGCATGGCGGATCGCGATCTCGACCCGGCCCAGGTTGGGCGGATCGAGGCGGATCACGGCCTGCTCGATCCCGCTCCCTACTTGCAATTGGAGGCGCTCGCCGAGCGCCTGGTGCAGGGGCGCTCGCCACGCTGTCGGCGGGCCGGGCAGGGCGACCGTATCCGCCACCGGCGGCAGCGGCGCCGCGGCCGTCAAGTGCTGCGCCTGGGGAGCGCCGGTATTGGCGATCGGGGACGTAACCGGGGCGGCGGCACTTGCGTCCTTGGCGGCCGGCTCGGCGGCCGCGAACGAAGCAGGGGCCGGACCGGCCTTTGCCGAGGGCGCCGGCACGGTGGCGCTGTCGTCGACCGGGGTGGAAGGCAGCGAGGCGGCCGGCAGATGCGCCGGCGCGAGGTCCGCCAGGGCCACTGGCGCAAGGGCTGCCTGATCCACCGGCTTGGCCGGAGCGGCCGCAGACATTTCTGGCGCGGCTGGCG
>NZ_SPUM01000039.1 GCF_004614195.1 Massilia horti | reverse complement strand
CTTGGACAGGTCCACGCCCAGTTCGCGCGCGAACTGGGCGTGGACCTGTCCAAGGTGCCGGGCAGTGGCCCGAAAGGCCGCATCACCCAGCAGGACGTGCAGAATTTCGTGAAGGGCGTGATGAGCGGCGCAGCCGCCGCGCCGGCAGCGCCGGCTGGTGGCGCAGGCGTGGGCGGCATCAGCCTGCTGCCGTGGCCGTCGCTCGACTTCTCCAAGTTCGGCCCGACCGAAACCGTGGCGCTCTCGCGCATCAAGAAGATCAGCGGCCCGAACCTGCACCGCAACTGGGTGATGATCCCGCACGTGACGCAGTTCGACGAAGCCGACGTGACCGACCTGGAAGCGTTCCGCGTCGAGTCCAACGCCGCCTACGCCAAGGCCAAATCGAGCGTCAAGCTGACCATGCTGGCGTTCGTGATCAAGGCCAGCGTCGCCGCGCTCAAGAAGTACCCGCAGTTCAACTCGTCGATCGACGAGACCGGGTCCAACCTGATCGTCAAGCAGTACTACAACATCGGCTTTGCGGCTGACACCCCGAACGGCCTGGTGGTCCCGGTCGTCAAGGACGCCGACAAGAAGTCGATCTCGCAGATCGCGCAGGAGATGGGCGAGCTGTCCGCGCAGGCGCGCGAAGGCAAGCTCTCGCCAGCCGCGATGCAGGGCGCGACCTTCACCATCTCGTCGCTGGGCGGCATCGGCGGCACCGCGTTCACCCCGATCATCAACGCGCCGGAAGTGGCGATCCTGGGGCTGTCCAAGTCCGCGATGAAGCCGGTGTGGGACGGCGAAGCATTCCAGCCGCGCCTGATGCTGCCGCTGTCGCTGTCGTACGACCACCGCGTGATCGACGGCGCCGGCGCCGCGCGCTTCACGGCCTACCTGGCCGAAGTGCTGGCCGACCTGCGCAAGACCCTGCTGTAAGGAGCGCGAGCATGAGTACTGTTGAAGTAAAGGTCCCGAACATCGGCGACTTCAAGGACGTCGAAGTCATCGAGCTGATGGTCAAGCCGGGCGACATCGTCAAGGTCGACCAGTCCTTGATCACGGTGGAGTCGGACAAGGCCAGCATGGAGATCCCGTCCAGCCACGCGGGCGTGGTCAAGGAGCTCAAGGTCAAGGTCGGCGACAAGGTGAACGAAGGTTCGCTGCTGCTGACCCTGGACGAAGAAGCCGCCGGCGGCGCAGCCGCATCGCCTGCGGCCGGCCCGGCCACCGCCGCCGCGCCCAAGCCGACCGAGTCGATGGCGCCAGCGCACCAGACCGCGGCCGAAGTACCGGCCCAGGTGCCGGCGGCATCGAGCTATGCCGGCCAGGTCGACATCCAGTGCGACATGATGGTGCTGGGGGCCGGCCCCGGCGGCTATTCGGCCGCCTTCCGCGCCGCCGACCTGGGCATGAACACCGTGCTGGTCGAGCGCTATTCCACCCTGGGCGGCGTGTGCCTGAACGTGGGCTGCATCCCATCCAAGGCGCTGCTGCACGTGGCGGCGGTGATTGACGAGACCTCGCACATGGCTGCGCACGGCGTCGCCTTCATGAAGCCGGACGTGGACATCGACAAGCTGCGTGGATACAAGGACGGCGTGGTCAAGAAGATGACCGGCGGCCTGGCCGGCATGGCCAAGGGCCGCAAGGTGACCGTGGTGCAGGGCGTGGGCAGTTTCGTCAGCCCCAACCACATCGAAGTGACCGCCGCCGACGGCAGCAAGAAGGTTGTGCAGTTCAAGCAGGCGATCATCGCCGCTGGCTCGCAGGCAGCCAAGCTGCCGTTCATTCCGGAAGACCCGCGCATCGTCGATTCGACCGGCGCGCTCGAGCTGCGCCAGGTGCCCAAGAAGATGCTGGTGCTGGGCGGCGGCATCATCGGCCTGGAGATGGCGACCGTGTACTCCACGCTGGGCGCGCGCATCGACGTGGTCGAGATGATGGACGGCCTGATGCAAGGCGCCGACCGCGACGCGGTCAAGGTCTGGCAGAAGTACAACGAGCACCGCTTCGACAAGATCATGTTGAAGACCAAGACCGTGGGCGTGGAAGCGCTCCCGGAAGGGATACGCGTGACCTTCGAAGCGGCCGAGCAGGGCGGCACCGCGCCGGAACCGCAGCTGTACGACATGGTGCTGGTGGCCGTGGGCCGTACTCCGAATGGCAAGAAGATCGGCGCCCAGAACGCGGGCGTGGCGGTCACCGACCGCGGCTTCATCCCGGTCAACGACCAGCTGCGCACCAACGTCGACCACATCTTCGCGATCGGCGACGTCGTCGGCCAGCCGATGCTGGCGCACAAGGCAGTGCACGAGGCGCACGTTGCGGCAGAAGCGGCGGCGGGCGAGAAAGCCTTCTTCGACGCCAAGGTGATTCCGTCGGTGGCCTACACCGATCCGGAAGTGGCCTGGGCCGGCATCACCGAAGACGAAGCCAAGGCCAAGGGCATCAAGGTCGAGAAGGGCCACTTCCCATGGGCTGCTAGCGGCCGCGCGACCGCCAACGACCGCACCGAAGGCTTCACCAAGCTGCTGTTCGACGCCGAGACCCACCGCATCATTGGCGGCACGATTGTCGGCACTGGTGCCGGCGACATGATCGGCGAGATCGCGCTGGCGATCGAGATGGGAGCGGACGGCGTGGACATCGGCCGCACGATCCACCCGCACCCGACGCTGGGCGAATCGATCGGCATGGCTGCCGAGGTGTACGAAGGCGTGTGCACCGACCTGCCGCCGGCGCGCAAGCGCTGACTAAGTAGGGTGCGCACGATGTGCTAAGCGGTCGAAATGGCCGCGTGACTGCATACCGTGACCGGTGCGCACCCTACAATATCTTTGTGCTGCGGCCTTTGCGGATCGTAGGGTGCGCACCTGTGCGCACGCGGTCACGGCATGCTGGCTCGCGGCCGACGCTTTGGTGCGTTGCGTTCGCGAACGGCGTTCGCAATTCGTCCTCGGCGGCCCAGCACCCCCTACGATTTTTTGCGCGCCTCCTGCTGATCGGTGTCCCAGAACCGCTGCATTTCAAGGTACGTGAACGACGCCGTCCAGCCAATCAGCAGCAATCCATTCAGTGCCTCCATCCCCGCCAGCTGGCGCAGGTCGCCATGCGGTATCACATCGCCGTAGCCCACTGTGGTAAACGTCTCGGCGGAAAAATACATGCAGCGCGAGAACGGCAGCGGCCCCGGATCGCCCATGAGCCCGACGTGGAACCGGGTCGCCAGCACGTAGTACGCCGCCCCGTACAGCAAAATCTCAATGAAGTGGGCTGCGAATGCGCCAAGGATAACGAAGATCAGCTGCATCCTCGGGTGGCGCATATGCAACAGCGGCAGTCCGGCCGTCAGCAACCTCAGCACTTCGTAATGGAATACGGTTGTGGCAATGAGCAACAGGAAACAGCAAGTGCTGACCAGTTCCATCGACATTCCCGGGAGTCGCGTATCAAGCCCAAGTCTGGATTTGACCGGCGATGGCCTGCGAAGTGGCGTCCCTGTTCGAAAAGTTCGCATCCCTCGTGTGCGCCGCGCGGTCGCTAAAAAAAACGCACACAATGCATGTCATGCGCTGCCCGATCGGCGGCACAGCTTGGCCAACAGTAACCCAGGAGGAGAAGCGAGCATGACGATTGGATTCATCGGATTGGGTGCGATGGGACGCAACATGGCCGCCAACCTGCTGCGTGCCGGCGAGCCGCTACGCGTGTGGAACCGCAGTGCGGAACCGGTCGAGGCGCTGGTGGCGAAAGGCGCGCTGCGCGCGGAACATCCGTTCGAGGCGGGCAGGGTGGACGTGCTGTTCACAATGCTGGCGGACGATGCCGCCACGCGGTCGGTGCTGATCGACGGCGGCGTGCTGGACGCAATGGCGCCCGGCAGCATCCATGTGAACATGGCGACCGTGTCAGTCGGGTTCGCCCGGCAGATGGCGCAGCTGCACCAGCAAAAGGAAGTCGGCTACGTGGCGGCGCCGGTGCTGGGCCGGTTCGACGTGGCCGCGGCGGGCAACCTGAACATCCTGGCCGCCGGGCCCGGCCACCTGATCGAGCGCGTGCAGCGCTATTTCGACCTGATGGGCCAGAAGACGTGGCGCTTCGGCGACGCGCCGGAGCAGGCCAATGCCGCCAAGCTCGCCGCCAACCTGACGCTCGTGTGCGCGATCGAGGCCATGGGCGAAGCGGTCGCGCTGGTGCGTGCTTACGGTATTGCGCCGGACGGTTTCCTCGAGCTCCTGTGCCAGACGTTCTTTGCCGGCTCGCCTGTGTACAAGGGTTATGGCGCCATGATTGCGCAGCAGCGTTACAGCCCGGCTGGGTTCACGTTAACGCTGGGCCTGAAGGATGTGAACCTGATGCTGGAGGCCGGGCAGGCCGCGAGCGTGCCGCTGGCGTTTGGCAACGTGTTGAGGCAACTCTTGCTCGATGCCGTGCAATCCGGCGAGGGCGAGTTGGACCTGGCGGCGCTGGCCAAGGTGGCGGCGGGGCGGGCAGGGCAGGCATGACAGGCTGGCCGCCCGCTAAGGTTCCGGGCGGATGGCCAGACCTGTCAAGATTGCAGTGTACATTTGGGGCGTAATTGCACCGACCACCGAGTAAATCATATCGGTTCCGTCGATCACGAAATGGAGATGCTGCGAGTTCTGAGGCGCTGCTTGAATCCAGTAAGCATGCACCGGGCCTTTTGTGGCCTTAACATAACGTTCGGCGATGTCGATGCCCTCGACCTGCCGGATCTTCGCGAGGGGTTCCCCGGGACGCGCTGAACGGCCGAGCAGATCGAAGAACTCATCACTGGGCATCGAATTGGCCGATGCCAAGCCCAATGCCTGGTATTTGCCGACATATGCTGCCCGCGATGTAGATAGGAGGAGCACGCTGTTTCTGCCATCGAGAGCGCCTTCGGGAAGCAGGTGGACTGCGGTTCCTTCGTTCCCAGAAATAAATATCCTCCCGATCAACTTGATCGGAAGACGCATCTCGACCACGCCGAATTGAAGAGTGACGCACGCATCACAAGGTCTTGCCTCGGGCCAGCTAGAGATCTCAAGAGTCACATCGCGCGCAGCACACAGATTCCACTGTGCGGCGATCAATAGAGTCAAGGTAGCAAGGATTCTTTTCACGCCCATTGCGGTAACTTTCGCATTGCTACACCTAATGACGCCATTTCCAATGCTGATTTCCATTTGTAAATAACCGCCCGCGCACAGGTAAATGACAGTTGGCTGCGATACGAATTGAAGACTCCTCGGCCGAGTTGTCGAACCAGCCATGTGATGGATGCACGCCCACCCGGCGGCTTGGGTACCCAGCCAAACGCATTTGAACACGCCCTTGTTTCGGCAATCATTGTTCCGAACACGGCAGCGACATCATCGTTCACCTCGCCATCCCATACGGGAAGTATATTGGCAAACCGGTAGAGTGATTGGATCATTTCTTTTACTTCCACTTTTTCCTTGTCCATGCCGTCTCCATGCGTACGAGTAATGGGCTCACTGCCGAGTACGTGGAAGACTTTAACAGCGCGGCACCACGCATCGTTGCGTCGCATCAAATGACTATGTGCAGTGGACTCAGGTTTTTCTGGGCATCTTGCACAGTGATACGATGGGTACGATTAAAAGCCGGCTTCTGGGTTGAATTGCGGTGTTTGCTTTAACTTTAGGACGGTTCCTCGCGGATAAGCGCCGATCTCTATGACCTTAGCCCACTGTTCACACAGAGAGCGGCCAGAATCAAAAGCCCACGCACCGAAATTTGTGGGAAACTGCCGCCTCACGCGTGGTGGACAATCGCCGCCACCGCCGCAGCAGGCATCGGCTGCGCGCACAGGAATCCCTGGTAAGCCTCGCACCCGTGCTCGAACAAAAAGTCGCGCTGCGCCACCGTCTCGACCCCTTCGGCCAGCACCCGCAGTCCCAGGCTGCGCCCGAGCGCGATGATGGTGCGCGCAATGACCGCATCGTTCGGATTGGTCAAGAGGTCCAGCACAAACGAGCGGTCGATCTTGAGCATGTCCAGCGGCAGCTGCTTCAGGTACGCAAGCGATGAATAGCCGGTGCCGAAATCGTCCAGCGCAAAGGTCACGCCGTGGGTTTTCAGCAGGCTCATCTTGGCGACCGTGTCTTCCAGGTTTTCCAGCAGCGAGGTCTCGGTCAGCTCGAGCTTGATCTGGTGGGGGTTGACCCCGGCCGGCCCCAGCACCGCCAGCACTTGCGCCGCAAAGCCCGGATGGTGGAACTGGCGGGCGCTGACGTTGACGGCGATCTCCAGGCCCGCGGTCTCCGGGCTGGCGGCCCACGCCAGCAACTGCTGGCACGCCTTCTTGAGCACCCACTCGCCCAGCGACAGGACCAGTCCGGTTTCCTCGGCCAGCGGGATGAACTCGACCGGCGAGACCATGCCGCGCGTCGGGTGGCGCCAGCGCAGCAGGGCTTCGACCCCGGTCACCCGGCCGTCGCGGCTGACCTGTGGCTGGTAATGCAGGTCGAACTCGCGAGCGCAGTCGCGCATGGCCTGGCGCAGGTCGCTTTCGAGCGCGATGCGCGCCGACAGCGCCGCCTGCATGTGCGGATTGAAGAAGCGCAACGTGTTGCGTCCCGCGCTCTTGGCCTGGTACATGGCCATGTCCGCACGCTTTAACAGTTCGCCGATGTCGTCCTTGTCACCATTGAACAGCACCACGCCGATGCTCGCCGTGCTCAGGTGGCGATACTCGTCGAGCTTGTACGGCTGGCGCAGCGCCTTGAGCATCCGTTCGCCAATCGCCTGGGTCGCGGCGCTGGCCTCAACCATGTCATCGCTTAGGTGCTCGAGCAGGACCACGTACTCGTCGCCGCCAAAGCGCGACACGGTGTCGTTGTGGCTGACGCAGCCGGTCAGGCGGTGCGCCACCTGCTTGAGCAACTGGTCGCCGACTGCGTGGCCGAGGGTGTCGTTGAGCGACTTAAAGTTGTCCAGGTCGATGAAGAACAGTGCGTTGGTGCTGTGGTGCTGGGCGCTGGTGGCGATCGCCTTGCGCAGCCGGTCCATCAGCAACTGGCGGTTGGGCAGCTGGGTCAGCGAGTCGTAATAGGCCAGGTACTCAATCCTGCGTTCGGCCTGGCGGCGCTCGGTCAGGTCCACCATTGCGCCGATCATACGGGTGGCGCGGCCGGTGGCGTCGCGGATGATAAAGCCGCGGTCCAGCACATAGGCGACCGTGCCGTCTTTGCGGAGGAAGCGGTATTCGTCGATCCATTCGCTGTCGCCGCCCGCGATGGCGGCCTTGATGTGGTTCACCACGCGATCCCGCTCGTCCGGATGGATGTGCTCTGACCATGCACGAATCGGCCCGGAAAATTCCTGCGTCGTATAGCCGAACAGGGTTTCGATGGTGTCGCTGGTCCACAGGCTGTCGGCTTGCATGTCCCAGTCCCACACCACGTCGGTGGTGGTGCGGGCGATGGTGCGGAATCGCTCCTCGCTGGCGCGCAGCGATTCCTCGGTCTGCCTCGCTTCGGTAATGTCACGGAAGTAGACGGTGATGCCATCTTCCGACGGATAGCCCCGTACCTCGAACAGCATGTGGTAGGGCGCATAGTAATTCTCGAACACGACAGTGGAGTTCTCGCGCACCGCGCGTTCGAATTCGCGCTGGCCCTTGAACCCGCTGAACACGTCCCACACCACCTTGCCCAGCAGTTCTGCGCGCGGCCGCTGGAACAGGCGCTCGGCCTCCCGGTTCAGGTAGGTGAAGCGCCACTCGCGGTCCAGTGTGTAGAACGCGTCGGTAATCGACTCCAGCGTGGCGGAGAGGCGCTCGGCCATGCGCGCCGCCTGCTGCTCCACGTCCCGTATTTCGCTGATGTCCAGGAATGCCCCCTGTAACTGGACGATTGTGTTGTTCGCGTCGCGCACCGGTTCGCCGATCGCACGTACACACACCTTGCGTCCACCGGCAGTGATGATTTCCAGCTCTTCGTCGTACGGAGTGCCGTCGCGCAGGCAGGTGTCGAACCGGCGGCGTATCCTGGCGCGCGATTCGGGCACGAAGAAATTGAACGCTTCTTCCACGGTCGGCTCGGTGCCGTCGGGCATTTCGTGAATCCGGCACACTTCGTCGGACCAGATCACGCGGCCGGTCTGCACCTCGTAGGTCCAGCCGCCCATGTGCGCGATATGGCTGGCCATCTGCAAGAGCCGCGCATTCTGTTCGGCCTGGCGCCGGCGCTGCATCTGTTCTGTGATGTCCTGGATCGTGCCCACGTAGCGCGTGCTGCCCTCGTCAGCGCGGATCGGCTCGCCGCGCATGCACACGTCGCGCGCCTCGCCCGACGGGCGGATGATCCGGCACTCGACATTAAGCGGCGTGCCTTCGCCCAGCGCGCCGGTGAAGGCGTCGTATACCCGCGTCCGCTCGTCAGGATGCACGAACTGCAGCAGGTCCTCCAGCCGGTGGGGCGCGAGCGCGCGGCCGAAGATGGCGTGGGTTTCATCGGACAAGGTCAGGGTCATGTCCGTTACGTCGATCTCCCAGAAACCGAACAGCGGAACCTGCCGGGCCTGGGCCGATTGGTCATCCGATTGCTGAGCTGACGACATGGTGTTTCGAGAAATGTCTTTGTCCGCACAAGGCGCACGCGGCGAACGTTTGCTAATTCGGCGCCTGGTCTGAATATATGCGTTTTTCGTCCCTCACTCGGTACGATTGCCCACATCGGTGCCACTATCCAGGCAGCGTGCGCTGCACGGGGCCGGAAAGCCCAAAAAAATAGCCGCCCGGTGGGCGGCTACGGCTGGCAATGTGCTTGCGGCCGGCTTTCAGGATGCGTCCGCCAATACCGCCCGGTAGAACAGGGACATGCGCGCGTCCAGTTGGCGCAGCGCCTCCTCGCGCGGCTGCTGCACCGGCGGGAACAGGAAGCGCCGCGTCACGTCGCCGCCGATGCAGGTGAGCAGGTGAGTGGGCAACTGGTCGAACGGCAGGTCCGGACGCAGCTGGGCCCGGATGTCGGCGCGTGCGAAGAAGCGCTCGAGCATCTCGCGCGTGAGCCGGGGGCCGGCGTCGTTGAAGGTCTGCGCCAGTTCCGGATTGGTGGGCGCTTCGGCGATGACGACGCGATGCATGGCGATCGCCTCGGGCGAATACAGCAGGTCGAAAAAGTGGCGCGCGAAGTCATCCACGATCTCCTTGAACGGACGGGTATCCGCTTCCAGGTCGTGCGGCGTGAAAAAGCGATCGCGGCGCGAGGTCAACACCGCTTTGAGCAGCCCGGCCTTGCCGCCGAACTTTACATAGATCGTCCGCACCGCCACGTGCGCCTCGCGCGCGATGCTCTCCAGGCTGACCTTGGTGTAGCCGTTTTTCAGGAAGAGACACCCGGCGGTCTCGATCAGGTCGTGCATGCGCGCCTCGACGTCGCTGGCCTTGGGCCGGCCCGCCGCCTTTCCGCAGGTTGGGGTAGGTACTGTGCTCATGGCGCCACTGTAGTGCAGATCCGAATGAAATGCAACCGTTTCATTTCTTGACTTCTGGTTGAACATCACCAATAATGCGCACCAGCCATTTCATTTTCTTGGAGCCGCAACATGTCGCAATCGCAAGCCACGGTCGAGCAAAGGCCAACCGCCGTTCCCCCCGTCGCGCCCGTACTAAGTGCGCCCGCAGCAGCGGCTGCCGGCAAAACGCCACCCAACAAGCGCGTGCTGGCCGTGGTGGCGCTGATCGCGCTGGCCGCGATCGGCGCGGGCGGACGCATGTGGTACCGCGGCCATTATTTCGTCGAGACCGAAAACGCCTACGTCACCGGCCACGTCCACCCGCTGTCGGCGCGCATTCCGGGCGTGGTCACGCGCGTGCTGGTGGAAGACAACCAGGAGGTCAAGGCTGGCGATGTGATCGCCGAGCTGGACCCGGCCGACCAGCACGTGAAGATCGAGCAGATCGAGGCCCAGATCGCCAGCGTGCAGCAGCAGGTGGAGCAGGCCGACGCCCAGATCGCGCAGGCGCGCGCCCAGGCCTCGGCCGCCAAGGCCCAGGTGGCGCAGGCCCAGGCCCAGCTGGTGCGGGCGCAGCAGGACGCAGCGCGCATGGGCCAGCTGTATAACGACCAGATGAAGGCGGTCTCGAAGGCCGAGGTGGATGCCGCGACAGCCGCGCGCGCCAGCGCCACCGCCGACGTGGCGGCGCGCAGTAACAATGCCAGCGCGGCCCAGGCCCAGATCGGCGCCGCGACTTCGGCGCGCGACGTGCTCAAGGCCCAGGTCAGGGTGCTGCAGGCCCAGCTCAAGGACGCCAACCAGCAGCTCGGCTACAACCAGATCGTGGCGCCGGTGTCGGGCCGCGTGGGCAAGCGCAGCGTTGAAGTGGGCGCGCGCATCCAGCCGGGCCAGCAACTGGCGGCGATCGTCGAGGATCTGGTGTGGGTGACCGCCAACTTCAAGGAAACCCAGCTGGCCGGGCTGCAGCCGGGCCAGCGCGTGAAGATCGATGTCGACGCGCTGCCGGGCAAGGAGCTGGTCGGCCGCGTGGACAGCTTCTCGCCGGCCTCGGGCAACCAGTTCGCGCTGCTGCCGGCCGATAACGCGACCGGCAACTTCACCAAGATCGTGCAGCGCGTGCCGGTCAAGATCACCTTCGACCCGGCCGACCTGAAGAAGTACGCGGGCCGCCTGGTGCCGGGCATGTCGACCGTGGTCGAGATCGACCTGCGCCAGAAGGCGCCGCAAGCCGCCGCCGTCGCCGCCAAGTAAGGAACCAACATGGCCAGTTCCACCCACGCCGTCCCGGGCGCGCCGGTCAATGGCGCGCGCATCGACGCGCGTACCTGGATCGCGGTGTTCGCGGGCATGCTCGGCGCCTTCATGGCGGTGCTCGACATCCAGATCACCAATTCCTCGCTGCGCGACATCCTCGGCACCCTGTCCGCGACCCAGGAAGAGGGTTCCTGGATCTCGACCGCCTACCTGTGCGCCGAGATCGTCGTGATCCCGCTGACCGCGCTGTTCACCCGCTCGCTGGGCGCGCGGCGCTACATGATGATCACCACCTCGCTGTTCCTGCTGTTCTCGACCCTGTGCGGCGCGGCCTGGAGCCTGGAATCGATGATCGTGTTCCGCATGCTGCAGGGCTTTACCGGCGGCGCGCTGATCCCGATGGCGATGACCCTGGTGATGACGCGCCTGCCGCCCTCCAAGCGCGCGGTCGGCATGGCGATGTTCGGCCTGACCGCCACGCTCGCCCCGGCCATGGGCCCGACCCTGGGCGGCTACCTGTCCGAACTGTACGGCTGGCCGTCGATCTTTTACATTAACTGGGTGCCGGGCGTGCTGCTCATCGCCGGCATGGCATGGGGCATGGACAAGGAGCCGATGCAGCTCAAGCAGCTGGTCCACGCCGACTGGCTGGGCATCGCCTTCATGGCGCTGGGCCTGGCCAGCCTGACCATCTTCCTGGAAGAGGGCAATTCGAAGGACTGGTTCGACTCGAGCTTCATCATCACCTTCGCTTACCTGGCCCTGTTCGGCATCCTGGGCTGGATCGCGACCAGCTTCGTGCGGCCCAATCCGTTCGTGAACCTGCGCCTGTACGGGCAG
Source organism: Massilia horti (assembly GCF_004614195.1). Classification (GTDB taxonomy): domain Bacteria; phylum Pseudomonadota; class Gammaproteobacteria; order Burkholderiales; family Burkholderiaceae_D; genus Telluria; species Telluria horti. Next base: position 15,670 of record NZ_SPUM01000039.1, on the reverse strand, counting down.
CGCAACTTCCTGGTCGCGACCGCGCTGTCGGCGGTGATCGGCATGGGGCTGTACGGCTCGTCGTTCCTGCTGCCGCTGTACCTGGGCCAGATCGCCGGCTACACCCCGATGCAGATCGGCGAAGTGATCGCATGGATGGGCCTGCCGCAGCTGTTCGTGATGCCGTTCGCGGCCGCCCTCAGCTCCAAGATCGACAACCGCATCATGTGCTCCTTCGGCCTGCTGCTGTTCGGCGGCTCGTGCCTGATGAACGCGTTCATGGACGCCAGCACCGGCTACGACCAGCTCATGTTCACCCAGATCATCCGCGCGATCGGCCAGCCGTTCGTGATGCTCACGCTGTCGAACTTCGCCATGGCCGGCATCGCGCCCAAGGACATGCCCTCGGCGTCGAGCCTGTTCAACATGACGCGCAACCTCGGCGGTTCGATCGGCATCGCGCTCTTGGCCACCGCCCTGACCAACCGCGAGCACTTCCATTCGGCGCGCATCGGCGAATCGGTCTCGCTGGCTTCCAACGCGACCCAGACGCGGCTGGACCAGCTCACCCAGGCTTTCATCGCCAACGGCATCGACCCGGCCACCGCCGGCAACCAGGCCATCGCCGCGATCGACCGCATCGTACGGCGCGAGTCGTACGTTATGGCGTACAACGACGGCTTCTGGATCGTCGGCCTGATCCTGATCGGCGCCATCGGCGCGATCTGGTTCGCCGACAAGGTCAAGTCCCCGGGCGGAGCGGGCGGCGGCGGCCACTGACAATCGACGAATTCATTTGATGAGAAAAACAATGTTCAAGCCTATTGCACAGATCGCGCTGGCGGCATCGGTTGCCGCGGCGCTGGCCGGATGCGGCACCGTCGGGCACGATTTCGTCGCGCCCAAGAACGAGCAGGCGTCCGGCTACCGCCACCTGCCGGTCGCACAGACCGATACTGCGCGCCTGCCGGCCGACTGGTGGACCGTGTTCGGCGACGCCACCCTCACCACGCTGGAGCAGCGCGCGCTGCGCGACAACCCGGGCGCGAAGGCGGCGGCGCAGCGGCTGCTGCAGGCGCAGGCCCAACTGGGCGTGACGCGCGCCGCGCAAATGCCGACGGTGAGTGCGGCGGCCGGCATATCGAACTCGCGCAGCTCGGCCGAGACCTCGACCGCGCTGGCGATGGGCGGTCGCACCATCAAGGGCAATAACTACCAGGTGGGCGCTTCGCTGTCGTACGAACTGGACCTGTGGGGCCGCGTGCGGCGGGTGGTCGAAGCCGCCGACGCGCAGGCGCTGGCGGCGCAGGACGACCGCGACGGCGTGCTGCTGATGCTGTCTGGCCAGGTGGCGCAGACCTACTGGCAGTTGCGCGGTCTCGACACCGAGGCCGGCATCCTGCAAAACGCGCTGGCGACGCGGCGCGAATCGGAACAACTGGTCGAAGCGCGCTTTAATGCCGGCCTGTCGAACGAACTGGACGTTTCGCGTGCTCGCATCGAGCGCGCCAACGCCGAAGCCGACCTGCACGAGGTGCGGCGCCAGCGTAACCTGCTCGAGCACGCGCTCGCCACGCTGGTCGGCGCATCGCCCAGCGAGCCGCTGCTCGCCAGCAGCCAGGATGCGCAACTGCCGCAGCCCCCGGCGATCCCGGTCGGCCTGCCGGCCAGCCTGCTTGGACAGCGTCCGGACCTGGCATCGAGCGTGGCCGGCCTGAAGGCGGCCAATGCGCAAGTGGGCGTGGCCGAAGGAGCGTTCTACCCGTCGCTGTCGCTGACCGGGAACTTTGGCTTTGCATCCGAGAGCCTGCGCAATCTGGCGAGCGGGGACGCGCGCCAGTTCTCGATCGGGCCGCTGGCGCTGTCGCTGCCAGTGTTCGACGGTGGCCGCAACCGCGCCAACCTGGCGCTGGCCAAGGCGCGCTATGAGGAAGCGGTGGCGAATCACGAGGCGCGGCTGTTGACGGCGCTGCGTGAAGTCGAGGATGCGCTGTCGGATGTTCAGGAACGCCAGCAGCAGGGGCAAGCACAGGCACAGGCGCAGCAGGCCGCGACGCGCGCGCTGCAGGTGGCGCAAGCGCGCTACGAGCGTGGCGTCTCAACCTATCTGGACGTGACCGATGCCCAGCGCAGCGCGTTGGGAGCAGACCGTGCAGCGGCGCAGATTCGCACGCAGCGACTGCTGGCCGCGGTGGCGGTGGCGCGTGCGCTGGGTGGCGGCTGGAGCCAGCAACCGCCGCTGGCGACGATTGCGCAGGGCAGCTGGTTCAAGTGACATCGTAGGGTGCGCACCCGTGCGCACGCGGTTCGCGAACGCAGCGTAGTGGAACCGCAGCCGCCAGTCAGCGGTACGTGCGTGTGCAGGAGCCAACGGCATGCATCCGTACCGCGTGCGCACAGGTGCGCACCCTACGCCTCGTTTTCGTGCACGTATTTATGCGTGCCGAAGCCACGGGCATACATACGCAATTCCTCATTGTTCCCAGCCCTGAAAGGATTACAATCGCCCAGTTATCCTTCCACCACAAGGGACCCATGAAGACCATCCTCGCTCCTCTCGTCCTGGCCGCCGCGGTCACCACCGCCTTCGCTGCCGAGACCCCAACCCGCCCGGCCGGTCCGGCCTCCGTCAATGAACTGAACGCGATGGCCAAGCGCTTCGCGCCGGTCGATCTCACCGCCGACACTTCCGCGCTGTCGGCCGGCGACCGGGTCGCCATCGAAAAGCTGATCGAAGCGGCAAAGATCATCGACACGCTGCAGCTGCGCCAGCGCTGGGCGAACAACGAGGCCCTGTGGGCGGCGCTCAAGAAGGACAACAGCGCACTGGGCGTCGCGCGCCAGAACTACTTCTGGATCAACAAGGGGCCGTGGTCCATCATCGACGACAACAAGTCTTTCATGCCCGCCGAGTATGCCGGCATCGCGATCCCCGAAAAGCCGCACGGCGCCAACTTCTATCCCGCCGGTGCGACCAAGCAGGTGCTGGAAACCTGGATGAACGCGCTGCCGCCGAAGGAGAAGGAGCAGGCCCAGTGGTTCTACACGGTGATCCGCACCGGCCCCGACGGCAAGTTCAAGACCGTCAAGTATTCGGACGAGTACCGCCCCGAGCTGGAAAAGCTGGCCAAGCTGCTGAAGGAAGCGGCTTCCGCCACCGGTAATGCGTCGCTGAAGAAGTTCCTGAACCTGCGTGCCGACGCCTTCCTGTCCAACGACTACCGCGAATCCGACTTTGCGTGGATGGACCTCGATTCGCCGGTCGACGTGACCATTGGGCCGTACGAGACCTATAACGACGAACTGTTCGGCTACAAGGCCGCGTTCGAGGCGTACGTGAACATCCGTGATCCGAAGGAGACGCAGAAGCTGGGCTTCTTCGGCAAGCACATGCAGGAGCTGGAAGACAATCTGCCGCTCGATAAGCAGTACCGCAATCCCAAGGTCGGCGCGATTGCGCCGATGGTGGTGGTGAACCAGGTCTACGGCGCCGGGGACGGCAATATGGGCATCCAGACCGCCGCCTACAACCTGCCCAACGACGAGTTTGTGATCAGCAAGCGCGGCTCCAAGCGCGTGATGCTCAAGAACGTCCAGCAGGCCAAGTTCGAGTCGACCTTAAAGCCCATCACCCAGCTCGTGCTGCGGCCGCAGGACCAGAAGGACCTGGACTTCGATTCCTTCTTCACCCACATCCTGGCGCACGAGATCACGCACGGCCTCGGCCCGCACGTCACCAGGCATGACGGCAAGGAGTCGACGCCGCGCCAGGACCTGAAGGAGGCCTATTCGACGATCGAGGAAGCCAAGGCCGACGTTACCGGCCTGTGGGCGCTGTCGTACATGATGGACAAGGGCCAGCTGAAGGACACGCTGGGGCAGGGCGAGGCGGCCGAGCGCAAGCTGTACAACACCTTCCTCGCCTCGGCGTTTCGCACGCTGCACTTCGGGCTGACCGATTCGCATGCACGCGGCATGGCGATCCAGATGAACTACCTGCTCGACAAGGGTGGCTTCGTGTCGCACGGGGACGGCACGTTCTCGGTCGACTTCAAGAAGATCAAGCAGGCGGTGGCGGACCTTGACCGCGAATTCCTGACGATCGAAGCGACCGGCGATTACGCCCGGGCCCGCGCGATGATGGCGAAATACGTGGTGATCCGCCCGGACGTGCAGAAGGCGCTCGACAAGATGAAGGCAGTGCCGAACGATATCCGGCCTGCGTTCGTGACCGCCACAGCGCTGACGGCAGCCGCGCCCGCAAAGCGCTGACCGTTCGGCGGCCATAGCTGTAGGGTGGGCGGGGTAAAGTTAGCCAGTGGCTAACTTTACGAACGCCCACGCGTTCAAACAGACTGTATTGCCGACCGCATGGCGACGACTCTGCGCCGGCCCAAAATCGTCGTGCCCGCGCAGGCGGGGACCCATGCTGAGCGTCATTTTGCGCTGCCTATGGGTTCCCGCCTGCGCGGGAACGACGTGCTATCTTCATCATCCGGAAAAAGCGCGCGATGGCAAATCCGCCAAGCTTGATTTTCTTAACAGGGAGAAAAATTTTCTTCTTCAAGGGGTTGATTTCGGGCCTAGAATTGCCTCATGGCATTTCTTGGTTTCAATGGAGTCCCCGATGTTCAAGCCCCTCCTTGTTTCTCTCTGCCTGCTTGCCGGCGTTGCCGGCGCCGTCGAACTGACCGATCAGGAAATGCGCTGGCTCAAGGCCGCCGGGCCGGTGCTGGCCTATGCGCAGCAGATCGAGTTGCCTATCGAAATCATCGTCCAGCCGCAAGCCAAGACGGGCGACGTGCCGCTCGCGGCCGGCTTTCGTGACGGGCGCTGCCTGCTGGTGCTGTCGCTGCGCGGCAACGCCAATGCCGAATCGGTGCTCGCCAAGGTGGCGCAAGACCAGCGCGGCGAACTGATCGAGGCAATGGCGGCGCATGAAGTCGCGCATTGCTGGCGCTATGCGCAGGGCGCGTGGCACGCGTTGCCGGCCGGATTCGTCGAAGTGGGCGAGGAAACGGCGCCGAACGCCGAGCTGCTGGCCGCCGCCAAGGAAATGCGCGAAACCCGCCGCGAGGAGGGCTACGCCGACCTGGTGGCGCTGGCCTGGACCCATCACCGCCATCCGGCAAATTATGCCCGGGTCTACGACTGGCTGGCCGAGCTGCGGGCTGACCAACCGGTGGCGCGCGGCGGCCACGATACCCGCGCCTGGGTACGGCTGGCGCGCGACCCGGCCCGGTTCGGTGACGCCAAGAGGCCGTTCGAGGATGCCGCAGCCCTGTGGCGCGAGGGCCTGCTCAGCAACGACTAGCGTCCGCGGCAGAAAAGTGTGGTTTTTTCAATAATGTTCGTTATCGCACAGATTGCTACAGTGGCCAGGCGTTAAATAATGCCATCACAACAATCGATAAGGGACACCACCATGAAAACGCTCATTGCCGCCGTGCTGGCCGCCACAGCCGGCGCCAGCTTCGCCGCCGCGCCAACTGCCGCACTGAACCACGATCCCGCCACTTATCGCAACCTGGCACAAAAGGCGGAGGCGGACTACAAGGCCGCCGTGGCCAAGTGCAACAGCATGAGCGGCCACGACAAGTCCGTGTGCACGGCCGAAGCCAAGGCCGCGCGCGCCCATGCCGAGGCCGATGCGTTGGCCAAGTACAACAGCACGCCCGCAGGCCGCCAGAAATCGCTGACCCGGGTGGCGGAAGCGGACTACGCCGCCGCCAAGGCCAGGTGTGAAGGCAAGAACGCCGCCGAAAAGGATGAGTGCCTGAACAACGCCAAGTCGGCCCGCGACACGGCACTGGCCGATGCCAAGGCCCAGAGCCAGGCTTCTGCCTCGGCCGTGGAAAGGTGCGTGCAGGCCGGCGGCAACGCCACTACCGGCTGCGTCGTTGGCAAACCCAGCCCGGTGGTCGCCAACGCCGCCGCAACCGGCGCCGAGGTGGCCGACCGTACCGAAATCGCCGCCGAGAAGGCGGCGGAGAAGACCCGGGTGGCCGCACATAATGCGGCGGAAACGACCAAGGAGCTAGCCAACAACGCGGCCGAAAAGACCAAGCAGGTTGCATCGACGGCCGCGCAGAAGACCGAAAACGCGATGGAGAAGGCTGGCGAGAAGACGCGCGAGGCAACGGAAACGGCCCGTGTCGCGGCGAACGACACCGCGATCACGAGCAAGGTGAAGGCCGACCTGGCCACCGAGCCGGATCTCAAGTCGTTGAGCATTCACGTGAAGACCGAGAACGGGGTCGTGATGCTGAGCGGCTTCGTCGACTCGAAGGATGAAGCCGACCGGGCGATCAAAGTCGCCAGGAGCGTCGAAGGCGTGACCAGCGTGAAGAGCGCGATCAAGGTCAAGTAAGCCGTTCGCAAGACCGGGGCGAGGGCATGGCGCCCTCGCACCGTAGGGGGCGCGGGGCCGCCGAGGACCTGTGCGCACGCGGTACGGTTCCTTACCGTTGGCTCCTGCATGCGCCGTGACTGGCGGCTGCCGCTCCACTGCTCCGCATTCGCGAACCGCGTGCGCACTGGTGCGCGCCCTACGCCCTTACTCAAGACCGAGGCCTGAAGGTCGGTCGAGCCGCGAGAGGCCAGAGGTATAATCGCGCGGTGAACAAAATTGAAGCCTTCGGATACATCGTCGCCCAGGCCGAACGCGGCGACATCACCTTTCCTACCAGCCTTGGCCCTGTACTGCGCCTGCAGCTCGCGCTGCAGGATCCGGACTGCCATGTCGAGGACGCGATCCAGCTCCTGCTGGCCGAGCCGCAGCTGGCTGCCCGTACCGTCGCGCTGGCCAACAGCGCGGCATTCGGCGGCACTGGCACACCAGTGACCAGCGTACGTGCCGCCGTTGCGCGGGTCGGCTACCGCCGCCTGCATGCGATGGTCACGGTGCTGATGGTGCGCCAGTTCGGCAGCTTCGTGCGCGACCCGCTGCTGCGCTCGAAACTGGCCCAGCTGTGGGAACACACCGTGTACGTGGCCGTGCTGGCCCAGGTGTTTGCGCAGCGCGTCACCTTCGTCGACCCGGACACGGCACTCTTCGCCGGCATCGTGCACGAAGTCGGCGGCTTCTACCTGCTCTCGCGCGCCGACGAGTTCCCCGGCCTCCTGGACGAGGATGCTGAGCGCTGGGGCGAGCTGTGCGAGGACGTGGTCAGCCGCGAGGTGATGAAGAGGCTGGCGATCCCGGACCCGGTGGCCGAGGCGATCGGCGAACTGCGCGACGGCTGGCTCAACATGCCGCCGACCTCGCTGCTCGACACGCTGCTGCTGGCAAACCAGTATGCCCCGGTTCCCTCGCCGCTGGGAATCGACGCGCCGCCGCTGCCGGAGCACACGGACAGCGTGCTGGACTTCGTGCTCGACGAACCGACCCTCAACCAGATCCTGCTCGAGGCCGGCCAGGCATACAATGCGATGCAGGCGGCGCTGCTGGTATAGTGTCCTGAATGACTAGTTCGTTGAATAAATATGGCGAGAATTAAACTGATACTGCGTCACAAATGCGCGCAAGGCCTCGGCCTTGCTGTGCTTTGTTCCTTGTCTCAGCTTGATTTCGCCACATTTATTTTTCAACGAACTAGTCATTCAGGACACTAGCCTCCGGAACCAAGGACGAGCCCCGCACTTCTAAGAACGGAGGGACACTTCGTCCCGTCGTGGGTGCAAACATGTTCCAACCGATGGCCGCCGCGCTGGTCAGGGTTTTGCGCGGCTGGCGCTTTGTGCTGGCGGCGCTGCTGCTCGCCGGCTGGCCCGCAGCCCGCGCAGCGGCGAGCGCGCCGGTGGTCCTGCTCACCGTCGACGGCGCGATCGGCCCAGCCTACGCCGACTATATCGTTCGCGGCATCAGCCGGGACGCCAGGCAGGGCAGCCAGCTCATCGTGCTGCAGATGGATACGCCGGGCGGCCTGGACACATCGATGCGCGCCATCATCCGCGCCATACTCGGCTCGCGCGTACCGGTAGCCTGCTATGTCGCACCGGGCGGTGCGCGTGCGGCCAGTGCCGGCACCTACATCCTGTACGCCTGCCACATCGCGGCAATGGCGCCCGGCACCAACCTCGGCGCGGCCACACCGGTCATGATCGGCGGGGGTGGCGGCGGGCAGCAGCGCGAGAAGGGCGCCGAACCGTCGCCGATGGAGCACAAGCAAATGAACGACGCGGCCGCCTACATCATCGGCCTGGCCCACCTGCGCGGCCGCAATGCCGACTGGGCGGAGCGCGCCGTGCGCGAAGCTGTCAGCCTGCCGGCCGAGGACGCGCTCAAGGCGCACGTGATCGACTTCATCGCCCCCAGCCTGCGGCAGTTGCTGGAGCAGCTGGACGGCAAGACGGTCAGCGTGCTGGGCGTGCCCCATGTGCTGCACACGGCCGCCGCCCCGGTCCTCGACTCCCAGCCCGACTGGCGCACCCGCCTGCTGGCGGCGATCACCAATCCGAGCGTCGCGCTGATCCTGATGACGGTCGGGATCTACGGCCTGATCTTCGAGTTCATGAACCCGGGCATGGTCGCGCCTGGCGTGACCGGCACCATCTGCCTGCTGCTGGCGCTGTATGGCCTGCAGCTGCTGCCCATCCATTACTCGGGGCTAGCGCTGATCTTCCTCGGCATCGCATTCATGATCGCGGAAGCCTTCCTGCCCACCTTCGGGGCGATCGGCATCGGCGGCGTAATCTCATTCGTGATCGGCGCGCTGATGCTGATCGATACCAGCCTGCCGGGCCTGGGCATTCCGCCCTACCTGATCGTCACGGTCGGCATCGTCGCCGCGCTCCTGCTCGGGACAACCGCCAACATCGCGCTGCGCACGCGCCGCCGAAAGCCGGTCACGGGTGCCGAGACGCTGATCGGTCTTGAAGCCGAAATGCTGGGCGACGCCGCGCCCGAAGGCTGGGCCAACGTCGGCGGCGAGACCTGGCGCGTGGTCAGCGCCACGCCACTAAGGCGCGCGCAGCGGGTGCGCGTGGTGGCGCGCCGCGGCCACGTGCTGGAAGTGGCGCCGCTCGACAATCACGCACAAGGAGCCTGAGATGCTGTTCCAGTTCAGTTTTGTCGTTGCCATCATCGTGATCCTGATTGTCGCGCTGCTTGCCAACTCAGTGCGCATCCTGCGCGAGTACGAGCGCGGCGTGGTGTTCCAGCTCGGGCGCTTCTGGGCGGTCAAGGGACCCGGCCTGATTCTCCTGATCCCGATTCTGCAGCAAATGGTGCGGGTCGACCTGCGTACGGTCGTGCACGACGTGCCCAAACAGGACGTGATCTCGCGCGACAACGTCTCGGTGCGAGTGTCGGCTGTGCTGTATTTTCGGGTGATCGACCCGGAGCGCGCGATCATCCAGGTCGCGAATTTTTTCGAAGCCACCAGCCAGCTCGCGCAGACCACGCTGCGCTCGGTGCTGGGCAAGCACGAGCTGGACGAAATGCTGGCTGCGCGCGAAAAGCTCAACATCGACATCCAGCAGGTGCTCGACGCCCAGACCGACGCCTGGGGCATCAAGGTCGCCAATGTCGAGATCAAGCACGTCGACCTGGACGAATCGATGGTGCGTGCGATCGCGCGCCAGGCCGAGGCCGAGCGCGAGCGGCGCGCCAAGGTGATCCACGCGGAGGGCGAGCTGCAGGCGTCCGAAAAGCTGATGCAGGCGGCGCAGGTGCTGGCGCAGCAGCGCGGATCGATGCAGCTGCGTTACCTGCAGACGCTGTCGACCATCGCGGGTGACAAGAGCTCGACGATCGTGTTCCCGCTGCCGCTGGAGCTGATGGGGAGCCTGATCGACCGGGCGCGGGGTGCCGAAGGGTAGGGTATTCTGCTCTGCGAAACGGCGCGCCCACAGGCTGCATGGTGTGCTGAAGGCGTAGGGTGCGCACCAGTGCGCACGCGGTCATCGTATGCGGACTCGCGGCGCGTGTACCAATGCGCTACGTTTGCGAACCGCGTGCGCACAGGTGCTCGCCGGCCGCGCGCCCCCTACGAACTTGCGACTCGTGTGCGAATGCGCACCTATACGCCCCCTGTTCGCATGCCTATTCCCAGCCTACGATCCCGGCCCGATACGCCTTGGTCTTCGCCACCACCTGCCGGTCGCGAATGAAGCGCACGACGGTTTTCGCCACCTGCTGGCGCATCGTGTCCGCCAGATGCGCCACGACGAGCTGCCGCCGCGCCGGAATCGGCAGCGGCAGGATTCTGACCTCGTCCGGTTCGGGAAACGTCGACAGCCGTGGCAGTATCGAATACCCCATCCCGCGCCCCACCAGCGCCGAAATGCTCGAGTGGTTCGAGAGGCTGCGGTTCGCCTGCGCCGCAAACCCCGCCGCCCGGCAGCGCGCCAGCACGGCCGCCGCCCCTGAACAAGCCAGCTCAATGAACGGCAGGCGATTGAGCTGATCCCAACCCGCGGCAGGATCGAGCTTCATCGATGCCGGCACCACCAGCACGTATGAATCCTGCACATAGGGCTGCGTGACGAATTCTTCCTCGACCGGCAACTGCGCAATCCCGATGTCGGCACGCCCCTGCCTGAGCGCCTCGGTCACGTCGGTTCGTTCGTAGCAGCCGTCGTCGATGTCGACCCGGATGTTCGGGTACTCGTGCGCCAGCGCCTCCAGCGCATACGGCAGCAGGTGCGTGCCCACGCTGCGAAAGCACGCGATGCGCACCTGTCCCGCCAATTCGCGCCCGTCGCGCACGGCCTCGAACAGGCTGTCCTCCAGGCGCAGCATCTGGCGCGCCTGGGCCAGCACCCGGTGCCCGGCATCGGTGGGAACCGAGCCGGAACGCGAGCGCACCAACAGCCGCGCGCCGAGGTCGTTTTCGAGCTCGGCGATCGCATGGCTGATGCGCGACTGGGTGCAATCGAGCCTGGCCGCGGCGCCGGAAAAGCTGCCGGCATCGGCCACGGCGACGAACATCCTGAGTTGGTTGAGCCTCATCTTGCCATCGAAATTCTTCATGGATGAGCTACCAATTATCTGGCATTTCGGTTGAGGCTGCATGCTGCATTGCAGGAGGATGGAGCCCTCACTTTTCATAGGAGGACACCAGATGACGCAACTGCCACCCAACGCCGCCCTGATCGTGATCGACGTGCAGCAAGCCTTCAACAATCCCAGCTGGGGCCAGCGCAACAACCCCGGGGCCGAGGACAACATCGCCGCGCTGCTGGACGGCTGGCGCCAGGCCGGTCTGCCGCTGTTTCACATCCATCACCGCTCCAAGCGCAAGGAGAGCCTGTTCCTTCCGGAAGCGCCGGGATTCGCGGTCAAGCCTGAGGCGCAGCCGCTAGCGGGCGAGCCGGTGATCTACAAGAGCGTCAATAGTGCATTCATCGGGACCGATCTCGAACAGCGCCTGCGCGAGGCGATGATCGAGACGGTGGTCATTTGCGGGCTCACCACCGATCACTGCGTATCGACCAGTACGCGCATGGCCGGCAACCTTGGTTTCGAAACCTTCATCGTGGCGGACGCCACCGCCACGTTCGAGCGGCGGGGACACGACGGCCGCCATTACACGGCGCAGCAGATTCACGATACCGCGCTGGCCAGCCTGAACCGCGAATTCGCCACCGTGGTGACGACCGAAGAAGTGCTGCGTCGCCTGCCGCAGGCGGCGCGATGAGGACTGCCTCGTTTCGGCTCGCGTCGTCGGTTTTTATCCGGCGGGAGCGAAACGAGAGGCACGGTCAACGTTAGCTGTGGGGCGTAGGGTGGGCGTTCGTAAAGTTGGCCACTGGCCAACTTTACCCCGCCCACCCTACGAACTCGCCTCTCCGGCTTTGTCGGGGGGAGTGAAACGAGACGAACGAAGCGGGGCAGTCAGGCGTGCTGACGGGCGCGCCCGTGGGCCATCAGCAGCAGCGACAGCAGCACGCCCGAGCCGGCGAGCGCCGCGGCCACCCATTGCGGCGACGCATACGAGTAGCCGAGCGTGAGCGGAATCCCGCCGAGGAAGGCGCCGGTCGCATTGCCGATGTTGAAGCCCGACTGGCCGAGCGAGGAGCCAAGCATTTCCGCTTCCTTCGCATGGCCGATCAGCAGCATCTGAACCGGCGGCCCCAGCGCCAGCGCGGTGGCGCCGGTGGCAAAGGCCAGCACCACCATCATCGGCTGCGAGTCGGCCAGGGACCCGGTCAGGAACAGCAGCACCACCATGGCGCAGAGCAGGATCACGATCGCGCGGATCGGATCGAAGCGGTCCGCGAGCCTGCCGCCGGCCAGCACGCCGACAGTCATGCCGACGCCGACCACGGTCATCAGCGCGGGAATTGCGCCGGCCGGGAACATCGTCACGTCGGTCAGCAGCGGCGCGATATAGCTGAACCAGGCGAAGAAGCCGCCGGTGCCGATCGACGTGATCGCGAGCGCCAGCCACAGGCCGGGGCGGCGGAAGATCTTCAGGTCCTGCACGAAGCTGCCGCCCGGCGCCGCCGCGAAATACGGCACCAGCCGATGCAGGCTGGCGGCGGTCAGCACGCCGATCGCGGCCACGATCAGGAACACCATGCGCCAGCTCAGGTTGTGGCCGAGCCAGGTGCCGAACGGCACCCCGAGCACATTCGCCACGGTCAGCCCGGCAAACATGGTCGCCACCGCGGCGGCGGTCTTGCCCTCGTCGGCCAGGCGCGACGCGACCACCGCACCGACGCCGAAGAAGGCGCCGTGCGGCAGGCCGGCCATGAAGCGGGACAGCATCAGCACGTGGAAATTGGGAGCAAACGCCGACAGGCCATTGAACGTGGCAAACATCAGCATGAACCAGATCAGCACGTTGCGCGGCGCCTGGCGCGCCAGCAGGCCGACCAGCGTCGGCGCGCCGACCACGACACCGAGGGCGTAGGCCGAGATCAGGTAACCGGCCTGCGGGATAGAAATCTGCAAACCGCGTGCAATGTCAGGCAGGATACCCATCATCACGAACTCGGTCATGCCGATACCGAAGCCGCCGAGGGCGAGGGGGACGAGGCTTTTCTTAATCACGCTAAATGGACGAACATGCCGGAAAACCGCCCACTATAGCGGCCCGGCCCGCGGCAGTCCGCTTTCGAATGGTGATGACGGGTATATCGAAATGTGGGGAAGCCTCAGCACTCGAGCCTTGGGGTCAGACCCTAATTGTTTGAAACTTCAGGGTGTTGCCGATTAATTCGACTCTGACCCTGACTCTGACCCCGATTGTTATTTAGGGTCAGACCCCGGGTCAGACCCTAATTGCTGGAAACTTCGGAAAGTTTCCAATTAATTTGACTCTGACCCCCATTGTTATTGTTGAAATGAGGAAAAGTTCCGGATAATTCGACTCTGACCCTCATTGCGGTGGCAGGTCGTCGTCGTGCCAGGCAAGCCGGCCGTGGCTGCCTTCGGACAGCCGCGTCACCAGCGCCGCCGCAGCCTGTTCCGGCAGGCTGAATGCGAATAGCACGTCGTTGCCGTGCGTGACCTCGTCGAGCGTGGCGCCGGCCAGGTCGATTTCACGGCGTACGAAACCTTCCAGCGCGTACGGCACGCTGCAGCGCAGGGCGCGCAGTTTGACGATCGCGATTTTCTCGGCTTGTAGCAGCGCTTGCGCCACGCTGTCGGTGTAGGCGCGCACCAGGCCGCCCGCGCCCAGCTTGACGCCGCCGAAGTAGCGCACCACGGTCGCGAGCACGCCCTCCAGGTCCTGGTGCCGCAGCACGTCGAGCATCGGACGGCCCGCGGTGCCGCTCGGCTCGCCGTCGTCGACCGCGGCCGATTGTCCGCCCGCGAGCAGCGCCCAGCACACGTGCGCCGCGCCCGGGTGCTGCGCCCGCAGTGCGGCCACCACTTGCTGCGCGCCGCTGCGGTCGGCCATCGGCTGTACGCACGCGAGGAAGCGGCTTTTCTTGATGACGAGTTCGTGGTGGACGGGAGCGGCGATCGTTTGGGGCATTGGGACGGCGAGGGCGATGTCTGCCCGGGCCGACTGTCGGCCCCGGCGCAAGCGCGCATTGTCTCACAGCCGGAGCGGCCCGGCGCTGCGCCACCTGGCCAGCGCAAGTATCGACACGCCGGACAGAGCGCCCAGCACATGCGACTGCCATGCCACCCTGGCGAATTCGGGGAGGACCGCGCTGGCAGACAGGCCGCCGCCGGCTTCGGCCAGGGTCTTGGCTGCAAACACGGATGCCAGCGCCACGACCAATACTTTCCAGGCCGAGCTTTCGCGCCACATCACCGCCGCGGCGAGCACCGCCGCCATCATGGCGATGCCCGATGCGCCGCGGTATTCGAGCATCGCCGGCGCGCTCGCGAGCAGCCCGAGCGAAATGAACGGGCCCCCGAGGATGAATGCGAGCAGCAGCCGGCGCGTGCCGACGACCGGTTCGGCCAGCGCGCCCATCGACAGCAGCACGAGCGCGTCGGTCACGGCTTGCGCGACGGAGAAGTGCACGAGGTGGCAGGTCCAGAGGCGCCACACCTCGCCTTTGAAGATGGCGCCGCGCTCGTAGGCCAGGTGCGCGAGCCAGGCCTCGGGCGCGAACGCCAGCACGACACAGGCGAACGCCAGCAGGCTGCTCGCCGGCGCGCGCTCAAGCAGCGGTACGGCGGCGCGCATGGCCGAAGACGAGGGCGCACAGCGCGAGCAGGGCGCCGATCCAGCCGAAGCTGCCACCGCCGCGATAGCCGTCCTTGTTCACGACCTTGTAGTTCGGGTCGTTCTTGATGCGTTCCCTGAAGCCGGCCAGTTCGGACTGGAGCTGCGGGATCAGCTGGTCCACCGCCAGCCGAAAGCCGTTGGCCTGCGCGTTGCGCGACTGCTCGCTGTAGCCGGCCATGGTGGCGGAGCCCTTGACCTGGCTGGTGCCCGGGGCGCGAAACAGCAGTTTGCGGCTCTTGACGTCGAAGACGGCGGCATCGACCAGCGTCTGGACATCGTAGCGGTCGCCCTTGATCACGTAAGCGCCCACGATGGTCCAATACAGCACGGCCAGCTCGTTGGTGTCGTTGAAGCTGACCTGGTCGTACGACAGCAGCGCCACCACCTCGACATTGAACATGCGCGACACCTGGTCGAGGTTGTCCCACCCGCCACGCGGCCTCAAGTACGCGCTCGGGATGATTTCGATATTGCCGATGTAGCTGTACTGCGAGAACGAGTCACGCACGCGCTCGAGCAGCCTGGTCTTTTCGGTCTCGGACAGGCCATCGCCCCGCGCCCCGGGCACGAAGGCGATACCGACGCGTACCGGCGGGCGCAGTTGAGTGGTCGTTGCCTGCATCGCCGGCGGCTCCTTGGCGTTCGGGTACAGGTAATCGACCAGGCTGCCCTCGTGGCGCGCGCTGTGGTTGCCCAACATCGAAGCGCAGCCGGCCAGCGCCGCCGCCACGATCCCTACAACGATATACCGAAGCAGAGCCATTTCGCACCTTTTTAAAATATTCACGAAGACAACATTTTGCCACGTGTTGTCGTTCAGAAAAGCTGCTGGTCGGTTTGGGATTGGATTTCGATACCGCGGGGTACGCCGGACGATACCGGGGGAATGAGGGCTTTGGACGACGACGGGAAGGCCAAGTGGACTGCTGCGGCTACGTGCAAGTGAACCGCCGGGTGCGCAGGCTCGACGTGCCGCCTGGGTTCGAGAAGGGAACGAAAACAAAAAAGGCGTCACGATCACTCGTAACGCCTTCATTTGCTACTGCTAAATT
>NZ_SPUM01000138.1 GCF_004614195.1 Massilia horti | reverse complement strand
TGATTCATCCTACGGGGCGGCACGTCGCTTTGCAATGCCCGTTAGGGTGGGCGGGGTAAAGTTGGCCAGTGGCCAATTTTACGAAACGCCCACGCGTTCAATGAACGCGGAACCTATTCTGAAATGGCCAACCGCTGATCGCGTGGGCAGAATCTCCACCGTACGCCCCAGCTAACGGTGACAGCGCCAATCAAAAAGCCATGTCACCGCTAAGGGGGCCTCGACGAGCCTGCCACTACAACAAATCCAGGACCTTCGGCCCACGAGTCCGCACCCGTGCGCACGCGGTACAAAGCGTGCTGAAAGGTGGCGTTACCGAGCGCCGCCATACTGAAATCGCGTGATAAAAGGTGCGCCACGGATTGTCGCTTCCAGGCGGAGGCTCGAACAGTGCAAAGCGTGCCGAAAGGTGGCGTCGCCGCGAACCGGCACGCGGAGACCGTGTGCGCACTGGTCCTCCGCGGCCCTGCATTCCCCGCGGACCGCACTCGCCGCGAGTCGTGGATCACTCGTAGGGTACGCTCCTTCATCGAGGCCACACGGGGCGATGACATAGCCATTCAAAAATGAGCACGGCTGCGTTGGCGTCTCCTTGCCGCACAACAGCACAGTTGTCATCGCCGCGCCTTGTCCGGATCAAGTCGCGCTCTTAGTCGAGAGCGTAGCGCACACGGTACGGCACGAATCCGAGCCGCCGTTTGAACTTGCGTTTGCCCGCGCTGGCGCTGACAAAGGAACCGTACATGAAGTATTGCACCGTGCCCGCTGCGAGCAGTTCGCAGATGATTTCGGTGAGCAAAAGGTACATCACCCCGTCGCGGTTTTTGTACCCAATTAGCTCTTCAACCGAGGCGAAATTGCCGAACACACCGACGGTGCAGTAGGCGACCAATTCGTGGTACTGGTTGAATGCACCGAACGACACGGCGCAGGGGGAGGTCACATCCCCTGCAGGCTGCAGCCAGCTCATATCCAGCGGCCGCCCTTGCCTGAGTTGATCCGGCAACTGGTTGATGTTCGCAATTTCGTCGTGATAGCGGTCGCGGTCGATGGCGCGCGCGGTATAGCCGCGCAGCCTGGCCTGCTGGCCCGGCGGCCCAGCCCAACCGGTTTCATCGACTGTTTCGAGATAGGTAGCGGGTCCGTCGAAAAAAGACAGATCGATCAGGGCCATTCCCATGGATTTGTTGCGCAGCGACTCGTATTTGGGATGCGGGCCTGCATAGCGGCGAAACGCGGCGTTGACTTGC
The DNA here is from genome assembly GCF_004614195.1 of Massilia horti. GTDB lineage: Bacteria > Pseudomonadota > Gammaproteobacteria > Burkholderiales > Burkholderiaceae_D > Telluria > Telluria horti. Next base: position 27,066 of record NZ_SPUM01000138.1, on the reverse strand, counting down.
TGCGGCGCGAGTTGCAGCCGGAACAACAGGTCGGCGGCTGGCAGATCAAACAGCTGTCTGTTCAGCCGGATCGAACGCAGCAGTTTGCTGACTGGACGTTGCATGTGCATGGACCGCTCGGGTGGCACGGGAGAGGTGGCAACATTCGCAGTCTACGGTCGCAACCCGACCGGTACTCACGGCATCCGCAAACACCCTATGTAAAATCGTGTAAAGCGTTCGGCATTGCCAAGGAAAGCACGGGATAGTTCCGCATCAATGCAGCCCAAGCAAATCCGCACGCGGAAAACCCCAGCCGGGCACGTTCCGTGGACACGGTGCGCCGGCCCGCTGCGCATAGTTCAGCGTCGAGAAATTCGGGCTGCCGGGCGTGCCGAAACGGACATCGGTTGCACTGCCACCAACGAGCGAGGGGGCACGAGCGAAACGCATCCAGGCATTGAAATAGCAATTATCGCTTGCCAACTCGCGCAGGCGCGACAGTTTCCCGTGTTCTTCCCACAGCCAGATCAGCGCAGTCCCTTCTGTCGCCTTGCCCGGGCCGCCCAACGCCGTCGGGCAGTTTGACACCGGCGTGATCGACGGCGCCAGGCTCAGCGCTCCGCGAGTGAGACGATAGTTGCCCAGAGCATCATTGCTTTCGATCGTCACAAATCCCCAGCAAAGGGGATTGGAGGCAACGGCAAGAACGGGCACATCGAGGACCTGCGTGCCGGGATCGCGCTGCGTCAGTTGTTGTGTGACGAGCTCGCGCGCCGACTGCACCGCCACTGCCTGGATGGCGACAAAACCCAGTCCTGCTGCCAGGCCCGTCACCAGTGCCTTGCGGTTCCGCGCGGCGCCGCCGCGTTCCAGCCACACCAGCAAGGCGCCGAGCAGGAACAGCCCCAGCAGTGAGCCCCATTGGAGATAGCCGAATACGGTGAAGAACAGCGGGCCGCCGGCCAGCAACGCGAACAGCAGCAGCCGCGCGATCGGGCGGCTGGCCATGACGGCGAGCGGCGTGCCCAACGCGACCCAGAACACCGGCTCGACGATGAACACCATGTCCCCGTACATCCAACGCGAATCGAACGGATGGAAAGGATGCACGCCATACACGTTCAGATAATCCATCGCAACGTGCAACAACAGACCGAACAAGGCGACACCAACCGTTGCCGCGCGTGCGGCTGGACTACCGCGCAGCAGCCTTCGTGCCCCTGGCCACAGCAGCCAGGTCAGCGATAGCAGCAAGGCCGCCTGCGGCAGGACACCGACCAAGGTATGGGTATAGCCCCGATGATGCAACAGATAGCCCAGCGGCCGCGGGGATAGCCGCGTGAGCAGAAGATCGAGATCTGGAAAATTGCTGGCCGCCCAGCAAGTAAACAGCAACAACTTGCGACGGGTGCGCGCGCGGAGCGAGTCGGTTTCCGGCGGCAGGCTACGCTCGACCAATTCCCCCATCGCGAGCCCGGTGACCGAATGTGTAAGATTGTCCATCTTACAATCTTACCCCGGACAATTAGGGTCAGAGTCGAATTGCTCGGCAACACCTTGCTTATCAAGCAGGGTCAGAGTCGAATTAATGGGAACATTTTCCAAATGCACCATAGTTCACATGACTCGTTCACTCCGTTTTTGCCGTGCCGGAACCTTTGCGATTAATTCGACACTGACCCTAATTGCTGGACTAAAAGTTGTCAATTAATTCGACTCTGACCCCAATTGCCCTGAACCCAACTGCCAGGCGAGGGCGCCGGCCAGGCCATCGGGAAGGGCCAGCGGGCGTGTAGTGCAGTCGCGAGTCGCTTCGGCGAGCGCGGGCGTCCATTCGGTCAGCTGCAGTCCGTGGCACTTCAGCCGCGCCTCGTGTTCGCACCACGCCTGCGTGAACGCGGCCGGACGCATGTCTGGCTTCGCCGCGGCGATTTTGGATGCGGTTTCGGGGCCGAGGTAGGCGCGAGCAACGGCGTGCCAGTCGGGGATGTCCTGGACCCGCATCAGGTCCACGCCGACCGGGCCGTACAGGTTGATGGCGGCCAGCGACCACGGTTCTTCGTGGCTGAAGGCGATCCCGGGAACGGGCAGGCCGGATTGGTCATGGATCGCGACCGTCGGCGCGTGGCCCGGCCGGGAATCGATGCTCACCGCCTCGCGTGGCAGCCGCGCCAGGCTGGCCAGGGCTTCGTGCAGCGCGTCGCGGATGCGCATGCGGGCGGCATCACGTCCGCCCGCGCCCTGCACGCCAATCACGATGATTCCGTCTGCCCCGGGCCGCAGCGACGCCGGCCACCAGTGGACCGGGTGCGCGTCCCTCATCGCGCGGCCAGTGCCGCCGGGCAGCCGGCCCAACTGGTCGCGGCCGGGATATGCTCGCCTTTCATCACCAGTGTCAACGGCCCGAGGCGGGCGTTGTCGCCGACCTGGGCGCTGTACAGCACCGCGCTGCGCGGCCCCATGTAGACGCGGCTGCCGATGTCGACCCGATCGATCTTCATCACGCGGTCTTCGAACAGGTGGGTCTGCGGGCAGGTCAGCGCATTCAGTTCGCTGTGCTCGCCGATCGTCACGCAGTCGAATTCGGTGATGTCGGTGGTGTCCATGTACACCCCGCGTCCGATCCGGCAACCGAGCAGGTTGAAGGCGAGTGGCAGCCAGGGCGTGCCGCGCAGGTAGCGCATGAAGTTGGGCACCGCGATCCCTTCGTACAGGTTGGTTACGCCTTCGGTCAGCCACACGAACGGCGTCCACATCGGCGCCGCCTTCTTGCGATAGCGGCCCAGCAGCAGCCACTTGAGGAGCAGTACGAACAGGTAGTTGCCCACGCCGTAGGCCAGGCCGACCAGCGCCAGGTCGAGCACCACCGTGCCCCAGCGGCCGGCGCCGGCGAGCGGCATCAGGTCCAGCACCACCGTGTAGCCGACCGCGATCACGACCGCGTGGGGCGCCACGATGCGCAGCGCCTCGACGATCGCGCGCCCCAAGCGGCGCAGCGGCGATGGGCGGAAGGTCAGGTGCTCGGGATAGCCCTCCACCTGTTCGCGCGCCGGCAGGTGGATCGGCGGCGAGCCGAGCCAGGTGTCGCCGCTTTGCATGCGGGAGTTAGCGGGGGCGTGGGTGTGCACGCCGACCAGCACATGTTCGGGCAGCACCGTGCCGTCCGGGATGTAACTGCCGTTGCCGACAAAGCTGCGGTGCGATACCACGGTCGGCTGCATCGTCATCCAGCCGCCATCGATCTGCTCGTCGCCGAGCATCACGGCATCGGCGATGAAGGTCTCGTCGCCGAGCGTGAGCATGTCCGGCACCACGCCGAGCGCGGTCGAGATTTCGGCATCGCGTCCGACTTTGGCGCCCAGCAGGCGGTACCAGAAGGGTGCGAATACGGTCGCGTAAATCCCGTGCAGCACGTTCAGGCTCGATTCCTGGATGTGGCTGACCAGCCATTTGGCGCAATAGGTTTTGCTGTGGATCGGCGAGCGGCCGGGCGCCAGCCGCGGTAGCAGGCTCCAGCGGATCGCAGCCGATACCAGCACCGTCAACACGATCAGCACCGCGGCGGCCGGGAACGCCAGCACGAAGTAGCGCGCCAACTGGATCCAGATGCTGGTGCCTTCCAGCGCTTGCAGCGAACCGCGCTCGTCGAACCAGTCGATCAGCACGAAGCTCGGGAACACCGGCATGAAGAACAGGGTCGCGATCATCACCATGCCGACGGCGAAGAACAGCGCTTCGCCGGCCGAACGCGCGGGCGACACGCGCGGGCGCGGCGGCAGACTATCGGGATCGAACTGGCCGATGTCGCGTGCCGGCGAGCCGCTCCATACGCGGCCGTCCGGCACCTGCGCGCCGTCAGGCAGCGCCGACTGCCCCTCCAGGTGGCCACGCCTGCCTACGCGGGTGTTCCCTTCGAGGACGGCGTAGGATGCGACGCAGGCGTCGTCGTCCAGGCGGATCGCGCCGAGCAGCAGCCGCCCGCGCTCGACGCGCGCGTTCTCGAAATTGACGGCGTTGCCGACGCTGACGTTGTCGCCGATCGAAAGCAGGTCCGGCGCGCGCAGCGTCATCGAGCCGATGATCACGTCGCGCCCGACCCTGGCGCCGAGCGCGCGCAGCCACCAGTTGTACAGCGAGGAGCCGGCGAGCAGGTAGCTTGGCGCCGATTCGACCAGGCGGTCGGCCAGCCACCAGCGGTAATAGGTCACGCCCCACAGCGGATAGGAGCCGGGTTTCAGGCGTCCTGCCACCAGCCATTTGCCGGCGCCCGCGATCACGAACTCGAGCACGGTCGCGAGCAGGAACACACCGATCGAGGCGGCGATCGCGCGCGGCACCGAATCGCCCGGATCGCCGGTCATGAAGTGGTAGGTGAAGAAGGGGGCCAGCCACTGCGCCATGCGCAGCGCGACCAGCGCCGGCACCGCGGCCAGTTGCGCCAGCCCGCAAGCCCAGCGCCGGGCGGCGGGGGGCGGTTCCCAGTCTTGTTCGCGCGCCGCGCCGCCTGCCGCCTGCTCGAGGCTGGCCGCGATCTGGCCGATTTTCCGGTTCTGGTAGATGTCGCGCACGGTCGCGTGCGCAAAGCGCGGATCGGCGCGCAGGCTTGAAGCCAGCCGCGCCGCAAAGAATGAATGCCCGCCCAGGTCGGAGAAGAAGTCCAGTTCGCGCCGGATCGGCTGGCCCGGGAACAGCGCGGCCAGGGCTGCGAACAGCGCTTGTTCGGCCGGCGTTTCGGGCAGGTCGGAGTCAAACGCGTCCTGCGCTGTGGGGGCGGACAGCGGCATGGCTTTGAGTGCCTTGCGGTCGATCTTCCCGGAGGTCAGGCGCGGCATCACGGCCAGCGGTTCGAAGCGGCTGGGCACCATGTAAGGCGGCAGGCGTTCGGCCAGCGCCTGACGCAGCACGGACGCGTCAAGGGCCTGGCCGCCAGCGGGCACCAGGTACGCCACCAGGCGCTCGATGCCGTCGTCGCGGCGCAGCAGCACTGCGGTCGTGCCCACGCCCGGTTGCTGCGCCAGCAGCGCCTCGATCTCGCCCAGTTCGACGCGAAAGCCGCGAATCTTGACCTGGTCGTCGGTGCGGCCGAGGCAGACCACTTCGCCGTCGTCCCCGATGCGCGCCAGGTCGCCAGTGCGGTACAGGCGCGCGTCGTGTTCGCCGCTGGCCCACGGGTTGGGCAGGAATTTTTCGGCGGAGAGGTCGGGCCGTCCCAGGTAACCGCCTGACAAGCCCGGGCCGGTGATGCACAGTTCGCCGGTGGCGCCGCGCGGCAGCAGGGTCAGGCCGGCGCCTGCCGGGGCATCGGTCCCGATCACCAGGAGGCCATAGTTGGGCAGCGGCGTGCCGATTGTGATCAATCGCCCCGGCGTCAGGCGCGCAAGGCTGGCCGACACCGTGGCCTCGGTGGGGCCGTAGGTGTTGAACATCTGGCGGCCTGGTTTGGCGTAGCGCTCGACCACCGCGTCCGGGCACATTTCGCCGCCCAGGTTAATCAGGCGCAGGCTCGGCACGTCTTCGGCAAACAGGGCCAGCAGCGTAGGCACCGCATGCAGCACGGTCACGCCGTTTTGTGCCAGCAGCCGGGGCAGGGCTTCCGGATCGCCGGCGCTTTCCTTCGGCCCGATCCAGAGGGTGGCGCCGACCAGGTACGAGATCCAGATCTCCTCGAACGACATATCGAACGCGACCGAAAAACCCTGGTAGACCGTGTCGTCGGCGCGCACGCCAAGCACCGCGTTTTCGCTGCGCAGGAAGTGGCAGATGCTGCGCTGGGTGATCAGGATGCCCTTCGGCTTGCCGGTCGAGCCGGAGGTGTAGATCACATAGGCCGGGCTGTCGGGGGAGACCGGGCCGCGCCGCGCCAGCACTTCGTGTGCGCCAGGTGGCGCCAGCAGCGCCTCGGCCGTAAACACGCGCTGTTCGACTTCGGCCAGGCGCGGCGCGAACGCTGCGCAGCTGACCACGCAGGGCGAGCGCGCGTCCTCCAGGCACACCTGCAGGCGCTCGACCGGCGTGTCTTCGTCGACCGGCAGCCAGGCCGCGCCGGTCTTGGCGATGGCGGCCTGCATGACCAAGAGCTCGATCCCGCGCGGCAGCCACAGGCCGAGGATGTCGCCGGGCTTCACGCCGGCGGCGAGCAGGCGGGCGCTGGCCAGGCTGGCCATCCGATCCAGTTCGCCGTAGCTGATCCGGCGCGTGCCGAAGATCAGGGCCGTTTTATCGGGGTGCCGGCGCGCGCTCGCTCCGAGCAGGTCGGCGAGGATTTCTTCGCGCAGCAGTTCCGGTTGCGAAGGGCCATACAGGACGTCGGGGTGGCGCGTCAGTGTGCTGAGATCGTTCATTAACGGCCAGATGGGGATTCAAGCGGTCACATCAAGAGACGGGAAACGCATTTTAAGATTGCGCTTCGGAATAGGCCAGCCTTAGTTGTGTTTGGCTTCTTTTGGGTGCTATTTGATCTAGGTCAATGACCCGGTTGAAATGTCATGCGTACAATCCTCCTTCAAGAAATTGCTTTAAGGCAACAAGGAGAGGGATTTGCGCATCAACCTGCCGGTCACCGGCATCGAATATGTAATGAAAGACGGGCAATCGATCGTGTCCAAGACCGACACCAAGGGCCGGATCGTGTACGTCAACCCGAGCTTTGTAGAAGTGAGCGGATTTTCCGAATCCGAACTGCTGGGCAAGGCGCACAACATCGTGCGCCACCCGGACATGCCGCCGGAAGCCTTCGCCGACCTGTGGGCAACGCTCCAGTCCGGCTTGCCGTGGACCGGGATGGTGAAAAACCGCCGCAAGAACGGCGACTTTTATTGGGTGGTTGCCAACGTCGTGCCGGTCAAGGAGAACGGCGCGATTGTCGGCTACATGTCAGTACGCACCACGCCCTCGCGCGCGCAGGTGGCCCAGGCCCAAGAGCTGTACCGCGCAATCCGCGAGGAGCGCGCGCAGGGAATCGCGATCCGCCGCGGCAAAGCGGTGCATGCCGGCTGGCGTGCGCGCCTGGCCGCGCTGCGTCGCCTGCCTTTGGGCTCGCGCATTGGTATGGCGATGGGCGGCCAGGCAGTGCTGGCGGGCGCCCTGGGCGTGGCGGCCGACGGCGCCATTTGGCGCGTGCTGGCAGGCGTCGGCGTCGTGGGCACGCTACTGGTGTGGGCCGAGCTGCACCGCGCCATCGTCACCCCGCTCGGCCAGGCCACCGACGCCATCAACGCGCTGGCCGGAGGCGACCTGTCGCATGCCTGCCCGCCTGGCCGCGACGACGAGATGGGGCAGCTGCTGCTGGCGCTGCGCCAGCTGAACATCAACCTGACCGCCATCGTGGGCGACGTGCGCAGCAACGTGCGCTCGATCGAGCAGGCCACGCGCGAGATCGCCGATGGCAACGTGGACCTGGCGCACCGCACCGAATCCCAGGCTGCGAACCTGGAACAGACCGCGGCCAGCGTCGGCCAGATCGCGCACGCGGCCGGCCAGAACACCGACAGCGCGGTTCGCGCCGATCAGCTGATAAGTGCTGCCTCCAGCGTAGCCGGTCACGGCGGCGAGGCGGTCGGCCGGGTTGGCGAGACCATGGTCGGCATCAGCGCATCGGCCAAGCGGATCGTCGACATCATCGGCCTGATCGACGGTATCGCGTTCCAGACCAATATCCTCGCGCTTAACGCCGCAGTCGAGGCGGCGCGCGCGGGCGAACAGGGCAAAGGCTTTGCGGTGGTCGCCGGTGAAGTGCACAACCTGGCGCAGCGCTCGGCCAACGCGGCCCGGGAGATCAAGGCACTGATCGAGGATTCGGCGCACAAGGTCGAGCAGGGCAACGAGTTGGTCGGCACCGCCGGCGCCACGATGCGCGAAGTGGTGCAGGCGGTGCAGGGCGCGGCGGCGATCATGCACGAGATCTCGCTGGCCAGCCGCGAACAGGGGCAGGGCATCGTCCATGTCAACCAGGCGATGGCGGACCTGGACCGGATCACGCGCCAGAACGCGGCGCTGATCGAGGAGTCGGCGGCGGCCGCGTCCAGCGTGGCCGAAGAGGCGGGGCGGCTGGTGCAGGCGCTGGCGGTGTTCAAGCTGGGTGAAGCGCGGCGAGCTGCGTAACTATCGTAGGGTGCGCACCTGTGCGCACGCTGTACGGTTGCGCAGAGTTGGCGTCGGCGATTGCCGATCCGGCTGTGCTGCTTTCGCGAACCGCGTGCGCACAGGTGCGCACCCTACGCGGTCTGCAAACGTCTCGGTCGTTTTTGATGCAAGTCAAGGATTTTGCTGAGCAGCATCAATAAACTTCAAGCTAACCGAACCGTGCCGATTCCAGGACGCGGTGGCAGCAGGAGTAGAGCCAGATGTTGTTAAAGCAGATTCCCATCAATGCCAGTGCGCCCGTGGCGCAACCTTCCGTCGAGTTCGACGCCGATCTGCTCGGACGGCTTTCCCGATCCGGTCCGCGCTACACGTCTTATCCGACCGCCGACCGCTTCTCCGGGGAGTATGGCTACCGCGACTACCTGCATGCCGTCGCCGGCCTGCGTACCCGCGGCGGCGCCAAGCCGCTGTCGCTGTACCTGCACATTCCGTTTTGCGACACGGTGTGCTACTACTGCGCCTGCAACAAGATCGTCACCAAAAACCGCGAAAAGGCCGCCACCTACCTGGGCTACCTGAAGCGCGAAATCGAGATGCAAAGCCTGCTGTTCGCGGGGATGAACGAGGTCGAGCAGCTGCACCTGGGCGGCGGCACCCCGACCTACCTGTCGGACGCGCAGATGGAAGACCTGATGGCGCACCTGCACCGCACGTTCCGGTTCGCCCAAGACGAAACGGGTGAGTATTCGATCGAGATCGACCCGCGCACGGTGACGCCCGAACGGGTGGCGCGCCTGCGCCGCCAGGGCTTCAACCGCATCAGCCTGGGCGTGCAGGATTTCGACCCGCAGGTGCAGCAGGCGGTCAACCGCGTGCAGCCCGAGCTTGAAACCCGCGCGATCATCGACGCCGCCCGCGCCGCGAACTTCCGTTCGGTCAGCATCGACCTGATCTACGGCCTGCCGCGCCAGACGCCGGAGACGATGGCCCAGACGATGGAGAAGGTGATCGAGGCCAGCCCCGATCGGATCGCGCTCTATCACTATGCCCACATGCCGCACCTGTTCAAGCCGCAGCGCCGCATCCTTGACGCCGAGCTGCCATCCAGCCAGGACAAGCTGGCGATGCTCTCGCTGTGCATCGAGCGGCTCGGCGCGGCCGGTTACGTCTACATCGGCATGGACCACTTCGCCCGTCCGACCGACGACCTCGCGGTGGCGCAGCAGCAGGGCCGGCTGCACCGCAACTTCCAGGGCTACTCGACGCATGCCGACTGCGACCTGGTCGCCTGCGGCGTGTCCGCGATCGGCGCGGTCGGCTCCACCTACAGCCAGAATGCCAAGACGCTCGAGGAGTATTACGACATCCTGGACCGCAACGAGCTGCCGGTCGCGCGCGGCGCGCGCCTGACGATGGACGATGTACTGCGGCGCACGCTGATCCAGAAGCTGATGTGCCAGTTCGAGGTGTCGATCCGCGCGCTCGAACAGGCCTTTCCGATCGTATTCGCAGACTACTTTGCGCCCGAACTCGAACGCCTGGCGCAGCTTGAGCGTGACGGCCTGGTCACAATCGGCGCTGACTGGCTGTCGGTCACGATGAAGGGGCGGCTCCTGATCCGCAACGTGTGCATGGTGTTCGACCGTTACCTCGCGGGCGGCGCCTCGGCCCGGCATTCGAAGACCGTGTGATGAGTATCAGCCTGTTCCCGGTGTTCGTGATCGGCCTGTTCGGCAGCGTCCACTGCGTCGGCATGTGCGGCGGGATCGTGGGCGCCCTGTCGGCGGCGCCCGCGCTGGCGCGCAGCGCAAGGCCGTTCCCGGTTCCGGTGCGCCATGCCGGCGTCAAGCGCACCGCGCATTTGAACGTCGCGGCCTACAACTTGGGGCGCATCGGCAGCTATATGGCGGCCGGCGCGCTGGCTGGCGGCGTGGCCGGCGCCCGCACGCTTTCCGCATTGCCGTCGCTGCAGTTGGCCGCATACTGGCTTGCGAACCTGATGCTGGTTGCGCTCGGCCTGCACCTGATGGATGCGTGGCGCGCTCTGGAATGGCTGGAGCAGGGCGGACGCGCGCTGTGGCGCCACGTGCAGCCGCTCACGCGTGCGCTCGGGCCAGTCGGCGGGCCGGGCAAGATGTTCGTCGCCGGCACCCTGTGGGGCTGGCTGCCGTGCGGAATGGTCTACAGCGTGCTGTTCACCGCCATGCTGAGCGGTTCGGCCGCGTCGGGCGCGGCGGTGATGCTCGCCTTCGGGCTCGGCACGCTGCCGATGCTGCTTTCGCTCGGCCTGGCGGGGGCGCGCCTGCGCACGCTGCTCCAGCTGCGCAAGGTGCGCTTGCTGAGCGGCCTGCTGGTGGCTGGCTTCGGCCTGGCAGGCGTTGCGCGCGCCGTTGGCGGCATGCCGTCATGGCTCCCCACATTGTGCATTTCTCCCGCCGGAGTGCCGGCATGAGCGCTGCACTTGCCGATCAGGCTCGCTCGGCCTGCTATCACTGCGGCCTGCCGGTCCCGCAGGGCAGCCGCTGGCAGGCGCGCATCGGCGACATCATGCACGCCATGTGCTGCCCAGGCTGCGCGGCCGCCGCGCAGGCTATCGTCGATGGTGGCTTGGGCGATTATTACGACACACGGACCGAGTATGCGAGCCGCTTTGATGACGACCCGGACGCGCCGGAGCTGGCATTGTGCGACGAACAGGGCGACAGCGGCGGGATGGTGTTCTCGGTTGAAGGCATCCGCTGCGCGGCCTGCGTGTGGCTGATCGAGCGGCGCCTCGCGCAATTGCCGGGTGTGCTGGAGGCGACCTTGAACGTCGCGACAGAGCGCCTGCACGCGCGCTGGACGCCCGGCGCCTGCAAACCGAGCTCGATTTTGCGCGCGCTGCGCGCGATCGGCTACGCCGCCTACCCGTACGAAGCGCGGCGCCATGGCGAGCAGCTCGAACGCGCACGCAAGAAGCTGTTTCGCCAGCTCTTCATCGCCGGGCTGTCGATGATGCAGGTGATGATGTACGCGGTGCCGGTCTACCTGGCCAGCGACGGCACCATGGATGCCGACATGACCGCGCTGATGCACTGGGCGTCGATGGTACTGACCCTCCCCGCCGTCGTGTATTGCGCGCAGCCGTTCTTCCGTGGCGCCTGGGCCGACCTCCGGCGCGGCATGCCGGGCATGGACGTTCCGGTGGCGCTGGGGATTGGCGCGGCTTTCGCCGGCAGCGTGCTCGCGCTGGTGCGCGGCGGCGACGTCTATTTCGACTCGATCACGATGTTCGTGTTCCTGCTGCTTGCCAGCCGCTACCTGGAACTGGCGGCACGGCGCAAGGCGGCGCGCGCGCTCGAAGCCCTGCAGCAGTCGCTGCCGGCGGCGGCGCTGCGCATGCCGGCCTGGCCCGTCAGCCGCGACACGGAACTGGTCGCGGCCAATCACCTTCAGTCCGGTGACACGGTGCTGGTGCAGCCCGGGCAGGCGGTGCCCGCCGACGGGGTGATCGTCGAGGGCGAGACCGAGGTCGACCTGTCGCTGCTGACCGGGGAGAGCCGCACCGTTCGCAAGGCGCCTGGCGACCTGCTGCCGGGAGGCGCGGTCAACGTCGCGCAGGCGGCGATCCTGCGCGTGTCCAGTGCGGCGCGCGACAGCACGCTCGCAATGCTGGTGCGCCTTGTCGAGCGCGCAGGGCAGGGAAAACCGCGCTTGGCGCTGTGGGCAGACAAGGTGGCGGCCTGCTTCGTCGCCGCGCTGTTGGCGCTGACGGTAGCCGTGTTCTGCGCATGGCAGTTCATCGACCCGGCGCGGGCATGGCAGGCGGCGATCGCGGTGCTGGTGGTTTCGTGCCCGTGCGCGCTTTCGCTGGCCACGCCCACCGCGCTGGCCGCCGCCACCGGCCGCCTGCTGCGGCATGGCGTGCTGGCGGTGCAGCCGCACGTGCTTGAGACCTTGGCGCGCGCCACCCATATCGTTTTCGACAAGACGGGCACGCTCACGCTCGGCCGGCCGGTGCTGCGCCGGATCGTGACGCTGGACGCCGTTTCGCCCGAAGACTGCCTGGCGCTGTCTGCCGCACTCGAAGCGTCCAGCGCCCACCCGATCGCGCTGGCGCTGCGCGCGGCATGCCCCGGCGCGCCTGTGGCGCAGCACTTGCAATACGTGGTGGGGCAGGGCGTGGCGGGTACGGTTGACGGTGTGCGCTGCCGGCTTGGCAGCAGCGCCTTTGTGGCCGACCTGGCAGGCGGCGCCGCGACAGGGATCGCGCCGGGCGGCATCACCACGGTCTGGCTCGGCGTGGCGGGCCGATGGCTGGCGCGCTTCGAACTGGGGGATGAGGTTCGGCCCGAGGCCGCCGCGCTGGTGCGCAGTTTTCAAAGCCGAGGCAAGGCGGTGCTGCTGCTGTCTGGCGATGCGCCGGACACGGCGCGGGCGGTGGCGGCGCAGCTTGGCATCGATGCGGCCGAAGGCGCGCAACTGCCGGACCAGAAGCTTGAATACGTGCGCCGGTTGCAGCAGGGTGGCGCGGTGGTCGCCATGGTCGGTGACGGCGTCAATGATGCGGCGGTGCTGCGCGGCGCGGACGTCTCGTTCGCGATGGGAGGTGCGGCAGCGCTGGCGCAACTGCATGCGGACTGCGTGCTGATGCACGAGGGTCTTGAGCCGCTGGGCGACGCGGCGCGCACGGCGCAACGGGCAATGCGCGTGATCCGGCAGAACCTGACCTGGGCCACCGTCTACAACCTTGCCGCGATTCCCGCGGCCGCCTGCGGGTTGCTCAATCCATGGCTGGCCGGGATCGGCATGGCCGCCAGTTCGGCCTTAGTGGTGCTCAACGCGCTGCGCCTGACCAAAGGGAGATAAAATGGAATCGCTGTACCTGCTCGTTCCGCTCAGCATATGCGTGGTCGCGTTCGCGGTGTGGATCTTCTTTGGCGCCGCCGACAGTGGACAGTTCGACGACCTGGAAGGGCCGGCGCTGCGCATCCTGAACGATGATGATACTGCATGAGGGGCGCAACGCCGAAGCCCGCCGTAGGGTGCGCACCTGTGCGCACGCGGTCACCGTGTGCTGACTTGCGGCCGCTGCTTCACCACGCTACGTTCGCGAACCGCGTGCGCACTGGTGCGCACCCTTCGACTTACCGAAGCCCGTCGCCGAGGCATTTCGTTCGGGGTGCGCATTTTTCGTCTGCTTTTCAAAATGAATGCACCCCGTCAAATCGTTGGCGGAGGCCCGTTGCGCCGCTCTTGTTCGCGTTCGATCTGCTGCTGGCATTCGATGCAGGTCTGTACCGTCGGCGTGGCCAGCAGCCGCGCCTCTGGAATCTCCCGCCCGCATTCGACGCAGATCCCGTAGCCGCCCGATTCGAGCTTGCCCAGCGCCACGTCGATTTCGTGCAGCAGCGCCGTCTCGTGGTCGGCCAGGTGCTCCTCGTTGTGACTGATCATTTCGGCTTGCGGGCGGTCTTCGTTTTCGAAGGTGTGCGTGTTCGGCGCGATCTCCGGCGCGTCGCTGTCGGTGCGCTCACGCACGGCGGCCAGCACATCGTCGCGGGTCTCGCGCAGGCGCTTGCCGATTTCCGCGGATAGCTCAGGCGTAATGGGCGGCATGTGAATCTTCCTGTGATCGGTGAAACAGCTACCGAGTGTGGGCGGATGCCCCTCACGATGCTTGACGCATGTCAAACGCACATCCTTGAAATTGAAGAAATAGCCCGCGTGTACTGGGATGGCCGGATTTGCTCCATATCTCAAGTGTTCCGGAACAATTTGATTCACATCAAGGATTTTTCACGTTGGGAAATTTACTCTCCTGCTGACATCAGTGAACTTTCAGGAGAGCATCTTGGATAGCAGTCTTAACTATAACTACAAGATCGTACGCCAGTTTGCGATCGCGACCGTGGTCTGGGGCGTGATCGGCATGCTGGCCGGCGTGTTCATCGCGGCCCAGCTTGCCTGGCCCGCGCTCAATTTCGACATTCCCTGGTTGAGCTACGGCCGCCTGCGTCCGTTGCACACCAATGCGGTCATCTTTGCGTTTGGCATCTGTGGCCTGTTCGCCACCTCGTACTACGTTGTCCAGCGCACCTGCCAGGTGCGTTTGTTCTCCGACAAGCTGGCTGCGTTCACGTTCTGGGGCTGGCAGGCGGTGCTGGTGCTGGCCGCGATCACGCTGCCGATGGGCTTCACGCGCGGCAAGGAATATGCCGAGCTCGAATGGCCGATCGCGATCCTGATCGCTGTCGTCTGGGTCGCGTATGCGGTGGTCTTCTTCGGCACCATCATCAAGCGCCGCGTCCAGCACATCTACGTGGCCAACTGGTTCTTCGGCGGTTACATCCTGGCCGTCGCGATCCTGCACATCGTGAACGGCATGGTGATGCCAGTCTCCGCGTTCAAGTCGTACTCCATGTACGCCGGCGTGCAGGACGCCATGATCCAGTGGTGGTATGGCCATAACGCGGTCGGCTTCATCCTCACCGCCGGCTACCTCGGCATGGTCTACTACTTCATCCCCAAGCAGGCCGAACGCCCGGTGTACTCGTACCGGCTGTCGATCGTGCACTTCTGGGCCCTGATCTTCACCTACATGTGGGCGGGCCCGCACCACCTGCACTACACCGCGCTGCCAGACTGGACCCAGTCGCTCGGCATGGTGTTCTCGCTGATCCTGCTGGCGCCTTCGTGGGGCGGCATGATCAACGGGATCATGACCCTGTCCGGCGCCTGGCACAAGCTGCGTTCGGACCCGATCCTCAAGTTCATGATCGTCTCGCTTTCGTTCTACGGCATGGCCACCTTTGAAGGCCCGATGATGTCGATTAAGACCATCAACGCGCTCTCGCACTACACCGACTGGACCATCGCCCACGTCCACGCCGGCGCGCTGGGCTGGGTCGGCTTCATCACCATGGGCTCGATCTACTACCTCATCCCGCGCCTGGCTGGCAAAAAGCAGATGTACAGCATAGGGCTGGTCGACCTGCACTTCTGGGTCGCCACCATCGGCATCGTGCTGTACATCGCGTCGATGTGGATCGCCGGTGTGATGCAGGGCCTGATGTGGCGTGCCGTGAACCCGGACGGCACCCTGACTTACACCTTCGTCGAAGGCGTCAAGGCCACCTTCCCGTACTACGTGATCCGCTTCACCGGCGGCGCGCTGTACCTCTCGGGCATGCTGGTCATGGCCTTCAACACCTGGATGACGATGCGCGGCACGAAGAACGTGGACGTGCAGATTGCCGCGCTGGCTGCCGGCCACGCCACCGGCACCCGTGTGCCCGTCAATGCATGAAGCAGGAGCGAACAATGAAATTTACCCATGAGTGGATCGAGAAGAATCCCTGGTTGCTGATCGGCCTGGTGCTGGTCGTCGTCTCGTTTGGTGGCCTGGTCGAGATCGTGCCGCTGTTCTTCCAGAAGTCGACCACCGAGCCGGTCGCGGGCCTGAAGCCCTATTCGCCGCTGCGCCTGGCCGGACGCGACATCTATATCCGCGAAGGCTGCTACAACTGCCACTCGCAGATGATCCGTCCGTTCCGCGCCGAGACCGAGCGCTACGGCCACTACTCGGTGGCGGGCGAATTCGTCTACGACCGTCCGTTCCAGTGGGGCTCCAAGCGCACCGGCCCGGATCTGGCGCGGGTGGGCGGCCGCTACAGCGACGAGTGGCATCGCACCCACCTGGACAACCCGCGCGATGTGGTGCCGGAATCGAACATGCCGGGCTACCCGTGGCTTGCCAAAACCAAGCTGGTCCCCGCCGAGATCGTGCCCAAGATGCGCGCGCTGCAGTTCATGAACGTGCCGTACACCGACCAGGAAATCAAGGACGCGCCGGCCCAGCTGGAGGACAAGACCGAGCAGGACGCCCTGGTCGCCTACCTGCAGGGCCTGGGCACGCAGATCAAGACAAGGAACTGACATGGGAATCGAAAACATCTTTGACGACGCGAGCCGCATCATGACCGTCATCAGCTTCGTCACCTTCCTCGGCATCGTGCTGTGGACCTACGCGCTCAAGAGCCGCCGCGATTTCGACCAGGCCGCGCTGCTGCCGTTCGCGGACGACGAGGAGCAGGAGGAGCGCCATGGCTGATTTCACCAACGGATTCTGGGACTGGTACATCGCCCTGATCACGGTGCTGGGCATCGCCGGTTGCGGCATCCTGCTGTGGAGCCAGTCCACCCACAAGGTCAAGCTGGACGCCGACGGCAAGCCGGAGAAGACCACCGGCCACGTGTGGGACGAGGACCTGACCGAACTGAATACGCCGATGCCGCGCTGGTGGATGGGGCTGTTCTGGCTGACCATTGCGTTTTCCGTGGCCTACCTGGTGCTGTATCCGGGGCTGGGCAGCTACGCTGGCAAGTTTGGCTGGAACTCGACCGGCGAATACCAGGCCGAACTGAAGAAGGCTGACGCCGACTACGGTCCGCTGTTCGCCAAGTACGCGCAACAGGACATCAAGGCGGTGGCGGCCGATCCGCAGGCGCGGGCGATCGGCGAACGCCTGTTCCTGACCTACTGCGCGCAGTGCCACGGGTCGGACGCGCGCGGCAACAAGGGCTACCCGAACCTGACCGACGACGACTGGCTGTATGGCGGCGCGCCTGAAGTCATCAAGGAGAGCATCATGAAGGGCCGCCACGGCCAGATGCCGCCGATGGCCGCGGCGCTCGGCTCGGACAAGGACGTCGAGAACGTGGCCCATTACGTGCGCAGCCTGTCCGGGCTGACGGCCGACCCGATCAAGGTCGCCTTCGGCAAGCCCAAGTTCGCCGCCTGCGCTGCCTGCCATGGCTCGGACGCACGCGGTAACCAGATGCTGGGCGCGCCCAACCTGGCCGACAAGGTCTGGCTGTACGGCGGCAGCGCGGACACCATCATGGAGACGATCCGCAAGGGCCGCGACAACACCATGCCGGCGTGGGGCGACTTCCTGGGCGAGCCGAAGGCGCACGTGCTGGCGGCCTACGTGTGGAGCCTTTCCAACCAGCCGGCGCTTGAACACGCAAAATGAGTGAGCCGAAAGAGGCGGTGGTGCGCATGTACGCCGCGCGCGAGGAGATATATCCGCGCGAAATCAAGGGGCGCTTTGCCTCGCTGCGCTGGGTCTGCGTGTGGCTCACGCAGCTGCTGTTCTATGGCCTGCCATGGCTGCAGATGCACGGCCGGCAGGCGGTGTTGTTCGATCTTGGAGCGCGCAAGTTCTACCTGTTCGGACTGGTGCTGTGGCCGCAGGACTTCATCTACCTTGCGGGCCTGCTCATAATCTGCGCCTGCGGCCTGTTCCTGGTGACCGCCGTGGCCGGGCGCGTGTGGTGCGGCTACGCCTGCCCGCAGACGGTCTATACCGAGATCTTCCTCTGGATCGAGCGCAAGATCGAAGGTGCGCGCAGCAGCCGTATCCGGCTCGACCGCCAGCCCTGGACGTTCGGGAAGATCGCCAAGAAGGGCGCCAAGCACTCCGCCTGGCTCGCGGTCGCGTTCTGGACCGGCTTCACCTTCGTCGGTTACTTTACGCCGGTGCACCAGCTGCTGCGCGAAGTGGCTGGCTTCTCGGTCGGCGCGTGGGAAGGCTTCTGGGTCGTGTTTTACGGCTTTGCCACCTACGGCAACGCCGGCTGGATGCGTGAGCAGGTGTGCAAGTACATGTGCCCCTACGCCCGCTTCCAGAGCGCCATGTTCGACCGCGATACGCTGATCGTCAGCTACGACATCAAGCGCGGCGAGCCACGCGGCCCTGCTGGCCGTGCCGGCGGCGACTGCATCGACTGCGGCATGTGCGTGCAGGTCTGCCCGACCGGGATCGACATCCGCAAGGGCCTGCAGTACGACTGCATCGGCTGCGCCGCCTGCGTGGACGCCTGCGACAGCGTGATGGAAAAGGTGGAAAAACCGGCGGGCCTGATCCGTTACACCAGCGAGAACGCGCTCGCGGGTGGCCTGCCATGGAGTGCGGTGCGACAGCGGATCATGCGGCCGCGCGTGATCATCTACTCCGCGGTGCTGGCCTTGCTAGCGGTCGGCATGGTCGCCTCGCTGGCGCTGCGCAATCCGCTCAAGCTCGACGTGATCCGCGACCGCGGCGCGATGGGGCGCGAGGTCGAGGACGGCATGATCGAGAACGTGTATCGGCTGCAGCTGATGAACACTAGCGAAGGAGCGCTGCGGCTGCACATCACGGTCGACGGCCTGAAGTCGGCGACCATCGCCGACGAAGACGTGATCGAGCTCGCCGGCGCGACCACGCGCGCGGTGCCGGTGCGGGTACGCGTGGCGCCGGAAAGCGCCCACAAGGGGTCGAACAAGATCGCGTTCACCGTGCGCGCGCTCGATCAGCCGCGGATGAAGGCGACCGAGGGCGCGGTCTTCATCGTGCCGAAATAAAGGAGAATAGTCATGAAACCTCCCGCAAACACGCTGGACCGGCAGCAGGCGCCATGGTACGCGCACCGCTGGCCGTGGTTCCTCATGTTCGGGCCGGCGGTGGTGATCGCCGGCGGCGCCTTCGCTACCTGGCTGGCCGTGCGCACGCCCGACGAGCTGGTGGTGGGCGACTACTACAAGCAGGGCAAGGCAATCAACCAGGACCTGCGGCGCGACCGCGTGGCCAGCATGCTCAGGCTGTCGCTGCGCGCGCATTACGACCCGGTCACGGGCCGATTGGCAGGTCAAATCACCAGCGCGGGCAAGGAGGTGAGCAGCCCGTTTCGCATCCTGCTCGCGCATCCCACGCTGCCGCGGAAGGATCGCAGCGTGCTCGCGCAGCCCGGGCCGGACGGGCGCTTTTCGGTGGACCTGCCGCTACTCGAACACGCGCACTGGCAGGTAGTGGCCGAGGGCGCGCTGCGCGACTGGCGCCTGGAGCGCAGTTGGGACTGGCCGCGTGGTGGCGCCCTGATGATGGACGCGGACAGCGAGTAGCGACCTCTTTTGCGCACGGACCGTAGCATGCCGCTCTGGCGGCACGCGTAAAGACGCACAATTCGTCAACCGCAGGGCGTGGGTGCACGCGGCCGGCGAGGCCTGTGCGCACGCGGTACAGTCGCATCACGTTGGCGTCTCCGGTTGGCGGGCTCGCTTGAACAGGCAGCGCGTGAAGGCGCTGGGATTGGTCAACCGCAGGTGTAATTCAATTCAAGCGCAAGTGTATTGTCGGCTTGCTCTCTCCCATGTTAGATTTTCGCGCCGGCAAATTTTCTTGTCGGTTCAAAAAAATTTGGAGAGAGAGACATGCCAGCAATCCGTCCGCGCCCGCTGCAAGCCAGCATCGCCGCCCTGTTCGTTCCCCTTGTCCTGGCCGCCGCAGCGCTGCCGTATGAAGCGTACGCCGCGCCCGCTGCGCAGGCGGCGGCTGTCAAACCGAACGCTGCGTTCGACACCTGGGCCGACAAGTTCGCTAACGACTGGGTGCGCATGAATTCGCAACAGGCCACCAGCACACAGTATTTCGCGGGCCCGGAGCAGGCCGCCCACGACCGCCAGCTGACCCCGCTCACCGACAAGCAGCGCGCTCGCCGGAAAGAACTGGCGCGCGTGGGCGTGGCTAAGCTCGACAAGTGGCTGGCCGGCCCGCTCGACGACAACCAGCGTATCTCCGCAATGACCATGCGCTGGTCGCTGGGCGAAACGATCGCCAGTGAACCGTTCGAGGATTACAACTTCGTGTTCTCGCAAATGGGCGGCGCGCACGTCGGCCTGGTCAGTTTCATGACGCAAACGCACCCGATCCGCAACGCCCTGGACGTGAGCAACTACGTCGCGCGGCTGGACCAGGTGGCTACCCGCATCGACGAAGCGCTGGCACGCGCCAAGGCGGCCGAGGCGCGCGGCCTGATTCCACCGCGCGTTATCCTTGAGCGCGCCCAGGCCCAGGTCGACATCTTCCTCAAGCCGGCGCCAGCCGAGAACGTGCTGGTGACCTCGTTGGAAAAGCGGACCGAATCGCTAGCCGATCTGGCGCCAACCGTGCGCGCCGATGCCATCGCTAAGTCAAAGCGCATCGTCGAGGAGAAGATCCGGCCGGCCTATGAGCGCGTGCAGGCCTATATGGCAGCGCTGCATCCGAAGACCGGAAACGTGGTGGGCATCTCGCGCCTGCCGAACGGCGCGGCGGCCTACCAGCAGGCGCTATCGAGCTACACCAGCACCACGCTGACGGCGGAACAGATCCACGCTATCGGCCTGCGCGAAGTGGCGCGCATCGAAGCCGAAATGGACCGCCATCTGCGCTCGCTCGGTTACACGGAGGGCAGCATCGACGAACGCATGCTCAAGCTCGACATGAACTACCAGCCCAAGGGCGAGGGCGATCCGCGTCCGCAGATCCTGGCGAGCTATGCCGAGATGGTGCGCGACGCCGAGCGCCGCAGTGCGAGCCTGTTCAACCTGAAGCCAACGGCGCCGGTCGATGTGCGGCGCGAGCCGCCGCTGACTGAGGCATCGGCGTCGGCCCACTACTCGCTGCCGGCGCCGGACGGCAGCCAGCCGGGCGTCTTCTGGGTGCCGATGCGCGGACCCAAGTTCGACATGATCCGCATGCGCAGCCTGTCATACCACGAGGCGGTGCCGGGCCACCACTTCCAGCTTGCGATCCAGCAGGAGCAAAAGAACCTGCCGAAATTCCGCGCCAACCGCATTTTCGGTGGCGGCAGCGCGCACAGCGAAGGTTGGGGGCTGTACGCTGAACGTCTGGCAGTGGAGCAGGGCTGGTATGACGGCGACGTGCCTGGCCTCCTGGGTGCGCTTGGATCGGAACTGTTCCGCGCGCGGCGGCTGGTGGTCGACACCGGTCTGCACGCCAAGGGCTGGACACGCGAGCAGGCGATCGCCTACGGCATCGGCTCGCAGGAGGTGGAGCGATACATCGCGAGGCCGGGGCAGGCTTGCGCCTACATGATCGGCATGCTGCGCATCCTGGAGCTGCGCGCCAAGGCGCAGCAGGAGCTGGGCGCGAAGTTCTCGCTGCCTGCCTTCCACGACTTAGTATTGCGCGCCGGCTCGGTGCCGCTGGACGTGCTGGGCGAGCTGGTCGACCAGTGGATCGCCCGCCAGAAGACGGCGTGACAAGAGGGTCAGAGTCGAATTAATCGGCAATTGTCAGATGTTTCCCAACAATTCGACTCTGACCCCGATTCGAACGTAGGGTCAGAGTCGAATTAATCGGCAATTTGCAAAGTTGCCCAATAATTTGACTCTGACCCTCGTTGTTTTAGGCCATCGGGCTGGGCGTGACAAGAGGGTCAGAGTCGAATTAATCGGCAATTGTCAGATGTTTCCCAACAATTCGACTCTGACCCCGATTCGAACGTAGGGTCAGAGTCGAATTAATCGGCAATTTGCAAAGTTGCCCAACAATTTGACTCTGACCCTCGTTGTTTTAGGCCATCGGGCTGCACTGTTCGGTGCCGGCCGCCATCGCTTTCAGGTGCGCCGGGTCGAGCAGCGTGACCTCGCGCTTGTCGACCTTGAGCCAGCCTTGCTTCTTGAAGCGCGATAGCAGCCGGCTGATGCTTTCGATGGTCAGCCCCAGGTAGTTGCCGATGTCCTCGCGCGACATGCGCAGCTGGAACGTGGTCGAGGAGTAGCCGCGCGCGGCGTAGCGCGCGGACAGATTGATCAGGAATACCGCGAAGCGTTGTTCGGCGCGCATGTTGCCAAGCAGGAGCATGACGTTTTGTTCGCGCGTGATTTCCTGGCTCATGATCCGGTGGAAGTGGCGCAGCAGCGCCGGCACGTGGCCGAACAGGTCTTCCAGGTGCGAGAACGGGATCTCGCACACTTCGCTGTCTTCCAGCGCCACCGCGTCGCAGTGGTGGCGGTCGCCGCTGATCGCGTCCATGCCCAGCAGTTCGCCAGCCATCTGGAAGCCCGTGATCTGCTGCTCGCCGCTGGCGTTGATCTGGTAGGTCTTGAAGTGGCCGAAGCGCACCGCGTACAGGTTGCGGAACGGCTCACCCATCTGGTACAGGCGTTCGCCCGCCAGCAGCCGGCGGCGGCGGCCGATGATCTGGTCGAGGCGGTTGATGTCGGCGTCGTCCAGTCCCATTGGCAGGCACAGCTGGTGCATGCTGCAGGCGGAGCAGCTCGCCTTGAGGGCGTTGATGTTCAGCGCCGGGTCGGACGAAAAGCTGATTGGCTGGGTCATTGGCACAATGAGTCGGTGGACGATCCGTAATTATAGTCGGGCCCGCTTGGATGGGTTCCGATTGCGCGCGTTTCCATTGGTCGATTGTTAATTCCGTGTCGCATTTCCGACGCGCCGCAGTCCGCCAGCGCGGGCCAGGGGTGACGTCAGCCCGTTGACGCCGGGTTCACAGGTTTCAACCGTGCGCGCCCCTGTTCGTGGTAGATTTTTCACACCTTGCGCAAGCGGAGGAAGCCTCATGTTCGGCCTGACGGCGCTCGAACTGGCGCGCATTCAGTTCGGGTTTACGATGGCGTTCCACATCCTGTTCCCCGCGATTACCATCGGGCTCGCGAGCTATCTGGTCGTGCTCGAAGTGTTCTGGCTGCGCACGAAACGCCAGGCCTACGTCGACCTGTACCATTACTGGCTCAAGATCTTCGCCGTCACCTTCGGCATGGGCGTGGTCTCCGGCATCGTGATGGCCTACCAGTTCGGTACCAACTGGAGTTTCTTTTCCGAGTTCGCGGGCGGCATCACCGGGCCTTTGCTGTCGTACGAGGTGCTCACCGCGTTCTTCCTCGAGGCCGGCTTTCTCGGCGTGATGCTGTTCGGCTGGACGCGGGTCGGCCCGGGCCTGCATTTGCTCGCCACCTGCATGGTCGCGCTCGGAACCCTGGTGTCGGCCACCTGGATCCTGGCCTCGAACAGTTGGATGCATACCCCGCAGGGTTACGAGATCATCAATGGCCGCGTGGTGCCGGTGGACTGGTTCCAGGTCATTTTCAATCCCTCGTTCCCGTATCGCCTGGCGCACATGGTGGTGGCGGCCTACCTGTCGACGGCGCTGTTCGTCGGCGCGTCCGGGGCCTGGCACTTGCTGCGCGGGCACGACAAGCCGGCGGTGCGCCTGATGATGTCGATGGCGATGTGGATGATGTTGATCGTAACGCCGATCCAGATCTTCCTCGGGGACTTGCACGGCCTGAACACCGCCAGGTACCAGCCAGTCAAGGTGGCCGCGCTCGAAGGACATTGGGAAAACGTGCCTGGCGAAGGCATGCCGCTGCTCCTGTTCGGCATTCCCGACATGCAGCAGGAGCGAACAAAATACGCGCTCGCGGTGCCGCACCTGGGCAGCGTGATCCTCACCCACAGTTGGGACGGCCAGCTCAAGGGCATGAAGGAATTTGCGCGCGACCTGCGGCCCAATTCGCTGATCCTGTTCTGGAGCTTCCGGGCGATGGTCGGGCTGGGCATCCTGATGCTGGTGCTCGGCCTGTGGAGCCTGTGGCTGCGCTGGCGCCACCGCCTGTACCAATCCCGGCCGTTCCTGCGCTATGCCATGGTGATGGGCCCGGCGGGACTGGTGGCGTTGCTGTCCGGCTGGATCACCACCGAGGTCGGGCGCCAGCCCTGGCTGGTGTACGGCCTGCAGCGCACCGCAGATGGAGTCTCGCCGCATGGGTTTGCGTCGGTTGCCCTGTCGCTGGCGCTGTTCATAGTGGTCTATTTCTTCGTGTTCGGTGTCGGCATCGCCTACGTGCTGCGGCTGGTGCGCAAGGGGCCGCAGACCTTCGACGTCGCGCACGCCGAGCGGGGGGGACCGGGGCAGGAACACACACCGGCGCGGCCGATGTCGCTGCCGGAGGCCGACGCGCCGTCCGTGGAGGAGGGCTGAACCATGGGGCTCGATATCGCGCCGCTTTGGGCGGTCATCATCTTCTTCGGCGTCTTCATGTACGTGGTGCTGGACGGCTTTGACCTGGGCATCGGCATGCTGTTTCCGTTCGTGAAGGAAAAGCACGAGCGCGACGTCATGATGAACACGGTGGCGCCGGTGTGGGACGGCAACGAGACCTGGCTGGTGCTGGGCGGCGCCGGGATGCTGGCCGCGTTTCCACTGGCCTATTCGATCATCTTGTCCGGGCTGTACCTGCCGCTGATCTTCATGCTGCTCGGCCTGATCTTCCGCGGGGTGGCGTTCGAGTTCCGCTTCAAAGCCAACGAGCGCGAGCGCCCGGTGTGGGATGCTTCCTTCATTTGCGGCTCGTACGTCGCCACCTTCTTCCAGGGGGTGGCGCTCGGCACTTTTTTGGAGGGCATTCCCGTGTCCGGGCGCAGCTATGTCGGGGGCCCGCTCGATTGGGCGGGGCCGTTCCCGTTTCTGGCCGGTATCGGCGTGATCATCACCTACCTTGTGCTGGGCAGCACCTGGCTGGTGATGAAGACCGAGGGCACGCTGCATGAGCGCATGATCCACATCGCCCGCCCGGCTTCGGTGCTGCTGTTTTTGGCGATCGTCGCGGTCAGCATCTGGTCCCCGATACGCTATCCGCTGGTGGCCGCGCGCTGGTTCAGCTTTCCCAACATCGTGTTCCTGGCGCCGGTGCCGCTGCTGGTGATTATCTTCACCGTCTTGCTGCAGCGCTCGCTCTCGCGCGCGCCCCTGCGCGTGCCGTTCGTGTCCGCGCTGGCCCTGGTGTTCCTGGGCTATACCGGCATGGCGATCAGCATCTGGCCGCACATCGTGCCGCCCACGATCACCATCTGGGAGGCGTCCTCGTCCCCGAGCAGCCAGGCCTTCACCCTGATCGGCGCGCTGTTCGTGCTGCCGATCATCCTGACCTACACCATCTGGTCCTACTACATCTTCCGCGGCAAGGTACGGCCCGGGGAGGGCTACCACTGATGCGCCGCCGCTGGCTGCGCCGGCTCGGCTGGATGGCGACGCTGTGGGCGGGCGGGGTGGCCGTGCTGGCGCTGGTGGCGCTGCTGCTGCGGCTATTGATGCATGCTGCCGGCATGCGCGCGTGAAGTTCAACCGTGCGCCGCCTTCTGGCACAGCGGGCATACTCCTTTTTGTGTAGAGTAAATAACAGGAGTGCAACGTGCAGACGCTGTGCGCATCCCCCACCGGGTCACTTGCCACCGCTCCCTTGCCCTTGTCGGGCGAGGACCAGGCCCGTGCCGACCTCTATGCGCTGATCGCGCGCCTGCTGCTGGCCCCGCCGGATGCCGCGCTGCTGGCCGCCCTGGCGGCAGCCGATCCCATCCTCGGCGCGCGCGACGAGCAAGCGCTCGGGGACGCCTGGGCCCGGCTGGTGCGGGGCGCGGTGCTGGCCGATGTGCAGGCGGTGGCGGATGAATTCGCGGAACTGTTCATCAGCATCGGCACGCCACCGCTCAATCCTTATGGGTCGCGCTACCTGTGCGGCTTCCTCAACGACCACCCGCTGGCCATTCTCCGCGCCGACCTCGCGCGCCTGGGGCTCGCCCGCGCACCCGGGGTTGGCGAATTCGAGGATCACCTTGGGGCGCTGTGCGAGACCATGCGCGTGCTGGTGACGGGCGGTGCCGGCCTGCCGCGCCGGCCTTTGGCCATCCAGCGACAATTTTTTGACACCCATATCCGGCCCTGGTTCGGCGCCTGCCTGTTTGATATCGCCGGGTATGAAGCCGCCGGTTTCTACCGCCTGGTGGCCGCGTTCGCCGCCGCCTTCCTGGCCATCGAGGCCGAGGCTGTCGCGTTTGTGGAGCTGGATGATGAATGAGGGATCGATCATGGAACACGATCAGCAGCAGGGGCAGGGTCCTGATCCGGTTCGCCGCAGCTTTTTGATGGCCGCGCCGCTGGGTGCGCTTGCGGTCGTGGCCGGGCGCGCCAACGCCGGCCAGGCGGCCCCGCCAGCCGCCGCGCCCCCGGCCGGGCCGCGCGGCTACCACGAAACAGAACATATCCGTCTGTATTACCGCACCGCCGCCTACTGGTGAGCGGTGTGGCGAAGGAGCAGTCATGTCCCTTGTGAAGACCACGCTTGGCAGCGGCCTTAAGCGGCGCAGATTCCTGGCCGGGACCGGCATCGCGGCTGGGGCCGGCGCGCTGGCACGCCATCTGCCACTGGCCGTCATGGACAGCGCACGCGCCGCCGATGCGCCAGGCGCGCCGGTATCGCACAGCGAAATCCGGCACACCATCTGCACCCACTGCTCGGTTGGCTGTTCAGTGGAGGCGGTGGTCAGCAATGGCGTCTGGGTGCGCCAGGAGGCGGCCTTCGATTCCCCGATCAACATGGGCGCGCACTGCGCCAAGGGCGCCTCGGTGCGCGAGCACGCGTTCGGCGAGCACCGCCTGCGCTACCCGATGAAGCTGGTGAACGGCAAGTACCAGCGCATTTCCTGGGACCAGGCGATCAATGAAATCGGTGACAGGCTCCTGCAGCTGCGCCAGCAAGCCGGCCCGGACGCGCTGATGGTCATCGGCAGCTCCAAGCACAGCAATGAGCAGTCCTACCTGCTGCGCAAGTGGGCGTCGATGTGGGGCTCGAACAACTGCGACCACCAGGCGCGCATCTGCCACTCGACCACGGTGGCTGGCGTGGCCCAGACCTTCGGCTACGGTGCGATGACCAACTCGTTCAACGACCTGCATCACAGCCGCGCGGTGCTGTTCATCGGTTCCAACCCGGCCGAGGCGCACCCGATCTCGATGCTGCACTTCCTCCACGCCAAGGAGCTAGGCGCGAAGATGATCGTGATCGATCCGCGCTTCACCCGCACCGCGCGCTTTGCCCACCATTACGTGCGCGTCCGTCCCGGCACCGACATCGCGCTGGTGTGGGGCATGTTGTGGCACATCTTCAACAACGGCTGGGAAGACAAGAAGTTCATCGAAGAGCGCACCTTCGGCATGGACGACGTGCGCAAGGAAGTGGCCAAGTGGACGCCGGACCAGGTGTCCAACGTGACCGGCGTGCCCGAGTCGGCGGTGCGCCTCGCCGCCGAAATGCTGGCGACCAACAAGCCCTCATCGGTGGTCTGGTGCATGGGCATCACCCAGCACCACGTCGGCACCGCCAACGTGCGCGCGCTGTCG
>NZ_SPUM01000055.1 GCF_004614195.1 Massilia horti | reverse complement strand
CCGCGCCGCGGGCCTGCAGTCGGTGACCGCGTGCGCACAGGTGCGCACCCTACGATGCTACCGAATGCATCGCGGCGTCGCCCGCGCTGGCTGGACGCGTGGGCGTTCGTTCGGCTGGCCACTGGCCAGCCTCACCCCGCTCACGCTACGCAAAGCGCGCTCAGAACTTGGTACGCACCCCGAGCACGAAGTTACGTCCCGGCAGCGGCGAAATATCCTTCAGTACCGAAGTCGACATGCGGATGTCTTCGTTCAGCAGGTTCTTCGCCAGCAGGAACCAGGTCAGGTCCTGGCCGCCCAGCTTCTGCGTGTACGAAATATTTGCGTCGAGCTGGTTGTATCCCGGTGTCGACGTGGTTTCGAATTCCGCCAGCCGGTCCTGCCCGCGCGCATGCACCAGCGACAGGCCGCCGCGCCAGGCGCCTTCGCGGTAACCCACGCTCGCACCGATCCGGTCGGCCGGCTGCAGCGGCAGGTTGCCGCCCTGATCGAGCTTGCCGCGCGAGGTATCGGCAAAGATGCGCCCGGACCAGCCCGCGCCCAGCTGGTTGTAGCCCAGCTCGGCTTCCGCGCCCTGGATGTGGGCGTTGGCCTGCTCGAACAGGCGCTCGCGGAACTCGGCGCCCGGATTGCCTTCGTCATCCAGCAGTCGGTCGGTGATGTGGCCGTAAATGAAGTTGTTGACGTTGTTACGGAACAGGTTCGCCTTCCAGCGCAGCAGGCCCGAAGTCTTCTGTACCGACAACTCGATGTTGCGGGACGTCTCCTTCTTCAGATGAGGATTGCCGACATCAAAGGTCAAGGTGGCGTCGTGCGGTCCGCCCGAATACAGTTCTTCGATGGCCGGCGCACGCTGGGCATACGACACCGTGGCGCCCACGCTGTAACCCGGCGTGAACGGCCACAGCGCGCCGAACGAGCCGGAGGTCAGGTTGAAGTCGCGCGCTTGGTTAGCGACCGGCTCGCGCTTGACGTTCTCCAGGCGCAGGCCGCCGGACAGGCGCACCGGCCCGGCGCTGGCTTCCTCGACCAGGAATGCGGCCGTCGATTTCGAATGGGTCTGCGGCACGGTGTCGGGTCCGCCATCGGTGCTCAGCGCCGAAAAATGGGTGTTTTCGGTCTGCACGCCAAAGGTGCCGTGCAAGCCGGCCACGGGGTGGTGCGTCAGTTCGGCGCGGGTTTCGAGCGACTTGTTGGTGAAGATCGTGGCCGGATGGTTCTGGTCATCGAGCTCGGCATGCTGGTAATCGGTGTAGCCGGCCTTGAAGCGGAACGATTCGAATCCGGGGAGTGGCTGCTTGACCAGGCTGTCGATGTCGTAGCGGTTCTGCTTCTGGTCGATGCGCGATCCCTCGTCACTCGGGATGCCGTAGACGTTGGACAGGTGCGATACCGAAGCGCCGACGTAGCCCCAGCCGTCGATGTAGGAGCCACCCACGCCGGCGCTTTTCTCCTGCGTGTCCGAATGCGGCAGGCGGCCGGATGCGGAGTCAGCGTCGCCCAGCACCCGGTGCCCCGGAATCCGGTAGTCGCCGGCGTCGCGCCAGTTGCCGTCGGCGTGCAGGCCGAATTTGCCCACAGCGCCGTCGACCGAACCGGACACGTTGCGTCCGTTGTCGACCGTGCTGTAGCGAGACTCGAGCTGGCCGGTCGGCTGCTCCTCGAGCGCGGTCGGGATGCGCTCGTTGACCACGTTGACCAGGCCACCGATGGCGCCCGAGCCGTACAGCAGGGCCGCCGGGCCGCGCAGGATTTCGATCTGGCGCGACACCGCGCCTTCGGACGCGACCGCGTGGTCATTCGACAGGCCGGACACGTCCGAGGTCGCCATGCCGTTTTCCAGCATCTTGACGCGCGATCCTTCCAGGCCGCGGATGATCGGACGCGAGGCGCCGGCGCCGAAGGCCGATGCCGACACGCCCAGTTCCTGCGAGAGCGTCTCGCCGAGCGAGCTGCCGACCTTGTCGCGCAGTTCGTCGCCGGCCAGCACCTTGGCCGGGGTCAGGATCTGGTCGCCCTCGGCGGTCCTGAACGGGGTGGCGGTGACAATCACCTGCTGGATCTTGCCGTCGGCAGACTCGGCAAAAGCAGGAGCGGTAAAGGCGAGCAGAATAGCGCTGGCCAGCAGCGTACGTTGGATATTCATAAATAAAACCTCAAGCAAACAGATAACGAGCAGCGCTGCCGGGCCAAAGCGGCCGAAGCAGGCGAGAAAAAAACTGCGGTGTATCAGGCTTGAGGCGGGCCGCGCGGCTGGAATACGCAGACCGTCAGCAGGCACAGGGCCGGGGTGCGCGGTGCGGGAAGGAGGTTGAATGCCAGTTCGACCGGCACGAACTGCAGTACCTTGAGCGGCAGCGCGAACGCCACCTGGGCACTGGCCATGCACTGGGCGCACAGGTCGTGCAGGGCCGGCTTGGACGACTTGCCGCCACGCTCGGTCCCCGGCTCGGCGAGCGCCAGCCGGGCAGGTGTTTCCTGGAGGTTGGCGGTGTGCGCGTAGCCATGCAGCAGCGACATCTGCTGCGTGACCAGCAGCAGAAGCGACACCAATACATGAACTAAGGAACGTGGCACCGGCAATGTCAGGGAAATAAAAACCCGGACATTTTAAGCGGACTCGGCTGTCTTGTGTATCAAATGATTGCGAAAGTTGCGAATAAGCAATTTCGTGTTGGCATCTGGCGTAGGGTGCGCACCTGTGCGCACGCGGTCACCGTGTGCGGGCTCGCGGCTGCTGCTTCTCTACGCTGCGTTCGCGAACCGCGTGTGCACAGGTCCTCGGCGGCCCCGCGCCCCCTACGGACAGCATGATGCACCCGTCCAGGACTGTCTTATTTCTTCACAAACACCAGATCCCACACGCCGTGACCCAGCTTCAGGCCGCGGTTTTCGAACTTGGTCAGCGGCCGGTACGCCGGCTGCGGCGCGTAGCCGTCGGCAGTGTTCTGCAATGCCGGCTCGGCGGACAGCACCTCCAGCATCTGCACCGCATAGTCTTCCCAGTCGGTGGCCAGGTGAATGTAGCCGCCCGGCGCCAGCTTCTGGCACAGCTGCTTGACGAATTCGGGCTGGATCAGGCGCCGCTTGTTGTGGCGCGCCTTATGCCAAGGGTCGGGGAAGAACACATGCACGCCGGCCAGCGAACCGTCGGCGATCATGTCCCGCAGCACCTCGACCGCGTCGTGCTGGATCAGGCGCAGGTTGCCAATGCCCTGCTCGCCGATCTGCTTGAGCAGGCTGCCCACGCCCGGCGTGTGCACCTCGACCCCCAGAAAGTCCTTGTCGGGCATCGTCCTGGCGATGTGGGCGGTGGTGTCGCCCATGCCAAAACCGATCTCGAGGACCACCGGTGCGGTGCGGCCGAACGCCTGCGCCATGTCGAGCACTTCCTTCTTGTACTCGATCAGGTAAGTCGGCCCCAGTTCCTCGAGCGCACGCGCCTGCGCGGTCGACAGGCGGCCGGCACGGGTCACGAAGCTGCGGATGCGATGCTCGGTCGGGTCGTAGAGCATCTGGCGGGACGGGCCGTTGGTGGGCGTATCGGAGGACATGGGAGCGCAATGAAAAAAGACCGGCGAGATTATAGCAGCCGCGCCAATGGCGAAGGTTTGCCTTGGAGAACCTGCGCAGGACCGCCAACTGCAAGCGGAAACATTCCGTTGCGCGCACGGTCGAACGCATGCAGCAACGCCGAGCCGCCAGCAAGCATGCTTCCGTTCGAGATACAAGGTTCGCCGACCGCAGCCGCAACGAGTGATCGCCGGCTGTTCTACCGGCATCGCCTGCCGATCCGCGTCATGCACTGGATTAATGTCATCTGCTTCTTCCTGATGCTGATGAGCGGCCTGGGTATTTTTAACGCCCATCCGCACCTGTACTGGGGCAAGGATTCCAACTTCGCAGCACCGCTGCTGTCGATCACTGCCCGCCCGGGAGCCCAGGGCGAACCGCACGGCATCACCCAAATCGGGAAACATGTCTTCGATACCGACGGCGTGCTCGGCGCCTCACGGGTCAAGGGCGACCCGATGCCGAGCGCGCGCGCCTTCCCGTCCTGGGCCACGATTCCCGGCCGCCAGTACCTCGCCACCGCGCGCAACTGGCACCTGTTTTTCGCGTGGATTTTTGTCCTCAACGGCATTGCCTATGTCGCGTTCACGATCTTCAGCGGCCACCTGCGGCGCGACCTTGTGCCGAGCAAGCCCGAGCTGCGCGGAATCGGCGCCTCGCTCCTCGACCATCTGCTGCTGCGCCACCCCGCAGGCGACGCCGCCAGGCGCTACAACGTGCTGCAAAACCTGACTTACTTAACGGTGGTCTTCGTCCTGCTGCCGCTGATCGTGGTGGCGGGCCTCTCCATGTCGCCCCGGCTCGACACCCTGTTCGGCGGCTGGGTCGGTCTCCTTGGCGGCCGCCAGTCGGCGCGCACGCTGCACTTCATCGCAGCGTTTTGCCTGCTCGCGTTCGTGCTCGTGCACCTGTTCGAGGTAGTCGTCACCGGACTGTGGAACAACCTGCGGTCGATGATCACCGGTTATTACCGCTTGCCGGCGGACGAGCGGCAGGAGAACTTGCCGTGATCCAGCCCTCGCGCCGGCGCTTCCTGCGGTTGGCGTTGGGCGGCGCCGCGGGGCTGCTGGCCGGCTGTGATCGCCTGGCCGCGAACGAATCGTTCGGCCGGATGCTGCGCCGCGCCCAGTACCTGAGCCGCGACACCCAGGCGCTACTGACCGGCCGCAATGCGATGGCGCAGGAATTCACGGAAGACGACATTGCGGACGAGTTCCGCAGCAACGGCACCGCGATGCCCGACAGCCATCTATACCGGCAATTGCTGGCCGGCGGGTTTCGCCGCTGGCAGCTAGGGGTTGGCGGACTGGTGGCGGCTCCTGCCGAATTCAGCCTGGCCGACCTGCATGCGATGCCTTCCCGCACACAAATCACCCGGCACGACTGCGTCGAGGGCTGGAGCGTGATCGGCAAGTGGACGGGCGTGCCGCTCTCGCACGTGCTGGCCCGGGTACAGCCACTGCCGATGGCGCGCTACGTGGTGTTCCATTGCGCCGATCCCATGGACGGCTCGGACCTGCAAGCGCCGGGATCGACCTATTACGAAAGCATCGACCTGACCGAGGCGCGCCACCCGCAGACGATCCTGGCCTACGCGCTCAACGACGAGCCTTTGCCAGTCAAGAACGGCGCGCCGCTGCGGCTACGGGTCGAGCGGCAGCTCGGCTACAAGCATGCGAAGTACCTGATGCGGATTGAGCTGGTGGAACGGCTGGACACTATCCGCGGCGGCAACGGCGGGTATTGGGAAGACCTGGGGTATGAATGGTATGCGGGGATCTGACCGCCTGGGCCCAGTCATGAATGGCGGAACGCTTCAATTTTTTGAATGGTGGCGACCACGCCTGCGGGCGTCAATCCGACGCCGAACGGGTAAGTCCCAAATCTTGTTTCGATCAGCAGGTTACCTTCGCCAAACCCCAAGAACTCTTTTTTGGCCTCCGCGCTGAACGGGCCTAACATTGACGCGGAAGCCGGGCGCTCGCGAACCGCAATGATGTCTTCGCAGCGCAGCGAAAACGATGACTTCGGCCACTCGGTCGCCCCCTCCTTCACCAAAACCAGCTCGTCGCGAAACACGACATTCCGATAGATGATCGTGAGAGCGATGAGTAAGAACACTGCCATGACCACGGAAGAAAAGCTCAGGAGCAGCCCCGGGTTGCGGCGCAAGGCAACACTGAGGACAAAAATCGTACAACCGGCCAGAAAGAGTGGGTTCCATCGCATCTGGCGGGGACAAACGATGTGCAGGAAACGATCAGTATCCTTCATTTATTGCTCGATCTTTCAATAACGTAAGCAGGACTTTACCAGATCGGCACAAAAGAAAATTAACTCTATGTTACCCGCTGAGCCGATTACGGAATCAACTCGGGATCCTGCTCGATGTCCAACGCCTTTCGTTCCATGTCGTCGAAACCGGGATCCTTGGCCTGGGCTGGTGCCTTGACCGAATGCCGCTCACCACCGGATGGGAAGTTGGCCGCACGGGCAGGCTCGGTAATCACCTCGTCGATGCGGGCAAGCAGATATGGGAAGAATGGATTTGATGAAATGCGGAACACCGAGTCGAGGCTGACCATCAATGCGCCCCGCTCGCCACGCGGCGCCAATGCGCCAAGCGACACGCCGTATCGGGGATTGCCCGTATCTGGGGGCTGTATGCCGTACAGCTCATCGTCCAGTGGAAAAGGAATCGCCACGTGCGACAGCGAAAATACCTGGGGCGGATATTTCAATCCGAGCGCGCTCGTTTTCTGCTCCGTGGTTCCAGGCTCAATAACACGCACAATCACTTCATCAGGTCCAGTAAGTTCGTTGCCAACCATCGTCAGCCGGTAATTCACGGACAGCGTCGGCAATAGCCTGGCCAGCGCCTGTGATGACGCCGGATCGATCAGCGGCCCAAGTTTCGCGCGCCGGTTCACGTCGAACAGCACCAGTTCATTTCCGTTGGCTGGCAAGTTAGCGTAGAGCCTCTGGATGATGGCCTGGGTGCTGACCGTGAAGTCGATCACCGATTGAAAGGTCAGTACGGGCGCCAGATCGTCCAGCTTGCGCTCGCGCGCGAGCCGCGCCAACTGCTCCTGCAACGCCTTGGTCAGCCGGTGGGATTGGCGCGCTCCATTGACCGGGAACGAGTTGTACTTGAACGGATTGAATTCAGGGACGATGCCAAGCCAGGATGCCTTCTCAAACGGCGGCAGCAGTGCCGGAAGCGCGGCCAGGCCCGCGAATCGCGCAAAGCGGGTTACGCCGATCATCGGCGAAATCAGGATGAGGTGCGCCGGATGATCGAGATGGGGGTCTTCCAGGCTGTCGAGCGCGTATTTCATCGCGAGCGCACCGCCATTGGAAAATCCGACCAGGTGAATCGGGCGGCCGGGGCCAGCCTGGCGCCTGGCTTCGCGCACCGCGAGCCGTGTCGCCGCCATCCAGCTTTCCCAGTTGACGTTTGACAGGCCAGCCGGCACCGTGCCATGCCCCGGCAGGCGAATGCCGACAGCCACGAACCCGTCAGCCACATACCGCTGTGCAATGTGCCGCAGGCTGTACGGCGAGTCCGTCAGGCCATGCAGCAGGACCACCGCGCCGATGGGCTGGCCGGCTGGCCGCAACAGGTAGGAACGGTTCCAGTCGTGCTCGAAGTGCCCGGGGTAGATCGGGCTACCCTCGAAATACCGATTGGAAGGTATACGCGCGGCGGGCGGCAGCCGGTCGCTGACCTGCACCCTGACCTGATCGAACAAAGCATTCTCGTGCTTGATATAAGTGTTCCAGTCGGCCCGGTCGATCTGCTCGGCACTGAGTTCTTTGGGCACGAAGGTGTGCCAGAGTTGAAGCGAAGGTCCCCTTTGCGCAACGAAAGCGCGCAACGCAAACAGGGCGACGATGAGCACGACAAGCACGATCACAACGATCCGCACCGATCGGGCCAGCCTTGACTGGACGTTCATGCTGGAAACGCTCCATAGAGACGAACACGAAGCCGGCACGGCCCGAATCTGCCAGACGCAGCGCCCTCATGCTAAAGACAACTGAGCGCAAACCATGTTCCAACGTTTCGCCGTCAAAATGAGCCAAAGAGCGAACCGAGCACGATGACCACCACCAGCGCGAGCAGCGCGCCGAGGATTCCCACCATCACGATGTCACCGTAACTGTCGCGATGGGTACTGCCACAGACGGCCAGTAGCGTGACGACCGCCCCATTGTGCGGCAGGCTATCGAGCGAACCAGACGACATCACTGCAACGCGATGCAGCAGCGCCGGATCAATGTGGTGCTGGATTGCCAGGTTCAGATAGTAACTTCCGAGGGCGTCCAGCGCGATCGTCATGCCGCCCGAGGCCGAGCCGGTCAGGGCAGCGAGCAGATTGGTGGCGATCGCCAGCGAGACCAGCGGCCCGCCGCCCAGCCCGAGCAGCCAGGTGCGCACCAGCGCAAAGCCGGGCAGCGCGGCAATCACGGCGCCGTAGCCCACCAGACTGCACACGCTCAGGATAGGCAGCACAGCGGCGTTCGCGCCAGCATCGGCGCTTTCGCGCAGCGTAGCGAAGCGCGAACGGTTCAACGCAATCAACGCGACGATGGCCACCGCCAGCGCGACGCTGACGCCCCAGACCCCGCGCACCGCCTCGAGCGAGGTGCCGCCCCAGCGCTCCTCGGCCAGATAGCGGACGTCGATCCGTGGCAGCACCAACACGTTCATGACAAAATTTCCGACGACCACGAGCAACAGTGGGGCAACGGCGACGGCAACCGAGGGCAAGGCGTTCGCTGCCCCGCCATGATCGATCTCCTCGGGGTCGAAGCTTTGCGAAACCGTTGCGCGTTCGCGAACCAGCGTCTTGTCCACCGGCGGCATGGGCGGATGAACCGAGTAGCCCTCGCCAAGCGTTCTTGCACGGCGTTCCTGCCTCTTCAACCACCACAACCCAAAAACCACCATCACCACGCTGGCGATGATGCCAAGGCCCGGCGCAGCGAACGGCGTGGTGCCGAAAAAAGGCATGGGGATGGCATTCTGAATGGCGGGCGTTCCTGGCAGCGCCGACATCGTGAATGTGGACGTGCCAAGCGCAATGGTCGCCGGCAACAGGCGGCGCGGCAGGTTACTCGCCTGGAAGAGCTTTTCCGCCATGGGAACCAGAACGAAGAAGGCCACGAACAAGCTGACCCCGCCGTATGTCACCAGCGCGCCGCAGACGACGGTGGCCAGGATGGCCCGGCTGGGGCCGAAGCGCCGGGTCATAAAATCGGCGATGACCTGAACCGAGCCACTGTCCGCCATCAATTTGCCGAACAGGGCGCCAAGCAGGAACAACGGGAAGAACTGTGCCAGAAAGCGTGCGGCCGCACTCATGAACGTTTGCGTCCAGTGCGCCATGACCGGCTCGCCGGAGATGGCCGCCGCCAGCATCGCAGCCAGCGGTGCGAGCAGCAGCACGCTCCAGCCGCGGTACGCGAGCCAGATCAGCAGGGCGAGGCTGGCGATCATGCCTGCCAGTCCGAACGCTGCCGTCATGGGATCGAGGGGACCGCCATACGTCATTGCTGATCCTCTATACCGTTGTCGACCTGAAGGGATCACGTGCTTCAAGAGGTGAAACAATGGCTTGGCAGGCGCCATTTCCGATGCGCACAGGCTGCGCACAGCAGGCCTGGGGTCTGGGATTATTATAGGACCGTGAACGAGTCGCAGATGTTGGTGTCTTCTCGCTCAGCGGTTCCGATGTCAGGTCTGAGTCAAAGTGATGTTTGATTGCGGTGCAGCTTCGCCGCAGAAACGTTGAAGGTAGAAGACATGGGCAATGGACGAGGACAAAGCAGCCGGGCGCTTCGCATCAATCTGGCCCTGCAGGGCGGTGGTTCGCACGGCGCGTTCACCTGGGGCGTGCTCGACCGGCTGCTCGACGAGGACTGGCTTTCCATCGACAGCATTACAGGAACGTCGGCGGGCGCCATGAATGCGGCTGTGCTTGCCGACGGGTATCTGCGGGATGGCCGAACCGGTGCGAAGGCAGCGCTGGGACAATTCTGGCAACGCGTGAGTCATGGTGCGCGTTACAGCCCGATCCGGCGGACGCCATTTGACGTTCTGACGGGGAACTGGTCGCTCAGTCAGTCGCCAGGCTACTTCATGTTTGATTTGCTCAGCCGGGTATTCTCGCCGTATCAGGTCAATCCATCGAACATCAACCCGCTGCGCGCCATTCTCGAGGACAGCATCGACTTCGGGCAATTGAGGCAAGCGCCGGTCAAGCTGTTCATTACAGCGACCAATGTCAGAACCGGGCTGCCGCGGGTCTTTCGCAATGCAGAGATCAGCGCGGATGCCCTGCTCGCTTCCGCGTGTTTGCCGCTGATGCATCAAACCGTTGAGATCGATGGGGAAGGATACTGGGACGGTGGTTTTTCCGGTAATCCGCTCCTGACACCGGTTATCCGCGAGAGCGAGGCGCGCGACATACTGCTGGTGCAGATCAATCCGATTGATCGGCCGGGCATCCCGCGCTCGGCACATGACATTCTGAACCGCATGAACGAGATCTCATTCAATTCGAGCCTCAAAAAAGAATTGCGCGTAGTCGCCATGCTGCGCCGCATGCTGGCGGAGGAAGAGCCGCGCCCACATCCAGGCTGGATCGATCAATGGGCCGATACGCGGCTGCACCGCATCTCAAGTCCCCGCCTGATCGAGTTTGGGGCTTCGTCGAAGCTGAATGCGGAATGGGACTTTCTGCGCATGCTGCACGAAGAGGGACGGCGTAGCGCTGATGGGTTTCTCGCGGAGCACGCGGACGATCTTGGCAATCGATCGACGTTTCCGTTGGACATTCTGCTCGATACGATTCTCGAGCAGACCTGAGTCGGCGTTGGACAGGCCCGGATTTCTGGAAGTGGAGCGGGTGAAGGGAATCGAACCCTCGTCGTAAGCTTGGGAAGCTTCTGCTCTACCATTGAGCTACACCCGCGTGCTGCCGCATTTTACGCGACTTTGCAGACTGTTGACAACGTTGCAGTCTGGCTGCTGTGATGAAAAATGAGACCAATCCCTCGACGCAAGTCACCTCCTGCAAGGCCCACCCGCGCCACATCACCCCGCCAAGCCGGGTGACACCTCGGCCGAGCACGGCGCGCCGCACGTCTGCCAGAGCACTGCGCACAGCCGCTTCTGCATTGTTAGCTTCGCGGGTGAATTCCAGCGCCAGCCGTCCCGGCTGTCCGATACCGACCAAGGCATCGTCGCAGCCGGGTTCGCCCAGACGCTCGACCAGCGCATTCGGGTCGCGGTCATCGTCGGCGAGCTGGTATGTCAGGGTGAAGGAGTATTCCATGAGCTACTCCTCTGCGCCGCTGTCAGCCTGGTGCTGATTGCGGTGCGTTTGTAGGGTGTGCACCTGTGCGCACGCGGTTCGCAAAAGCAGCGTTTCCGATCAGCAGCCGCAAGTCAGCATACGGTGACCGCGTGCGCACAGGTCCTCGGCGGCCCCGCGCCCCCTACGTGTGCTTACGCGGGCGGCTCCTCCGGCGGGCGGTTCAGAAGCTCGCGCGCCAGCTTCATGCCGTCGACCATCACCTTGAACGCCTCATGCCGCGCGGCCTCGTCCGGCACCCGCAGCGCGTACGACGGGTGGTAGATCGTCACGATCCAGCGCCCCCCGTGCCGGATCGGGCGGCCCAGCGTGTCCTTGAGCGTCACGTGGCTGGTGTCGAGCAGCGCCTTGAGCGCGGTCGTGCCCATCGCCACGACCACGCTCGGCTTTTCCCGGGCCAGTTCCTGCTCCAGCCAGTAGCTGCAGGCTTCGATCTCGCGCTGGGCCGGCGTTTTGTGCATGCGGCGCTTGCCGCGCGGCTCCCACTTGAAGTGCTTGACCGCGTTGGTCACGTACAGCTTGGCGCGGTCCACGCCCGCCGCCTCGCACACGCGGTCGAGCAGCTTGCCGGCCGGGCCGACGAACGGCTTGCCGGCCAGGTCTTCCTGGTCGCCCGGCTGTTCGCCGACCAGCATGATCTGCGCCCGCTTCGGTCCCTCGCCACCGACCGCCTGGGTCGCGTGCTGCCACAGGTCGCAGCGGCGGCATTCGGCCAGGGTCGCGGGGTTGCGCTCCGGCTCCGCGTCCACCGGCTTGATCGGGGTCGTGCCACGCTTCTTTTCGGGCGCGGCCCGGGCCGGCGGCAGCGGCGCGCCGTGCGGCAGGCCCGTCCAGCGCCCCGGGACATGGCTGCACAGCAGCGGCGCATGCACGCGGGGCCGGTCGAACAGGCTGCGGTAGTAGGCCAGCCACAGGGCGGGGGCGTCGCCGTCCAGGCCGGCGCAGCCGTCCATCAGCGGGCCGCAGTTGTGCAAGGTGGCGCCGTCCCACAGCACGCTGGCGCCGGGCGTGGCGATCATCCAGCTTACCTTGCCCATGCGGCTGACGAAGTGCTGCGCCACCTGCGGCAGCACGTCGTGGCGCGGCTCGAACCAGGCGACAAAGCGCGGCGGTCCGGCCTCGGCCGGGCGCTCGCGGAATCGGATGTTGGCATGCATGTCGTGCTCCTCGCGGTGCACCGCCTTGACCATCGCGTGCAGCCGCGCGCCGTCTGGATCGTGCGCCGACTGCACCGCGTGCTCGCCTTGCTGCCAGCGCCACACGACGCGGTACAGCAGCGCCCAGCGCTCCGGCACGCGGCAGCAGGCTGCGGTCTGCAGCATGTCCATCAGGGCGCGCGGCAGGTGCGGTGCCGGTTTCGGTTCCTCCAATGGGATGGCTGCATTATGCGACGGCGCGCCTGTGGCTGGCGCACACTGGAACAGGCCGCCGTCCGGCGCCTCCCACGTGACCGCTTCCGGGGGCACCCCGTGGGCCAGCAGTTCGCGCGCCGCCTCGCGCCATTGGGCGAAGTTCTCCACCGCCAGCGCGCAGCCAGCGCGGGCGGCATCGACCGGGTTCATGCTGCCCGCGGCCACGGCGGGTGGCACGCCGCGTGGCCGGCCGGAATGGGGAGCTTGTCGGGAAGTTCCATGCTGGCGCGGATACTGTATTTTTGTACAGTATAGCGCAGCGCGCGGCGTCAAGGCCGCACGCTTTGCGGCAGCGCGTTTGATTAGACTTGCGCCAGCTGTGCCGTTTCGCACGCGCGCAGGTAGGCCTGTGCCTGCGCCAGCAGCGCCGGTTCCATGCGGGTGGCCAGGCGCCGCACGTAAGCGGTGGCGGCCGCGACCCCGCCGTGCGCCGCCCGCTGCAGCCAGGCGTAGGCCTCGACCTGGTCGCGCGCCACGCCCTGGCCGCTGGCGTACATCACGCCCAGGTTGAACCGGGCGCGCGCGTGGCCCTGGCGCGCCGCGCACAGGTACCAGAAGTGCGCGGCCTCGTAGTCGCGCTCGACGCCGTTGCCGCTGTCGTGGCGCAGGCCGTATTCGAACTGGGCCAGCGCGTGGCCCTGCTCGGCCGCCCGGCGGTACCAGGCGCACGCTTCCGCCGCGCTGCCCGGATCGTCCTCGATGCGGTCGATCAGCTGGCCCACCATGTACTGGGCCGGCGCGTAGTCCTGGTCGGCGGCGCACCGGTACCAGGCCAGCGCGCGCGGCAGGTCCTGCGCCACGCCGATCCCGTTTTCATAGCGCAGCGCCAGGTCGAACTGGGCGCGCAGGTGGCCCTGCTCGGCCGCCTGGCGGTACCAGTCGAGCGCTTCGGCCGGGTCGCGGGCAACGCCATTGCCCGCGTCGCAGAGCTGGCCCAGGTGGTACTGGGCACCGGCGAAGCCTTGCACGGCCGCCTTGCGGTACCAGTGCGCGGCCACTTCGTAATCCTGCGCCACGCCCTGCCCGTGCTCGTAGCGCAGGCCGATGTTGTCCTGGGCGCCGGCGTGGCCCTGCTCGGCGGCCTTGCGGAACCAGGCCAGCGCGCGCTCCTCGTCGCGCGGCACGCCGTGGCCGCTGTCGTAGATCAGGCCGAGGTTGAACTGGGAGCTGGCGTGCCCCTGCTCGCCGGCGCGGGTGTACCACAGGATCGCCTTTTCGCTGTCCTGCGGCAGGTCCTGCCCTTTGTCGTAGCGCAGGCCGAGGTTGAACTGGGCCGGCGCGTAGCCCTGCTCGGCCGCCTTGCGCAGCCAGGAGAGCGCCATGCCGGGGTCGCGCGGCACGCCCTGCCCGCTGTCGTAGCGCAGGCCGAGGTTGAACTGCGAGCGCGCGTAGCCCTGTTCGGCCGCGCGCAGGTACCAGGCGATCGCCTGCTGCTGGTCCTGCGGCACGCCTTTGCCGCCCTCGTACATCATGCCCAGGTTGTGCTGGGCGCCGGGGTCGCCCTGCTCGGCCGCCTTGCTGAACCAGTGCATCGCGCGCTGGGTGTCGGCGGCGCTGCCTTGGCCCTTGGCGTACAGCCAGCCGAGGTTGTACTGGGCCGGCGCGTAGCCCTGCTCGGCGGCGCGCTCGTACCAGTAGCGCGCCTGCTCGAAGTCCTGCGGCACGCCCTGGCCCTTCTGGTACATCACGCCCAGGTTGTACTGGGCCTGTTCCAGTCCGGCGCTGGCGGCCATCCGGTACCAGGCAACGGCCAGCTCGTAATTCTGCGGCACGCCCTGGCCGTTGACGTACATGAAGCCCAGGCTGTGCTGGGCGTTGGCCACGCCGCGCTCGGCCAGCGCCTTTACGCGCAGGAACTCGGCCGTGTGGCGGTCGTCCTGGTTCGGGGCAAGGGCCGCGTTCTGCATGGGCGCGATGTTAGGCCAGGTGCGCGCGCGGCGCCTGCACGCCGGTGGCGGGGCCCTGGCCGCGCAGCACGTCCAGGAAAGCCGTCAGCGAAATTGGCCGGTAATACAGGTAGCCCTGCATGGTCAGGCAGCCGTTGGCCTTCAGGTAGCGCGCCTGCACCTCGGTCTCCACGCCTTCCGCGATCAGGTGCAGGCCCAGCCCGCGCGCGATCGAGATGATCGCCAGGATCACCGGGTAGTGCCCGTGCTCGTCGTGGATCTCCTTGACGAACGACTGGTCGACCTTGATGGTGTGGATCGGGAACCGGTGCAGGTAGGCCAGCGACGAGTAGCCGGTGCCGAAGTCGTCGATCGCGACCGACACCCCGAGCTGGCACAGCTTGTTGAGCTGCTCGATCGCGTACTGCGGGTTGCGGATGCAGATGTTCTCGGTGATCTCGACCTCGATCTGGCTGGGCGAGATCCCGTAGCGCACCAGCGAGCCGCGCATCTTCTCGAAGAAGTCGCCGCGGTCCAGGTACTGGGGCGAGAGGTTCAGCGACAGCCGGATCGGCTGGCCGCCGGCCATGTTCCACTGCAGCATATCGCGGCACAGGGCGCCGATCATCCAGTCCGAGATCGGCAGCATCAGCCCGCTCTCCTCGGCGAACGGCAGGAACTCGCCGGCCGACAGCAGGCCACGCTGCGGGTGGTTCCAGCGCATCAGGCCCTCGGCGCCGACGATGCGGCCGGTGATCACGTCCACCTGCGGCTGGTAGTACATCTCCAGCTCGCCCTGCTCGAGCGCGCGGCGCAGCGCCTGCTCGAGCACCACCTTCTGGTGCGATACGTCGAGCATCGAGTTGTGGTAGAAGCTGTGGCCGTTCTTCCCCTGCGCCTTGACCTGGTACATGGCGATGTCGGCGTGGCGCAGCAGCTCGTCGATCGATTCGCCGTCACCCGGATAGATCGCGATGCCGATCGAGGCCGAGATGTGCACGGAGTGGCCGTCCAGGTCGAACGGCGCCTGCAGGCACTCGAGGAACTTGTCGGCGATGAGGCGCGCGTCGTCGCGGTCGCGCAGTTCGGGCAGCACGATCGTGAATTCGTCGCCGCCCTGGCGCGCCAGGGTGTCGCCGCGGCGCAGGCAGGACTTCAGGCGCACCGCCACCTGCTGCAGCAGCTCGTCGCCCTTGACGTGGCCGAGCGTGTCGTTGACCAGCTTGAAGCGGTCC
Organism: Massilia horti; assembly: GCF_004614195.1. Taxonomy (GTDB): domain Bacteria; phylum Pseudomonadota; class Gammaproteobacteria; order Burkholderiales; family Burkholderiaceae_D; genus Telluria; species Telluria horti. Next base: position 13,504 of record NZ_SPUM01000055.1, on the reverse strand, counting down.
AGGTCGATGAACATGACCGCCAGTTCGCTCTGCTTGCGCTTGGCCTGGATCACGGCCAGGCCAAGCCGGTCCTTGAACAGGATCCGGTTGGGCAGGTCGGTCAGGATGTCGTGGTAGGCCTGGTAGGAGATCACCTCCTCGGCGCGCTTCCTGTCGGTGATGTCGCGCGCCACGCCGTAGGTGCCGAAGAACTCGAGCTTCTTGACCTCGGCGTCGGGCACGTGCATGCCGATCGAGTTCAGCGAGATCGTCATCACGGTGTTGCTGAAGGTGCGGTCCTGGTTGTGGCCCTGGTGGCACTTCAGGCGCAGCTCGACGTTGCGGCTGGCGCGCTCGTCGACGCGGCGCTCGTTGAACACGTAGCGCGCGCGCTCCAGGTCTTCCTCGTGCACCAGGATCGAGTAGTGCTTGCCGATCAGCTCCTCGCGGGTGAAGCCGAGCAGCTGGTAGGCGCGGTCGTTCACGAACGTGAACTTGCCCTCGTGGTTCAGGGTGTAGATGATGTCCGGACTACTGTCGACCAGGTAGCGGTACATCTTTTCCGAGTTCTCGAGCTGGGTCGCGATGCGGCGGTTGGCCTGCGCCAGGCGGCGCTGCTTGAGCGCATTGGCCACCGTCTGCAGCAGCTCCTCGCGGCTGTAGGGCTTCCTCAGGTAGTCGTAGGCGCCGCGCTTCAAGGCCCCGATCGCGGCGTCGATCCCGACCTCGCCGCTCATCACGATCACCTCGGCATCAATGCCCTTCTCGTTGATGAAGTCCATGATCTCGTGGCCGCCGATGTCGGGCAGGCGCAGGTCGAGCAGCACCAGGTCGAAGCGCAGTTTGGACAGCTGGGCCAGCGCCTCGCTGCCGCTGGCGGCGGTCACCAGCTGGTAGCCGCGGTCCTGCAGCAGCTCATGCAGCGACGAGAGCAGGCGCGGCTCGTCGTCCACCAGGAGCAGGCGTGGCTGGGCGTCGGGATCGAGGAGCAATGGTGCGCTTTCGCCGGAAAGGACAGCTTGCAAGGCATTGGCGGAGTTCGCGATCATTATTACCTTTTACATCAGCCCAGCGCGCGCGCCGGCAGGGCGGGCGCGTTGGTGGTGCCGGCCCATGCCGGCAGCAGAATTTCAAACGAGGTGCCGGTCTTGCCGCTGCGGCAGGCGATGTCCCCGTGCAGCTTCTTGACCAGGCTGTGCACGATCGACAGCCCCAGCCCGTGGTGGGCGCCGTCCTTGGTGCTCTTCACCGCCGAGAACAGGTTGGCCAGCACTTCGCTGGACAAGCCGGGGCCGGTGTCGGACACCACCAGTTCCAGGTACAGCTTGCGTTCGCGGTTGACGTGGCCGCGGCTGGCGATCTCGATCCGCCCGCCGGAATCAAACAACGCTTCGATCGCGTTCTTGACCAGGTTGACCAGGATTTGCTTGAGGATGTCGGCGTCGCCTTCGATGCGCGCGGCTTCGTCCGGCATCGACAGCACGATCTCGACCATCGGCGGCACGAAGTCGGTGGCGCGGAACAGGTGTACCACCTCGGCCGCCACCTTGGCCACGTCGGTCGGGCGCGGCCCGGCATCGGCCGGCTGCAGGTCGGCCAGGCTGCCCACCAACTGGCCGACGCGGTCGATCTCCTCGTTCAGGATCGCCATTTCGCCGCTGACCGGCTCCTGGCGCGCCAGCTTGCTGTCCAGGACCGACAGGTAGTTCTTGATGATCGAGAGCGGGTTGTTCACCTCGTGCACCACGCGCCGCGACGCCTGGCGGTATTCCTCGGCCACCTGGGCCAGCTGGCGCCGCGCGTGGCCGCGCTCGGACAGCGCGGTCTCCAGCGCCTGCGCGGCCTGCGCGCCGAACGACTGCAGGAAGCGCTCGCGCTTTTGCACGGCGGCGACCTGGCAGGCCGCGACGCCGCCGATCATCACCCCCAGGCAGCGCGCGCCGGCCACCAGCGGCACGCACACCAGCGACTCGGTGCCGAGCATGCGCAGCAGCTGCTCTTCGGCCAGGCCGATCGGCGCGCCGTCGCGCGCCACGAACGCCAGGCGCCGCTCGAGCGCGCTTTGCGCGATCGCGCCGCCCCGGGCCAGCGGGATCGAGAATTCGGCGATGCGCTGGGCGCCGCCGGTGGGCGCGCCGATCAGCGCCTGGCCGGTCGGGTTCTCGAGCAGCACCAGGGTATTGTCGAAGTCGAACAGGATGCGCGCCGAGCGCGTCATCGCTTCCAGGATGCCGGACTCGCCCTGCTGGCGCGCCAGGGTCTGGCCGATTTCGGACACCAGCACCAGGTTGCGCACCTCCTCGGACAGCTTCTGCTGCACCGGGTCCAGGACCGGCGGGGCGGACGCGGGCGGGGCCGGAATCTGGTCGGCCCCGGACAAGTCGATGCCCAGGTGCGCGGCCGCGGTCTCGACCTGGCGCGCGGCGGCTTTGACAAGTTCAATCAGGTCGCCCGGATCGATGCCGCACAGCGCAGCGCCCTCGTCCAGCGTCGCGTCGTCATCCGGATGGGCCGACAGCAGGTGCGCCAGGCGCACGATGCGGATCAGGGGATGGCTCGCTTCCAGCCGCTCGCCCGGCTCGTGGTGGTACAGCACCGCATCGGCCAGGAACGAATCGAGCTGCCAGCGCTCGATCAGCCAGGCGCCGGCCTCGGCGTGGGTGATCTGCAGCGTGCGCTGCTCGACCGCGCACAGGTCCTCGTCGTCACGCGCGGTGAAGTTGAAGGCGTATTCCTTGGGCGCGGCGGCCAGGAGCGCCAGCCGCCCGACGTTGTGCAGCAGGCCGGCCAGGTAGGCTTCCTCCAGCTGCGGATAGTCCATGCGCCGCGCCAGCTCGCGCGCGATCACGGCGGCCGACAGCGAATTTTTCCAGAACGCGCGCAGGTCGGTGCTGCCGGAGTGGGGAAAGCTGTTAAAGGTCTGGAACACCGAGTCGCTGATGACCAGCGTCTTGATCATGTCCGTGCCCAGCGCCACCAGCGACTGTTCCAGGTTGACGCTGCGCGCGCCCCGGTGATAGGCCGAGCTGTTGGCCACCGTGAGGATCTTGCCGGTGATGCCGGCGTCCTTGGCGATCAGGGCGGCCAGCTCCTGCATGCCCAGGTCGTCGGCCTGAAGGTGCCCCAGCAGCTTCACGAGAATCTGCGGCATGGCCGGCAGGCGGGCGATCAGCAAGCGATTGCGTATGTCCTGGTCTGGTTGATGCATTATCTCAAGCAGTGCCGCCGAAGGATGGTTGTCTCCCCGTGGCGCTTGCGCAACGAGCCGCCACGACTTTTTCTTGTTCCGTGCCTGTGAATAAACGGGATTTTCCCGCCCAATTCGAATTTTTATCCGCTTATCTTAGCATATATACACGAAATTGCTGTTCAGGAAGAATAGTTTCCGAAAAAAGTTTCTTGTTTTCCACGATTTTCCGGTCACATATGCAACAAACATGGTGGTCGCCTTAGCTCCCGTAGCGCGCCTGCCTGCGCCGGTAATGGCGCGAAGTGAGCCAGCAGGCCAGCGAAGCCAGCGCAAAGGCCGCCTGGCCGAGCGCCATCGCGAGCACCGAATGGGTCAGGGCCGGCGCGATCAGGCCCGCCACCAGCGCCCCCATCAGCGTGGTCATGAACGACTGGCAGGACGCGACCGTGCCGCGGATGTGCGGGAACAGGTCGAGGGTGAGCAAGGTGGCGCTGGGGTTGATGATCGAGCTGCCGAAGTTATAGAAGAACATCGGCAGCACGGTCCACGGCAGCGCCGGCGGCAGCACCGCGTGATACGTCACGCTGGCGGTGACCGCGGCCAGCATGAGGCCGTAGCCGATGCCGATCTGGCGCGCGAAGCTCATCTTCCCCGCCATCCGGTTGGCCACCAGCGCGCCCAGGAAGATGCCGGCCACCGCGGGCACGAACAGCCAGGCGAACTGCGATGGCCCCAGGTGCAGGTGCTGCGGCAGCAGCACCGGTGCGCCGGCGATGAACAGGAACATGCCGCCGAAGTTCAGCGCGACCACGGCCGACTTCATCTGGAACAGGAAGGAACTGAAGATGGACCAGTAGCTCTGTGCCAGGAAGCGTGGATTGAAGGGCTGGCGCTGCGATGCCGGCATGGTTTCGGGCAGGTGCTGCCAGCACACGTACCACAGCACCAGGGTGAACGCGAGCAGCGCCAGGAAGATCGCGCGCCAGTCGAACCAGACCACGATCATCCCGCCCAGCACCGGCGCGATCGCAGGTGCGATAGAGAAGATCATCGTCACCATCGACAGCAGGCGCGCGGCCGGCGCGTTGGAGTACAGGTCGCGGATGATCGCGCGCCCGACCACCACGCCTGCGCCGGCCGAGACGCCCTGCATGATGCGGAATACCCAGAGGTAGTGCACCGAATGCGAGGCAGCGCAGCCGAAGGTGCCCACCGCGAACACGATCAGGGCGACCAGCACCACGTTGCGGCGCCCGAAGGCGTCCGACATCGCGCCGTGCCACAGCGACATCACGGCGAACGCCAGCATGTAGGCGGTCAGGGTCTGCTGGACCTCGATGCTTGACGCCGCCAGGTCGGCCTGGATGTGCGGGAAGGCCGGCAGGTAGGCGTCGACCGAGAACGGCCCGAGCATCGCCAGCGAGGCCAGCAGCGCGGCCAGCCCGCCGGCAGATAGCATGGTGACCCGGTGCGGCGCGGGCAGCGGGACGGGAGTGACAGGATCTTTTGGTATGTTCGAAGGTTCGGTGGGCAGCATGAATTACTGGTCTTGTTTGGGTTTGGCTTCCTCGCGCCGGTTGTAGCCGGCCACCATGTCGAAGCGGAACAGGCGGCATTCGAGCGCGCCGTTGAAAAATGGGGTCTTGCGCGACTCCTTCAGGCGCAAGAGCTTGGGCAGCGACAGGTCCGCCGTGAACAGGTACACGGTCCAGCCGGCGAAGCGCTGCTTGAGCGTGGTGCCCAGCGCCTGGTAGAACTGCACCGCCATCTCATCGCGCGCAATGGTGGAATCGCCGCGCACGCCGATCCGTTCGCCGTACGGCGGATTGGTCAGCAAAATGCCGGACTGCTCGACCGGTGGCTTGACCGCCTGCGCCTCGATCTGCTTGAGCGGGACATCGAACAGGACGCCGGCCATCTTCATGTTATGGCGCGTCATCGCGATCATGTCGCCCGAAATGTCGGAACCGAAGAGGGTCGGATCAAACGGCAGCGCATTGGGCTTGATCTCGGCCTTGATGTCCTGCCAGGCCTGACGGTCGAAGTCGCGGAACTTCTCGAACGCGAAGCGGCGGCGCGCGCCCGGAGGAATGCCCTGCACCATCTGCGCGGCCTCGATCAAAATCGTGCCGGAGCCGCACATGGGGTCGAACAGCGGCGTGCCGGGGCGCCAGCCGGACACGCGCAGCAGGCCCGCAGCCAGGTTCTCGCGCAGCGGCGCGTCGCCGGTCTCCTGGCGCCAGCCGCGCTTGAACAGCGCCTCGCCCGAGGTGTCGAGATAGATCGTGAAGTTGCGCTGGTCGAGAAAGCCGACGATGCGCATGTCCGGCTCGCGCGTGTTGACCGAAGGGCGGCGGCCGAACTGGTCGCGGAAGCGGTCGCACACCGCGTCCTTGATCTTAAGCGTGGTGAACTCGAGGCTCTTGAGCGGCGACTTGACCGCCGTGATGTCGACCCGGATGGTGTGCTCGGGACCGAACCAGTCTTCCCAGGGCTGTTCGAGCACCAGGTCGTAGATGTCGTTCTCGTTGGCGTAGCTGGCCTGCGCCATGCGCATCAGCACCCGTGAGGCGATGCGCGAGTGCAGGTTGATGCGGTAGGCGTCGATCAGGGAACCGGAGCAGTGCACGCCACCCGGCACCTGGTTGTGCACCTTCAGGGTAGTGCTTTGCTGGGCGATCTCGCCAAGTTCTTCGGCCAGTGCGGCTTCCATGCCGCGCGGGCACGGGAGGAAATAAGAGGTCATAGGGGTACCCTTTGTCCGTTAGTTTAAAAAAAAGCTGGGCAGGGCGCGGCCGGGCCGCGCCATGCGATATAAGCGGGAGGTCGCATCAAAAGGCTATGCCACCGCTAGGTGTGATCTCAGGCCGTAGGGTGCGCACCTGTGCGCACGCGGTCACCCTATCATAGCTCACGGCAATGACGACATTCGGCACACTTTGCACCGCGTGCGCACAGGTCCTCGGCGGCCCCGCGCCCCCTACCGCTGCTGCAGATGGCGTTCGACGAAATCGAGCCGGTCCTGGCCCCAGAAGCCCTGCCCGTCGACCACGTACCAGGGCACGCCGAACACGCCAGCCGCCAGCGCATCGTCGGTGTTGCGCTGGTACTGCTCCTCGGCCTTGGGCTGCTGCGCCGCCTGCATCACGGCGGGGGCATCCAGGCCGCTCTCGACGGCCAGCTGCGACAGCGTGGCCGGGTCGGCGATGTTCTTCTCCTCCGCCCACACGGCGCGCATGATCGCACCTGCCAGCGCCAGCGCCGTGTCGGCACCGGCCGCGTCGCGCGCGGCGATGATGAGCCTGGAGGCCAGCTCCGGCGCCACCGGGAAGAACTTCGGCTCCACATTCATCCGCAGGCCGAGAAAGTCTGACCAGCGCCGCAGTTCCTGCAGCCGGTAGGCCTGGCGTTCCGGCGGGCGCTTGGCGAGCGGCAGGCCGCCGGTCAGGCCGAACACGCGGGCCAGGTCGAACGGCCTGGGCTCGACCTGGGCGCCGTACTGGCGCGCCAGCGTCAAGAGCCGGTCGTGGCCGAGGTAGGTCCAGGGCGACTGGGGTGCGAAGAAATACTGGATGACTTTACTCATCGCTCGCAATCAGAAAGGTTTGACCACCACCAGGATCACGATCGCCAGCAGCAGCAGCACCGGAACCTCGTTGAAATAACGGTACCAGGTGTGACTGCGGCGGTTGGCGCCGTTCTCGAACTTGCGCAGCAGCGATCCGCAAGCGTGATGGTAGCCGATCACGAGAATCACCAGCGCCAGCTTGGCATGCAGCCAGCCGCCGCGAAAGCCGTAGCCGAGCCACAACCACAGGCCCAGCAGCACGGCGGGCACGGCCAGCATGGTCGTGAAACGGTACAGGCGGCGCGCCATGCCCAGCAGGCGCAGGGCCGCGGCTTCGTTGGTTTCCTGGGCCAGGTTGACAAAGATGCGCGGCAGGTAGAACAGGCCAGCGAACCAGGACGTGATGAAAACGATGTGGAAGGCTTTAATCCAGAGCATTAGCGTCCTTAGTGTCGTTCTTATTTGCGAATTTCGCCGTGGCCAAACACCACGTACTTGAGCGAGGTAAGGCCTTCCAGCCCCACCGGCCCGCGCGCGTGCAGCTTGTCGTTCGAGATGCCGATCTCGGCGCCCAGGCCGTATTCGAAGCCGTCGGCAAAGCGGGTCGAGGCGTTGACCATGACCGACGCCGAATCGACCTCGCGCAAGAAGCGCAGCGCGGCGCTGTAGTCCTCGGTGACGATCGCGTCGGTGTGCCTGGACGAATACGTGTTGATGTGGTCGATCGCCTCATCCAGGCCGCCGACCACCTTGACCGACAGGATCGGGGCCAGGTATTCCGTGCTCCAGTCTTCAGGAACAGCCTCGACCAGGTACGGATAGCCCTGCAGGATGTGGTGGCTCTCGGGGTCGGCGCGCAGCTCGACCTGCTTGGCCGCGTACATCTCCGCCAGCTGCGGCAGCACGAGCGGCGCGAGGTCGCGCGCGACCAGCAGCGTCTCCATCGTGTTGCAGGTGCCGTAGCGGTGGGTCTTGGCGTTCAGCGCGATGCGCAGCGCCTTCTCGACATCGGCCTTGTCGTCGATGTAGACGTGGCAGATGCCGTCCAGGTGCTTGATCATCGGGACCGTCGCTTCCTGCATCAGGCGTTCGATCAGGCCCTTGCCGCCGCGCGGGACGATCACGTCCACGTATTGCGGCATGGTGATCAACGCGCCGACCGCCGCGCGGTCGGTGGTCTCGACCACCTGCACCCCGTGTTCGGGCAGGCCGGCGCCGACCAGGCCCTCGGCCACCAACGCGGCCAGCGCGCGGTTGCAGTTGATCGCTTCAGACCCTCCGCGCAGGATGGTGGCGTTGCCGCTCTTGATGCACAGGCCGGCCGCGTCCACCGTCACGTTCGGACGCGCCTCGTAGATGATGCCGATTACGCCCAGCGGCACACGCATTTTCCCCACCTGGATGCCGCTCGGGCGAAATTTCAGGTCCGAGATTTCGCCGATCGGGTCGGGCAGCGCGGCGATCTGGCGCAGGCCGTCGACCATGGTCGCGATCGCCGATTCGGACAGCGTGAGGCGGTCGACGAGGGCCGGACCCAGGCCGCTGGCGCGTGCTGCATCAAGGTCCTGCTCGTTGGCGGCGCGCAGGATCGATGAGTCGCGCTCGATGGCGTCGGCGATCAGGTGCAGCGCACGGTTGCGGGTGGCGCTGTCGGCCCTGGCCATGGCGCGCGACGCCGCCCGGGCCTGGCGGCCAAGGGTGTGCATGTATTCGGTGATGTCCATCGTGTCGGTGTCCGTTGTGCCGATCGCAGCGAGCGAATCGGCTTGGTTTGCATTGCGTTAGGCGGCTGCTCGGTCACCTCGCGTGCCGAGGCGTTTTACACCCGTCGTTCCCGCGAAGGCGGGAAGTCGTTTCCGCCAGTGGCGGGAACGACGGGTGTTTCGTCAGCGCGCCACCTTCAGCGCCAGCTGCAACATGGCGTCCCACGCGTCGCCGGCGAACTGCTTCGCGCGCAGGCCCTTGACCATCTTGTCGACCTGGGCCGCATCCTGCAGCGCCTGTTCGAGCACGGGCAGCGAAACGCGCCGCAACGCCGGGTCCATCATCCGCTCGCGCGGTCCCCAGATCCGGTATTCCTTCATCAGCGCGCCAAGCGGGCGTCCCTGCGCCATCCCTGCTTTTAATTTTAACAGCGTGCGGATTTCTTCGGACACGGCCCACAACACCAGCGGCAGCGCCTCGCCCTCGCCCTTCAGGCCGTCGAGCATGCGCGAGAGCCGCGCGGCGTCGCCCGCCAGCATCGCTTCGGACAGCTTGAACACGTCGTAGCGCGCCACGTTGAGCACGGCGTCCTGCACCTGCTCGAAACTGAGCTTGCCCGGCTCGTACAACAGGCCCAGCTTCTGGATCTCCTGGTGCGCAGCCAGCAGGTTGCCCTCGACCCGGTCGGCGATGAAGTCCAGGCTCTGGCGGTCGGCGCTCTGTCCCTGGCTTGATAAGCGCATGCCGATCCAGCTTGGCAGCTGCGCGCGCTCGACGTTCGGGATCTCGACATACACTGCGGCCTGCTGCAGCGCCGCCACCCACGACGACTTGGCGGTCTGCCAGTCGAGCTTGGGCAGGGTGATCAGGGTCAGGGTATCCGGCGACAGGTCCTTGGCGTAGCTTTGCAGCGCGGCGCTGCCGTCCTTGCCCGGCTTGCCGCCGGGGATGCGCAGCTCGATCAGCTTCTTGTCGCCGAACAGCGACATGGCCTGGTTCGCCGCCAGCAGTTCGCCCCACTTGAAGCCGCGCTCCACCGAGAGGACATCGCGCTCGGTGTAGCCGGCCGCGCGCGCGGCGCGCCGGATGCGGTCCGCCGCCTCCAGCGCCAGCAGGTGCTCGTCGCTGGTGATCACGTACAGCGGCGCCAGTCCCTTTGCCAGCTGGCCTTCGAGCGCCTCAGGCCGAAGTATCATCCTTTACCCTTGCGCCGGTGGCTTGAGCGCGGCCAGCCGGCGGATCATCTGCTGCACCGCGTCGCCCTGCATGTCGCGGTACAACTGGTTTGCTTCCGCTTCCTTGGCCAGCACCTGGGTCTCGTCGTACGCCAGGTTGCGGCGCAGGGCGATCTCGGTCGGGCCGAGCAGCGTCGCGCCCTTCCCGTCGAGCACCCGGAACACCACCGTGTAGGTCAGCAGGTATTCGCGCGCCCGGCCCAGGCTGTTAAGCGACAGGATCGAGCGGCCGCGCGCTTCGCTCACCAGCAGGACCTGCGCATCGGACTCCTCCGGCTTGTCGACGATGGTGATGGTGTCCGCGCCGCGCAGGTTGCGCTTGAGGTCATTGCCGAGCGGTGAAGTGTCCGGGATGCCGACAAAGATGCGGTGGAACGGCATGTTGTAAGTGCCGCCGGTGCCGCGCAGCTGGAAGCCGCAGCCGGCGACGAGCGCCGCCAGCAGCAGCGCCAGCAGCGCGCGCATCAGGTAGGGTCGGGGCGCGCGCATCGCTTACACCACGATGTTGACCAGCTTGCCGGGCACGACGATGACCTTCTTCGGCGTGCCTTCGACGAACTTGTGCGCCGCCTCCGAAGCCAGCGCGGCCTGCTCGATCGCGGCCTTGTCGGCATCCTTGGCCACCTTGACCGAGCCACGCAGCTTGCCGTTCACCTGGATCATCATCTCGATCTCGGCCTGCTCCAGCGCGGCCGGGTCGACTTCCGGCCAGGACGCGTCGAGAATGTCGCCGTACCGGGCGCCGTAACCGAGCTCCTGCCACAGCACGTGCGTGATGTGCGGCGCGACCGGGTTAAGCAGGCGCAGGAAGATCGACAGTCCTTCGGCGATCACCGCGTCGCCGGCGACGCCCGCTTCCAGCTTGGTCGATTCGAGCGTGTTGAGCATCTTCATGCATGCCGAGACCACGGTGTTGTACTGGATGCGCTTGAGGTCGTAGTCGGCCTGCTGCAAGAGCTTATGCACCTCGCGGCGCAGCGTCTTGTGCGCTTCATCGAGGGTGCCTTCCTGCTGGCCCGCGAGCGCCGCAGCCACCCGCTCGCGCTGCGAATACGCGTAGGCCCACACGCGGCGCAGGAAGCGGCTCGCGCCTTCCACGCCGCTGCTGGACCACTCGAGGGTCTGTTCCGGCGGCGCGGCGAACATCGTGAACAGGCGCGCCGTATCGGCGCCGTACTGTTCGATCTGGGCCTGCGGGTCGATGCCGTTGTTCTTCGACTTGGACATCTTCTCGGTGCCGCCCAGCGCCACCGGCTGGCCGTCGGATGCCAGCGTGGCACTGACCGGGCGGCCCTTGTCGTCGAACGACACGTGCACGTCCTCCGGGTTGAACCAGGTCTTCTTGCCCGATGCGTCCTCGCGGTAGTAGGTCTCGTTGAGCACCATGCCCTGGGTGAGCAGGTTGACGAACGGCTCGTCGAAATTGACCAGGCCGAAGTCGCGCATGACCTTGGTCCAGAAGCGCGCGTACAGCAGGTGCAGCACAGCGTGCTCGATGCCGCCGATGTACTGGTCCATCGGCATCCAGTAGTCGTTGCGCGCCGGGTCGACCATCTTGTCGTTCGAACCAGGCGAGGTATAGCGCATGTAGTACCACGACGAGTCGATGAAGGTGTCCATCGTGTCGGTTTCGCGGCGCGCCGGCTTGCCGCACTTGGGGCAGTCGCACTTGAGGAAGGCCTCGTGCTTGGTCAAAGGGTTGCCGCTGCCGTCCGGGACGCAGTCCTCGGGCAGCACCACCGGCAGGTCCTGCTCGGGCACCGGTACCGGGCCGCAGGTGTCGCAGTGGATGATCGGGATCGGGGTGCCCCAGTAGCGCTGGCGCGAGATGCCCCAGTCGCGCAGGCGGAAGGTGACCTTCTTGTCGCCCAGGCCCAGGTTCGCCAGGTCGCCGGCCACCGCGTTCACCGCGGCCGGGTAGTCCAGGCCGTCGTACTTGCCGGAGTTGACCGTGATGCCGTGCTCCTTGTCGCCATACCACTCCTGCCAGCCGTCCAGCGAGAAGGTCTGCCCTTGTACTGCCACCACCTGCTTGATCGGCAGGTCGTATTTTTTCGCGAACGCGAAGTCGCGCTCGTCGTGGCCCGGCACGCCCATCACGGCGCCGTCGCCGTAGGTGATCAACACGTAGTTGCCGACCCAGACCGGCACCTGTTCGCCGGTCAGCGGGTGGGTCACGGTCAGGCCGGTGGGCATGCCCTTCTTTTCCATCGTCGCCATGTCGGCTTCGATCACGCTGCCCTTCTTGCACTCGGCGATGAACTCGGCCAGCGCCGGGTTATTCCGGGCCGCGTGCTGGGCCAGCGCGTGCTCGGCCGCCACGGCGCAGAAAGTCACGCCCATGATGGTGTCGGCACGGGTGGTGAACACGTACATCTTGCCGTCGCCAACCAGGTCGCCGTTATCGTCGCGGATTTGGTGCGGGAAGGCGAAGCGCACGCCGGTGGACTTGCCGATCCAGTTGGCCTGCATCACGCGCACGCGCTCCGGCCAGCCCGGCAGCTTGTGTTCCACGTGGTCGAGCAGTTCCTCGGCGTAGTCGGTGATGCGCACGTAGTACATCGGGATCTCGCGCTTTTCGATCAGCGCGCCCGAGCGCCAGCCGCGGCCGTCGATCACCTGCTCGTTGGCCAGCACGGTCTGGTCCACCGGGTCCCAGTTCACGGTGCCGGTCTTCAGGTAGATGAGGCCCTTCTCCAGCATCTTGAGGAACATCCACTGGTTCCACTTGTAGTATTCCGGTTTGCAGGCGGTCATCTCGCGCGACCAGTCGATCGCCAGGCCCATCGATTCCATCTGCTTTTTCATGTGCGCGATGTTCGAATAGGTCCACTCCGCGGGCGGCACCTTGTTCGCCATCGCGGCGTTCTCGGCCGGCATGCCGAAGGCGTCCCAGCCCATCGGCATGAGCACGTTGTAACCGTTCATCCGCAGGTAACGGTACATCACGTCGTTGATCGTATAGTTGCGCACATGGCCCATGTGCAGCTTGCCGGACGGGTAAGGCAGCATCGAGCAGGCGTAGTATTTACCCTTCGGGAAACGCGGGTCGTGCTCGACAGCCTTGTATGCGTCGATCGACTTCCAGTGGCCCTGAGCGGCCTGTTCGACGTCGGCCGGACTATATTTGTCTTGCATGATGTTCTGCGGAGAAAAAAGGAGTGGAGCAGAACATTATACTGGTTCATCTTGCACTGCGGCGTGAGCGGGGCGGTCACAAGGCTGAGCATATGGACGAATGCGCGAACCGCTGTGGCCGAATACTGTCTAAACATACATGAGTATTCAATTCGACGCGATCGCTTACGCCCGCGAACTGGAAGCGGCCGGCGTGCCGAAAGACCAGGCGGAGGTGCATGCACGTACGCTGGCGCATGTGGTCAGCAATTGCGTGGTGCTGCCGGGAGACCTGCACGAGGCCAGGAGCGAGATTGTGTACAAGCTCGCGGAGACCAAGGCCAAGCTGCGCTCTGAGATCAGCGAAACCGCGGCCAGGTTGGGCTCTGAGATTAGCAAAACCGCGGCCAGGTTGGGCTCTGAGATCAGCGAGAGTGAATCGCGTCTGCGCGGCGAGATTGTCCAGTCCGAAGCCCGGCTGCGGACGAAAATCGCGGAATCCGAAGCTCGGCTGCGGACGGAAATCGCGGAATCCGAAGCCCGACTGCGAACGAAAATCGACGCACTCAAGGACGCGGCGGGCTACCTGAAATGGATGAATGCTCTAACGCTGGCCCTTCTGATCGGGCTGATCGTCAAATCATCCTTCGTGTGAACATCGTAGGGTGCGCACCTGTGCGCACGCGGTCACCGTATGCTGGCTCGCGGCTG
>NZ_SPUM01000058.1 GCF_004614195.1 Massilia horti | reverse complement strand
GAGCATAGCATTCATAATGCTAGGGTCGTTGGTTCAAGTCCAACTATCACCACCAGAATAATCCACGCAATCAACGGCTTAGCTCACATCGGGCTAGGCCGTTTGCGTTTGTATTCCAAGTTATTTCACGGCCGTTTTGTGTATCGGCGGCAACGTAGCCGACAACAGGTTGCGGCCCTTACCTGCCAGGCACTTTTTCGAGCCTGCCATCGACGATGCGCACATTGGCGCTGACGTGCGGCAGGCCAAGCAGATTTAGCTCACATCGGCCAAGCCGTTCGCGTTTGTATTCAAGCTTGTTTCTAGTCCGTTTTGTGTTTGGCGTACAACGAGTTGCAGCAAAATTTCCGGGCGTCCTCTTCTGTGAGCGAACGTACAGACTGCCGTGCCCGCTCGCACATATGCTGGGCTGGTTCGCGCGCATCCTGCGCTGCGCACCGCGTCAACCGTCAAGAGGAGGCAACATGAAGATGTCAGCTTTGATTGCGGCCGTGCTAGCAATGGCTAGCCTGGCCGCGTGCGAGAAGACCACCGTCAACCCGCCCACCGTCGTGCAGCCGACCGCTACCGAGAAAGAGGTAGTGCCGGTGCCGGTACCGGGCGCACCGGGCCCGGCTGGTGAAAAAGGCGAGAAAGGCGAACCCGGCACCCCAGGCGCCACCGGCCCACAAGGCGAACCCGGCCAGAAGGGCGAGCCAGGCAAGGATGGAGGCGCGGTCGTGGTCATGCCGGACAACCCCGAACGGCGCTGAACCTATCCTACAGCGCGCCGCCCGGCGCGCTGTTCCCGCGTCAAATTGAAGCGTAAATGATTACGTCTCCGAGCCCATCAACAGGGCTCTGCACTTTGTGATATCGCCGTCGTAGCCTGCTGATTGCGCGGCATGCCCCCACGCTGCTGCTCAGACATGGGCCAGATCATCGCCGACTTCTGCCGCATCCAGCCGAGCTTGAGGTAGAACTCATCCTTGCCGATCGCGGCAGTGAGGGTGACGAATTTATAGCCGGCCGATTGCTCGCGCAGCCACGTTAACGATCTCGCGGCCTAGTCCCCTGCCCTTGACCACCACATCAACCAACATCGCGTAAAACCGCCCATCGTCCATCGTCCGGCCGAAAGCCACTAGTTCCCCCTGGTCGACGATGCCAGTCGACCCCATTCATTTCCACGCACAGTTCCCGTGTGAGCAAATTGCCCATTGGATCACAGATACCTGGTCAATAGCTGATTTATATGTATTCAAATGTAATAACTATTATTGCCACATGACAAGCTTTTTCTTGCAATACGGCAATTTTCGTGTTTACAATGTCTGATGACGCTGTATAGACAACTTGTTGTCTCGACGACAAGACGCCGCAGACAACTGGCATCCGGTTCACAAAAAGGAATTGTTTAATGCTTAAGAATATCAATGTCAAAACCCTTATCGTGCTAACGCTCGGTTTCCTGCTACTGGTACTCGTCAGCGTCGGAGGCGTCGGCCTGCTCAGCGTTAAGCGGACCACCTCGGCCCTCCAGTCCACCTCGATGGAAGACATGCGCGTGCGCTCCGAAGTCGAACACATCCGGTTCAAGATGGAGTTCAATCGCAGCGTGATCCTGCAGGCCCTGCAACACAATCCGGCGATGGAATGGTACAAGCTGCACGACCACCCGCTCGACGTGCATTTCAAGGCCATCAACGAAACGTCCGCCGAGATCAACAAGGCATGGAAGGAGTACACCGCCAACATCACCTCGCCGGAAGAGCGCAAACGCGCCGAGGCCTGGTTCGATGCCAGCGGCCACTTGGGCATCGACGCGATCAACGACGCAGCCAAAGCGATGCAGCGCAACGACTGGGACGGCGCAGAGGACATTCTGATCAAGCGCATCAACCCGGGATACCGCATTTCGGACACGCCGCTGCGCGAGCTCACCGACCTGCTCAAGGAACGCCAGAAATCCGACGACGCCGCTGTCGCCCAGACTATCCAGAACACCACCTACGTCATCTGCGCCGTGGTGGCCCTGGCCGCGCTGCTGGCGATCGGCGCAGGCACGGTGCTGGTACGCGGTATCTATGCCCCGCTCGAACAGGCGATCGGGATCGCGCGCCGCGTCGCGCAGGGCGACATCGGCCGCCACATCGAGATCGACTCGAATAACGAGATCGGCCAGCTGCTCAAGGCGCTCGCCGAAATGGATGGCAGCTTGGCGCGCATCGTGAAGGACGTGCGCGACGCCACCGACACGATCGCTTCGGCTGCGCACCAGATCTCGGCTGGTAACGACGATCTCGCGCGCCGCACTGAATCCCAGGCAGGCTCACTGGTGGAGACCACGGCGTCGATGGAGCAGATCACGGACACCGTGCGCCGCAACGGCGACAACGCTCGCCAGGCCAACCAGCTGGCGCTGTCCGCGGCGCAGGTGGCCGGCAAGGGCGGACAGGTGGTATCGCAAGTGGTGGACACGATGGGCTCGATCGACGAATCGGCGCGCAAGATCGTCGACATCATCGGCGTCATCGACGGCATCGCCTTCCAGACCAACATCCTCGCGCTGAACGCGGCGGTTGAAGCGGCACGCGCCGGCGAGGAGGGGCGTGGTTTCGCGGTGGTCGCGGGCGAGGTGCGTAACCTGGCGCAGCGCTCGGCCAGCGCAGCCAAGGAAATCAAGGCGCTGATCGACGACTCGGTTGACAAGGTCAAGCTCGGCACAGCACTGGTGGACCAGGCCGGCTCGACGATGGAGGAGATTGTCGTGAGCGTGAACCGCGTCACCGACATCATGAGCGAGATCGCCGCCGCCAGCCACGAGCAAAGCGAAGGTATCGACCAAATCAACAAGGCGGTCGGCCAGATGGACGACGCCACCCAGCAGAACGCCGCGCTGGTCGAAGAGGCCGCGGCTGCCGCCGTCTCGCTCGAACAGCAGGCCAGCAACCTGGTCGAGCTGGTGAGCGTGTTCCAGGTAGCCGATGCGCACGCCGGCGAGCACCGCCCAGGCCTGAACCTTGTGGCCGGTTCCAACACCTCCAATCCCGCTACCGGACGCCAGCAACGGCTGCCGGCGGCATCCCCTCGCCTGGCAAGGCGCGCATGATGGCCTAGCCAGGTTCAATCGCGGCGCAAGCGCACCGCTCAATTTTCACCCGTAACAAAACGACGTGATGCCTCCCGCCGCCGGAAAGGGCCCCCTTCCCGGCGGCGCGGCAGGACCGCGTATTCGCTTTGGAGATGAGATGAGCTTTAATCCCCGCACCAACCGCCCACAAGGCGTTCCCGCCATTCTGGCGCTTGCAGATGGCACCGTGTTCCGCGGCACCTCAATCGGTGCCGCAGGACATACCAGCGGCGAGGTCGTGTTCAACACGGCCATGACCGGGTACCAGGAGATCCTGACCGACCCGAGCTACAGCCGTCAGATCGTCACTCTCACCTATCCGCACATCGGTAACACCGGAATCAATCCGGAGGACGTCGAATCGACCCGCGTGCACGCCGCCGGGCTGGTGATCAAGAACCTGCCCCTGCTGGCCTCCAATTTCCGAAGTAGCGAACCGCTCGATGCCTACCTCGCTCGACACAACGTGGTCGCGATCGCCGGCATCGACACCCGCCGGCTCACCCGGGTACTGCGCGAGCGCGGCGCACAGAACGGCGCCATCGTCGCCAACCCCGAATCCGACGCGCAGGCAATCGAACTTGCGCGCACCTTCCCAGGCCTGTCCGGGATGGACCTGGCCAAGACCGTCAGCACCGCCGCGCCCTACGGCTGGCACGAAGGCGAATGGCGCCTGGGCGAGGGCTTCGAACGGGGTATGGGCGAGCGCTTCCACGTGGTCGCATTCGATTTCGGCGTCAAGCACAACATCCTGCGCATGCTGGCCCAGCGCGGCTGCCGGGTCACGGTGGTTCCGGCAATGACCAGCGCTGCCGCAGCGCTTGCGCTTCGCCCCGACGGCATTTTTCTATCCAACGGCCCGGGCGATCCGGCGCCGTGCGAATACGCGATCGAGGCCGCCCGCGAACTGATCGGGCACGGCGTGCCGACCTTCGGCATCTGCCTGGGCCACCAGATCATGGCGCTGGCCTCGGGCGCCCGCACCATCAAGATGAAGTTCGGCCACCACGGTGCCAACCACCCGGTCAAGGACCTCGACAGCGGGCAGGTGATGATCACCTCGCAGAACCACGGCTTCGCGGTCGACGCCGGCACGCTGCCGGCCAACTGCCGCGTCACCCATGTCTCCCTGTTCGACGGCTCGCTGCAGGGTTTCGCCCGCACCGACCGTCCCGCGTTCTGCTTCCAGGGCCACCCGGAGGCCTCTCCCGGCCCGCATGACATCGGCGTGCTGTTCGACCGTTTCACCGCAATGATGGAGGAATACAAACATGGCTAAGCGCACCGACATCCACAGCATCCTGATTATCGGCGCCGGCCCGATCGTGATCGGCCAGGCCTGCGAGTTCGACTACTCCGGCGCGCAGGCATGCAAGGCGCTGCGCGAAGAAGGCTACCGGGTGATCCTGGTCAACAGCAACCCGGCCACCATCATGACCGACCCCGAGATGGCCGACGCCACCTACATCGAGCCGATCACCTGGCAGGTGGTGGAGCGCATCATCGAGCGCGAGCGGCCAGACGCGATCCTGCCGACGATGGGCGGCCAGACCGCGCTCAACTGCGCGCTTGACCTGCACCGCCACGGCGTGCTGGAAAAGCACAAGGTCGAACTGATCGGCGCCACGCCGGACGCCATCGACAAGGCCGAGGACCGTTCGCGCTTCAAGGAAGCGATGACGAAGATCGGCCTGGGCTCGGCACGCTCGGGCATCGCGCACAACATGGCCGAGGCGTGGGCCGCGCAGCAGGAGCTGGGCTTCCCGGTCATCATCCGTCCGTCGTTCACCATGGGCGGCACCGGCGGCGGCATCGCGCACGACGCCGACGAGTTCAACACCATCTGCCAGCGTGGCCTCGCCGCCTCGCCCACCTGCGAGCTGCTGATCGAGGAATCGCTGATCGGCTGGAAGGAATACGAAATGGAGGTGGTGCGCGACAGGAAGGACAACTGCATCATCGTCTGCTCGATCGAGAACCTCGATCCGATGGGCGTGCACACCGGCGACTCGATTACGGTCGCACCGGCGCAGTCCCTGACCGACCGCGAATACCAGATCATGCGCAACGCATCGATCAACGTCCTGCGCGAGATCGGCGTGGATACCGGCGGCTCGAACGTTCAGTTCGCGATCAATCCGAAAGACGGCCGCATGATCGTCATCGAAATGAACCCGCGCGTGTCGCGTTCGTCGGCGTTGGCCTCGAAAGCCACCGGCTTTCCGATCGCGAAGGTAGCCGCCAAGCTGGCGGTGGGCTTCACCCTCGACGAGCTGCGCAACGAGATCACCGGCGGTGCTACCCCGGCCTCGTTCGAGCCGTCGATCGACTACGTGGTCACCAAGATCCCGCGCTTCGCGTTCGAGAAGTTCCCGCAGGCCGACGACCGCCTGACCACCCAGATGAAATCGGTGGGCGAGGTCATGGCGATCGGCCGCACCTTCCAGGAATCGTTCCAGAAGGCGTTGCGCGGACTGGAGGCCGGCATCGACGGGCTGGCGCGAGCCGGCGCTGGCACCGAGGTGATGGAGCAGGAGCTGCGCCAGCCTGGCCCGCGTCGCATGCTGTACCTGGCCGATGCGTTCGCCCGCGGCTACACCATGGGTGACGTGCAGCGCCTCACCGGCATCGATCCCTGGTTCCTGGCACAGATCGAAGACCTGGTGCACACCGAGATCGAGCTGGAAGGTACCCGCCTGGACCTGCTCGACAAGCGCACCCTGTTCGAACTGAAGCAGAAAGGCTTCTCGGACCGGCGCCTGGCCGCGCTCCTGAAGGTGGACGAGAAGATGGTGCGTGCGCGCCGCCACGATCTGGGCGTGCGCCCGGTGTACAAGCGGGTGGACACCTGCGCCGGCGAATTCGCCACCAGTACCGCCTACATGTACTCGAGCTACGACGAGGAGTGCGAGGCCAACCCGGGCGGCAAGCGCAAGATCATGGTGCTGGGCGGCGGGCCGAACCGCATCGGCCAGGGCATCGAATTCGACTACTGCTGCGTGCACGCGGCGCTGGCGATGCGCGAGGACGGTTACGAAACCATCATGGTCAATTGCAATCCGGAGACCGTGTCCACCGACTATGACACCTCGGATCGCCTTTACTTCGAACCGCTCACCCTGGAAGACGTGCTGGAGATCGTCCACGTCGAGCAGCCGGAAGGCGTGATCGTCCAGTACGGCGGACAGACCCCGCTCAAGCTGGCACTGGCGCTGGCAGAGGCGGGCGTGCCGATCATCGGCACCTCGCCCGACATGATCGATGCCGCCGAGGACCGCGAACGGTTCCAGCAATTGCTGCAACAGCTCGGCCTGCGCCAGCCGGAGAACCGCACCGCGCGCACCGAGGAAGAGGCGCGCCGCCTCGCCCAAGAGATCGGCTATCCGCTGGTGGTGCGCCCGTCCTACGTGCTGGGCGGACGCGCGATGGAGATCGTCGACGAACCGCTGGAGCTGGAGCGTTACATGCGCGAAGCGGTGAGCGTGTCGCCGGATTCGCCGGTGCTGTTGGACCGCTTCCTGAACGATGCGATCGAAGTCGACGTCGACTGCCTGGCCGATGGCCACCGCACCTTCATCGGCGGCGTAATGGAACACATCGAGCCGGCCGGCGTTCACTCTGGCGACTCGGCCTGCGCGCTGCCGCCCTACTCGCTCGCAGCCGGCACCGTGCGCGAACTGAAGCGCCAGACGGCGCTGATGGCCAGGGCATTGAACGTGGTCGGCCTGATGAACGTGCAGTTCGCGGTCCAGCAGAAACGCGTGGACGGCCGCATGCATGACGTGATCTACGTGCTCGAAGTGAATCCGCGCGCCTCGCGCACCGTTCCTTTCGTCTCCAAGGCGACCGGGCTGCCGCTGGCCAAAATCGCGGCGCGCTGCATGGCGGGGCAGACGCTGGAGGCGCAAGGCATCACGACCGAGGCTTCGCCGTCGTACTTCAGCGTCAAGGAGTCGGTGTTCCCGTTCGTGAAGTTCGCCGGCGTGGACACCTTGCTCGGCCCGGAGATGCGCTCGACCGGCGAGGTGATGGGCGTGGGCCGCAGCTTCGGGGAGGCGTTCTACAAGGCGCAACTGGCAGCCGGCGTGCGCTTGCCAGCGGGCGGCCAAGTGTACCTGCGCGTCAAGCGCGCCGACCAGGCGCGCGCGGTGGCGGTCGCACGCGAGCTGGCTGGCATGGGCTTCGATCTGTGCGCGGAGGCAGTGACCGCGAGCGTCCTGGACGCGGCGGGTCTGCCGGTTGTCCGTCTCGACGACGAGGGGGCGCTGGCTGCGCTGCAAGACAAGCGGATCGCGCTGGTGGTCATCACCATCGACGAGAAGCGTAGCGCGGCAGCGGCCACCCGTGCGCTGCGGGTTGCGGCGCTCAAGGCGGCAACGCCGGTGTTCACGACGATCGCCGGCTTTGATGCGGCGGTGGAAGCGATGCGCCATCGCGACAGCTTCGGGCTATACACGCTGCGCGAGCTGCACACGTGCGAAGGCGTGGCGGCCGCGCTGCCGGGACGGATGGCGGCAAGGGAAGAAGACGTCGCGGCCACTCGGGCCACGCCGGAACGGCGCGCGCACGAGCGCGAAGGCCGCAATCACGATGCGCCTGCGCTCAATGTGTTCATCCGCCAGCCGTTCACCGAGTCCGACGCCGACCAGCAACAGTTGATCGCCGACATCCTGCTGCTGATCGACAGCGTCAACGGCAAGCAACACGCGTTCAACTACCTGACCGGGATCCGGGCCGAGAGTGCCGCAACCTTCAAGCGCTCGTTCGAGCAGGAACACGGCCAGGCGTTTACGCCGCAGAACTTCCGCGCCCATCGGCTCGGCAGGCTGGACGCGGCCGACGTGTTCGTCAACATCCGGGTAGGCATGAGCGAGAGCAGCGCGTTTGAGCTCGGCTACCACATCTTCAAGGGTCGGCGCACACCGATCCTGTTCCTGGTGTGGAAGCACGCGCCGATCAAGACGACCCTGCTGCGCGAGCTGGACGAGCTGTGCGATGTGACCTATCTGGAGTTTGACCACGTGGATGAACTGCGCGAGCCGATCCACCGGTTTTTCGCGGCGCTGCGCCTGCCCAAGGCATAGCAACTGGCGGCGGCGCCCTCCCCGGCGCCGCCCTTGTAGTAGGGTGTGCACCTGTGCGCACGCGGTTCGCAAACGCGGCATAACGAAGCGGCGGCCGCAAGTCAGCGAACGATGACCGCGTGCGCACAGGTGCGCACCCTACGCCTCGGATAAGCCGAGCATCTGGAAGAGTTACTTGCTCAGGGAGACCCGACGTCCGCATCCTCGTCCAGTTCGAATTCGCCACGACTGAACGCGTCGAGCACGGCCCTGGCCTGCAGCAGGTAGGAGGCTGGCACCAGCACGCGCACGCCGCCCAGCGCCGGTGCCAGCAGCAGGTCGGTCTGCATCAGGTGTTCGTCCGCCAGCACCGCGGGAATGCCTGACGCGGCCATGCAACCCTGGACCAGCTTTGCCTGCAGCGGTTCCAGGAATTTGGCGATCACGAACAGGTCCCGGCCCGGGATCTGTTCGACTTCGGGATTCGCAGCCAGCCATGCGGAGCGTGCCTGTTCCATGACGATTTCCTCGCGATGAAGCAACTCAACACATCTTACTCCGAGCGCGAGCGGTGTGGCGAGCGGTCGTGCACGCAAAACGGCCGGATCGCTAGCTGAACATGTGCACCAGCCGCGACAGTACGAACAGCAGCACGCCGATCATCCCGCCGACGACGGTACCGTTGATGCGGATGAACTGCAGGTCCTTGCCGATATTGAGCTCGATCTGCCGCGACATCTCGCGGCTGTCCCAGTTCTTCACCGTGTCGGCGATATGCCGTGTCAAGAAGCCCGCGAACTCGGGCGCAGCGCTACCCGCGGCCTGCTCCAGGCTCTCGTTGAGCGAGGCGCGCAGCTGTGGGTCTTCCGCCAGCATCTGGCCGACCCACGCCCCCATCGCCACGATCCGCTGGCGCAGCATCGAGTCTTCGCTGGCCAGATCGGTCTTCAGCCACGCCTTCAGGTCGCCCCACAGCGAGCGCAGGTAGTTGTTGAGCGTTTCGTCGCCAAGCAGGTAGCGCTTGATGTCGTCGGCCTTTTCGGCGAACGAGGGGTCGTCCTTCAAGCGCTCGATGAAATCATGGGCGAACATGTCAAACCGCTGGCGCAGCGGGTGGTGCGGGTCCTCGTTGACACGGGTCAGGATGCCCGACGCGAGCCTGACCGTGATGTCGGCGCCGCGCCTGCCGATCATTTCGGAGGGCAGCATGCGCTCGATGAACGCATACTCTTCGCGCAGCCAGTCCACGATGCCCTGCGCGATGAAGTCCTGCGTCTCCTGGTTGGCGAGCAGCCGGGCCAGCTGCTCGATGCCTTCGTTAAGCAGCTGCTGGTGCCGGCCTTCGCGCGTAACGCTCTCGAGGATGGTGCCGGCGGTCTGCGACAGGTCGACGCTTTCGATCATGCGCTTGACTGCTTTGCCGATGAAGTTCTGCACCGCCGCGTCCTCTGTGAAGTCGAGCATCCAGGCGGCGAGCTTGACCAGGTAGCCGCCCATGCGCTCGGTGTTGGCAGGCCGGGTCAGCCAGTCGGCGACCTTCCGCACCGGGTCGTGCTTGCGGATGAGCCCAAGGAGCGATTCGGTGTCGAGGAATTTCTCGCGCACGAAGAGCGCGAGGTTGTCCGCGATCTTGTCCTTGTTTGCGGGGATGATCTCGGTATGGCGCGAGACGAACGGAATCGGCACCCGCTTGAACAGCGCCACCACCGCGAACCAGTCGGCCAGCGCGCCGACCATCGCGGCTTCGGAAAACGCCTTGAGCAGCTCGGCCGGCCAGACCGGCGGCAGGAACAGCGACAGCACGAACAACGAGGCCGCTCCGATGAAGAACCAGAGCGCAAGCAGTTTGTTTTGTCGCAGTTCGGCTTCCTTGGTCATCCGGCGCAGGGGTTCAGTACCTTTACCGCCAGTATGCTATATGACCTTGCCGGTTTTGAGCGCTTCGATTGCCGCTGCCGGCCAGCCCCAGTCTGCCAGGATTTCTTCGCTGTGCTGGCCTGGCGCGGCCGGGGCTGCTGCGACGTCAAGCTTGGTACGCGAAAATCTCGGCGCCGGCGCCGGCTGGGTGACGCCATCGATCTCGACAAAGGCGTGGCGCGCGGCGTTGTGCGGATGAGCCGGGGCCTCGTCCAGGTCGAGCACCGGGGCGAAACAGGCCTCGCTACCTTCTAGCAGTGCGCACCACTCGTCGCGGGTGCGGGTGGCGAACAGGGCGGCGAACCTGGCCTTGAGAGCCGGCCAGGCTTCCCGCTTCCACTGCTGGGCGAATGCCGGGTCGCTGGCACCGGCCAGCTCCAGCAGCCGGCCGTAAAACTGCGGCTCGATCGCACCGATCGCGACATACTTGCCGTCGGCGCAGGCGTAGGTGTCGTAGAACGGCGCGCCGCCATCGAGCAGGTTGGCCTCGCGATCGTCGCGCCACATGCCACAGGCGCGCAGACCGTAGATCATCGCGCCGAGCAGGGCCGAGCCGTCGGTCATCGCCGCGTCGATCACCTGGCCCTTGCCCGAGCTGCGCGCCTCCAGCACCGCGCAGACGACGCCGAACGCCAGCATCATGGCGCCACCGCCGAAGTCGCCCACCAGGTTGAGCGGCGGCGCGGGCGGCGAGCCGGCGCGCCCCATCGCGTGCAGCATGCCGGAGAGCGCGACGTAATTGAGGTCGTGGCCTGCGGCCTGCGCCAGCGGCCCGTGCTGGCCCCAGCCGGTGACGCGGCCATACACGAGCCTGGGGTTGCGTGCGGCGCACTCGTCGGGGCCGAGGCCGAGGCGTTCCATGACGCCCGGGCGGAAGCCCTCGATCAGTACGTCGGCCTGTTCCGCCAGGCGCAGCACGACCTGCCTGGCTTCCGGGTGCTTGAGGTCCAGCGCCAGCGAACGTCGGCCGCGCGCCATGACGTCGAACTTTGTGCCGAGCATGGAGAAAGGTTCGGCGCTTGCCGATTGCTTGCGGTCGATGCGAATCACCTCGGCGCCCATATCGGCCAGCATCATGGCCGCGAATGGGCAAGGGCCCAGGCCAACCATTTCGATGACGCGGATTCCTTTCAGTGGTCCAGTCATTCAGGCTCCTTGGGACAGCATGTCGACTACGCTAACCAAAGGCGTCGTAGGGTGCGCACCTGTGCGCACGCGGTCACCTTATGCCGGCTCACGGCTACCGCGCCACTACGCAGCGTTCGCGAACCGCGTGCGCACTGATGCGCACCCTACGCCTCCGGTAAGCGCCACTTTATAGCGAACGGGCGATGATCTCTTTCATGATCTCGTTCGCGCCGCCGTAGATGCGCTGGACCCGCGCGTCCACGTACATCTGCGCGATCGGGTACTCGAGCATGTAGCCGTAGCCGCCGAACAGCTGCACACACTGGTCCACCACCTTGCACTGCAGGTCCGAGATCCAGTACTTGGCCATCGACGCCTGCACCGCATCCATTCGTCCCGCGATTACATCCTCGATGCAGCGGTCGATGAACACACGCGCGATCGTCGCCTCGGTCTTGATTTCGGCGAGCACAAAGCGCGTGTTCTGCATCTCGATCAGGGCCTGGCCGAACGCCTTGCGCGTTTTGGTGTGCTCGATCGTGAGCTGCAGCGCACGTTCGATGCAGGCCACAGCGGCCAAACCGACCAGCGTGCGCTCGTACGGCAGCTCCGTCATCAGCTGGGCAAAGCCCTGCCCTTCCACGCCGCCCAGCACATTTTCCAAGGGCACGTGCGCGTCGTCGAAGAACAGTTCGCAGGTGTCCTGCCCCTTCTGCCCGACCTTCTCCAGTATGCGCCCGACGCGAAAGCCCGGATTGTCGTGTGTTTCGAGCAGCATTAGCGACACGCCGCTGGCGCCCGCACGTGGATCGGTCTTGGCCACCACCAGAATCAGGTCGGCCAGGTAGCCGTTGGAGATGAAGGTCTTGGAGCCGTTCAGGAGGTAGCCGCCGCTGCCCCGGACTGCGCTGGTGCGGATGCTCTTCAGGTCCGAGCCCGCGCCCGGCTCGGACATGGCGATGGCGGCCACCATCTCGCCGCTCGCGAGCCGGGGCAGGTACTTGCGCTTCTGTTCCTCGGTGCCCTGATTGAGCAGGTAGTGCGCGACGATCGCATGCACGTGCAGGCCGAACGCGGTGTCGCCGGACCAGGCCAGCTCCTCGAATACCACCGCCTGGTGCGCGAAGTTGCCGCCCGAGCCGCCGTATTCTTCCGGCACATCCGCCAGCAGCAGGCCCAGTTCGCCAGCCTTGTTCCACAGGTCGCGGTCGACGTGCTGCTGCTTGCGCCAGCGGTCCTGGTGCGGCGTGACCTCGTGCGCGACGAAGCGGTGCACCGCGTCGCGGAAGGTTTCCAGTTCAGGTGTCATCCATGGCGATCTCAATTCCATGCCGGCCTCCGTCAGGCGCTGCGGTACATGGTGACGACGCAGGCGCCGCCCAGGCCCAGGTTATGCTGCAACGCGACCCGCGCGCCCTCGACCTGGCGCGCGCCGGCCGTGCCGCGCAGCTGGTGCGTCAGCTCGAAGCATTGGGCCAGGCCAGTCGCCCCCAGCGGGTGGCCCTTGGACAGCAGCCCGCCCGACGGGTTGGTCACCACCTTGCCGCCATAGGTGTTGTCGCCCTCGCTGATGAATTTGTCGGCGCCGCCCTCCGGGCACAGGCCCAGCGCTTCGTAGGTGATCAGCTCGTTATGGGCGAAGCAGTCGTGCAGCTCCACCACGTCCAGCTCGTCCGGACCGATGCCGGCCTCCTCAAAGACCTTGCGCGCCGCCTCGCGGCTCATGTCGTAGCCGACCAGCCGCATCATGTCGCCCGTGTCGAAGGTGCCGGGACGGTCGGTGGTCATGGCTTGCGCGGCGATGTGGACATCGGTGTTCAGGCCGCGCCGGGCCGCGAATTCCTCCGACACCAGCACGGCCGCCGCCGCGCCGCAGGTGGGCGGGCAGGCCATCAGCCGCGTCATCACGCCCGGCCAGATCACCGGGGACTCGAGCACGTCCTGCTCGCTGACCTCCTTGCGAAACAGCGCCAGCGGGTTATTGGCCGCGTGGCGGCTGGCCTTGGCGCGGATGCGCGCGAACGCGGCCAGGGGCGTGCCGTATTTGTTCATGTGCGCCAGGCCCGCGCCGCCGAAGTAGCGCAGCGCCAGTGGAATCTCGGGCTTGCCCACCACACGGTCGGTGACGGCGTCGAAATCGTCGAACGGCGTCGGGCGGTCGGTGAAGACCGAGCCGAGCGCGCCGGGACTCATCTGCTCGAATCCGAGCACCAGCACGCAACCGGCCGCGCCGCCCGCCACTGCCTGGCGCGCCAGATACAGCGCGGTGGAGCCGGTCGAGCAGTTGTTGTTGACGTTGACGATCGGGATGCCGCTCATGCCGACCCGGTACAGCGCCTTCTGGCCGCAGGTCGAATCGCCATAGACGTAGCCGGCATAAGCCTGCTCGACGTCGTTGTAGGCCAGTCCCGCGTCCGCCAACGCGGCGCGCGCGGCTTGCTCGCCCATCTCGTGATATGGGGCGCTCGCGCCGGGTTTGGCGAACGGGATCATGCCCACGCCGGTTACGAATACTTTGCGGCTCATCGTCGTCTCCTTGGGATTAGGTTGATCGACCTGCCACTTCATTATAGGTCAGCCGTATTGTTTGCAACGCAATGCGCTGCTGGCGCAGGCAACTGTTGCCTGACGCCAAGATTCTGCACCAGTCGGGGCAGAAGAAGGATCCTGCCGCAATTTGACATGTCACTACGGACAGGCCCAAGCATCGCGTATACTCAGACAATTAACACTTTATGATGAGGACCGCCACGGATGGAGCACGACCTAAGCCTGATTACCACCATTGCAGCCGCACTTGGCTTCGGCCTTGTGTTCGGAATGATCGCCGTTCGACTCAAGCTGCCGGCACTGGTCGGCTATCTGGCTGCCGGGATCGTGATCGGGCCGGGCACCCCCGGCATCGTGGCCAACGTGGAGCTCGCCTCGCAGCTCGCCGAAATCGGCGTGATGCTGCTGATGTTCGGGGTCGGCCTGCACTTCTCGCTGGGCGACCTGCTCAACGTGCGCAAGATCGCCCTCCCCGGCGCCATCCTGCAGATCACGGTCGCCACCGCGATGGGCGTCGGGATGACCCACCTGTGGGGCTGGAGCCTGGGCAGCGGGCTGGTGTTCGGCCTGGCGTTGTCGGTGGCCAGCACCGTCGTGCTG
Organism: Massilia horti; assembly: GCF_004614195.1. GTDB lineage: Bacteria > Pseudomonadota > Gammaproteobacteria > Burkholderiales > Burkholderiaceae_D > Telluria > Telluria horti. The sequence continues at coordinate 15,700 of NZ_SPUM01000058.1, read as the reverse complement.
CTGCGGGCGCTGGAATCGCGCGGCCTGCTCGACTCGCTCAACGGGCGCATCGCGGTCGGCTGGCTGGTGGTGGAGGATCTGGTCACCGTGCTGATGCTGGTGCTGCTGCCCGCCCTGTCCGGGGCGCTGGGCGGCAAGGGCGCGGGCGAAGCCGCGCTGTGGCCAATGCTGGGCAAGACGCTGGCGCAGGTGGCCGCGTTCGTGGCGTTCATGCTGCTGGTCGGGCGCAAGCTGTTCCCATGGTTCCTGTGGCGCGTGGCGCGCACCGGCTCGCGCGAGCTGTTCACCCTGGCGGTGATCGCGGCGGCGGTCGGCATCGCCTACGAGGCAACCGCGCTGTTCGGGGTATCGTTCGCGCTCGGTGCGTTCTTCGCCGGGATGGTGCTGCGCGAGTCGGCATTGAGCCATCGCGCGGCCGAGGAATCGCTGCCGCTGCGCGACGCGTTCTCGGTGCTGTTCTTCGTCTCGGTGGGCATGCTGTTCGATCCGCAGGTCCTGCTCGACAATCCGCTGCACGTGCTGGGGGTGGTCGCCGTGGTCCTGGTCGGCAAATCGGTCGCCGCCTTTTTGCTTGTGCTGGGACTGCGCTACCCGTTGAACACGGCGCTGACCGTTTCGGCCGCCCTGGCGCAGATCGGCGAATTCTCGTTCATCCTGGCGGCGCTGGGACGCTCGCTCGGCCTGCTGCCTGAACTGGGCCAGAACCTGATCCTGGCCGGCGCATTCATCTCGATCGCGATCAATCCCCTGCTGTTCAAGTTGAACGATCCGCTGCTGCGCTGGCTACGCGAGCGCTCGGACCTGGCGCGCAAGCTGGAACGCTCGCCCGATCCACTGGCCGAGCTGCCGATGTCGGTGCCGCACGAGCGGCTGACCGGGCAGGTGGTGCTGGTCGGGTACGGCAGCGTGGGGCGCTGCGTGGCCATGGACCTGGCGCGGCAGGGCGTGCATTTCGTGGTGGCCGAGGAGAACCGCGAACTGGTCGAGCAGCTGCGCAAGCGCGATATCCCGGCGGTGGCGGGCGATGCGACGGAGCCTGCGGTGCTGATCCAGGCCCACATCGCGCGTGCCGCGGTGCTGGTGATCGCCATTTCGGACACGATGGGTGCGCGGTCGATGGTCGAGATCGCGCGCGCCTTGAATCCGTCGATCCAGTGCGTGGCGCGTTCGCGCAACGAGCAGGAAGCACAGCTGCTGCGCGACGATACGGGCGGCACGGTCCTGGTCGGCAAGCAGGAGCTGGCGCACAGCATGACGCGGTGCGTGGTCGCGTCACTCGCGCAAGCGCAAACGCAATCGCATCATTAAGGTTCGCTTCAAACCGGCCTCAATACCGGGAGACGTAGGGTGCGCACCTGTGCGCACGCGGTTCGCGAACTTTGCGTAGGGAAGCGGCAGCCGCAAGTCAGTATGCGGTGACCGCGTGCGCACAGGTGCGCACCCTACGGGCAGCAACCGGTGACCGCGTAAAAAAACCGTGCCGCCGAAGGGGCACGGTTTTTGGCGGCAGCGCCAACAGGCGCTGGTGCCCGTCAGGCCGCCGCCTCCTCTTCGCACAGCTTCAGGTTGGCCTTGTGCGACCCGGCCAGGCTGGCCGCCAGCATCGCGCCGCGCTCCTCCAGCAGGGCGAACACGGCATCCTTCGACAGCACGTACTGCTCGAGCAGCGTGTCCTTGAGCGACTCGATCACCTCGCGGTAGTCGCGGATCGCGCCCAGCGTGTAGCTGTACAGCTCGTCGGCCTTCTGCTCGACCTGGCGCAGCGTGTGCTCGGCGCTCACTTCGTTGGCCAGCTGGCCGTAGTCGATCTTCGAGCGCGAATACATCGACAGCCGGCTCACCATCAGGTTCAGCATCTTGGTGACCTTTTCAATGTCGTTCTGGCTGCCCACCGAGATGCCGCGCGCGCCGTAGAACAGCTCCTCGGCCGCGACGCCGCCGTACAGGCCGATCACGTCGCGCTCGAGCTCTTCCAGCGTGCGCAGCGACATGTCATCGTTCGATTGCAGCACATAGCCCAGCGCGCCGATCTTGGACACCGCTTCGGTGCTGATCTTGATGAGGTGCGACTTCTCCTTCACTTCGGCCAGGCTCATGCCGGCGCGCAGGTACGGGTCGATCTGCATGAAGAAGTGGCCCAGCTCGTGCAGCGCCACGCGCTCGCGCTGCTTGTGCTTTTCGGCCGTCGTGGCGCGGTCGGTGAGGCCAATGGTGGCACGCTCGAACGCGCGGAACATCAGGTCGGTGTCGATGATCGCCTTTTCCTGGATCGAGATCATGCTGGCACGCTCGACCACCGTTTCCAGCAGCGCCGGCGACAGGTTGGCCGTGATTTCCGCCACCTGCTCCAGGTCGAGGTTGTCCCAGTCGACCAGGCCGTCCTTCTTCCGGGCCAGGAAGCTCTTCAAGAGGTCGCGGCGCTCGGCCTTGTTCGGCAAGCGGAAGTTGATCTTCACCGAGAAGCGGCGCAGCATCGCTTCATCCATTTCAGTCGAGGCGTCGTCGAAGTTCGAGGCGACCACCCAGATCACGCCCTGGCCCTGGTCGCTCTTGACCCCGTCGAGCAGGCCCAGCAGGGTGTTGGCGGTGTCGTCTTCCCACTTCTTCTCGCTGCGGCCGCGCGGCATGAACAGGCTCTGCGCTTCATCCAGGAAGATGATGCACCTGCCCTTGGCGCAGGCCTTGCGGTACAGCGTGTTAAGCGCCTTGGAACCGCCGCCGACATAGCCGGACTCCAGCGCCGAGCCGGAGGCCTGGATCAGCGGGACGTTCAGGCGCTTGGCCAGGTAGCCGGCCAGCTTGGTCTTGCCGGTGCCGGCCGGACCGGTCAGCATCACGTTGAACGGCTTGTCGATATTGTGCGACTGGTAGACCTCGCGGTTGCGGATCATGTCTTCCAGGTGCAGCACTTCCTGCTTGATGTCTTCCATCCCGATCAGGTCATCCATGCTGCCCTTGAGCTTGTCGGGGGCGATGACGGATGCGTTCACACCCATGCCGGGAATGCCGAACTTCAGGGCGTAGAGGATGAACAGGATCACGGTAATGTCGAGCGCGTGGCGCTTCGCGAAGTCGATGACCTGGGCACGCGTGCCGCCCTCGCCTTCGTCCATCACGGCCTTGTGCGCGGCCAGGTAGTCATCCTTGGCGATCGAATACGGGATCGCGTTCTTCAGCAGCACTTCGCGCTCGAGCGACAGGTGCGAGGTGCTGGGCACCTTGACCACGTGGATCTGCGGCGCGTTGTTGTACTTGAACACGTAAAGCGGCGATTCGGACAGCGGCTTGGCCACCAGCAGGTACGCGAGGCGGTCCTTGTTGGCAGCCAGCTGCGTAATTTCGGAAATATTCTGCGAGTGGACTACCGGGCTCGGGTCTTGCGGGACATCGGCCTTGTATATAGCCAGTCCAACGGCCATGCCGAGGACGACTACGGCAGCGATGCGCACGTAGACGTTCTTGAAGGCAATCTGGAGTCGGGCAAAGTTGGGCATGTATCGGTACTCTACAAATGTGGGTGTGCGCAATGCGATTGCAAAACAACGGAGGCCTTCCAGCGGCTGGTCTGGCGGGAGGGCGGGAGGCTCTTGGGGGCCTTATGGGATCAGGACTGATCCGTTGACATTATTGATGCCCGAAGGCAATGAGGATATGGGGAACTATACCCCCAAAAAAAAGCGCGTGTATACCTTTTGCGGCAAATATTTTTGAGGGGAACCACTCCAACAACAGAGTCAGGGTATTTTGTTGGCTGACTGGCAAAAAATATTTACGTTGCCTCAAAAAACCAAAATGCGGGATATAAATCAGGAAATATTGACTATTGAAAAATATTATCCAAATTTCAGTTAAGAAATGCGCATTGGGGATTCCGTTTTGTGCAACCACAAGAACCTCAAGCGTGTTTGATTCGTCTCTTTTCAATCGAACGCGATGGTGCGCGCGTTTTTGTTATTCTTGAACCAGCTCTCGGCCATTCTTCGGTGCGCCCTGGCCACGCCAGTCGCGCATAACGTCGACAGACCTGCAAGGAAGGAACGGAACGTGAACAAATATGCGCTTGCAGCAGCGCTTGCGCTGGCCCTCGGCGGTGCCGCGCAGGCAGCCGCCATCGACTTGTCGCCCGGCATTGTGGCCGACAGCGTCCCCACCCAGGCCACGCAGTCGCACGCGGTCGCCCCGCCCATGGCGGCCGATCATCTGGCCATATTTTCGGTCGATATGTCCGAACTGCCGGAACCCGCGGTATTTCTCATGATGCTGCTCGGCCTTGTCCTGATCGGTTATCGGGCCAGCCGCGATAGCAGCGAGAAATTTAAATAAGTGAAAGTTACCGCCATTCCGCGTGGAATGGCGGCCATCTGCGCCGGCATTAATATGAGCGCTGCGACAGGCGGCATACCTTGTCTATTTTTCCATAGGCAACGCCGCTTTTTAACGCATCGGCAACGCATTTCGCCTTTTGCGGCCCCGAATTTGAAACAATAACAAAGACAGCGCCGACCACAATCACGGCACCAATCACCAAGGCAAGCCCTTTTAGCAAATCCTTGTCCATTTCAAGTCAATGCGGGAAGGTGAAACTGCATTGTATCGAGATTGCGACGATTATTATTGCTGTAGCGCATTAACGCGGATATTTCGGACCTGCCTTCAAGCCGCAGCAGTGCATAGCGCGTGGAGCTTGCACAAGGTGGCCCAGTTGCGCGATGTGGTCGCGTCGCCCAGTTGCCTGCCCAGGGCCGCGGCCGCGGCGCTTTCGAGCACCCCTTCAGGGCACCAGACGTAGGCGGCACGCTGGCCGAGCGCCAGCGCGCCCGGGCCCCAGTCCTGCTCGCACAACGGCGCGACCAGTGTGCGCGCCACCGGATCGGCCAGGATAAAGGTCAGCAGGCGCGACTGGTCGGTGGCAACGGAGACTAATGGATTGTCGGCAACGATCTCGGCCAGTTCGTCGCTAGCCAGCACGAACACACGCGCGACAACGCCCAGTTTGAGCACCAGCATCTCCTCGATGCTGGATGCGGCCTGCTGCGGCGCCAGCTCATCGGCACTGAACACAACGTTCCCACTGTTGAGGATGCTGCGCACGTCGCGGTAGCCCAGATCGCCGACCAGCTTGCGCAGGTCAGCCATTGCCACCCGTTTCGCCCGCCCGACATTGATTCCCCTGAGCAGGGCAATGTAGCGTTTGCTTGTCATGGGCAACATGTTACTCCTGCGGGGCCACGCGCGGCGCGCTTCTTGCCCCTGCTGATCCGATTTTTGTGCCGCTCGTGCCGGTGATTACTTGAGCAGGCCTTCCGCGCGCAGCGCCTGCTGCACCGCCGGGCGCGCCGCCACGCGCGCCAGGAATGCCTGCACCGCCGGCCAGGGCGACAGGTCGAGCTGAACGAAACCGGCCCAGCTGGCCACGGTGAACAGGTAGGTGTCGGCCGCCGTGAATGCGGAGCCGGTCAGGTAGTCCTGGCCTTCGAGCATGCGCTCGACATAGCCGAAACGGTTGGCCAGGTTGGCACGTGCGGCCTGCTTCATGTCTTCGCTCGCGGTCTTGTTAAACAGCGGGCTGAAGTTCTTGTGCAGTTCGGTCGAGATAAAATTCAGCCACTCGAGCACGCGGTAGCGCTCGATGCCGGCGACCGGCACCAGGTTCGACGCCGGCGCCTGGTCGGCGATGTACTGCAGGATGGCCGGCGCTTCGGTCAGCACCGTCCCGTCATTCAGTTGCAGTGCAGGAACATAACCCTTCGGGTTGATTGCGCGGAAGTCAGCACCGCTGGCCGTCAGTTTCGTGCCCAGGTCGACCCGCTCGGTCGTGAACGTAAACCCGGCCTCGATAAGCGAGATGTGCGGGGAGAGCGAGCAGGCGCCGGGGCTGAAATACAGTTTCATTGATGTGTCCTTTGATCAAACGTGGATTGGCCAACAGGTGATGCCCTGCAGGGAATGGCGAGAATACAACATCTATTCCCGTCCTGCTTGGCCCTCCTCAAGTGCGCGCCTCTCGACAAGCCGCGGCGAACCATCAGGGATAACGCACAGTATGGCAAGCGGATGGTAAGATCGGTTACATACCTTGTAAGGAGGAAAGTATGGGTGCAACGTACAAGCTGACTGCCCTGGGTGCCGCGCAGCCCGGGATGGTGTTGGCCGAAGACTTGCTCGACCGGCAGGGGCAGATGCTGCTGCCCAAGGGCGCGGTGCTGGCTGCCGGCATGCTGGCATCGCTGGCGCGCCACGGCATCGCGATGCTGCCGATCGCAGTGGCCGAGCCGGCCGAGGCACGGGACGATGCGGCGATCCAGGCCCGCCTCGACCATATTTTCCGCAAGCACGATCGCGAGGACAACAACGACTGGGCGACGACGCTGCTGCGCCGCCATATCGAGGGTTACCGGCTGACACCCGAGGTGGCGCCCGAGGTGGCCCCATGAACGCGGCCACGACCGACGACGTCGCCAACGGGCTGGAAGACCTGCCTTCGCTGCCGGCGGTGGTGATGGAGCTACTGGGAAGCGTCGACCAGGAGGACGTCGATATTTCGGTGCTGGCGAAAAAGGTCTCGTACGACCAGGCGCTGACCGCCAAAACCCTGCGCCTGGCCAACTCGTCGCTGTACGGCCTGCAGGTCAAGGTCACGACCATCCAGCAGGCCATCACGTTTCTTGGCTTCCAGACCACACGCAACCTGATCATCGCGGTGGCGGTGACCGGGTGTTTCCCGAGCGGCCGCTGCCCCGGCTTCGACGACAAGGCGTTCTGGCGCCATTCCATCGCCACTGCCGCCTGCGCACGGGCGCTGGCACGGCGCATGCGCTTTAACCAGGATTACGCCTTCACGGCCGGCCTGCTGCACGACATCGGACGGCTGGTGCTGGTCACCCGGTTCCCCGAGCCCTACCAGCAGGTCCTGGCCCACCGGGCCGAACAGGACTGTACCCTGCTCGATGCCGAACGCGCCGTGCTGGGCATCGACCATATTTCGGCCGGGGTCGCCCTGGCGCAGCATTGGAATTTTTCGGACACGATGCGCCAGGCCATCACTAACCACCACGCCCCGGACACGGTGGGAGCGGGTTTTTTGGCCACGATCGTCCACGTGGCCAACGCGATCGTACATGCGCTTGATCTGGCAAACGAAAAAGATGAGCTTGTGCCGCCAGTCGCAACCGTCGCATGGAACGCGCTGGGGCTCAGCGAAGAATCTTACCTGCACCTGTTCCGTGAAACGGAACTGCAATTTGAGGAAATGTCGACCATCCTGATGGCGTAAACCGGCCGACGCGACCAGGCAGCGGCGGCGTCAGCGCGCCGCGTCGCCGCCCTGGTTGGCCGAAGGCATGACAGTTGGGCCTGTCACGCCTGCGGCATCAGTGCGCATAATTGCCAGACGGAGATGCCTCGTTCTGCTGCTTCTGGTCCTGCGACTGTTGCTGCTGTTGGGCAGCGGCTGCGGCTGCCTGCTGGGCAGCTTTTTCCTCGGGCTTCGGGCGGCCCTGGGCATCGGACAGGCGATACTTGGTGCGGCGGTCGCCCATCAGGTCGCGCAGGTCGCGGATGCTCATCCCGGTCACTTCGTGCATGCGGATCAGCAGCGATGCGCCCACCGGCAGGCGGTGATGGCGGATCTTGCTGATGACAGGCGGCGCTACCTCCAGCATGCGCGACAGGGCAGCGTCGTTCTTCAGTTGCATCTTGCCAAGCAAGATATCCAGAAGGTGGTTCGGGTTGTAGCTTTCCTGTGATGCCAAAGCATGATGTGCCATGATTTTTACCTCGTGAGAGTGGTTAAAATAGTTCCGTTACGAACTTTGTTAATGACTATCTTTCGTCTACATAAGTTCCCGGAAAACGTCCCAGGCGATTAAACAGAACGAATCTGATAATGCGCTTAAGAACGTCCCCGGCTGCATGCGCTCCCGCTCCAGCTCCCCGGACGCACTTGTCTCTAAAACAAATTATCAGACTCATATGCCATCAGTACATCCGACCTGAGCATGTGACTCATTGTTTAAAATCAAGCTATCGTGCGGAAAGCTTGTCACAGAGGCATTTCAGCACATGGGGATAATTTGTGGCGCACGCAAGAGTTTTCTTGGATTTACTTTGCGTCGCCTTCTGACAACGGAAGTCGTTGATTTGCAACACAAAACTTGTAGAGGAAGATCAACGGACGATCGGTCCGTAACATCTTGAAACGAATCAATCCATTTAACAATCTGAACGTTTCGACAATTCATTAGTTACAAGCAACGGTTCATTCCAAACGGCATTGCCAGTTTCATTCGGCCTGCGCCTTTTTGGCCGGAGTTGCCGATTTACGGTAAACTGGAATGCCACCTTGTCAAAGCATTAGGGAACCGCGAAAAACCGTAGCGAGCGGCGGCAATGGCGGCCGAGAAGCGCAGCTGTACGAGGAGTACAGCGAGCATCGCAGGCCGCCATTGCAACGCGCAGTAGGTTTTTCGCGGTTCCCATTAGCACCCTTTTCAACACAGCACCCCATGCAGAAAAAAGTATTCATCAAGACCTTCGGTTGCCAAATGAACGAGTACGACTCGGACAAGATGGCGGACGTACTGGGCGCCTCCGAAGGCTTGGTACGCACCGACAAGCCGGAAGAGGCGGACGTCATCCTCTTTAACACCTGCTCGGTCCGTGAAAAGGCGCAGGAAAAAGTGTTCTCCGACCTGGGCCGCATCCGCGAACTCAAACGCGACAAGCCGGACCTCCTGATCGGCGTAGGCGGCTGCGTCGCCTCGCAGGAAGGCGAAGCGATCGTCAAGCGCGCCCCTTACGTCGACATGGTATTCGGGCCGCAGACCCTGCACCGCCTGCCGCAGATGATCGAGGCCCGGCGCGCCTCCGGCTCGTCCCAGGTCGACATCAGCTTCCCCGAGATCGAAAAATTCGACCACCTGCCGCCCGCCAAGATCGAGGGCTCGGTCGCCTACGTGTCGATCATGGAAGGCTGCAGCAAGTACTGCAGCTACTGCGTGGTGCCGTACACCCGCGGCGAGGAAGTGTCGCGCCGCTTCGAGGACGTGCTGACCGAGGTCGCCGGCCTGGCCGCGCAGGGCGTCAAGGAAATCACGCTGCTCGGCCAGAACGTGAACGCCTACCGCGGCACGATGGAAGACGGCCAAGTCGCCGACTTCGCGCTGCTGCTCGAATACATCGCCGACATTCCCGGCATCGAGCGCCTGCGCTTCGTGACCAGCCACCCGAAAGAATTCACCCAGCGCCTGATCGACGCGTACGCCAAGATCCCGCAGCTGGTCAACCACCTGTACCTGCCGGTCCAGCATGGCTCGGACCGCATCCTGCAGGCGATGAAACGCGGCTATACCGCGCTCGAATACAAGTCGATCATCCGCCGCATCAAGGCGGTGCGCCCGAACATCGCGATCTCGTCCGACTTCATCGTCGGCTTCCCCGGCGAAACCGATGCCGACTTCGAAGCGATGATGAAGCTGGTGCAGGACGTCGGCTTCGACAACAGCTTCTCCTTCATCTTCAGCAAGCGCCCCGGCACCCCGGCCGCCAACCTCGAGGACGACACGCCGCACGAAGTCAAGCTGGCGCGCCTGCAGCGCCTGCAGGCCCTGATCGACGCCAACACCAAGAAGCACAGCGCGGCGATGGTCGGCACTGTCCAGCGCATCCTGGTCGAGGGCCCGTCCAAGAAGGGCGGCGGCGAGCTGCAGGGCCGCACCGAAAGCAACCGCGTCGTCAACTTCGCACCTGGCACGGCCGGCGCAACGCTCACCGGCCAGCTGGTGGACGTGCGCATCACCGAAAGCCTCGACTACACCCTGCGCGGCGAACTCGTCGCCAACCTTGATACGATTGCCAAAGTCAGTTGAAAAACCGTATTCCAACCCAGCCCTCGTATTTCGTCCCGGAGCCGCTCGATAACATGCGGCTCGCCCACCTGTGCGGCCCGCTCGACGAAAACCTGCGCCAGATCTCGGCCGCGCTCGACGTGACGATCTTCCGGCGCGGCGACAAATTCATCGTCGGCGGCGCCAACGCCGATCGCGCGGTCGAACTGCTCGACCGCTTCTACGCCGTCGCCAACAAGGTCGTGCCGATCGAGGAAGTGCAGCTCGCCCTGGTCGAGCAGCGCGCCGGCCTGAACCCGAGCATCGAGCCGGCGCCCGATGCCCCGGCGTCCGAACCGGGCCAGCTTGATGAAGCGGCGCTTGACAACGTCAGCCCGGCGCTCAAGACGCGCCGCAGCGACCTGCGCGGCCGCACGCCGCACCAGATCCAGTACCTCAAGGCGGTGCTGGAACACGACATCAGTTTCGGCATCGGCCCGGCCGGCACCGGCAAGACCTATCTCGCGGTCGCGTGCGCGGTCGACGCGCTCGAACGCGACGCCGTCAAGCGCATCGTGCTCACCCGCCCCGCGGTGGAAGCCGGCGAACGGCTCGGCTTTTTGCCGGGTGACCTGAGCCAGAAGGTCGACCCCTACCTGCGCCCGCTGTACGACGCGCTGTACGACCTGCTCGGCTTTGACCGCACCCAGAAGCTGTTCGAAAAACAGGTGATCGAGATCGCCCCGCTCGCCTACATGCGCGGCCGCACGCTCAACCACGCGTTCGTGATCCTCGACGAGGCGCAGAACACCACGGTCGAGCAGATGAAGATGTTCCTGACCCGGATCGGCTTTGGCAGCAAGGCCGTGGTCACGGGCGACATCACGCAGGTTGACCTGCACAAGACGATGAAGAGCGGGCTGGTCGACGCCATGCACGTGCTCAAGGACGTGCGCGGGATCGCCTTCACCCATTTCACCAGTGCCGACGTCGTGCGCCACCCGCTGGTCGCGCGCATCGTCGACGCCTATGACAAGGCCAGCGCCAGGGAAGACCTGATCGCGCTGCCCAAACCTGCCGCTAACCGAAATGTCCGCAAAAAATCATAAGCTCGACCTGTCCGTGCAGTACGCGGACGAACGCCTCGAACAGGCCATCACGCCCGCCATGCTGGAACAGTGGGTGCAGGCGGCGCTGATGGGGCCTGCCATCCTGACCATCCGCTTCGTCGATGCCGACGAAGGACGGCAGCTGAACCACGACTACCGCGGCAAGGACTACGCGACCAATGTGCTGACCTTCGCCTACAACGAAGGCGCCGAACTGGACGACGACGAGCCCACCGAGGCCGACATCGTGCTGTGCACCGACGTGCTCCAGCGCGAAGCCGACGAGCAGAAAAAGACGCTGGAAGAGCATGCCGCGCACCTGGTGGTGCACGGGGTGCTGCACGCGCAGGGCTTCGACCACGAGACTGACGAGGAAGCCGAGGAAATGGAACAGCTCGAGCGCGACATCATGGAGGCGCTGGAGTATCCGGATCCGTATTCGGAAAAGTAGGGTGGGCGAGTCTCCCGCCCACGCGTTCAACGTCTGCTAATTGGACGCGTGGGTGAGTAATCGTAGGGTGCGCACCTGTGCGCACGCGGATCGCGAAGGCAGCGTAGCGAAGCGGCTGCCGCAAGTGAGCAAGCGATGACCGCGTGCGCACAGGTGCGCACCCTACGACGCCTCCGGTAGCCGTACGGTCGCGCCAACCGCAATAATTTTGCACATGCTCAAAAAACAGGCACACCAGCTTTTGGTGTATCCTATGCCCATCGCAACAACGGCTCTCATGCCAACTATGCCCGAGCACCCTGCCGACGTCCGAACGGACGCCAAACACCACCGGTCGCTGTTCGAACGGCTGACCGCCCTGATTTCCCCTGAGCCCGAAAACCGCGCCGAGCTGCTCGAAGTGCTGCACGACGCGCACGAACGCAACCTGATCGATGCCGACGCCCTCTCGATGATCGAGGGCGTGTTCCAGGTCTCCGACCTGTCCGCGCGCGACATCATGGTGCCGCGCTCGCAAATGGACGTGGTCGACATTTCCAAGCCGATAGAGGAATGGATGCCGACCGTGCTCGAAACCGCCCATTCGCGCTTCCCCGCCATCGAGGGCGAGCGTGACAAGGTGGTCGGCATCCTGCTGGCCAAGGACCTGCTGCGCTACTACGCCGAGGAATCGTTCGACGTGCGCGACATGCTGCGCCCGGCGATCTTTATCCCGGAATCGAAGCGCCTGAACGTGCTGCTACGCGACTTTCGCGCCAATCACAACCACATGGCGATCGTGGTCGACGAGTACAGCGGCGTTGCCGGCCTGATCACGATCGAGGACGTGCTCGAGCAGATCGTCGGCGACATCGAGGACGAGTACGACTTCGACGAGGAAGAAGACAACATCATCTCGATCAAGGAAGGCCAGTACGGCCCGCGCTGGCGCGTCAAAGCGCTGACCGAGATCGACCAGTTCAACGACGAGGTCGGGGCCAACCTGCCCGAGGACGATGTCGACACCATCGGCGGCCTGGTGGCCAGCCACCTGGGCCGCATGCCGCACAAGGGCGAGGAATTCGTGCTCGACCACCTGCGTTTTGAAGTGCTGCGCGCCGACGCGCGCCAGATCCATGTCCTGCTGGTAGAAAAACTGCCGCACACCGACGACGACGACGACTAATGCTGCTGCGTCGTCGTTCGCCCGCCACCGCCCCCGATCCCGCCCTGCGCGGCAGCCGCCCGAGCCGCACCGCCCTGGCATTGAGCGCGCTCGCCGGCGCCGCGAGCCTGTTCTCGTTCGCGCCGTTCGGCTGGTGGCCGCTGCAGTTCCTGTCGCTCGCCTACCTGTTCTACCAGGTGGGCATGGGCAGCTCGGTGCGCCGCGCTACCTTGCTCGGCTGGGCCTTCGGCTTCGGCTGGTCGGTGGCCGGCATGCATTGGCTGTACATTGCGCTGAACCGCTTCGGCGGACTGCCGGCGATCCTGTCGGCGATGGCGATCGCGATACTGGGCCTGTACATGGGATTGTTCGGCGCGTTCGCGGCCGGCGTGGCGACCTGGCTGCGCAAGAAGTGGTCGCTGCCGGTCGCCAGCTTCCTGCTCATCGCGCTGCCCGTCTTGTGGGGCGTGTCGGAATGGATGCGCGGCTGGGTATTCACCGGTTTTCCGTGGGCGGCCTCCGGCTACGCGCACAATACGGCGCCGCTCGCGGGCTTTGCCCCGCTGGTGGGCGTGTATGGCATCGGCGTGCTGGTCGCGGTCTGCGCCGGGTGCCTGGTCATGCTGACCCAGCGCGCTCGCCTGCCGGCGATTGGCCTGTTCGCGGCGCTGATGATCGCAGGCTGGGGCTTGTCGACGATCGAATGGACGCGCCCTGCGGGCCAGCCAATCACTGTGCGCCTGACCCAGGGGAATATCAGGCAGGATGAAAAGTTCAGCAGCGAGCATCTGCTCAATATCCTGACCCGCTACCGCGACCTCATGACTGCCGCGCCGGCCGATTTGGTCGCCGCGCCCGAGACGGCGATCCCGGTGTTCCCGCAACAGCTTCCGCCCGATTACCTGCTGCAGCTGAAGGACTTTTCGGCACGCACCGGCAGCTACCTGATGTTCGGCATCCCGCTGTCGGACGGTCCGGGGATCTATTCCAACAGCGTGGCCGGCATTGGACCGCAGGGGCAGAGCTACAGCTACGACAAGCACCACCTGGTGCCGTTCGGCGAATTCATCCCGACCGGCTTTCGCTGGTTCACCGACATGATGCACATTCCGCTGGGCGACTTCACCCGCGGCAACGCGGTGCAGCCGGCCTTCCAGGTCAAGGACCAGTTCGTGCTGCCCAATGTCTGCTACGAGGACGTCTTCGGCGAAGAAATCGCCAAACAGCTGCGCGACGCCAGCCAGCCGGCCACGCTGCTGCTGAACGTCTCGAACCTGGCCTGGTATGGCGAGTCGGTCGCGATCCCGCAACACCTGCAGATTTCGCGCATGCGTTCGCTGGAGACGGGCCGCCCGATGCTGCGCGCGACTAATAACGGCGCCACCGCCGTCATCGATGGCCGCGGACGTGTCGTGCAGGAGATTGCGCCGTACACGCAAGGCACGCTGGCGGCGACCGTGCAAGGCATGACGGGCATGACGCCGTACATTCGATTTGGCAATTACCTGTTCCTGGGCCTTTCCGCGCTGGCTTTGATCGGCACTTGGCTCACTGGACTGAACTACAGGAAGAAAACCGCTAAAGTAGCGTAATCGCCTCAACTTTCGGGCCAGACAATAGTCGAAACCCGCTAAAATTGGTCATTTAGCAAACCCACCGTATTCGCCGCGCCTGGCGCGCGAAGCCTACAAGATGCTCACATTCCAACAAATCATCCTGACCTTGCAAACCTACTGGGACAAGCAGGGTTGCGCCCTGCTCCAGCCCTATGACATGGAGGTCGGCGCGGGCACCTTCCACACCGGCACCTTCCTGCGCGCGATCGGCCCGGAGCCGTGGCGCGCCGCCTACGTGCAGCCGTCGCGCCGTCCCAAGGATGGCCGCTACGGCGAGAACCCGAACCGCCTGCAGCACTACTACCAATACCAGGTGGTGCTCAAGCCGGCGCCGGAAAACATCCTCGACCTGTACCTGGGTTCGCTCGAAGCGCTGGGCCTGGACCTGAAGAAGAACGACGTGCGCTTCGTGGAGGACGACTGGGAAAGCCCGACCCTGGGCGCCTGGGGCCTGGGCTGGGAAGTCTGGCTCAACGGCATGGAGGTGACCCAGTTCACCTACTTCCAGCAGGTCGGCGGGCTGGACTGCAAGCCGGTGCTGGGCGAAATCACCTACGGCATCGAGCGCCTGGCGATGTACCTGCAGGGCGTGGAAAACGTCTACGACCTGGTCTGGACCGAGTGGGAAGAAAACGGTGCGGCCGGCGCTCCGGTCAAGAAGTCGCTCAGCTACGGCGACGTGTTCCACCAGAACGAGGTCGAGCAGTCGACCTACAACTTCGAGCATTCCAACACCGAGCTGCTGTTCCAGGCCTTCGCCAACCATGAGCAGGAAGCCAAGCGCCTGATCGAGCTGGAGCTCACGCTGCCGGCCTACGAGCAGATCATGAAGGCCTCGCACAGCTTCAACATGCTTGACGCGCGCGGCGCCATCTCGGTCACCGAGCGCGCCGCCTACATTGGCCGCGTGCGCGCCTTGTCCCGCCTGGTGGCCCAGGCCTACTACGACTCGCGCGAGAAACTCGGCTTTCCCATGCTGGGCAAACAAGAAGAAAAGGCAGCCGCCTGAGCCCCAGGACCAGACAAGAACAGAACCATGAACCAAACACTACTCGTCGAACTGCAGACTGAAGAACTGCCCCCGAAGGCGCTCGCCAAGCTGGGCGCCGCCTTCGCGGACGGCATCCTCAAGGGCCTGAAGGCACGCGACTTCGTGGAAGCGGATAGCAGCGCCACCACCTATGCCACCCCGCGCCGCCTGGCGGTATCGATCACCAACGTGCGCGGCGCCTCGCCGGACAAGACCATCCGCGAAAAGGTGCTGCCGGTATCGGTGGCGCTGGACAAGGAAGGCAATGCGACAGCGCCGCTGGCCAAGAAGCTGGCCGCGCTGGGCTTTCCTGACCTGTCCGTAGCGGACCTCGAGCGCGCCCAGGACGGCAAGGCCGAGAGCTTCTTCTACACCTACACCGCACCGGGCAGCGCCCTGGCCGAGGGCCTGCAACCGGTGCTCGAAGAGACGGTCGCCAAGCTGCCGATCCCGAAGGTGATGAGCTACCAGCGCCCGGACGGCGAGACCGTCCAGTTCGTGCGTCCGGTGCACTCGCTGCTTGCGC
>NZ_SPUM01000025.1 GCF_004614195.1 Massilia horti | reverse complement strand
GAGGCGGCGGGAATTGAACCCGCGTCCGCAAGCACTCTACAGGCAGTTCTACATACTTAGCACTGTCAATTGATTTAACCCGGACAACGCGGACGTGCACGCTTTGGACAGGCGAGTCACCTTGAGTTTAAGGTTGAACCAAGTGACCCGGCTCAGCCCGATTCCCTGTAAATGACCCTTCATGCTGTTGCCAGCCCGCCCCAGGGACGAGACGGTGAAGGGCTAGCAGCGATTAAGCTGCGAGTGCGTACGAGTTATCGTTTGCAGTTATTGATTTCTGGGTGTATTTACGAGGTAACCAGCCCTCGGTATGCCCTGCGCTGCTTTGCAACCCACGTCGAAACCAGGTCGCCCCCCAGCGAAAGAATCTTCATTGTACCCCAAACCTCAGGGGCGTGCATGACGTCTGAGGATGGTCAAGCCGCTGGGCTCTTTTGTTGCGAACTCGGTACGGCCCAATGCTGACCAACTATCACACTTGGACGACCGGAGGGCGCGATGAGTGAGAGCACTGGTATGGCATGCATTGTCTGTGGCAACATCCAGGCGCGCGGCCTGGCCGCCTGGCACGCAGCCTGTCCTGGCTGCGCCTATGAATCCGCATCGTTCCGCGTCGCGATCAACGAGCAGCCGGTGGCGGACCCGGTCGACGAGGCCGAGCGCGAACTCGGCTTGAAGGGGCTGCGTCTGGAGAATTTCCGCGCGATCGTCGGGTTTGCGCGGCGGTATGCCGCACCCGGCGCGCACAAGCTGCTCGATGTCGGTAGTGCCCACGGCTGGTTTCTTGAGACCGCTCGCGATAGTTTTGATGTGCTGGGCGTCGAGCCGGACGCTGTTGTCGGCGCTCGCGCGTCGGCGCGTGGCTTGCCGGTGCGCGCCGGGTATTTTCCCGATGTGCTGGGGGAGGGGGAACGGTTCGACGTAATCGTCTTCAATGACGTCATCGAGCATATCCCGGATATCCGCAGCGCGCTCGGCGCCTGTCACCAGCGCCTGAACCCCGGCGGCATCCTGATTCTCAATCTGCCCAACAGCAGGGGCTTGTTCTACCGGATGTCAAAGACTATCGCCCGGCTTGGCTGGTCCGCGCCATTCGATCGGCTTTGGCAAAAGGATCTGCCTTCGCCGCACGTTCACTATTTCAATAGCGCGAACCTGGCGGCTCTGGTCGGCAAACACGGTTTCGAGCTGGTCCACGGCGCCGAACTGCCGGCCTTGCGCGCCAAGGGCTTGCTGGAGCGGCTGCGCTGTGCCGGTAACATTTCGATGTTGTCGCTTTATACGCAGTATCTGGCGATCCTGTGCATGATCCCGGTTTTGAATGCGTTCCCGAGCGATATCACCGTCTGCGTCTTTCGCAAAAAAGCCGCAGGCTGACAGCGCTGCGGCTTTGGGGGGGTAGTGGCTACTTAGCGGTTGCGGTTGGCGATTTCGTTGCCGAGCATGCCGCCGCCAATGATGCCGGCCACCGTCGCGAGCTTTTTGCCGTTGCCGCCGCCAACCTGGTTGCCGATCAGGCCGCCGATCACGGCGCCCGTGCCGATGCCGATGTAGTTCGGCTGGCTCGGCGCCGGCTGCGGGACCGGTTGCTGGGCAACTTGCGGGGCCGGCTGGTAGTCACGCGGTGCGTCGTAATGCGCGACCTGGGCGGTGTGGTGGGTTACCTTTTTCGGCGCCGGCTTTTGGACTTCTTTGATCACCACTTCCTTGATGATTTGCGGCTGTGGCGCGGCGGCCGGGACCGGTTGAGCGTAGGCTGCTGTCATCTGGCCTGCCGGAACAGCCATCGGTGCTGCCAGTTGCGGCTGGTTGGCCATGCCAGGCTGTGCGGCGACGGGGGCGTAGCCGTAAGCCTGGGCCGCCGGCGGTTGCTGGGCTTCGGTGGTCGCGTGCGAGGTGGGCAGGATGCCGGTAATCGCGGCAGCCCCGGCCAAGCTGACTATGATGACCGAGACGGCAGCGGCTGCCATGAGCGGGTGAATACGGTTGGGGCTACGCGCGATTTCCATTTTTCTGCTCCGGGGGTTGGGTTGTGGTGCAGGAGTAGATTAATGGCAGGGATGTTCGAGAGATAGACGCTGAGCTGTATCAATCGTAAAGATGTGTAAGCGCGGATCGCCGGCCGGCCACGCGAGCGTGGTCCCAAGCCGGGTATCAGACTTGTACGGTCGATTCGTGTTGCGTTGCGGCCGCGATGAGCGAGCGCAGGGTTTCAAGCAGGTCGGCGGGCGTATCGAGCAGGTAGTCGGCGCCCCAGGTCGACGGTTCAATCGAGCCGCAATAGCCCCATGCGCACGCCACCGTGATCATGCCGGCCGCCTGGCCCGCTTGTACGTCGCGCAGGTCGTCGCCCACGTACCAGCAGTCTCCGGGTGCCACGCCCAGCCGGCGCGCGCCTTCCAGCAGCGGGGCGGGGTGGGGCTTGGAGTGGGCGGTGGTGTCGCCGGAAACGATGCAGCCGGCGTGCGCCAGCCCGATCTGCGGAATCAGCGGGTCGGTAAAGCGCGATGCCTTGTTGGTGACGATTCCCCATTCCATGCCGGCCGCGCGGATGCCGTCCAGCAGCTCGATCACGCCGCCGAACAGGGTACTGTGCACCGCAATTGCCGACTGGTAGCGGTCGAACCACGCCTGGCGCAGCTCTTCAAAGCCGGCGTCGCCGGGCGCCAGCCCGAATGCGGCGCCGATCATGCCGCGGGCGCCGGCCGAGGCGGTGGGGCGCAGTATCGCGTACGGCGCCGGTTCAAGGCCGCGTTCGGTGCGCAGCCAGTTCACGGCCGCCGCCAGGTCGGGCGCGGTGTCGGCCAACGTGCCGTCGAGGTCGAACAAAATGGCACGCGGTGCCGGCAGCAGGGCGGGGGAGGTGGTCATCAGAGCGGTTTGGTGCACGCCACCATGTAGTTCACATCGGTGTCGTTGTTCAGCGAATAGATTTTGGTCAGCGGGTTGTAGGTCAGACCCTTGAGGCTGTCGACCACCAGAGCGGCCTCGCGCACGAATTGCGACAGTTCGGCTGGCGTGATGAACTTGGCGTAGTCATGGGTGCCGCGTGGCAGCATGCGCAGCACGTATTCGGCGCCGATCACGGCAAACAGGTAGGACTTGAAGTTGCGGTTGAGCGTGGAGAAGAACAGGCGCCCGCCTGGCTTGACCAGGGTCGCGGCCGCCTTCACGATCGCCGCCGGATCGGGTACATGCTCGAGCATTTCCATGCAGGTCACCACGTCGAACTGGCCCGGTTCCTCGGCCGCCATGTCCTCGGCGGCGATGCGCTTGTAGCGCACCTCGACGCTTGACTCCAGGCTGTGCAGGTCGGCCACCTTCAGCGCTTTTTCCGACAGGTCGATGCCGGTCACCTTGGCGCCCTTGCGCGCCATTGCTTCGGACAGCACGCCGCCGCCGCAGCCGATGTCGATCACGTTCTTGCCCGCCAGCGGGGCGAGCGCGTTGATCCATTCAAGGCGTAGGGGGTTGATCTCGTGTAACGGACGAAATTCGGATGTCGGGTCCCACCAGCGGTGGGCCAGTTCACTGAATTTCTGGATCTCAAGAGGGTCGGCGTTGGTAGTCATAGGTGCGAATAATAGCGGTAAATGGTTGGGCAGGGCGGACGGCAGGCATAAAAAAACCCCGCCGCAGCGGGGTCAGGGTGCGCGTGAAAGCGCTTACTTCTGGCTCGGGGTGCCTGCGGCGCCGCCGCTGACGGAGCGGGTGCCCACCACTTCGATTTCCACGCGACGGTTCTTGGCGCGGCCAGCTGCGGTCTTGTTGTCCGCGATCGGCTGGGTCTTGCCTTTGCCTTCGGTGTAGATGCGGTGCGCTTCCACGCCCTTGCTTTCCAGGTAGGTCTTCACCGCTTCGGCGCGACGCACCGACAGCTTCTGGTTGTAGGCTTCCGTACCGATCGAGTCGGTGTGGCCCACGGCGATGATCACTTCCAGGTTCATGTCCTTCAGCTTGGAGACCAGGTCATCCAGCGCGGCCTTGCCGTCCGGCTTGAGGACTGCCTTGTCAAAGTCGAAGAACGTGTCGGCCGAGTAGCTGACTTTTTCCGAGGTCGGGACCGGTGCTGGCGGAGGAGGCGGCGGCGGCTGCACAGCCGGCGGCGGCGGCGG
Organism: Massilia horti; assembly: GCF_004614195.1. Classification (GTDB taxonomy): domain Bacteria; phylum Pseudomonadota; class Gammaproteobacteria; order Burkholderiales; family Burkholderiaceae_D; genus Telluria; species Telluria horti. The sequence continues at coordinate 27,565 of NZ_SPUM01000025.1, read as the reverse complement.
CGGCGGTGCCACGCACTTGCCGTTCACCAGCTTCTCCGGCGGCACGCACAGCGGCGCGTCGCAGCCTGGAGCCGCGTCGGCCGGGGTCCAGTAGCCGGTACGCCAGCACAGGCCGAAAGGATCGCGCGCGATCACGCCGCGGGCATCCTGCACGTAAGCGCTGTACGGCTTCGGTGCCTGGATGTCGGTGGTCAGCGGCGCGTACGGCGGTGCGCTCTGCGCATATGCGCTGCCCGCCATCGCGGCCGAAGCTGCGAGCATGAGGGTTGCTAATTTATTCATATTCTTCCTTCCTTTCGGGTGATATCCGTTGCAAAACCGCCAAAAAATGGCCTGAACACAGCAGGATGCTGCCATCCGAACTGCCCTGTCCGTTTCGCATTGTGAAACAAGCAATTAACGTCCTGCCCATTTTGCCATATGCTCTACAGTCGCACGACCCACGCTAAATCAAACCCAATCCTTATTTGCCCCTATGTTGTTTCTTCGCAACATCATAAAAACGGGCGTTCAGGCTGCTTGACAAGCTGTCGGTTGTAAATACGCGACAGCGTCCTGGTCCGGGGTGAAGTGCGCCCCTTGCCTGCAAATTGCGCTGCTGCTATAGCGCGCATGGTAAAATCGTCCGCTTGTAACTCATAACCACAGCCTGAAAGCAGTCGACCCGCCAATGGATCAATTCGCAAAAGAAACTGTCCCCATTTCCCTAGAAGAAGAAATGCGCAAGAGCTACCTCGATTACGCCATGAGCGTGATCGTGGGCCGCGCTCTGCCGGATGTGCGCGACGGCTTGAAGCCGGTGCATCGGCGCGTGCTGTACGCGATGCACGAGATGAACAACGTGTGGAACCGTCCTTACCTGAAGTGTGCGCGCGTCGTCGGCGACACCATGGGCAAGTACCACCCGCACGGCGACGCCTCGATTTACGACACGCTGGTGCGTATGGCGCAGGACTTCTCGCTGCGCTACACGCTGGTCGACGGTCAGGGCAACTTCGGCTCGATCGATGGCGACAGCGCGGCGGCCATGCGTTACACCGAGTGTCGCCTGGACCGGATCTCGAACGAATTGCTGGCGGACATCGACAAGGACACGGTCGACTTCCAGCCGAACTACGACGGCAAGGAAAAGGAACCGACAGTCCTGCCGACCCGCATTCCCAATCTGCTGGTCAATGGCTCTTCCGGCATCGCGGTCGGCATGGCGACCAACATCCCGCCGCACAACCTGTCGGAAGTGATCAACGGCGCGCAGCACCTGCTGCAGCATCCGGACTGCTCGATCGACGAGCTGATCGAGCTGATTCCGGCGCCGGACTTCCCGACCGCCGGCATCATCTACGGCATTTCGGGCGTGCGCGACGGTTACCGTACCGGCCGCGGCCGGGTGGTGATGCGCGCCAAGACCCACTTCGAGGAATACGGCAAGGACGGCGGCCGCGTCGCGATCATCATCGACGAGCTGCCCTACCAGGTCAACAAGAAGTCCCTGCTTGAGCGCATCGCCGAGAACGTGCGCGACAAGAAGCTGGAAGGCATCTCCGACATCCGCGACGAGTCCGACAAGTCGGGCATGCGCGTGGTAATTGAACTGAAGCGTGGCGAAGTGCCCGAGGTCGTGCTGAACAACCTGTTCAAGCAGACCCAGATGCAGGACACCTTCGGCATGAACATGGTGGCGCTGGTCAACGGCCAGCCGAAGCTCTTGAACCTCAAGCAGATGCTCGAGTGCTTCCTGTCGCACCGCCGCGAAGTGGTCACCCGCCGCACCGCGTTCGAGCTGCGCAAGGCGCGCGAGCGCGGCCACATGCTGGAAGGCCTGGCGGTGGCGCTGGCCAACATCGACGATTTCATCGCGATCATCAAGGCCGCGCCGACGCCGCCGATCGCGAAAACCGAATTGATGGCGCGCCCTTGGGATTCGTCCCTGGTGCGCTCAATGCTCACCCGCACCGAAACCGGCGCGGCCGGCGGCATCGAGGCGTTCCGTCCGGAACACCTGCCCAAGCATTACGGCATGCAGCCGGACGGCCTGTACAAGCTGTCCGACGAGCAGGCGCAGGAAATCCTGCAGATGCGCCTGCAGCGCCTGACCGGCCTGGAGCAGGACAAGATCGTCAACGAGTACAAGGAAGTGATGGAGCACATCGCCGACCTGCTCGACATCCTGGCCCGCCCGGAGCGCGTCACGCAGATCATCAGCGACGAGATGGTTGCCATCAAGTCCGAGTACACCGAGAACGGCAAGGACACGCGCCGCTCGGTCATCGAGCACAACGCCAGCGACCTCGAAACCGAAGACCTGATCACGCCGCAGGACATGGTGGTGACCCTGTCGCACACCGGCTACATGAAGGCGCAGCCGGTGTCCGAATACCGCGCGCAGAAGCGTGGCGGCCGCGGCAAGCAGGCGATGGCGACCAAGGAAGACGACTGGATCGACCAGCTGTTCATTGCCAACACGCACGACTACATTCTGTGCTTCTCGGATCGCGGCCGTTTGTATTGGCTGAAGGTATGGGAAGTGCCGCAAGGCTCGCGCAATTCGCGCGGCAAGCCGATCGTTAATATGTTCCCGTTGCAGGAGAACGAGAAGATCACGGTGGTGTTGCCGTTGTCGGGTGATAACCGGACCTTCCCGGAAGACCACTACGTGTTCATGGCCACCAGCTTGGGTACCGTGAAGAAGACGCCGCTGCGCGACTTCTCCAACCCGCGCAAGGCCGGCATCATCGCGGTCGACCTGGACGAGGGCGACTACCTGATCGGCGCCGCGCTGACCGATGGCGCGCACGATGTGATGCTGTTCTCCGATGCCGGCAAGGCGGTGCGCTTCGACGAGAACGACGTGCGCCCGATGGGCCGCAATGCGCGCGGTGTGCGCGGCATGAATTTGGAAGACGGGCAGCAGGTGATCGCGCTGTTGGTGGCCGAAAACGAGTCGCAGTCGGTGCTGACCGCGACCGAGAACGGCTTCGGCAAGCGCACCCCGATCACTGAGTACACCCGCCACGGCCGCGGCACCAAGGGCATGATCGCGATCCAGACCAGCGAGCGCAATGGCAAGGTGGTGGCCGCAACACTGGTCGAGGAAAAAGATGAGATCATGCTGATCACCACTGGTGGTGTGCTGATCCGCACCCGGGTGTCGGAGATCCGCGAGATGGGCCGCGCCACCCAGGGCGTGACCTTGATCGCGGTCGAGGACGGCACCAAGTTGTCGGGCCTGCAGCGCATCGTCGAGACGGACGTGGAAGAGGTTGAGCTTGAGCAACCTCCGGAGTAAGTAATGTGTTCGGCCCGCCGGCGGCCCGTCCGCCGGCGAGTTTCATCGATTCTTCGGTTCGCTTCAATCACGGGACAAAAGCATGAAAAAATATCTCGTCGCCCTTGCCGTTGTCGTGTTCACTGGCGCTGCTTCCTTTGCCCAAGCCGCGCCCGCTTTTGATCCAGCGGTGGCCCAGGCCACGAAGCAGATGTTTGCTTCAATGAAGATGCGGGACGTGTTGGTGGCGTCGATCAAGCAGGCTGAACTGGCGTTTCCGGGGCAGGTGCGCCAGATGATGACTAGCATGATCAACAATGATGCGAGCCTGACCGCGGAACGGCAGAAAGAGGCTTTGGCCAAGATCGAAAAGGTGTTGCCGACGTTGGAAGCGCGAACGCACGAGATATTCTCGGACCAATCGATGATCGATGAGATATTGGAACAATCCATTCCCGTGTACGCCAGCATTTACACCGTCGACGAAATTCATCAGCTGTCGGCGTTTTACCACTCGCCACTCGGGCAGAAGATGCTTGCGAATACGTCAAAACTGTCGGCCGAAAGCATAGGGATCAGCAACCGAGTGATGATGCCCCGCCTCGAAAAACTGATGGCGCAGATCGTCCAGAGCATTGTGGACGAACAACCGTAACGAAAGGATCGCAGTGTCTCAAGTCTTCAACTTTTCCGCCGGCCCTGCCGTCCTGCCCAAGGAAGTGCTGCAGCAGGCAGCGTCCGAAATGCTCGACTGGCACGGCAGCGGAATGTCGGTCATGGAGATGAGTCACCGCGGTCCCGAATTCATCTCGATTTACAAGCAGGCCGAAGCTGACCTGCGCGAATTGCTGCAGGTTCCCGCCAATTACAAAATCTTGTTCATGCAGGGCGGGGGACTGGGCCAGAATGCCATCATTCCGATGAACCTGGCCGGCCGCAAACCACAGTCGGCCACCATCGATTTCGTCCACACCGGTACCTGGTCGGGCAAATCGATCAAGGAAGCGCACCGCTACGCCAATGTGAACGTGGCCGCCTCCAGCGAGGCGCAGCGCTTTACGATGGTGCCGCCGCAGGAATCCTGGAAACTCAGCAAGGACGCGGCCTATTTGCACATCTGCACCAACGAAACCATCGATGGTGTGGAATACAACTTCGTACCCGAAGTGCAGGGCGATACCCCGCTGGTGGCCGACATGTCCTCGCACATCCTGTCACGCGTGGTCGACGTGTCCAGATACGGCATGATCTTCGCCGGCGCCCAAAAGAACATCGGCCCTGCCGGCCTGACGCTGGTGATCGTGCGCGAAGACCTGCTCGGGCACGCGCTGTCGATCTGTCCTTCGGCATTTCACTGGAATACGGTGGCCGAGCACGAATCGATGTTCAATACGCCGCCGACTTACGCGATCTACATCGCCGGCCTAGTGTTCGCATGGCTTAAGCGAAATGGCGGAGTGGCGGCCATGGAGCAGCGCAATATCGAGAAATCGCGCCTGCTGTACCAGACGCTGGACATTGACGACTTCTACCAGAATCGCGTGGCGAAAGAATGCCGGTCGCGGATGAACGTACCGTTCTTCTTGCGCGACCAAACCCTGAACGAGAAATTCCTGGCCGGCGCGAAGGCGCGCGGGCTGCTGCAACTGAAGGGCCACAAGTCCGTCGGCGGTATGCGGGCATCGATCTACAACGCGATGCCGATCGAGGGCGTGCAAGCCCTCGTCGATTATTTGAACGAGTTCGCCGGGCGGTAGGTACCCCGTAGGGTGGGCGGGGCGAGGCTGGCCAGTGGCCAGCCGAACGAACGCCCACGCGTCCAGACGGAGGATGCCGATGGTTGCGGCATTCTTGCAGCGGTTGAACGCGTGGGCGGACGAGCCGCCCACCCTACAGGTGCGGCCGCAGGCATCAGCACGCGCGAACCGATAATTTGAGCAGACAATGACAGACAAACTGAAACCTTTGCGCGAACGGATCGATTCGATCGACGCGCAGATCCTGGACCTGCTGAGCCAGCGTGGCCGCGTGGCCCAGGAAGTCGGCCACGTGAAGGCCGAGACCAACGCACCGGTGTTCCGCCCCGAGCGCGAAGCGCAGATCCTGCGCCGTGTGGCCGAGCGCAACCCCGGCCCGCTCAAGGACCGCGACGTCCAGACCATCTTCCGCGACATCATGTCCGCCTGCCGCGCGCTGGAAAAGCGCGTGACTGTGGCCTACCTCGGCCCGTCCGGCACTTTCTCCGAGCAGGCGGTGTTCCAGCAGTTCGGCACCGCGATCGAAACCCTGCCTTGCGTGTCGATCGACGAGGTGTTCCGCGCCACCGAGGCCGGCACCGCCGACTTTGGCGTGGTCCCGGTCGAGAATTCGTCGGAAGGCGCGATCAACCGCACGCTCGACCTGATGCTTGGCACCACCACCATCATCAGCGGCGAAGTCTCGATCCCGGTTCATCACAGCCTGATGACCAAGACTGGCAGCATGGACGGCGTCAAGGTGGTGGCCGCGCATTCGCAGGCGCTGGCGCAGTGCCAGGTGTGGCTCAACCTGCACCACCCGAACGTGGAACGGCGCGCGGTGGCCTCCAACGCCGAGGCGGCCGTGATGGCCAGCCAGGACCCGACCATCGCCGCGATCGCGAGCGAGATGGCGGGTGAGCAGTACGGCCTGGGCGTGGTGCAGGCCCACATCCAGGACGACCCGCACAACCGCACGCGCTTTGCCGTGATCGGCCACCTGCATACCAACCCGTCGGGTAAGGACCACACCTCGATCGTGCTGGCGGTGCCCAACAAGGCCGGCGCCGTCTACAACCTGCTGGCGCCGCTGGCGAAACACGGCGTGTCGATGACGCGCTTCGAGTCGCGCCCGGCGCGCATCGGCACCTGGGAGTACTACTTTTACGTGGACATCCAAGGCCACGTGATGGACGAGGCGGTCGCCAGGGCGCTCGACGAGCTGAAGGACAATGCCGCCTTCTTCAAGGTGCTCGGCTCCTATCCGCAAAGTTTATAAACCATACTATCGGGATTCTCAATGTCGCAATTCGGACCGGAATACGTTCGCGCCATCGCCCCTTACCAGGCCGGCAAACCCATCTCTGAAGTCGCCCGCGAGTTCGGGCTCGATGAGGCCAATATCGTCAAGCTTGCGTCGAACGAGAATCCGTTCGGCGTCCCGGAGTCGAGCAAGCAGGCGATGGCCGCGGCCGCGGCTGAACTGGGCCGTTATCCGGACGCGAACGGCTTCGAACTCAAGGCCGCGCTCTCGAAACGTTATGACGTGCCGGCCGACTGGATCACGCTTGGCAACGGCAGCAACGACATTCTCGAAATCGCCGCGCACGCCTTCGTGCAAAAGGGCGAGGCGGTGGTGTACTCGCAATACTCGTTCGCGGTGTACGCGCTGGCTACCCAGGGCGTGGGCGGCCGCGCGATCGTCGTGCCGGCGCGCGAGTTCGGCCACGACCTCGATGCCATGGCCGCAGCCATCGATGGCGACACCCGCCTGGTCTACATCGCGAACCCGAACAACCCGACCGGCACCTTCATCGCGGCGTCGCACATCGAGGCGTTCCTCACCAAGGTGCCAAGCAACGTGGTGGTGGTACTGGACGAGGCGTACAACGAATACCTGGCGCCCGAACACCAGTTCGAATCGGCGCAGTGGGTGCGCAAGTATCCGAACCTGGTGGTCTCGCGCACCTTCTCCAAGGCGTACGGCCTGGCCGGCCTGCGCGTGGGTTTCGCGATTGCCCAGCCGATCGTGACGGACCTGATGAACCGCATCCGCCAGCCGTTCAACGTCAACTCGCTGGCGCAGGCGGCCGCGATCGCGGCGCTGAACGACAAGGCGTTCCTGGAGCAGGGCGCCAAGAACAACGCCGAAGGCTACCTGCAGCTGACCGCCGCGTTCGACGAGTTGGGCCTGGAGTACGTGCCTTCGTACGGCAACTTCGTGCTGGTCAAGGTCGGCAATGACGATGGCGCCGGAGCGCGCGTGAACCTGGCGCTGCTCCAGCAGGGCGTGATCGTGCGCCCGGTCGGCGCTTACGGCCTGCCGCAGTGGCTGCGCATCTCGATCGGCCTGCCGGGCGAGAATGCGACGTTCATCGCGGCGCTGAAGAAGGCGCTGGGCTAAATGCTGGACAAGGTCGTCATCGTCGGCGTCGGCCTGATCGGCGGCTCGTTCGCGCTCGCGCTTAAAAAAGCGGGCGCCGTGCGCCACATCGTCGGCATGGGACGCTCGCCCGAGGTCATGGCGCGCGCACTGGCGCTGGGCATCGTCGACAGCGCCACCGGCTCGCCGCAGGATGCGATGCGCGGCGCGGACCTGGTCCTGCTGGCCGCGCCGGTCGCGCAGACCGGGCCGATCCTGGCGCGACTGGCGCCGTACCTGGAAGAGGGAACCGTCATCACTGACGCCGGCAGCACCAAGTCGGACGTGGTGGCCGCGGCGCGCGCCGCGCTGGGCGAGCGGGTCGGGCAGTTCGTGCCGGGCCACCCCATCGCCGGGCGCGAATCGAACGGGCCGGATGCGGCGCTGGCCGAGCTTTACGTCGGCAAGAAGACCGTCCTCACTCCACTGCCGGAAAACCCGGACGACATGGTCGAGCGCGTGGCCGCAAGCTGGCGCGCGTGTGGCGCGGTGATCCACAAGCTCTCCGCGCACGAGCACGACAAGGTGTTTGCGGCGGTCAGCCACCTGCCGCACCTGCTGGCCTATGCGCTGGTCGATGACATCGCCAGCAAGCCGCACGCCGGCCTGCTGTTCCAGTACGCCGCCAGCGGCTTTCGCGACTTCACGCGCATCGCCGGCTCGTCGCCGGAAATGTGGCGCGACATCAGCCTGGCCAACCGCGACGCGCTCCTCGGTGAGCTGGACGCCTATCTGGCACAATTGACTTCAATGCGCGCGATGCTGGCCGCATCCGACGGCGCCGCCCTCGAGCGGGTTTATGCCAATGCCCAGCGCGCGCGTCATGCATGGATCTCGGCCATCGAGAATGCACGGGATCCGGATTCGGGAAAATAAATGACGCAGCAAAAACACTACCCGCAGCACATCGACCTTGAGCCCGTTATGCACGTGTCAGGTTCGGTGCGCCTGCCGGGTTCGAAAAGCATCTCCAACCGCACCTTGCTGCTGGCCGCGTTGTCGGAAGGGGCCACCACCATCCATGACCTGCTCGATTCGGACGACACGCAGGTGATGCTGGCCGCGCTGCGCTCGCTGGGCATCGAGTGGGAACAGGTGGACGAGCGTACCCACGTGGTGCGCGGCGCCGGCGGGGCACTGCCGGTGCAGCAGGCTGACCTCTTCATGGGCAACGCCGGCACCGCGATCCGCCCGCTCACGGCCGCGCTGGCGGTGATCGGCGGCGACTACACCCTGCACGGCGTGGCGCGCATGCACGAGCGTCCGATCGGCGATCTGGTCGACGCGCTTAACGCGGTCGGCGCGCAGATCGAATACACGGGCGTGCCAGGCTTTCCGCCGCTGCGCATCCGGCGCGGCGAGGTCAAGCCCGACCGCATGGCCGTTCGCGGCAACGTGTCGAGCCAGTTCCTGACCGCGCTCCTGATGGCGGCCCCGCTGATGGCCACGGACCACGCGGTCACCATCGAGGTGGTCGGCGAGCTGATTTCCAAGCCCTACATCGAGATCACGCTTAACCTCATGCGCCGCTTCGGCGTGACGGTCGAGCAGGACGGCTGGCAGTCGTTCACGGTGCAGCCGGGCCAGCGTTACCTTAGTCCGGGCAGCATCCACGTCGAGGGCGATGCCTCGTCGGCCTCGTACTTTTTGGCGGCCGGCGCAATCGCCGGCGGGCCGGTGCGGGTCGAGGGCGTGGGCCGCGACAGCATCCAGGGCGACGTGCGCTTTGCCGACGCGCTCGAACAGATGGGCGCCACCGTCACGCGCGGCGAGAACTGGATCGAGGCGAAGTCGAACGGCGTGCTCAAGGCGATCGACGCCGACTTCAACCACATTCCGGACGCGGCGATGACGATCGCGGTGGCGGCGCTCTACGCGGACGGTACCAGCACACTGCGCAATATCGCCAGCTGGCGGGTCAAGGAAACCGACCGCCTGGCGGCGATGGCCACCGAGCTGCGCAAGGTCGGCGCGACGGTGGAGGAGGGGGCGGACTACATCCGGATCACGCCGCCGCAGCAGTTGCAGCCCGCCACCATCGACACCTACGACGACCACCGGATGGCGATGTGCTTTGCGCTCGCTTCGCTCGACGGCAAGGCACGGCGCGGCAACGCGATGCGCATTAACGATCCCAAATGCGTCGCCAAGACCTTTCCGGATTATTTCGAGGCATTCGCCAAGATTGCCCGGAACGGGGTATTCTGACGATCGCCCATGCACATCGTAGGGTGCGCACCTGTGCGCACGCGGTACGTGTGCATGCAGGCGCCAACGGAATGCAAAGGTACAGCGTGCGCACAGGTGGGCACCCTACGCCGCCGCCAGAGATGCGTTTCAATCATTAAAAAAGAAGCAATATGCCGAATTCCCACATCCCCGTCATCACCATTGACGGCCCCACCGCCTCGGGCAAGGGCACGGTCGCGCACAAGGTGGCCGAGCGGCTCGGCTTTCACGTGCTCGACTCGGGCGCGCTGTACCGCCTGACCGCGCTCGCTGCGCTGCGCCGCGGCACCGAGCTCTCCGACGAACACGCGCTGGCCAAGATCGCCGAGCGCCTGCCGGCCAAATTCGTCGGCGGCGAAATCTTCCTGGGCACCGAAAACGTCGGCCACGCCCTGCGCGCGGAAGAGGTGGGCAATGCGGCATCGAAGATCGCGGCGCTGCCGGCGGTGCGCCAGGCCTTGTACGGCCTGCAGCTGGCGTTCCGCGAGGCGCCCGGCCTGGTCGCCGACGGGCGCGATATGGGCACCGTGATCTTTCCCGGTGCTAAGTTAAAGATTTTCCTAACAGCAAGTGTTGCCGCGCGCGCCGAACGGCGATATAAGCAATTGATTGGCAAAGGTTTTCCTGCTAATATGGAAGGTCTGCTGGCTGATTTGCATTCGCGTGACGAGCGGGACATGAACCGCGCGGTCGCGCCGCTCAAGCCGGCGGAAGGCGCGCATATCCTCGATACTTCCGACATGACGGCCGATCAGGCGGTGGAGGCGGTGCTGGAGTGGTATAGGCACGCATAGTTTCTGGCGCCGAAGTCCTGGCGCGAATGGCGCGCTGGCGCTGGCGATCCAAATGGACCGCGGCGAAGCGTTCTTTTGGTGCCTGCGAAGGCTCGCAGGCTGTGTTAAACCCTGACCCAGTTCAGTCTGCATATTGCCGGGCTGCTGGCTAACCTTAAATATCCTATGTCTACTGCTGCAACAACCCAAGCAACCGGTTCGGAAAGCTTTGCCGCCCTCTTCGAGGAATCGCTGGCGCGCCAAGATATGCGTTCGGGCGAAGTGATTTCGGCCGAAGTCGTGCGCCTGGATCACAACTTCGTGATCGTGAACGCCGGCCTGAAATCGGAAGCTTTCATCCCTATCGACGAATTCAAGAATGACCAGGGCGAACTGGAAGTCAAGGTTGGCGACTTCGTTTCCGTGGCCATCGAATCGCTGGAAAATGGTTTCGGCGATACCATCCTGTCGCGCGACAAGGCGAAGCGCCTGGCATCGTGGCTGGCACTGGAAAAAGCAATGGAGTCGGGCGAGATCGTCACCGGCACCGTGAACGGCAAGGTCAAGGGCGGCCTGACCGTCCTGACCAACGGCATCCGCGCATTCCTGCCGGGTTCGCTGGTCGACACCCGTCCGGTCAAGGACACCACCCCGTTCGAAGGCAAGACCCTGGAATTCAAGGTCATCAAGCTGGACCGCAAGCGCAACAACGTGGTGCTGTCGCGCCGCGCCGTGATCGAAGCCTCGATGGGCGAAGAGCGCGCCAAGCTGATGGAAACCCTGAAGGAAGGCACCGTCGTCACCGGCGTGGTCAAGAACATCACCGACTACGGTGCGTTCGTTGACCTGGGCGGCATCGACGGCCTGCTGCACATCACCGACCTGGCATGGCGCCGTGTGCGTCACCCGTCGGAAGTGCTGTCCGTCGGCCAGGAAATCACCGCCAAGGTCCTCAAGTACGACCAGGAAAAGAACCGCGTCTCGCTGGGCGTCAAGCAGCTGGGCGACGATCCGTGGACTGGCCTGTCGCGTCGCTACCCGACCGGCACCCGCCTGTTCGGCAAGGTCACCAACCTGACCGACTACGGCGCGTTCGTCGAAGTCGAGCAGGGCATCGAAGGCCTGGTGCACGTGTCGGAAATGGACTGGACCAACAAGAACGTGGCTCCGAACAAGGTTGTCCAGCTGGGCGACGAAGTCGAAGTCATGGTCCTGGAAATCGACGAAGAGCGTCGCCGTATCTCGCTGGGCATGAAGCAGTGCAAAGCGAATCCGTGGGACGAATTCGGCGTGACCCACAAGAAGGGCGACAAGGTCAAGGGTTCGATCAAGTCGATCACCGACTTCGGCGTGTTCATCGGCCTGCCGGGCAACATCGACGGCCTGGTGCACCTGTCCGACCTGTCGTGGACCGAGCCGGGCGAAGAGGCCGTGCGCAAGTTCAAGAAGGGCGACGAGCTGGAAGCTGTCGTGCTGGCAATCGACGTCGAGCGCGAGCGTGTCTCGCTGGGCGTCAAGCAGCTCGAAGGCGACCCGTTCAACAACTTCGCTGCCCTGAACGACAAGGGTTCGCTGGTGACCGGCACGGTCAAATCGGTTGAGCCGAAAGGCGCCGTGATCGCACTGACCGACGAAGTCGAAGGCTACCTGCGTGCTTCGGAAATCTCGCGCGACCGCGTGGAAGATGCCGGCACCCACCTGAAGGTTGGCGACAAGGTTGAAGCGCTGGTCATCAACATCGACCGCAAATCGCGCAGCATCCAGCTGTCGATCAAGGCCAAGGACAGCGCCGAGACCCAGGAAGCCATGCAGAAGCTGGCAGCTGACAGCAGCGCCGCATCGGGCACCACCAGCCTGGGCGCACTGCTGAAGGCCAAGTTCGACAACAAGGGCTGATCTCCTTAAGGCGCCCAGATGACGAAGTCCGAGCTGATTAGCCGCCTGGCGGAACGTTATTCGCAACTGGTGGCAAAAGATGCGGAATACGCTGTCAAGACCATCCTCGATGCCATGACCAACGCCCTGGCGAGCGGCCAGCGCATCGAGATCCGCGGTTTCGGCAGCTTTGCGCTGAACAGCCGGCCCCCTCGCATCGGCCGCAACCCGAAGTCCGGCGACAAGGTGATGGTGCCCGAAAAACGGGTGCCGCACTTCAAGCCGGGCAAGCAGTTGCGTGAGCGGGTGGACGCGATGGTCGGGCAACCGATCATCGAAGACTGAGTCGTCTGCGTCTGGCAGACCCAAAACGGCGTCCTGGCGGATGCCGTTTTTTTTATTCGTTTAAAGTAATCACCGGCGTAATAGCTCGTCGTTCCCGCGAAGGCGGGAACAGCGCCACTGGCGCTGTTCCCCCCATAGGCAGCGTGAAATGACGCTCAGCATGGGTCCCCGCCTGCGCGGGGACGACGGGTTTGGGTGCCGGGCGCTGTAGCTGTCGCCCCCGGTTCTTCGAACCCCCTTCTTTGAAATATCGTCTCGGATATGCGACACTGCGCTTTTGTAGAGACCACCAACAGGACCTGCTGATGAAATTTGTTTCCACCATCGTTGGATTTATCCTGTTCGTGCTGTTTTTCGGATTCGCCCTGAAAAACACGCAGGAAGTCGACCTCCATTTTTTCCTCAACTATGAGCTGCGTGGCCCGCTGGTGCTGATGCTGCTGGCGTTCTTCGTGGCCGGCGCGGGCCTGGGCATCCTGGCCGTCACGCCGACGGTGTTCCGCCACCGCCGCGAAAGCTCGCAGCACAAGAACACGATCCAGGCGCTGCAAAGCGCGGCCGGCACCGGTAACGCCCAGCCGCAGCCGGACAGCGTGGACATCGCGCGCTGACATAGGCGCAACCAAACAATAACGAATCGCATGGAATTTGAAATCTGGTGGCTGCTTGGCATCCCTTTCTTTTTCGGCCTGGGATGGATCGCGGCCAGGGTCGATATCAAGCAGCTGGTCTCGGAATCGCGCAGCCTGCCGCGCGGCTATTTCCGCGGCCTGAACTTCCTGCTCAACGAGCAGCCCGACAAGGCGATCGACGCCTTCATTGAAATCGTCAAGCTCGACCCGGAAACGGCCGACATGCACTTTGCGCTCGGTAACCTGTTCCGCCGTCGCGGCGAGACCGAGCGCGCGATCCGCGTGCACCAGAACCTGCTGTCGCGCCCCGACCTGCCGCTCGAGCAGCAGGTGCATGCCCAGTACGAGCTGGGCATGGACTACCTGAAGGCGGGCCTGCTGGACCGCGCCGAGGAAACCTTCAACCTGCTGGTCGACACCCAGTACGCGGTGCAGGCGCGCCGCGCGCTGCTCGAAATCTTCCAGCGCGAAAAGGAATGGCGGCGCGCGATCCAGGCCGCCGAGGGCCTGCAGGAATCAGGCGCCGGCGCCATGCACAAGGAAATTGCCCAGTTCTATTGCGAGCTGGCCCAGGATGCGCTGGTGCACATGGACACCAAGGAAGCGATGGCGCTCCTGGACAAGGCGCTGCAGGCCGACCGCAAGAGCGTGCGCGCGATCATGCTTTCCGGCGACGCGCTGCTGGCCGAAGGCGACATCGAGGGTGCACTCAAGGCCTGGCGCCGCGTCGAGCAGCAAAGCGTGCCGCACGTGGCGCTGGTGGCGAACCGCCTGATGGATGGCTACCGCAAGGCCGGCCGCCCGCAGGAAGGGGTAAACCTCTTGCGTTCCTACCTGGCCGAAGCCTCCTCGATCGACCTGATCGAAGTCGTGTTCAAGGCCGTGATTGAACTCGACGGCGTGGAAGCTGCCAAACAGCTTGTCGTGGAAGAGCTACGGCGCAATCCGACCCTGCTCGGCCTGGACAAGCTGCTCGAGGCGCGCCTGATGGATGCTCCTGCCCATGTGTGGGAGGAACTGTCCATGGTGAAAAACCTCGTGCACGGTTACACTCAAAAACTGGCGCGCTATCAATGCAGCCACTGCGGCTTCAAGGCGCGCCAGTTCTACTGGCAGTGCCCGGGATGCAGCCGGTGGGATACCTATCCGCCGCGCCGCACCGAAGAACTCAATGTGATGAACTAAGAAATGAAAATTACGATTATCGGCACTGGCTATGTGGGCCTGGTGACGGGCGCCTGCCTGGCGGAACTGGGCAATGACGTATTTTGCCTCGATGTGGACCAGAAGAAGATCGATCTGCTCAATAGCGGCGGGATTCCCATCCACGAACCAGGGCTCGAAGAGATCGTGGCGCGCAACCGCGCCGCCGGGCGCCTGCGCTTTTCGACCGACGTCGCGGCCAGCGTGGCCCACGGCACGCTGCAGTTCATCGCGGTCGGCACCCCGCCCGACGAAGACGGCTCGGCCGACCTGCAATACGTGCTGGCGGCCGCACGCAACATCGGCCGCCACATGAAAGAATTCAAGGTCATCGTCGACAAGTCGACGGTCCCGGTGGGCACCGCCGACCGCGTTGCCGCTGCGATCCGCGAGGAACTGGCCGAGCGCGAGGCGAAGGTCGACTTCTCGGTGGTCTCGAACCCCGAGTTCCTCAAGGAAGGCGCGGCGGTCGAGGACTTCATGCGCCCGGACCGCATCGTGATCGGCCACGACGACAGTCATGGCGGGCAGCGCGCGCGCGACCTGATGAAACTGCTGTACGCGCCGTTCAACCGCAACCACGAGCGCACCTACTGGATGGACGTGCGCTCGGCCGAATTCACCAAGTACGCGGCCAACGCCATGCTCGCGACCCGCATCTCGTTCATGAACGAGCTGGCCAACCTGGCCGACCGCGTGGGCGCCGACATTGAGGCGGTGCGCCAGGGCATCGGCTCGGATCCGCGCATCGGCTACAGCTTCCTGTACGCGGGCGCCGGCTACGGCGGCTCGTGCTTCCCGAAGGACGTGCAGGCGCTGGAACGCACCGCGCGCCAGTACGACCAGGAACTCCTGATCCTGCGCGCGGTGGAAGCGGTCAACGATCGCCAGAAGCACATCCTGGGCCGCAAGGTCGTGGCGCGCTTCGGCGAGGACCTGACCGGCAAGCACTTCGCCGTGTGGGGCCTGGCGTTCAAGCCGAACACCGACGACATGCGCGAGGCGCCTTCGCGCGTGCTGCTGCGCGAGCTGATCGAGCGCGGGGCGACGGTGGCCGTGCACGACCCGGTGGCGATGCATGAAGCGAAGCGCGTGCTCGAGCTCGACCTGGGCACGGCCAAGCTGGCGCGCGTGCGCTTTACCGACGCGCCGATGGATGCGCTGGACGACGCCGAGGCGCTCTTGATCGTCACCGAATGGAAGGCGTTCCGCAGCCCGGACTTCGAAGAGATCAAGGAACGCCTGAAGCACCCGGTCATCCTTGACGGCCGCAACCTGTACGAGCCGGACCTGATGACCGGAGTGGGCATCGAATACCATGGCATCGGCCGCTCGGTGTTGACGCGCAAATGAGCGGCGCCGGCATCGACACCCCAAGCCGCCTGCTGGAGGCGGACAGCGACCCGCACGCCCAGGCGCCGCGGCTGGACCAGGTACGGCTCTTGGTGACTGGCGACGTAATGCTGGACCGTTACTGGTTCGGCGACGTGTCGCGCATTTCGCCGGAGGCCCCGGTGCCGGTGGTGCGCATCGAACGGCGCGAGGCGCGCCTGGGCGGCGCGGCCAACGTCGCGCGCAACGCGGCGGCGCTGGGCGCGCACTGCGGCCTGCTGGGTGTGGTCGGTGCGGACGAGGCGGGCGAGCAGGTGGACAAGCTGCTGCGCGAAGCGGACATCCAAAGCTACCTCAAGCGCGACGAGGCCATCTCCACCATCATCAAGCTGCGCGTGATCGGTCGCCAGCAGCAGATGGTGCGCATCGACTTCGAGGACGCGCCCACCGACGCGATCCTGCGCGACAAGCTCACCCACTTCAACGCGCTGCTGCCGGACTACGACGTGGTCGTCTTTTCCGACTACAACAAGGGTAGCCTGGTCAACGTGGCCGAGATGGTCAAGACCGCGCGCGCCGCCGGCAAGATCGTGATGGTCGACCCGAAGGGCGACGACTTTTCGATGTACGCGGGTGCGACCATCCTCACCCCGAACAAGGCCGAGCTGCGCCGCATCGTGGGCAGCTGGAAGACCGAGGAGCAGCTGACCGTCCGCGCGCAGCGCTTGCGCGAGGAGCTCGAAATTGAAGCCTTGCTGCTCACCCGCTCGGAAGAGGGCATGAGCCTGTACACGGCCAGCGAGGTGCTGCACGTGCACGCCAACGCGCGCGAGGTGTTCGACGTATCGGGCGCAGGCGACACCGTGATCGCGACCATGGCCGCGATGCTGGGCGCCGGCGCGCCGATGGATCAGGCGCTGCTGACGGCCAACCGCGCGGGCGGCATCGTGGTCGGCAAGCTGGGCACGGCGACCGTCACACGTGAGGAATTGTTCCCGGCTGGTGCTTGAGCCGCTTCAGGCGGACGCGTCAACACCCGCAGGTAGTGCCCCGTTATTCGCTGGGCGGACGGCGTTTGCCGTCCGGCATTCCAACGACTACGGAGAATAGGCACATGATCAAGAAATTGATGCTTGCAGTTGCAGCGCTGGTGGCCTCGATGGGCCTGGCTTTTGCGCAGGTGGACGTGAACAAGGGTGACGCGGCCGCGCTGGATGCGGTCAAGGGCGTGGGGCCGGCAATGTCGAAGCAGATCATTGACGAGCGCACCAAGAATGGCGACTTCAAGGACTGGGCGGACTTTCAGAAGCGGGTCAAGGGCGTGGGCGAAAAGCGCGCGGCCAAGCTGTCGCAGGCCGGTTTGCAAGTGAACGGCAAGGCCAAGGAAGGCGCACCGATGGTGGCTCCTGGCGAGGCCAAGCCGGCCAAGAGCGCGAAATCGACCAACAAGGGCGAGGCAAAAACGGCGGACGCCAAAGCCGCGATGTAAGCGCCATCAGCGCCGGGTGACCGGCCTAACGATCGAGCCCAGCAGGCCCGCGCCGCTGGGTTTTTTATTGGCAATGTCACCGCTAGGTGTGGAACCGGAGCGGCGGGCATGCACTGCCGTAGGGTGCGCACCTGTGCGCACGCGGTCACCGTATGCGGGCTCGCGGCAATGGCGGCTTTCGGCACATTCTGCACCGCGTGCGCACAGCGTGCGCACCCGCCCTCCGGTAATGTTCCGCAATAGCTGCGGCAGCTGGCACCGGGCCAATCCCCCTTTCCATTTTTTTGTCGGTATTTACTGACGATTGCTCGACGGCATGCGAAGATATGCGGCTTAATTGAAGCGCAACGATTGGAAGGATTCCCATGCCTCACGCCCGCATCTCCTCCGGCCTGCTGGCCGCTCTTCTCGCCGCAGCCGGCGGTTCGGCCCTGGCCGCTCCCGGAGGCGGCCCGGATGTCTCCCGCCACCAGCCGCAAATCGACAAGATCGTGGCCGAGATTTCGCCGAAGCGGATCGAGACCTACATCCACAAGCTGGTCGGTTTCGAGACCCGCCATACAATGTCGGACACGACGTCCGACACGCGCGGCATCGGCGCGGCGCGGCGCTGGATCAAGAGCGAACTGGAGCGCTGCGGCGCGGGCACGCGCCTGCAAGTCGCGTTCGACAGCCACATCGCCCCGGTCAGCGCACGCATCTCGCGCCCGACCGAGATCGTGAACGTGGTGGCCACGCTGCCCGGCACCCAGGACGCCTCGAAGGACCGCATGTACGTGGTCAGCGGCCACTATGACTCGCGCAACAGCGACGTGATGGATGCCGAAGGCAAGGCGCCGGGCGCCAACGACGACGCGTCCGGCACCGCTGCGGTGATGGAGATGGCATGCGTGATGGCCAAGCACAACTTCGACGCGACCATCGTATTCATGACCGTCGCCGCGGAAGAGCAGGGCCTGCTGGGCGCCACGCACTGGGCGGAACAGGCCAGGCAGAACAACCTGAACATTGCCGGTATGTTCACCAACGACATCATCGGCAGCTCGCGCGGCGACGACGGCCGCGTCGACGACAAGCAGGTGCGCCTGTTCGCCGAAGCGCTGCCGGCGACCAAGGAAAACAATGACGTCAACCGCATGCTGCTGCAGACCGGCGGCGAGAACGACTCGATCTCGCGCCAGCTCGCGCGCCACGTCAAGGAGCAGGGCGAGCGCTACGTGAAGGGCTTCAAGGTCAACGTCATCCAGCGCCGCGACCGCTACCTGCGCGGCGGCGACCATATGCCGTTCCTCGAGCGCGGCTTCGCGGCGCTGCGCTTTACCGAACCGAACGAGAACTTCGACCACCAGCACCAGAACCTGCGCACCGAAAACGGCAAGGTCTACGGCGACCTGCCGGAGTTCGACGACTTCAACTACATCGCCAAGGTGGCGCGCGTGAACGCGGCGGCGCTGGCCTCGCTGGCGCTGGCGCCGGCTTCGCCGCGCGAGGTCAAGCTGCGCACCGACAAGCTCGAGAACGACTCGACGCTGGTATGGACGCCGAACGCCGAGCCGGACGTCGCCGGTTACCGCATCGTCTGGCGCGAGACGACCGCGCCGGGCTGGCAGGGTTCCCTGTTCGTTGGCAACGTGACCGAAGCGACGGTGAAGCTGTCGAAAGACAACTACTTCTTCGGCGTCCAGGCAGTGGACAAGGACGGCAACGTCAGCCCCGCCACGTATCCGTCGCCCAAGCGCTGATCCTCGTAACGTGAATCAACCGCATGTCGAAGGCGTGACTATGCCTCGCCGAAACATGCGATAAAGAAACGCAAAACGCGATGCAATGTTGGCCAAGCGCCACCGCTGGCGCCTCTAACCGTGAATTGCGCTGCGTTTTGCGTGATTCATCCTACGGGGCGGCACGTCGCTTTGCAATGCCCGTTAGGGTGCACGGGGCCTCGCCGGCCGCGTGCACCCTACGGGACGGCGCTTGCAATCGCCTGGTGGCCACCAGACCCGCTCCCGACGCCGGTTTTCATCTCGCATTAGAATGAAGGCTTATGAAAAACCGCGAGAGATCAAGTAATGGCATATAAGACCATCGAAGACACCATCGGCAACACACCGCTGGTGCAACTGGTGCGCCTGCCGGGCGCCGATGCCGCCGCGCGCAACAACGTCATCCTGGGCAAAATGGAGGGCAACAACCCGGCCGGCTCGGTGAAGGACCGGGCGGCGATTTCGATGCTGAAAAGGGCCGAGGAGCGCGGCCGGATCAAGCCGGGCGACACGCTGATCGAGGCGACCTCGGGCAATACCGGCATCGCGCTCGCGATGGCGGCCGCGATTCGCGGTTACAAGATGGTGCTGCTGATGCCGGACAACCTGTCCGTCGAGCGCCGCCAGAGCATGGCGGCCTATGGCGCCCAGATCATCCTCACGCCAAAAAGCGGCGGCATGGAATATGCGCGCGACATGGCCGAGCAGATGCAGCGCGAGGGCAAGGGCCTCATCCTCGACCAGTTCGCCAATCTCGATAACCCGCGCGCCCACTACGAGACCACCGGCCCGGAAATCTGGCGCGATACCGAAGGGCGCATCACGCACTTCGTGTCCGCGATGGGCACGACCGGCACCATCATGGGGGTGTCGCAGTACCTGAAGGAACAGAACGAACGCGTGCGCATCATCGGCGCCCAGCCGGAAGAGGGCTCGTCGATTCCGGGCATCCGCAAGTGGCCGGAAGCCTACCTGCCGAAAATCTTCGACAAGGCGCGTGTGGACCAGGTGGAAAACGTGAGCCAGGCGCAAGCCGAGCACATGGCGCGCCGGTTGGCGGCGCAAGAGGGAATTTTCTGTGGTATTTCGGCGGCCGGCGCCTGCGAGGTGGCGCTGCGTATTTCGCAAACCGTGGAAAACGCGACGATCGTGTTCGTCGTCTGCGACCGCGGCGACCGCTATCTGTCGACGGGCGTGTTCCCCGCCTGAATTGTCTCGGCTACCCATCCTGCCAATGCAGGACGGGTTTGCGCCCTTCGCGCCGGCACCCATGCCGGCGCAGCCAGCACATCAACGATTACTGCTATTCGTTGCCGGTCTTGGCGGCCGGAGCGGCGCCTTCTTTCGGCTTGAACTGCTTGTCGCTGATGCGGAACTTGGCACGACGGTCACCCATCAGGTAGCGCAGGTCGCGGATCGACAGATCGCTCACTTCGTGCATGCGGATCAGCAGCGAAGCGCCGACCGGCAGGCGGTGGTGGCGAATCTTCGAGATCACCGGCGGCGCCACTTCCAGCGCGCGCGACAGGGCGGCGTCATTCTTCAGGCGCAGGTTCTCGATGAGGGTGTCCAGCAACCGGTTCGGGTTGTACTGGAGCAGTTCATCGGATTCGCCTTCGCTGTTGATATCAATGCCGACTTGGTTTGTCATTTCACTCATTCCTATTTTGGGTTACGGGGCCGCAGGCGGCGTGTCGACTCCCGGGAAGCTTTCGAAAATATATACTCAATTATACAACTTTTTTCTAATCTAGTACTTGTGAGCAATAACGATTAGAGGAATTGTCTCAGTTTTGTTGTCTACCCGCAACATAGCCGCAATGCAATTCTCTCACAAACTCACTGAAAAAATAATTGTTTTTTCCTTAAATTTAAGTGTAGGGCAATCCGATGGACACCGCCACACGTTTCCAAACGGCGTGCAGAATAAGCAAGAATTCGGGGGGTATGGGAAGCGCGCCCGTATTTCTGGGGAGAATTGGGCGCGGGATGGAGGATACCCCGGGGGGTATCCTCACTTCTGGGCCCGAGGCAGGGGGCAGGTGGCGGGAGAAAACGTTACAACTCGATACAAAGTTTCCCGCCCGGCAATCTTCACATCGCTCTTGACAGACGCACCGCGCGTCCCAGTTCGATTACCGACATGGCGTAGAAATAACTCCGATTGTATTTTGTAATAGCAAAGAAATTATTGTTTGCTACCCAGTATTCGGTCGGATCGGCGCCGTTCTGCAGGTCGACCAGCCCGTATTGCCCCAGCGCCGGCAGCGCCGCGCGGGTGATCACGCCGGCCGCGGCCAGTTGGTCGGCGCGGAAGTTGGCGGAAAGTCCGCCGCCCAGCATCGGTTCCCAGGCGCGCCCCGGCGACACTTCCGCCGCATAGACCGGCGGGCCCTGCACGTCGCGGCTCCAGCCGTGCTGGACCAGGAAGTTGGCCACGCTGCCGATCGCGTCCGCGGCCGAGTTGCGCAGGTCGACCCGGCCGTCGCCATCGAAGTCCACGCCATACTTGACGATATTGCCGGGCATGAACTGCGGCATGCCGACGGCGCCGGCGAACGACCCGAGCAGCGAGAACGGATCGACGCCGCTCGTACGCGCAAACAGCAAGGTGTTTTCGAGCTCGCTGCGGAAGAAAGCCATGCGGTCAGCCCGGTTTGGCGTTTCCGGATAGGCAAAGGCGAGCGTGGTCAGGGTGTCCATCACGCGGAAGCGCCCGGTGTCGCGCCCATACAGCGTCTCCACCCCGATCACGCCCACGATGATCTCGGCCGGTACGCCATAGGTTTGCTCGGCACGCGCCAGCGCCTCGGCGTTTTCGTTCCAGAAGCGCACCCCGGCATTGATGCGGATCGGCTCGATGAAGCGCTCGCTGTACGCGCGCCAGTTCTTCGGCTTGCCCGGCGGCGCCGGCTTGATCAGCTGTACCGCCGATTCGACAAAGCGCACCTGGCGGATGATCGCATCGAGCTCGCTCCGCGCAAAGCCGTGCCTGGCGACCATGTCGTCTTCGAATTCGCGCACCGCCTGCCACTCGCCAAAATTGACCTGCTCACCGGCGTAATCGATCGCCGCCGTACTCACTGGCTTGATGGCCGGCTTTTTTGCGGCTGGCTTGGGCGTGCCCTTGGCCTTGGCTGTCGCGGCAGGGGTGCCATGCGCCTTGGTCTGGTGATTCTTGGTGGCTGCATGTCCGTGCGCGTGGGGAGCGGCCGCGACCAGCAGGGCGGAGAAAAGGGTGACAAACGGTTTCATCGAAGTTGCGACAGTAAGCGTTTCAGGGTGGCGGCCAGGCCCGGTTCCGGCTGGTACGGCGCATAGCGCCAGGCGCTGTAGCGGCGAAGGAACTCGGCGGCGGCGGCGCGCCGTTCGGGCGCGAGATCGGCACCGGCGATGCGTTGCGCGTACGCGTTCGGACCCTCGTCGGGCGCGCGCGCCAGGCCAAGTTGGCCCAGCCGGTGGCACAGCGCCGAGTATAGCGCATCGATCGGGTTCGCCGCCCGGCGCCGGCGCAATAAACTGCCGGAAAGCAACATGGCGCAGATCAAGGCCAGCAGCGCAGGGATGCGCCAATCCAGCATCCATTCCTGCAGGCGCTGCAGCAGGCCGCGCTGGCGCTCGGGGGTGTAGTTCAGCACCCACTGGTTCCAGCTGTTGTCCAGCGCGGACAGCGCAAAGCGCACGCGTCCCGCCAGCGAACCGGGACCGGCGTCCAGCTGCATCAGCTGGGCCAGGCCTTCGATGCCGAACGGGGCATTTTGCGGGATCGTCTGCGCCAGGCCGCGCCGCACCCGTTCCGGCGCCACCGCGGCGGTCGGGTCGATCCGCACCCAGCCGCGGTGCGCCAGCCAGACTTCGGCCCAGGCGTGGGCGTCGGACTGGCGCACCGTCATGAAGCCGTCGATCGGATTCAGTTCGCCGCCCTGGTAGCCGGTCACCACCCGTGCCGGAATGCCGGCCGCGCGCATCAGGAACACGAACGCCCCGGCATAGTGCTCGCAAAAGCCGGCGCGCGTGTGGTACAGGAATTCGTCGACCGCATCGCTGCCCAACAGCGGCGGCTCGAGCGTGTAGATGAAAGGCTCGGTGCGAAACTGCCGTAGCACCGCGTCTACGCGTTTGACGGGATCCGGTTCGGCGCGCAGCTGCTTGCCCGCCGCCAGCGCACGCGGATTGCGGCCATACGGCAGCAGCAGCCACTGGCCGCGGTCGTCCAGCCCGTCCGCCTGCAGCGTAAAGCCGACGAACGAGTCCAGTTCGTAGCGCACCCGTTTGTCGATCGGATGGGCCACGGTCAGCTCGACTGCTTCGGACAGGTAGGCGGTATTGCCGTCGATTTCGGGCAGGCGGCCGGGCATGTCGAGGGCGAGCAGCCAGCGCGCGCCGGACGGTTCGAGCGTCACCTGGTAGCGCACCGGGCTGCCGCGCGCGGACAGCCCCGGCGGCTGTTGCAGCGCAGAGGACCGCGCCGTCGGCTGCATCCGTGTCCAGCTCTGGCCGTCGTACAGGCCAAGCACCGGTCCGCGCCAGTACAGCTGTTCAGCGGGCGGCGGCGCCCGGTCGAACCTGACCCGGAATGCCGTGTCCTCGGACTGCGCCAGGTTCGCCAGTTGGCCTGGCTCCATGTGGTCCGACAGCCCCATGCGCGCGCCCGGTTCGCCGGCCGGCACGCCCCACAGCGGGCCTTCGACGCGCGGGAACAGGACGTACATCGCAAGCGCGACCGGCACCGCGCACAGCAGCATGCGCGCGCCCATCAGCAAGCGCGTGGCGAGCGGCGGCACGCTGCCGGTGAACTGAAATGAAATCAGTGTGGCCAGCAGCGCCGCCACCGACAGCGCCATCAGCAGCCCGGTGCCGATGCTTTGCGAATAGAAGAAGTTCGTCAGCGCAAGGAACAGGCACAGGAAGACCACCACGTACAGGTCGCGTCGCGCGTGCATTTCGAGCATCTTGAACGCGACCAGCATGACCAGCATCGCCACTCCCGCATCGCGCCCGAGCAGGGTGCGGTATTCGTGCAGCACCCCGGCCATGGCGCCGACCGCCACCGGCAGCAGCACCAGGCCGGGCGGCATGCGGCGCCCGAGCAGCGTGACCGTGGCGCGCCAGGCCAGCGTGGCGCCGGCCAGCGCCGACACCCACAGCGGCAAATGCAGCACGTGCGGCGCCAGCACCAGCAGCGTGCTGGCGATCAGCAGCAGCGTGTCTGCCTTGTCGCGCGAAAGCGGTGCGCTCATGGCGCCTTCCCGCGTCCGGGGTACAGCGCGAGCGCGTGCAGGCAGGCCGCGCGGTGTGCCGCGCCCAGGCCCGCGCCAAACGCCAGGCCGCCCATGCGAAACGCGTAGGGCAGGGCGCGCAGCTCGGCTTCCAGCACCCAGCGCGCCATGCGCGACAGACGCAGTTCCAGGTCCAGGCCGGGCGCAAGCGCGGCAAAATCGAGCACCAGCTCGTCCATTGCACCGCCCTCGAAGTGCTTGGTGGCGAGCTGGCCGCCCAGCGCCGGGTCGAGCCGCGCGATCTGGCGCCATGCCAGGTGGCGCAGATGATCGCCCGGCTGGTAGCTGCGCACGCCGGCGAAGTCCTCGAACCCGCCGGGGCCGATGCCGTCCGGCCGCCCGCTGCCGGTCAAGGGCAGTGGCGGCGCGTCCGGTTCCGGGAACGGATAGACCAGCGCGCGGCAGTTTGGCTGCCAGTAGCTCCAGGCGCGGAACAGCCCGAGCGGAAAGCGCGTGGCCAGCCGCACCCGCGGCGCCGCCATCCAGCCGCGATCTTCGCTGGGGCAGGCCAGCAGCAGGGCCGCGCTGCTCCCGGCCGCAATGTCCGCCACCTGGCGCGTCTGGCCCACATCGGCAAAATCGACCCGGATCGCGAACCGGTCGCGCGCCGTGCGGTTCACCAGGTGAAGCTCGAACTGGGCCTGCTCACCCGCGAACACCTCCAGCGCCCGCCCGGGGCGAAGAATCAGGTGCGCCAGGTTACGGTAGGTGAACACGATGTCGACCAGCGCGCACGCCGCCATCGTGAAAGTCAGCAGGAAGCCCAAGCCCAGGTTGTAATTGACCGACCCGACCAGCAGTATCAGCAATAGCGCACCGAAGCCGATTCCGGCCCCGGTGGGCAGGATGTACACGCGGCGCAGGCTGAGGAACACCTCGCCGTCGTCGCCAGCGGTACGGCGCCGCATCCATTGTCCGCGCACGCGGCGCAGCCAGCCTGTCAGCATGGAGCCGGGCCCGTGTAGGGTGCGCACCTGTGCGCACGCGGTCCGCGTATGCTGGCTCGCGGCTGGCGCTTCATTACGCCGCGTTCGCGACCCGCGTGCGCACTTCGTGCACACCCTACGAACTGCGCCCGGGCTTGTGCTTCTCCCACAATTAGCGGTGACATAGTTTTTTTAAACGACCACTCATAGCGGCACCGATTTTTGCAGCTGCAGCACCAGGTCGCGGCTGGCCAGCGCCATGCCGTGCGCCGACTTGAGCGGCCGCAGCCGGTGCGCGCAGACCGGCACCAGCACCGCCTGGATGTCTTCCGGGATCACATGGTCGCGCCCTTCGAGGGCGGCCCACGCGCGGCCCGCCTGCAGCAGCGCGATCGCGGCGCGTGGCGACAGTCCTTCCGCGAACAGGCCGCGCTCGCGCGAGGCCTGCGCCAGCGCCAGCACGTAGTCGATCAGCGCGGGCGAGGCGTGGATCTCGCGCAGCGCGCGCTGGGCCGCTGCCAGCTCGGCCGGCTGCATCGCCGCGGTAATCTGCTTGAGCATGGCGCGCCGGTCCTGGCCCATCAGCAGCGCGCGCTCGGCCTGCGCGTCAGGATAGCCCAGCGACAGGCACATCAAGAAGCGGTCGAGCTGCGATTCGGGCAGCGGAAAGGTGCCGACCTGGTGCGCCGGATTCTGGGTCGCGATCACGAAAAACGGTTCCGGCAGCACGTGGGTCACGCCGTCAACCGTGACCTGGCGTTCCTCCATCGCCTCCAGCAGGCCGGACTGGGTCTTGGGCGTGGCGCGGTTGATCTCGTCGGCCAGCAGGACCTGGGTGAAGACCGGACCCGGGTGGAACACGAAGCCGTTCTTTTCGCGCTCATAGACCGAAATGCCGGCCACGTCCGCCGGCAGCAGGTCGCTGGTGAACTGCACGCGGTTGAACTTCAGGCCGAGCGAAAGCGCCAGTGCATGCGCCAGCGTGGTCTTGCCCACGCCCGGCAGGTCCTCGATCAGCAGGTGGCCGCCGGCCAGGAGACAAGTCAGGGCCAGCCGTACCTGCTGGTCCTTGCCGACCACGATTGAATCCACCTGGCGCGCGGCGGCATGCAGTTTATTGAACATATGCGAATCTCATTCCGGTACGTGAGAATGTGGGCCCCTGGCTGCGACAGCGGCGCGCAGCATGGTAGATTAGCGTCATTGGCAATCTTTTTACTCCGTCATCAAGGGCCGTTCCACCCGATTCTATGCGAGAAACGGTTGAGCGGTGCGCAACAGAATCAAGCGCGGACGGACACGAGCAATATGAGCACAGCATTTTTCAGCCACCCCGATTGCCTGCGCCACGAGATGGGCGACTGGCACCCGGAGTGCCCGGCGCGCCTGCAGGCGATCGACGACCAGCTGATCCTGGCGCGCCTGACCGGGCTGCTCGAGCAGCGCCAGGCGCCGCTGGCCGAGCTGGCGGCGATCCGGCGCAACCACACCGAAGAGGCGATCGCGCTGGTGCGCGACCACCTGCCGCCCGCGGGCGAATACTACCCGCTCGACGGCGACACCTCGCTGTGCCACGACAGCTACCAGGCCGCACTGCGCGCGGCCGGTGCGGCGGTGGCGGCCACCGACGCGGTCCTGCAGGGCGAGGTGGACAATGCCTTCTGCTCGGTGCGCCCGCCGGGGCATCATGCGCGTCCCGGCGCGCCGATGGGCTTCTGCCTGTTTAACAACGTCGCGATCGCCGTGCGCCACGCGCTCGAGGTGCACGGGCTCGAGCGGGTTGCGATCATCGACTTCGACGTCCACCACGGTAACGGCACCGCCGAATCCTTCCACGACGAGCCGCGCGTGCTGATGGCCAGCTTCTTCCAGCACCCGTTCTACCCGTACCTGGAGCCCGAGCCGATCACGGCGACCAGGGTCAACGTGCCGGTGCCGGCGCGCAGCAATGGCGAAGTGGTGCGCAAACTGGTGCAGGAGCACTGGCTGCCGGCGCTACACGCGTTCAAGCCGCAGATGGTATTCGTCTCGGCCGGCTTTGATGCGCACCGCGAGGACGACATGGGCGGCATGGCGCTGGTCGAGGCCGACTACGCGTGGATCACGCGCCAGATCGTGGCGGTGGCCAACGAGCACGCGGGCGGGCGCATCGTCAGCTGCCTGGAGGGGGGCTACAACCTGTCCGCGCTCGGGCGCAGCGTGGTCGCGCACCTGAAGGTGCTGGCTGAGTTGGAGTGATCACGTACAACTTGTGAATTTTTCGATTTTTATGCTGCTGCGTCGATTACGTTGAACG
>NZ_SPUM01000067.1 GCF_004614195.1 Massilia horti | reverse complement strand
GCGGCCGCGGTGGCCGCGCGCCTGGCGCCGGCCGCGACCGGCACCGACACCGGCGGCTCGATCCGCCAGCCGGCTGCGTTCTGCGGCATCACCGGCATCAAGCCGACCTACGGCCGCGTGTCGCGCTATGGCATGATCGCATTCGCCTCGTCGCTCGACCAGGGCGGCCCGATGGCGCAGACCGCCGAGGACTGCGCGCTGCTGCTGAATGAAATGGTCGGCTTCGACGGCCGCGACTCGACCAGCCTGACCGCCGAACAGGGCAACGTGCGCGAGGACTTCGCGCGCGAGCTGAACCGGCCGCTCGCGGGCCTGCGCATCGGCGTGCCGAAGGAATACTTCGGCGAAGGCCTGGCTGCGGACGTCGAACAGGCAGTGCGCGCCGCGCTGGACAAGTTTGTCGAACTGGGCGCGAGCCTGGTCGAGATCTCGCTGCCCAAGACCGCGCTGTCGATCCCGACCTACTACATCATCGCCCCGGCTGAAGCGTCGTCCAACCTGTCGCGCTTTGACGGCGTGCGCTACGGCTACCGCGCGCCAGAGTACAAGGACCTGCAAGACATGTACCGGAAAACGCGCGCCCAGGGCTTCGGGCGCGAAGTCCAGCGCCGCATCATGGTCGGCACCTACGTGCTGTGCCACGGCTACTACGACGCGTACTACGTCCAAGCGCAAAAGATCCGGCGCCTGATCGCCGACGACTTCCAGGCCGCCTTCCGCGACCACTGCGACGTGATCATGGGGCCGGTGGCCCCGACCGTGGCCTGGGACCTCGGCGCCAAGGCCGACGACCCCGTCGCCAACTACCTGGCCGACATCTTCACGCTGTCGACCAGCCTGGCCGGGCTGCCCGGCATGTCGATTCCGGCCGGCTTCGGCCAGGGCGACAAGAACAGCAAGCGCCCGGTCGGCCTGCAAATCATCGGCAACTACTTCAGCGAAGCCAAGCTGCTGAACGTCGCCCACCAGTACCAGCAAGCGACCGACTGGCACAAGCGCGCTCCCGAAGGCGTATAACGAGCGGACCAGAAAAGAGAGAACACTATGCAATGGGAAGTCGTCATCGGTCTTGAGAACCACGTCCAGCTCACGACCAACTCCAAAATCTTCAGCGGCAGCTCGATCCAGTTCGGCGCCGAGCCGAACACCCAGGCCAGCCCGGTCGACCTGGCGCTGCCGGGCGTGCTGCCCGTAATGAACAAGGGCGCGGTCGAGCGCGCGATCCGCTTTGGCCTGGCAGTGGGCGCGAAGATCGCGCCGCAATCGGTCTTCGCGCGCAAGAACTACTTCTACCCGGACCTGCCGAAGGGCTACCAGATCAGCCAGTTCGAGGACCCCGTGGTCCAGGGCGGGCAGCTGTCCTTCATGTACGAGAAGGACGGCAAGATCGAGTCCAAGACCGTCAACCTGACCCGCGCCCACCTCGAGGAAGACGCAGGCAAGTCACTGCACGAAGACTACGCCGGCATGACCGGCATCGACCTGAACCGGGCCGGCACGCCGCTGCTCGAGATCGTGTCCGAGCCGGAGATGCGCGGCGCCGCCGAAGCGGTGGCCTACGCCAAGGCGCTGCACGCGCTGGTGGTCTGGCTCGGCATCTGCGACGGCAACATGCAGGAAGGCTCGTTCCGCTGCGACGTCAACGTCTCGGTGCGTCCGCTCGGTCAAAAGGAATTCGGCACCCGCTGCGAGATCAAGAACCTGAACTCGTTCCGCTTCATGGAAGAAGCGATCCACTACGAAGTGCGGCGCCAGATCGAGCTGATCGAAGACGGCGGCAAGGTGGTGCAGGCGACGCGCCTGTGGGACCCCGACCGCAAGGAAACGCGCGCGATGCGCACCAAGGAAGATGCGCAAGACTACCGCTACTTCCCGGACCCGGACCTGCCGCCTTTGATGATCTCGGAAGAATGGATCGAGCGCGTCAAGTCCGACATGCCGGAACTGCCGGCCGCGATGCGCGCGCGCTTTGTCAAAGACTACGGCCTGCCCGAGTACGACGCCACTGTGTTGACTGGCTCCCAGGAGATGGCGACCTACTACGAAGCGGTGGTGGCCAAGGCCGGCAAGGAGAACGCCAAGGCGGCGGCCAACTGGATGATGGGCGACGTCTCGTCGACCCTGAACCGCGAAGGCGTCTCGATCAACGAAGCGCCGGTGGAGGCGTCGCAGCTGGCGCTGCTTCTGAAGCGCATCGCCGACGGCACCATTTCCAACAAGGCGGGCAAGGAAGTGTTCGCGGCAATGTGGGAAGCCAAGTCGGCTGACGAAAACCTGGCCGACATCGTAATCGAGCAGAAGGGCCTGAAGCAGATTTCGGATACAGGCGCGCTGGAAGCGATCGTCGACGAAGTCCTGGCCAACAACGCCAAGTCGGTCGAGCAGTACCGCGCGGGCAAGGAAGCCGCGATCAACGCGCTGATCGGCCAGACCATGAAAGCGTCGAAGGGCAAGGCCAACCCGGCGCAGGTGACGGAACTGCTGAAGAAGAAGCTGGCCGGCTAAGCTGGCAGGACCCGACAAGAACCGGGGCACGTCCCCGGTTTTTTATTGCCCTCAAAATGGGGTCAGAGTCGAATTAATCGGAACTTTGTTAAATTTCCGAACAATTCGACGCTGACCCCATTTGTTTGGCAACGTCAGTCCCGCGATATAACCGGGGTCGGAGTCGAATAACCGAAAATTTTTCGAAGTTGCCGGGAAATTTGACTCTGACCCTATTTGTCACGCGGCGAGCGCCGGATGGGCACCGACGCCCGCGACAACTTCTACTGCGACCTGGTCGCCGGCAGCCCGGCCTTCGCCGACCAGGACCAGAACGACGCGGCGCAATCCACGTCCGATTGAGTGAAACCAGCGGACCGCCGTCCGGAACAGGCCCGGCCTTGCCCCTCTTCTATTTGGCTGTGACGACTGCAAATGAGCGCGGTGGCAATCCGAGCAATGTCGCCTCAAGGTTTGGTACAAGAGGCATCAATGCAGGCAAGGTATTCGAATGCGCCGAAAGGACCAACACCGAAACGGGCAAACGGGACAGGTTCTGCTGATACTGGATATTTTTGTCTGTGGTGATCAAAACGTCGAAACAGCTGGCAGCGCGCAACAAGAGAAGGCCGTTTTGCGAGCCAGCCCATCCCATTTCCATAACGCTGGGCACCTGATGCGCAGGCAAATGGTCGCGAAGTCCAACCGGTACTGACTCGTCAAGCAGGAGTCTCATCCTTCAATAGGCTGTGCTTCGCCTCCTCAAGCACCCCGACAGCGGCCTCCTCGGATACCGTCGGGAACTGCTTCAGAAATTCGCCCAACGGGAACGAGGACTCGAGATAATCAAAAAGATTTTGAACAGGTACGCGCGTGCCGACAAAGCACGGCACACCGCTCATGATCTCGGGATTGCGGCTGATGTAGCTTTTCATGGTGCCTCCGACCGAAAATAATACTACCGTGGGAGCCGGAGGACAGGAGCTGGCGCAACCGGAACGCGCTGCTTCAGACGCCGTAGCAAGTACGGTACGCCGCCACCTTGTCCTTGAACTGCGCCAGCGCCGGATCGCCCGCCTTGCTCGACAAGTAGCCAAACAGGTCATCGAGATTGGCAATCGAGATGACCGGGATGCCGAACTCCTTCGACACTTCCTGCACCGCCGAATTCGCCGACAGCGCGCCGTCCTTGCCCGAGCGTTCCATCCGGTCGAGCGCGATCAGCACCGCGGCCGGTTCCGCTCCCGCGGCCCGGATCATGTCCACCGATTCGCGCACCGAGGTGCCGGCCGAGATCACGTCGTCGACGATCACCACTTTTCCCTGTAGCCGCGCGCCGACGATGGTGCCGCCTTCGCCGTGGTCCTTGGCTTCCTTCCGGTTGTAGGCGTACGAGGTGTTGCGGCCCTTGGCGGCCAGCGCCACCGCGGTGCTCGATGCCAGCGTGATGCCCTTGTAGGCCGGGCCGAACAGCATGTCGAATTCGATGCCCGAGTCGAGCAGCGTCTGCGCGTAGAACTGCGCCAGCTGGCCGAGGGTCGCGCCGTCGTGGAACAGGCCCGCGTTGAAGAAATACGGCGACTGGCGTCCCGCCTTGGTGGTGAACTCGCCGAATTTCAGCACTCCCGCCGAGACTGAAAACGCGATAAACTGTTGACGCAAATTTTGCACGATGACCCCAAAGTAAAAATCTGGCTGTATTTTAATCCGCAGGCCCAATCCGCGTCATTCGCACTGCCCTGCTTTCCTTCACCTATCGAATGCCAAGAATTATTTCCGCGAACCTGAACGGCATCCGTTCGGCACACAAAAAAGGTTTCTTCAACTGGATGGCCACGCAGGATGCCGATTTCGTCTGCGTGCAGGAATTGAAGGCCCAGGAGGCCGACATGACCGAGGAGTTCCTCGCGCCGCACGGCTACCATGGCCATTTCCACTATGCCGAAAAGAAGGGTTATTCCGGTACCGGGGTCTACTCGCGCATCAAGCCGGACGCCGCGCGCATCGGCTTCGGCAGCGCCGAGTTCGATGCCGAAGGTCGCTACACCCGCTGCGATGTCGGCAACCTGACCGTGATTTCGGTGTATTGCCCGTCAGGCTCGTCTTCGCCGGAACGCCAGGAGGCCAAGTTCCGCTTCATGGACGTGTTCCTGCCGCACCTGCAGCAGCTGAAGGCCGAGGGCCGCGAAGTGGTGATCTGCGGTGACTGGAATATCGCGCACAAGGAAATCGACCTGAAGAACTGGAAGAGCAACCAGAAGAATTCGGGCTTCCTGCCGGAGGAGCGCGAGTGGATGACGCGCGTCTTCGACGAGCTGGGCCTGGTGGACGTGCATCGCGGGATCGATCAGCGCCCCGAGCAGTACACCTGGTGGAGCAACCGCGGCCAGGCGTGGGCCAAGAACGTCGGGTGGCGTATCGACTATCACGTCGCCACCCCCGGCATCGCCGCCAAGGCGCACGCGGTCTCGATTTACAAGGAAGAGCGCTTCTCCGACCACGCGCCCTTGATCATCGATTACGCGCTCTGATCCGGCCAGGCCAGCTCGCGCTCGCTGGTGAAGCTGCGCTCCTGGCCTGTCAGCGGATCCTCGAAGCTGATCGTGCGCGCCAGCAGCTGCAACGGCGCCGAAAAGTCGTCGCCCTTGCACGGCAGAGCGACCGGATAAAAGGCGTCATTGAGGATCGGCGCGCCGAGCGAAGCCATGTGCAGGCGTAGCTGATGCTTGCGCCCGGTGTGCGGGTGCAGCCGATAGCGAACCAGGTCGCCGCGCCTTTCGATCTGCTCGACCAGGGTCTCGGAATTCGGCTCGCCCTCCTCTTCCTTCATCACAAAGAACTTGTCGCCGTCGACCATACGGCTCCGGTAGGTGAAGGGGCATTCGCGTTCCGGAATCGGGCTTGCTAACGCCTCGTACACCTTGCGCACCACGCGCTTCTGGAACATCGACTGGTATCTGCCGCGCGTGTCCAGGTTGTGCGAGAAGATGACAACGCCGGCGGTTTCGCGGTCGAGCCGGTGGATCGGCGTCAGGTGCGGCAGCGCCAGCTTGTGCTTGAGCCGCACCAGCAGCGTCTCGTGCAAAAAGCGCCCGGTCGGGATCATCGGCAGGAAGTGCGGCTTGTCGACGACCAGCAGGTGCTCGTCCTGGAACAGGATTTGTTCCTTGAACGGGATCGGGGTCTCGTCAATCAGCTCGCGGTAGTACCAGATGCGCATGCCGCTGCGTACGTGGCTGTCGGGGGCGAGCGGCGTGCCCTGCGCGTCCACCACTTCACCGCGCGCCATCCGGTCAAGCCACGATGGACCGGCGATGTCAGGGAAGCGAGCGTTCAAGAAGCGCAGCATGCCGCCGGCCAGAGTCTCGGTGATCCACAGGTAGCTGGGCGAGACGCCGTTCCTTATCGGCAGCGGTACGCGTGCGTTGGCTTCGGCCTGGTGCCCCATCAGCGCAGCGCCACGTTGGTGCGGTAGGGCGGCAGCCGGTCTACCGATGTGCCCTTGGCGCGCGCGTACAGCGGCAGCAGCACGTTCATGTGGTTTTCGATCTGGGCGATGCGCTCCGGTCCCAGCGGGTGGGTCGAGAACAGTGCGATCGGCTGCTGCTGGTTCAGCGCGGCCATCTTGCGCCACAGCGCCACGCCGGCGCGCGGGTCGAAGCCGGCGCGCGCCGCCAGGTCCAGGCCGACCAGGTCGGCCTCGCGTTCGTCGTCGCGCGAGAACTTCAATACCATCAGTTGGCCGGCGTATCCGGTCACCTGGTCCGTCATGCGCGGATCGATGCCAAGCCATGCAGACAGCGCGGCACCGCCAAGACGCGCGCCGATCGAGGTCGCGGTCGACTTGCCCATCTGTTCGCGCCCATGCTCACGCAGCGCGTGCGCAATCTCGTGGCCCATGACCGCGGCGATTTCGTCGTCAGTGAGCTTGAGCTTGGACAGGATGCCGGTGAAGAAGGCGATGCGACCTCCCGGCATGCAGAAGGCGTTGACCTGCGACGAGTTGAGCAGGTTGACCTCCCACTTCCATTTGCTGGCGGCCGGGTTCCAACGAGGAGTAAACGGAATGAGGCGATCGGCAATGCGGCGCAGGCGCTGCACTTCGGGATGGGTGGCCGGCACCAGCGCGCCTTTTTCGCGTGCCTGCTCCAGCAGGCCCTTGTACTGCTGGGCAGACTGCTGGTTGATCGCCGTTTCCGGCGCCAGAACGCGCCACCTTGACAGCGGACGCACGGCGATGCCGTCCTGGACGACCTGCTCTTGCGCTTGCGGCTGCGCGGGCGCGGCGCCCACACAGGCGCACAGCGTGAGCAGCACGATGGCTCGTTTGAGTCTATTCATCTCGTCTCTGATAGCGCTGTTTTTACCAGCACTATCCTCTCAGATAAACCAACGGGAGGCGCACACCCTACCCGCCTGCAAAATCTCATGCCGAAACCGCGCCGCCCTTCTTGCGCAGCCTGAACACCGCCAGGCTGCCGCGCAAATTCGGCAGGAAGTTCACCGGCTTGCCCTCAGCCAGCGCCACGCACTCGAGCACCTCAAGCCCGCACTCTTCGGCCAGCTCCTGGAAGTCGTAGATGGTCGCGCAGCGCACGTTCGGCGTGTCGTACCACTGGTATGGCAGCGAACGCGAGACAGGCATGCGCCCCTTGAGCAGCGCCACCCGGTGCGGCCAGTAGGCAAAATTCGGGAACGAGACGATCGCTTCCGAACCCACGCGCACGATGTCGCGCAGGAGCTTTTCCACGTGCTGCATCATCTGCAGCGACGACAGGCACAGCACCGTGTCGAACGAGTTGTCGCCGAAGAGGTCCAGGCCCTGCTCCATGTCGTGCTGGATCACCGCGATGCCGCGCCGGGTGCTCTCCAGGAGCTTGTCGTCGGCGATCTCGATGCCATAGCCGGTGCAGCGCTTGTCGGATTCCAGGAAGCGCAGCATGGCGCCGTCGCCGCAGCCCACGTCCAGCACGTGCGAGCCTTCGCGCACCCAATGCGCGATGAAGGCCAGGTCCGGACGGATGCCGGTTTCAGTTGCGATCGTCGTCATGCCGCCTCCTTCGCCGTGCCGCGCTGGCATTCTTCCCACACGCGCTCGTAGTAGGCGCGCACCACGTTCATATAGCGCGGGTCTTCGAGCAGGAATGCGTCGTGGCCGTGCGGCGCGTCGATCTCGGCGTAGGTCACCTTACGCCGGTTCGAGATCAAGGCCTGCACAATCTCCCGGCTCCTCGCTGGCTCGAAACGCCAGTCGGTGGTGAAGGAAGCGACCAGGAACTGGGCGCGGGTGCCTTCCAGCGCGCGTGTCAGGTCGCCGCCGTGCTCGCGCGCCGGGTCGAAGTAGTCGAGCGCCTTGGTGATCAAGAGGTAGGTGTTGGCGTCGAAGTACTCGGAGAACTTGTCGCCCTGGTAGCGCAGGTAGGACTCGATCTCGAAGTCGATCTCGAAGCCGAATTTGTAGTCGTTATTCTCGGCCGCGTTGCGCAGCTTGCGGCCGAATTTTTCGGCCATGTCGTCGTTGGACAGGTAGGTGATGTGGCCGACCATGCGCGCCACCTTCAGGCCGTTCTTCGGCACCACGCCGTGCTCGTAGAAGTCGCCGCCGTGATAATCGGGATCGGTCAGGATGGCCTGGCGCGCCACGTCGTTGAACGCGATGTTCTGGGCCGACAGCTTGGGAGTGGAAGCGATCACGACGCAGTGGCGCAGCCGCTGCGGGAACATGATCGACCAGGCCAGCGCCTGCATGCCGCCCAGCGAACCGCCCATCACCGCCGCGAACTGTTCGATGCCCAGCTGGTCCGCCAGCCGTGCCTGCGCCGCCACCCAGTCCTCCACCGTCACCAGCGGGAACGCCGCGCCATACGGCTTGCCGGTGTCCGGATTGACATGCATCGGCCCCGTCGAGCCGAAGCACGATCCGAGGTTGTTCACGCCGATGACGAAGAAGCGGTCGGTGTCGACCGGCTTGCCCGGCCCGACCATGTTATCCCACCAGCCGGCGCTTTTCGGGTTGTCGGCATAGGTGCCCGCGACGTGGTGCGAGGCGTTCAGGGCATGGCAGATCAGCACCGCGTTGGATTTGTCGGCGTTGAGCGTGCCATAGGTTTCGTACATCAGCGTGTAGTCGGCAATCCGGGCGCCGCTGGCCAGGCGCAGCGGCTCGGCGAAGTGCATCGCCTGGGGAGAGACTATTCCAATTGATCCCATGAGACTTTCGTTCTTGTGTAGTACGGCGCGAACTTTGCGCGCCGTGGTGTTACATCGCCTGCAGCTGCTCAACCGCCTCGACGATCTCGGCCGGCTCCATCGAGCGCAGAACCTTGCGCGTGCGCGGGGCAATCAATGCCAGGTCGCTGCTCAGTATCTCCTGCTTGACGGCCAGGAGCTGGGCCGGGTGCATCGAGAACTCGGTCAGGCCCATGCCCAGCAGCAGGCGAGTGAACTTCACGTCACCCGCCATCTCGCCGCACACGGCCACGTCCAGACCGGCCTTCTTGCCGGCGCTGATGGTCATCGCGATCAGCTGCAGCACCGCAGGATGCAGAGGATTGTACAGGTGCGCAACCTCGTAGTCGACGCGGTCGATCGCCAGCGTGTACTGGATCAGGTCGTTGGTGCCGATCGAGAGGAAATTCAGGCGCTTGACGAACATCGGCAGCGCCAGCGCGGCGGCCGGAATCTCGACCATGGCGCCGACCTCGATCGCCTCGTCGAACTTGACGTTCTCCTCGCGCAGCTGGGCCTTGGCCTGCTTGATCATCGACAGCGACTGGTCGATCTCGAACGCGTGCGCCAGCATCGGGATCAGGATGCGCACCTTGCCGAAGGCGGATGCGCGCAGGATCGCGCGCAGCTGGGTCAGGAACATCTGCGGCTCGGCCAGGCAGTAGCGGATCGCGCGCAGGCCCAGCGCCGGGTTAAGCGCGGTGTGCTCGCCCGGGTCGAGCGGCTTGTCGGCGCCGATGTCGAGCGTGCGGATGGTGACCGGCCGGCCCTTCATCGCCAGCACCGCCTTGCGGTACTGCTCGAACTGCTCGTCCTCGCTCGGCACCTTGACCGGATGCGCGCCGCGGCCCATGAACAGGAACTCGGAGCGGAACAGGCCCACGCCGACCGCGCCCGCCTCCAGCGCCGCCGGGCAGTCGTCCGGCAGCTCGATGTTGGCCAGGAGTGTGATCGGGGTGCCGTCGCGCGTAACCGCCGGCGTCTTCTTCAGCTTGAGCAGGCGCTTCCTCGCCCGCAGCAGCGTCTGCTGGCGCGCGCGGTACTGTTCGAGCACCAGCGGGCTCGGATTGCAGATCACCACGCCGGCGTCGCCGTCGATGATGACCCAGTCGTCCTGTTCGATCAGGCGCGATGCCTGGCTCATGCCCACTGCGGCCGGGATATCCAGGCTGCGCGCGACGATCGCGGTGTGCGAGTTCTGGCCGCCGACGTCGGTCACGAAACCGATGAACGAGCGGTCGCGGAAGGCCAGCATGTCGGCCGGCGAGATGTCGTGCGCGACCACGATCATCTGCGGCTGGTACTGGTCGGCGTTGTGCTCGGAAGGCGGCGCCGGCAGCGGCAGCGCGGTGCCGGTCAGGACCTTGAGCACGCGCTCGGCCACCTGCTGGATATCGTGCTTGCGCTCGCGCAGGTACTCGTCTTCGATCTCGTCGAACTGCGCCGAGAGCTCGTCGATCTGGGTCACCAGCGCCCACTCGGCGTTGTAGTGGCGGGAGCGGATGATGTCCAGCGGCGCTTCCGAGATCATCGGGTCCGAGAGGATCAGCGCATGCACGTCGATGAAGGCGCCCAGCTCGGTCGGGGCGTCCTTCGGCAGGTCGGTCCACAGTTCCTGCAGGTCGTGGTGCACGGCGGCGATGGCGTCCTGCAGGCGCCCGACCTCGGCCTCGACCTGCTCTTCCGGCACCAGATAGTGCTTGACGTCGAGCGCGGCCGGCGTGAGCTTGTGCGCGCGGCCGATCGAGATGCCGCGCGAGACCGGGATGCCGTGTAGCGTGAACGATGCCATTGCAGGTGCTGTGTGTATGCGGCCCGGGCCCGAATCGAGGGGCATTATTCGCCTTCGCCGAACTTGTCGTTGATCAGGGCCGCCAGCGCGGCCACCGCTTCCTGTTCGTCGGCGCCCTCCGCTTCGAGGGTCACCTTGGCACCCTTGCCGGCCGCTAGCATCATGACGCCCATGATGGACTTGGCGTTGATCCGGCGCGCGTTGCGCGTGAGCCAGACGTCGCTCTGGTACTTGGCGGCAAGCTGGGTGAATTTGGCGGATGCGCGGGCATGCAGGCCCAGCTTGTTAATAATTTCGAGTTCTTGTTGAACCATATTGTCGTTGTCGTTTTCAATCGTCGGAACTGCCGCGCCGCCAAGCCACGCCGCCTTTGGTATCAGCCCGCGCCGATCCGGATCCGGTTATCCACCCGCACCGCACCGTTCTGGGCGCCGGCCAGCGCCATCTCGGCCACCACGTCCAGCGTATCGCGGCGATAAGTGATCGCACGCAGCAGCATCGGCAGACTGATGCCTGCGATCACTTCCACGCGGCCCGCATCGGCCAGCGCATTACAACAGTTGGACGGCGTGCCGCCCTTGATGTCGGTAATCACCAGCACGCCATCGCCCTCGTCCAGGCGCGCGATCGCGCCCTTGGCCAGAATGTTGACCTCGCCAAGGTCCTGGTCGGCGGTCACGTCGATCGCCTCCACGTGCTCCACCGGACCGCGGAAGACGTGCGATGCCGCCGCGATGAATGCCTGGCCCAGCGGAGCGTGGGTCAACAGCAGAATGCCTACCATGATTTATTTTTCCGTAACCTGCTGCTCGACCGCGTCGATGAACATCGCGGCCACGTCGAACCCCGTCTGGTCGGTAATCTCCTGGAAGCAGGTCGGGCTGGTGACATTCACCTCGGTCAGGAAATCGCCAATCACATCTAATCCTACCAGCAACAGCCCACGCTCGACCAGCACCGGGCCAAGCGCCTCGGCAATGGCGTAGTCGCGGCTGGACAACGGTTGCGCCACGCCCATGCCGCCGGCCGCCAGGTTGCCGCGTACTTCGCCGGCTTGCGGGATGCGCGCCAGCGCGAACGGCACCGGCTTGCCGCCGATGAGCAGCACGCGCTTGTCGCCCTTCACGATCTCCGGAATATACTTTTGCGCCATGATCGTGCGGGTGCCGTTGACGGTCAGCGTCTCCAGCACGGATCCGAGGTTCATGCCGTCGTCCTTAATGCGGAAAATGCCGGCGCCGCCCATGCCGTCGAGCGGCTTGAAGATCACGTCCCCATGCTCGGCGTGGAAGGCGCGCAGCCGCGACACGCTCTGCGACACCAGGGTCGGCGCGGTGAACTGGCTGAACTGGGTGATCGCCAGCTTCTCGTTGTGGTCACGGATCGCGCTCGGCTTGTTGAACACGCGCGCCCCCTGCCGCTCAGCAAGCTCCAGCATATAGGTCCCGTACACGTATTCCATGTCGAACGGCGGGTCCTTGCGCTGGATGATGGCGTCAAAGCTGGACAAGGGCACCGATTCGCCCGGCCCGGCGCAATACCAGTCGTCCAGTTCGCCGGTCAGCGTGATCTCGGCCACTTCGGCCGTCGCCACCCCTTGCTCGATTGCCATGTCGTGTTGCTCGAAGGCGTAGATGGCATGGCCGCGGCGCGACGCTTCGCGCATCATCGCGAAGGTCGAGTCCTTGTAGGTCTTGAAGCCGGACAGCGGATCGGCGAGGAAAGCGATTTTCATGGGTGTTCCAATTTGGGGGATGCCCAGATTTTAGCCGGAAACCGCCAACCCCGCCGACGCCCCCAGGGTGCCGTGGGAATTGGAGAGAATTGCCAAATGAAAACTTGGCATACTAATATGCACGAACGTTGCGCAGAACAAACATTCAAGCGACGCGCTCGTCATCAACAACATTAACCAAAACCGGGACAAACTATGGCTACAAGGATCGCGTTGAAACACAAGGAATCGGGAATCGTCAAGGACGGCTACTACGGGTTCTCCTGGACCACGTTCTTTTTTGGATTCTTTCCCGCGTTGTTCCGCGGCGACTACATCACCTTCATCGGGGGATTCGTGGTCTCCGTCATCATTGGGATCATGACGCTGGGCATCGGAGCATTCTTCATCGGTCTCGTATGGTCCTTCATGTACAACAAGTACTATACCCGCAAGCTGTTAGAGCGCGGCTATGTGCTGGCAGGAAGCGACGCCGACAATACGATGGCGGCATCGGCCCTTGGCATTGCCATTCCTGCCACCGCAAGCTGATACAGTCGAGCCGACGCCACGCGCCAGCTTGATTCGCGCACTATTTTGAAGCATGGGGGCGGCAGAGCCGCCCCTCTTCATCTTACGCCTGGTCTCTCGAATAGGCTCATCGCGGCCGGCGTTCAATACACCTCGGGATTCGGATCGGTCCGCTCCAGCTCGAGCGACGCCGCCAGCAGCCCCAGCCGTGCCACCACGCCGTACACGTAGAACCGGTTCGGCGCCGCCGTACCCGGCTTGGCCTTCAGATCCGGCACCGCGTGCTGCTGGGCAAACGCGAGCGGCACGTATTGCGAGCCCGGCGCGTTCAGGTTCTGGTCGATGCCGCGCTCGGCATGCACCCGGTAGAAGCCGCCGACCACATAGCGGTCGATCATGTACACCACCGGCTCGGCCACCTTGTCGTCGATCGATTCGAAGGTCGGCACGCCCTCCTGGATCATCACGTCCGTGACCTGCACGCCGTCCTTGATGACCGACATCTTGTTGCGCTGCTTGCGGTTCAGGTCCTTGACCTCGCTCGCGTCCTTGACCGTCATGATGCCCATGCCGTAAGTGCCGGCGTCGGGCTTGACGATCACGAACGGCTTCTGGTCCTTCATGCCGTATTCGCGGTATTTCTTCTTGATCTTGGAAAGCAGCGCCGAGACGGAGTCGGCCAGGCATTCCATGCCGACGTCTTCCTGGAAGTCAATCTCGCCGCACTTGGCATGCAGCGGATTGACCAGCCAGGGATCGATGTCGATCAGCTTGCCGAACTTCTTGGCCACCTCGTCGAAAGCCTTGAAGTGGTTGCTCTTGCGCCGGATCGCCCAGCCCGCGTGCAGGGGCGGCAACAGCGACTGTTCGTGGATGTTTTCCAAAATGGACGGGATACCGGCCGACAGGTCGTTGTTCAGCAGGATCGTGCACGGGTCGAAGTCCGCCAGCCCCACGCGCCTGCCGTTGCTTGACCTTACCAGCGGCTCAACCACCAGCATGTTCCCGTCCGGCAGCGCCAGCGGCGTCGGCTGGGTCACGTCCGGCGACAGCGAGCCCAGGCGCACGTGCAGGCCAGTCTGGCGGAAGATCTGCATCAGGCGCTGCACGTTCTGCCAGTAGTACGGGTTGCGGGTGTGGCTCTCCGGGATCAGCAACAGGTTGCGCGCGTCCGGGCAGTACTTGTCGATCGCGGCCATGGCGGCCTGCACCGCCAGCGGCAGCATTTCGGTGGCCAGGTTGTTAAAGCCGCCCGGGAACAGGTTGGTGTCGACCGGCGCCAGCTTGTAGCCGGCGTTACGCAGATCGACCGAGCAATAGAACGGCGGGGTGTGCTCCTGCCACTCCAGGCGGAACCAGCGCTCGATGGCGGGGGTGGCCTCGAGGATTTTCTTTTCGAGATCGAGCAGCGGGCCGGTCAGGGCCGTGACGAGGTGCGGAACCATGGGTGTTGACGTCCTTCGGGCATCTGTAAATTATTGGCTATCCTACATTGGGACGAACGGCCGTATTTAAAGAGCCGATAGATTTCCGGGAATGCGGGACAGGACGAACAGTATAACTGCCGATTGCATGCCAACGACCTTGGGATGCAGATTTCGACAAGTCCAGGCTGGCCCATCGCTGTCGTTGACAACGCTGCTTCCTCTTGCCCTCCAGTTGATCTGGCACCTCACCACAGGTCGGCCGCTTTCATTGCCATAAGTCAAATGTGGATTGGCACAAAGTGCCATTATGCATTCTTTCTCATGCTGAAAATCCACGGAAAGCAGCGCATTGATGGGGCCAAAATGAGCACACAGACGCCTGAGATTTTCTGCTATCTCCTCATCGATAACGGACTGTTGCAGCTTGCGCCGTCCCGTTATTCGGAAGCGCCGGCGGATGTGCGTGCGGCATGGCTGGAGCCAATCTACAACGACAAGGCGTTGGTGGTGAGCCCGCTGCTAATTGACATCGAAGCAGCTTACGAGGCTGGCCATCTGGACCGGGTAATGGAACTGGCAAATGCCACCAGGCCAGCACTCCACTTGTCGCTGATTGAAACCACGTTACCACGGGCCGAGCTTGCGCACCATCTGCGCAGGTTCATCTTCATCGTGGCGCCCAACGGCAAGCAGTACACGCTGCGATACGCGGATTGTGCCGTGCTGGAATTCCTGCCTTCGATCCTGACGCCTGAACAATGGAAAGCGATGACTGCGCCAATGCAAAGGTGGGGTATCCATGACCGCACCCATTCGATCGTGTGGCTGCCGCTTGGCGCTGCCGGAGAATCATGTGCGTCCACACCATTGCAGCTCAGTGCGCAACAGATGGAGGATCTTAATGAAGCACTCGAACCTGAGGGTGTTCTGGCCAATGTCCGGGCCATGCGACACGGCCGCAAACTGCCGGGCGACGCGGGCGAACAGCACCAATGGGCTTGCGCGGCGCGCGCGGCATGGGAGGCAGCCGGTAATGAGGACCAACTCCTGTTGACGTTCTTTGCCGACGCTGTGTTGACGACCAGAGGTGAAATTCTTCGACGCTATGAGGTCCCGCGCCTACTTGGAATACAGCAGCGTGACGAATTCAAAGCCGAGCTTCGGCAACTGATGGATGAGATGGAAGCACGACGTGTCCGATCGCAGGAAATGGCTGCGCGGGCTGCAGCAATGCAAACGGAACACCCCTGACCAGCCACACTCCCGAACACGGAGCTTGTAATGAACTTTTTCCGAATTGCTTTAAGGCGCTGGCGCCTTTTGTTACTGCTGCTGGCGGTCGTTTCGATTGGCGGCTATGCCGCCTACACATCCATAACCAAAGAGGAATTTATGCCGGATTCCATCGGCGGCGTTCACCACATGGGAGAAAAGTTCTACATTAGCGATTTTTTTGTCAACGGGTACTCAGGCAGCAAAGTCGGACGTGGCGGTGGGGGAGGGTCATTGGTTTGCTGTGTAGCGATACCCAAAAAATGGAGACCGGGATTGACAGCAGATGTTCGTTGGGAGGTTCTATATTTTTCTGACGATGAGCCAGGCGTCCCCAAGCTGG
Source organism: Massilia horti (assembly GCF_004614195.1). Taxonomy (GTDB): domain Bacteria; phylum Pseudomonadota; class Gammaproteobacteria; order Burkholderiales; family Burkholderiaceae_D; genus Telluria; species Telluria horti. Next base: position 16,944 of record NZ_SPUM01000067.1, on the reverse strand, counting down.
AGGCGATGTATCGGGCGGAAGTACCAGTCGAAAAATACGATGAGACTGGGAATTTCTGGGTTCACTTTTACCCCAACGGACGGATTCGAATCGTAGTGAGCAATAATGGTCCCGGAGGGCATCACCCTATCCTAAATGACAATCCGGATGAGGTACTGAGAGCCACGGTGGGCGTAAAGATAAACACCCTCTTTACGGACGAGGAAGTGGAAGCGGCGACAAGAAAGGAAGAAAAAAGAAGAAAAAACCATGGAGACTGGCGATGAACGGTTTATCGTTCAAAATCCTCCCATCTGCCAGTGCCCTCACTGCTGGCATCAACATGGTTCTGCCAAACCATCACATCAACTTCCAGAAATGCGAGACGAATCTCAATGTCGGCATCTTCTTTGATGGCACCGGCAACAATCGCGAGCACGACCGGAACACTCATCGTGACAGCAACATATCCAGGCTATTCGATGCCTACGAAAACCACATAGAACAAGGCTACTACGGTCACTACATTCCCGGCGTAGGAACGCCCTTCCCCGAGATTGGCGAAAAAGGCGAAAACTGGCTGGACCAGGGATTTGGGATCGGCTGCGAATCCCGGGTCATCTTCGCCTTACTCATGATGTTGGAGTATCTTCATCGCCGCAGCTTCGATAACAGGTACCTCTTCAAAGACGATGAAATCATCGCGCTCTGCCGGGATACAGACCAGCGCACCATGGTCGGTTACAGAATTCTTGCCCGCATCGATACAAAGTACCACGGAGTCATACCGCCGATGCGGCGTGAAAACGAACTTCGAGGTTTTCTACGGCAACTTGCTATCGCCCTTGAAGATAAGCTGCGGGCAGGGAAACCGCGAATCGTCGAATGCTTCCTGGACGTCTTCGGCTTCTCTCGCGGCGCGGCGCAAGCGCGGGTGTTTTGCCGATGGCTGAGCGATATGCTTGTTGATGGCAAACTCGCGGGTATCCCCTTGCGCTTTCGCTTTGTCGGCCTGATGGACACCGTTGCGTCGGCGGGCGTCCTCACCAATGCAAAGGCCCTGGCCACAATTGACACAGGAGGCCATAGCGGTTGGGCGCTCGCGGAATTCTTGCGCCTTCCATCGGCTGTCGAAAATTGCGTTCACATGGTGGCGATGCACGAGCTCCGCCGGACCTTCCCGCTGGACGAAATCGGGCATAACGGCATCTTGCCGCCCGGCTGCCATCAGTACGCCTACCCTGGCAGCCATAGCGACGTCGGCGGCGGCTATGCGCCCGGCGAACTGGGTGCGTCAGTTGGAAAGACCCCGCAAGAAAGCGATTCATTAAAGCTCTCGCAAATTCCCCTCAATCACATGCTCGATTGTGCTATCGCCACAGGTGTTCCGATCGAAAGGCCAATGGTGCGCGCGGGAGCGCATGATGCCTTTGCCATTCATCCCCGACTCGCCCAAGCGTACCAAGATTTCCTGTCCGCGGTGACCCTCACCCCGACGAGCGCAAGCGAGCATATGCAGCATTACCTCAACTGGCGCTGGCAAATGCGGGCACATTTCCCCTACTCGAATCAAATCAAGCGCGCCTCGGAAGCGGACCGCGAAAAACTGCTGAGATTCAATCGTTCACTTTTGGCCGATGCGGCATTTCTTCTGTCAGCCACCCAAAAAGCTAGCGGCATGGCCCGAGTCAAGCAACTGCTCAGGGAAATAGTAAAACCTGTCGGGCGAGATCAGATGAAAGAGCACTTTTTTGACCCGGAAGCACGCGACGTCCTCACGAAAGCGCAGCGGTCGGAGCCGTCTCATCCCGCCTTCGCAGTCCTGTTCGAAGATTTCGTCCATGATTCCCTGGCCGGCTTCGATCATCCCGTTTTTGAATACACAGGGTATTGGCGCTACCGGAAAGCCTACTGTGGCGAGGACCATATACTCCATACCTCGACCGATGACGCCGAAATGGTTCAAGCCATCGTCCCAGTAGCTGGAAAAAGAAAAAGACCGACCACGCCCGCAAAAAAACACGGTGTCATCAGGCGTGGTACGCCGATTCGCCATGGCTGGTAATGTCCAGGCCTTCCCGCTCCTGCTCTTCCGGCACGCGCAACCCGAGCACCAGATCGACCACTTTGTAGGCGATAACCGACACCACCGCCGACCACACGATCGTGGTGAGCACGGCCGCGCCCTGCACCTGCAACTGGTGGCCGATCGAGTACGGTTCGGTCGACATCTTGTTGGCCACGTAGTCGAAGATGCCCTGCCCGCCAAGCTGAGGCGCGGCGAACACGCCCGTCAGCAACGCGCCCAAGATGCCACCGACACCATGCACGCCGAACACGTCGAGCGAATCGTCGGCGCCGATCATGCGCTTCAAGCCGTTCACGCCCCACAGGCAGACGACACCGGCGAGCAAACCAATGACCAGCGCGCCCATCGGAGCGACGAAGCCGCAGGCCGGGGTGATCGCGACCAGCCCAGCCACCGCGCCTGATGTGCCGCCCAGCATCGACGGTTTGCCCTTGAACGTCCACTCGCCGATCACCCATGACACGGTGGCGGCGGACGTGGCCAGCAGGGTGTTGACGAAAGCCAGCGCGGCGACGTCGCCCGCTTCCAGCGCCGACCCGGCGTTAAAACCGAACCAGCCCACCCATAGCAGCGAAGCGCCGACCATGTTCAGCGCCAGCGAATGCGGCGCCATCGATTCGCGGCCATAACCAATGCGCTTGCCGATCATGATCGCGCCGACCAGTCCGGCCACTGCGGCGTTGATGTGCACCACGGTGCCGCCCGCGAAGTCGAGTGCGCCTTTCTGCCACAGCCAGCCAGCCTTGACGGTGGCCGCTTCCAGTGTCGCCGTGTTGGTGATCGTATCCGGCCCCGGCCAGAACCAGACCATGTGTGCGACCGGCAGATAGCCGAAGGTGAACCACAGCACGATGAACAGCATCACTGCCGGAAAGCGCACGCGCTCGGCGAACGCGCCGATGATCAGGCCGCAGGTGATCGCCGCGAACGTACCCTGGAACGCGACGTAGACGAACTCGGGAATCATCACCCCCTTGCTGAAGGTCGGGGCGGCGCTGAACACGCCCTTGACGGGGTCCCAGATGCCCCTGAGGAATGCGCGATCGAAGCCGCCGAAGAACGGGTTCCCCACGGTGAATGCGATCGAATAGCCGTACAGGCACCACAATACGATGATCGTGGAAAAGATCATGAAGACCTGCAATTGGATCGACAGCATGTTCTTGGCGCGCACCAATCCACCGTAGAACAGCGCCAGGCCAGGGATCGACATCATGATCACCAGCAGCGTGGCAACCATCATCCATCCCGTGTCGGCCTTGTTCGGGGCCGGCGCGGCGACCGGAGCGGTGCCGCCCGGCGGCAAGGTGGAGGCGGCCGCCGCCCCCTGCGCGGCGGCGGGCTCCTGCGCGCTGACGACAGGCGCGCTTTGGGGCGCGTTCTGCGCCATGACGGGCAGCGCGCTGCCGAGCGCGGCAGCAAAGGCTAGAGCGGCCAATATCCTGGCCATCATTCTGTTCATGGGTTGCCCCCAATTGTTTAAAGTGCGTCGTTGCCGGTCTCGCCGGTACGGATACGAATAACCTGCTGCAGTTCGGAGACGAAAATCTTGCCGTCACCAATCTTGCCGGTCCGCGCCGCGCTCTGGATCGCGTCGATTACTTGGTCGACCACGGTATCGTCGACCGCGGCCTCGATCTTGGTCTTGGGCAGGAAGTCGACGACATATTCGGCGCCGCGGTACAGCTCGGTGTGCCCCTTCTGGCGGCCAAATCCCTTTACCTCAGTCACCGTGATGCCCTGCACGTTGATCTCCGAGAGCGCCTCGCGCACCTCGTCGAGTTTGAAGGGCTTGATAATGGCGGTGATCATTTTCATTGCGATACCTCTTGTCAAAACGATTTGGACAGCGACTGGCATAAGTCGAGGTTTCCAGGCGGCTCATCAAAACACTCCTACAATTGATTGAATCTCCACGGTTGGGGTTTACAATCCAGTCAGCGGGTGTTCACACAACCCTACTCTTAGCAGGATGCGTGCCACACCAAAATCCAGGGCAGCACACTTGTTTTTATGGCAGGAACGCCCCACTTTTGGTATGAACCACCACATTCGTCCGTGCGGCGCCGTCGCCGCGCACCAAATCAGGCGGCTCTCGCACCATGCTGGTGCGACAGCCCGACAACAAGGATCAGATGGACATGAACAATTTTTTCAACGACTTGCAGGGCAAGATCAACCAGGCCCTCGAGAATTCGCCCGCCAAGGACATCGAACGCAACGTCAAGGCGATGATGACCCAGGGCTTCTCCAAACTTGACTTGGTAACCCGTGAAGAGTTCGATATCCAGGCGCAGGTGCTGGCCAAGACCCGCGCCAAGCTGGAGGCGCTGGAAACGCGCGTGGCCGAGCTGGAAGCGCGCCTGGCCGCCCAGGCTTCCGCGGACTGATCACGAGCGCATCCCCGGCATTCGTGGACATCCGGAACCGGACACATGAATGCAAACGACTTGTTGGGCACGTCGATGGCGCCGCAGGAAGTGTCGCTCGACGTGCTGCTGGAGAAGTACGCCAAGGGCGATGAACGGGACGTTGCCGCCGTGCGCCGGCGCGTGGCCACGTCGCTCGCGCAATACGAACCCGCAGCGCAAAGCGCGGACCTGGCGCAGCGCTTCCTGTGGGCCCAGGAACAAGGATTTGTTCCGGCGGGGCGGATCAACTCCGCCGCCGGGCTGGGCATCAAGGCCACGCTGATCAACTGCTTCGTGCAGCCGGTAGGCGACGCCATCAGTGGCGTCGAAGGCGGCCTGCCCGGAATCTACACCGCACTGGCCGAAGCGGCCGAGACCATGCGTCGCGGCGGCGGCGTCGGCTACGACTTTTCGGCTATCCGACCGGCAGGCAGCAAGGTACGCGGCACCCAATCGCGCGCCTCGGGACCGGTGTCGTACATGGAAGTGTTCGATGCCTCCTGCAAGACAGTCGAATCGGCCGGCGCCCGGCGCGGCGCCCAGATGGGCGTGCTGCGCATCGACCATCCCGATATCGAGCGCTTCATCGCCGCCAAGGACTCAGGCGGCTTCACCAACTTTAACCTTTCGGTCGGCGTGACCGACGAATTCATGCACGCGGTAGAGGCCAACGCGCCGTTCGACCTCGTGCACCGCGCCGAGCCGGGCGACGAGACGGCAAGCGGCGTGCGCCAGCGCGCGGACGGGCTCTGGGTGTACCGGCAGGTGCCGGCGCGCGCGCTGTGGGACCGGGTGATCGCTTCCACCTACGACCACGCCGAGCCGGGCGTGTTGTTCATCGACCGCATGAATGCGGAAAACAACCTGTGGTACGCCGAGATTCTCGCCGCCACCAATCCCTGCGGCGAGCAGCCACTGCCCGCGTACGGCTGCTGCGACCTCGGCTCGCTCAACCTGACCAGCTTCGTCGAACGCCCGTTCTCGTCAAGCGCACGCTTCGACTTTGCGCGCATGCGTCTGGTCGCGGCGGTCGGAGTGCGCATGCTGGACCTGGTGCTTGATGCCACCGAATGGCCGCTGCCGCAGCAGGCGCAGGAGAGCCGCGCCAAGCGCCGCATCGGCCTGGGCTTTTTGGGCCTGGGCAGCGCGCTGGTGATGTTGGGCCTGCACTACCACTCCGACGAGGGCCGTGCCTTCGCCGCCCGTATCGCACGTGAACTGCGCGACGCCGCCTATGCCGCATCCATCGAACTGGCCAAGGAAAAAGGGGCATTCCCACTGTTCGATGCGGACAAATACCTGCAGGGCCAGTTCATCAGCCGCCTGCCGGATGAACTGCGTGAAGCGATCCGGGCGCACGGCATCCGCAATTCGCACCTGCTGTCGATCGCGCCGACCGGCACCATCTCGCTAGCGTTTGCCGACAATGCGTCGAACGGCATCGAGCCCGCGTATTCGTGGACCTATCAGCGCAAAAAGCGCATGCCGGACGGCTCGACGCGCACCTACGAGGTGGCTGATCACGCGTGGCGCCTGTACCGCCAGCTCGGCCACGATGTCACGGACGAAGCGCGGCTGCCGCCGCAGTTCGTCACCGCGCTGCAAATGCGCGCGATTGACCATCTGCGCATGATGGAGTCGGTGCAGCCATTCATCGACACGGCGATCGCCAAGACGGTGAACGTGCCGGCCGACTATCCGTTCGACGACTTCCGCGACCTGTACAGCGAGGCCTGGCGTGCCGGGTTGAAGGGCCTGGCGACCTATCGGCCGAACACGGTGCTCGGCAGCGTGCTGTCCGCGGTGCCGGAGCCGGAGCAGACCAAGACGCAGGATGACGACCCGCTGCACAAGCGCTTCGAACGGCGCCCGCTGGGCGAGCTCGAATCGGTCACCTCCAAGATCGAGTACTCGACGCAGGAAGGCACCAAGACGGCTTACGTAAGCGTGAGCTTCATTCGCGCCGAAGGCACCTGGGAAGGCAAGAGCGTCACGATCGAACGGCCATTCGAGTTCTTCATGCCGGCCAGCCAGCGCACCGACGGCCAGCAATGGATTACCGCGTCAATGCGGCTGCTCTCGATGGCGGCGCGCGCCGGCAGTTCGATCGCCAAGGCGCTGATGGACATGCGCGAGGTGGTGTGGGAAAAAGGCCCGGTGCGGTGCGGCTACCTGACGCGCGAAGATGGCACCCAGGTGCCGGTGTACCACGATTCGGAGGTGGCAGCGATTGCGTTCATGCTGCAGCGGATGCTGATCCGGCGCGGCTTTCTCGACGCGTACGGGAATCAGGTCGCCGTGCCGGAGCTGGCGCGCACGTTGGCAGCACGCGGCGATGCTTCACAGGCCGGGCAGCAGACAGCGTCCGGCGTGCTGCCACCGACATCGGGCGCCAAGTGCCCGGAATGCGGCGCGCTGTCGCTGCGCAGGGTCGACGGATGCACCCGCTGCGACGCCTGCCACTACATGGGCGAGTGCGGCTAGGGCGACAGCGGGGCTTGCGGCAACAGCAGGCCGCAACTCTCAGGCGCTCGCGCGACTGAAATGCAGCTCGATCGGGGCAATCCCATCCGCGGTTTGCGGCGCAGTCTGGCCCGCCACCATCTGCGCGAGCGTCACACCATCGAGCACCTCGAGATAGGCATGGGTAGCCCGGGCCAGCGCCCCCTTCAGCTCACAACTGGACGAATACATGCAGCGCGGCGCTTCCTGGTCGAAGCAGGACGCCATGTAGAAATCGGTCTCGGTCTGGCGCACCACGTCCCCGACGCGAATGTCGGCAGGTTCACGGCCAAGACGCAGGCCGCCGCTGCGTCCGCGCACGGTCTCGACGAAGCCGAGCATGCCCAACTGGTGCACTACCTTGGTCAGGTGATTCTTGGCGATCTGGTGTGCATCCGCAATGTCCCCGATCGTGACCAGCCGCTCGCGATTGAGTGCCAGGAACATCAAGGTGCGCAGGGCATAGTCGGTGTATGAAGTCAGTCTCATGGAGGGCGCGGTGTGCGATCAGAACAGGCGAGGATTCTACAGGGTTTCTGCTACCGCCCACCGATACAGTTTACATGCGAGGTCGTCCGCCAGCGCCGGCAGAGTAGAGAGACACCTGTTCGTCCTCAAGCTGCTACTCGGGGGTAACATTAGCCTCCAAGTGGTTATCCTCACATTTGCATTCAACAACCGGACATGGCGATGGAAAGCAAATTTGACTTGTACAGCGCTACCCAAACGTTGATTTTGGAACTGGAGAGCCGAGGTGATGCAAAAAATGCCGAAGTGCTCAAGGATGCCTTCGAGGCCGGGTCAACAGGGTCGGAGATTTGCATGGCTCTACGGTTCCATATTTCAGCATTAATCCGGCATCGCGGCTTGACGGCAACGGAGAACGTTACCGTCAGAAAAATTCTCCACGAGCTCCAGAAGATTCTCTAGCTGCAACGTGAGGCAGCGCACGGTTGGCAAGGCTCAACAACGAATTCCCACGGCGGCGCACCATCTTGCGAGTCCAACCACCCGCAGGAGCCTCATGAGTCTCGCCGTGTTACGAAGCCGTGCACTTGCGGGCATGGAAGCGCCCGCCGTCAGCGTCGAGGTGCACCTCGCCAACGGCCTCCCATCGTTCACGATCGTCGGCCTACCCGATGCGGAGGTGCGCGAATCAAAGGACCGGGTGCGCGCGGCCCTGCAAAACAGCGGCTTCGACATTCCGCCGCGGCGCATCACAGTCAACCTGGCGCCGGCCGACCTGCCCAAGGAGTCGGCCCGCTTCGATTTGCCAATTGCCCTGGGCATCCTGGCGGCGTCCAAGCAAATCCCCGGCAAGGAATTCGGCAATTACGAATTTGCCGGCGAACTGTCGCTGACCGGCGAACTGCGCCCAGTCCGCGGCGCCCTTGCGATGACGTTTGCCATGCATCGCTGCGGAACCGATGCACCACGCGCCTTCATCCTGCCTCGCGCGAACGCCGACGAGGCCGCGCTGGTCTCCGATGCAGCCATTTTTCCGGCCCAGTCGCTCCTTGATGTGTGCGCCCACTTCGCCGCTGCCGATGATGCCTGCCGCCTTCCGCGTCATCAAGCCAAGCCGCTGACGGCAGCGCCAGCCTATCCCGATTTTTCCGACGTAAAGGGACAGCAGCACGCCAAGCGGGCACTGGAGATCGCCGCGGCCGGACTCCATTCGGTGCTGCTGGTCGGCCCGCCGGGCGCGGGCAAGAGCATGCTTGCATCGCGTTTCGTCGGCTTGCTCCCGCCGATGAACGACGAGGAGGCGCTGGAATCGGCCGCGGTCCAGTCGTTGTCCGGAGGCTTTTCGGCCGAGCGCTGGAAAGTTCGTCCATTTCGCAGCCCGCACCATACGACCTCGGGCGTCGCGCTAGTCGGCGGCGGCAATCTGCCGCGGCCCGGCGAAGTGTCGCTCGCGCATTGGGGTGTGCTGTTTTTGGATGAGTTGCCGGAATACGATCGCCGCGTGCTCGAAGTGTTGCGCGAGCCGCTCGAATCCGGCCGCATTACGATCTCACGTGCGGCCCGCCAGGCCGACTTCCCCGCACGATTCCAGTTGATCGCGGCGATGAATCCTTGTCCCTGCGGATGGCGCGGCCACCCTTCCGGCAAGTGCCATTGCACGAGCGAAGGGGTAATGCGCTATCAGGACCGCATCTCCGGCCCGCTTCTGGACAGGATCGACATGCAGATCGAGGTAAGCGCAATGGCGCCCGAAACCATGAGCGCGCTGGCCGATGGCGAGGCGACCGAAACGATCGCGGTCCGGGTGGCCCATGCGTATCAATTGCAGCTCACCCGGCAGGGCAAGGCCAACCAGTTCCTGTCGACCCGCGAGATCGATCGCCATTGCCGGCTGGATGATTCCGGCGACAAGATGTTAAGGTCGGCAATGGCGCACATGCATTGGTCGGCACGCGCTTATCATCGGGTCCTGAAAGTCGCGCGCACCATCGCCGACCTGGCCGGTTCGCCGGCAATCCAGGCCAGTCACGTCGCGGAAGCCGTCCAGTACCGGCGCGGTTTGCGCGAGCGGTAGCGCCGGCCGCCAGTAGCGGCGCGAGCGCTGCCCTGCTACCATCTGGCCATGCCAAAATTTTCATTCTCGTCAATGGTGCTGTCTGTGGCTGCGGCAATCGCGCTCGCCGGCTGCAGCCCCACCTACAACTGGCGCGACTACACCAGTCCCGACGCCCCCTACCGCGTGATGTTCCCGGCCAAGCCCGCCAGCTTTACGCGTCCGGTGGACTTGGGCAACATAAAAGTGGACATGACGATGACCGCCGCTGAAGTCGAGAATACGATCTTCGCCGTCGGCACCGCCAAAGTGCCCGACCCGCAGCAGGCCCAGGCGGCGTTGGAGGCAATGGAAGCGGCGATGGTAAAAAACATTAACGGGACGGTGACGAGCAAGAAATCGAGTTCCGTTGCCGTTGCCAGCGGCGCCACGATGGCGCAAAGCACGAGCGAAGAGCTCGACGCCAACGGAAACGTGAATGGCGCGCCGATGCGCCTGATCGGCCACTTCGAGGCGCGCGACAAGCGCGTCTACCAGGTCGTCGTGATGGGCAAGACGAAATCCGTGAATCAGGAGCAGGCCGAACAGTTTCTCAGCTCGTTCAAACTGCTCTGATGTTTGCACGGCCTGCACGGTTCCTTCCACATTGCCTATCGAAGCGCCTACATGTCGACTGACTCCTCTCCGGCCATCCGGCTGAACTCCCTTTGCAAATCGTTCGGCCGGCCGGCCGTCGACCATCTTGACCTCACGGTCCGGCGCGGCGAACTGTACGCGCTGCTTGGCCGAAACGGCGCCGGCAAAACGACGACTTTGCGCATGCTGGTGGGACTGCTGGCGCCGGATGCCGGCAGCGTCGAAGTCATGGGCGTGGACATGGCGCGCGAACCGTCCCGCGCGAAGCAGCAGATCGCCTACCTGCCGGATGACCCGATGTTGTACGGAAAACTCAAGCCGACCGAATATCTCGAATTCGTCGCGGGACTGTGGGGTATGAGCGCGGCCGACGCGGAGCCGCAGGCGCGCCGCCTGCTGGACTGGCTCGACCTGGCCAAGCATGCGCACGAACTGACCGAAGGCTTTTCGCGCGGCATGCAGCAAAAACTGGCCCTGGCCGGTGCGCTGATCCATGAGCCGCAACTGCTGGTCCTCGACGAACCGCTGACCGGCCTGGATGCCGCTGCCGCGCGCCAAGTGAAAGATCTGCTCCTGGACCACGTCCGAAATGGGGGCACCGTGATCCTGACCACCCACATCCTGGAGGTGGCCGAGCGGCTGGCGCAGCGCATCGGGATCATTCAGCACGGCCGCCTGATCGCGGAGGGGACGCTCGACCAGTTGCGCGCCAAGACCGAAGGCGACACGCTGGAAGACATGTTCCTGCAGCTGACGGGGCAGGCATGAGTACGCCCGGCAGTTCGCTGTGGTTGCTGAAGCATGAGCTGAGACTGCACTGGTACAACTTAAGAGCGAAAGCGACAAAGGGCAAACCCCGGGGCGGGGGCATGGCAAGGACGCTGGTCACGTTCACGTTGGTGTGGCTGATCATCCATGGCTTCGCGTTCGCTCTGCTATCGTGGCGGCCGTTGCAGGCGGGCTCCGCCGACCCGCAGGTTCTGCTCCTCGTTACGTTCGCACTCGTGTGCATGTTCCTGCTGATGCTCTCGGGCGCACTGAAGTCGAGCGTGGAAGCATTGTTCGATCGCGGCGACCTCGACCTGCTGCTGTCTTCCCCGCTGCCGTCGCGCAGCATTTTTACGGTCCGCCTGCTCGGCCTGGTCGCAAGCATTGCGCTCGGCTACTTGTTCTTCCTGGCGCCGCTTGCCCATGTCGGCCTCATGCTGGGGCAATTCCGCTGGCTGGCGATTTATCCCACCGTCCTGGGCTGGGCTACCCTCGCAGTAACAGTCGGAATCCTGCTGACGCTGGGCCTGGTCCGGCTGATCGGTGCACGTCGTACCCGTGTACTCGCCCAGATACTCAGTGCAGTTTCCGGCGGGCTGATATTCCTGCTGACCCAGTTGTTCAACGTGAGCGTACATAACAAGCAGGCGCAGGTGACGGCGTGGTTTTCCAAATGGATCGGCGCCAACGGAATATCGTCGACGGACAGTGCACTCTGGCTCCCGGCCAAGGCGGCGCTTGGCGCGCCGGGGCCGCTGTTCGTTATGTGTGCCTTAGGCCTGGGGGCATTTGCTTTCACGGTCCAGTTCACCCATCGTTACTTCGTGAGCGGGCTGCAGCAGGCAACGGGAGCGAGCCGGACCGCAGCACCACCCAAAGGCGGGATGCGTTTTCGTTTCGGACGCGGTCTGGCAGAGGTCGTCGTGCTGAAGGAATGGCGACTGATCGCCCGTGACCCGCACCTCATTTCGCAAACACTGCTTCAGTTGCTGTACCTGCTGCCGCTGTTCGTGCTGGCATTTTCGAAACCGGACGTCAGGCTGGCAGGCATCGCAGCTGGCATGACGATGTTATCCGCATCACTAACCTCGTCCCTTACGTGGATCATCGTCCAGGCGGAGGACGCCCCGGATCTGCTGCTGGTCTCGCCTGCCAACCCGTTCCTGGTGCGCTTGGCCAAAATGGCGGCGGCGGTAATGCCGGTACTTGTGCTCATGGCTGTCCCATTGCTCTGGCTGGTGGCGCATCAACCACTGGCGGGCGTGCTGGCCTGCTACACCCTGGCCGGCGCGGTGATCGGTTCCGCGTTGATCACGATGTGGACCGGCCGCCCGACAGCCCGAAAAATGTTTGCCACCCGTGCGCGAAAGAACTTCGTTGGCAGCCTGCTCGACGTGTTGAGTACGCTCGGTTGGGCCGGACTGGCGTTCCTGTTGCAGGAAAGCCTGGGCAGTGGGCCTTCCCAGCTCAAGTTGCTGGCCGCAGCCGCCCTGTTCCTGGTGACCTTGGTACTGCCACTGTTTGCATGGCTTGGACGAACACGCGCCACAGCGTCAGGCTCGCGCGCTGGATGACCGGTCGCGCAAGTCGTGTTATGGTTTCGTCACGACCCGAAACACGAGAACTTTTATGCTGATCACATTCAAATCCAAAGCATATCCAGAAGTCATGATGTACAAGGAGCACGCGAAGCGAATCCTTGACTTGCTGCACAAGGATACCGATCGCGGCGTCATCACTTCCGAGGAAGCCCCGAAGGCGGTCGAGATTCTGGAAAAAGAAATTGCCGAAAGCCGCAAGCACGTGCCAACCGACGAAGTCGAGCAGGACGTCAGGGCCCACCATGGCGAGCACGAGGATGCCCAGCACGAGGGCGTCGAAACCGTGAGTTTCGCCACCCGGTCCTATCCGCTGCTGGAGATGCTGCGCGCGGCGCGCGACCAGCACTGCGAAATTCTCTGGGGCGTCTGATTCCGGCGTAAATACGCGAATACCGCCGCGAGTGCCTGTGCGCTCTCGGCGGAATTGTTGCCTGTTCGCGCAATGCTTGCCTGTGCCGAACAGGTAAGCGCGGTTTACCGCTGTGATCTCGTCCCATTGCGACGCACATACTCCGGAACGCGCAAAGGAAACCAGCACAAAAAAACAAAAGCCCGCTGACGTCAGCCAGCGGGCTTTTGTCCATCACTGCCCCGGCGATTTCCAGCCCCGGCGAGCACAATGAAAAACGCCGCCAGGCTCGCACCGGACATAACGCGGGTCGAAACCAACCTGGTGACCAGAGGAAGCGCGCAGAGACAGCGGCGACTTTCTGTCCATCAGATTCTTGACGCCCAAACGCAGCGTGATCGCCTGATTGGAACTGGGAGCGGCCCTGCCAGTCCAGCAGCGTCGCAGCAGTGGCGGTGAAACCTACGCTCGATCATCGAACTGCTCGGCGATCGTTGCAACGCGCTCCCATGTAACCATGGCGGTTCAGTTTCAGTTTTTCTCCACGTTCACGTTCCGTGAAATTCAGAAAAAGCTGAAACTGCATGCGTACGTGGCGGCGAAGCGTGCACCGCCACCATCCCGAATCCAACAGCGACTTGCATGCAACACCACCACTTGACGGTCCGAGGAATGGCATCTTCGGGCAAAAATGAGAATAAGTGAGTTTTGCAGAATGGCAAGATGCTATCCTAGATGCCGTCGGCCGCGTTCGGCCAAGAACGGTCAGTCGAAAAATTTCATTCCATCGTAAGGCTTTAGTTTGCAAGCTGCCAAGCAGGAGGCCAGCGAGCCGACATGTACCTCCTGCTGGTGGCCATCTAGGTCATTGCAGATGTGCCAACATTTGCGACTATCCCAAATTTCATCATCCATGTCCCCACAGCACGCCACCAAGACTTTCACCACGCCTCCCGCATCATTCAAACAGACGTACACCACGCATATTAATCGCTACCTGCCGCATGTCGACGGACTGCGCGCGCTGGCAGTGTTGGCAGTGATACTCTGCCATGCCAAGTTTTCGATGTTTTCCGGTGGTTTTGTCGGCGTCGATATCTTCTTTGTCATCTCCGGCTATGTGGTGGCACGGTCGATTTTGCATGACCAGGAAGCCGGCGTTTTCTCGTTAAAGCGCTTTTATACCAGGCGCCTCGCGCGCTTGGCGCCCGCGCTGTATCTGGTCATGGCGGTGACCTTCGGGTTCGGCGTGCTTTACTGCCTGCCTAGTAACAACATGGAGTTGGCGAAAAATATCGGATACGTGTCGATCTTCTTATCCAATATTTATCTGTCCAAACAGACCGGCTACTTCGATCTGGCCGCCGATCAGCACCCCTTGCTGCACACATGGTCGTTATCGGTCGAGGAGCAGATTTATCTGATCGCGCCACTCGCCTTCGTTTTGCTGGCGAAGCGGCGCCTGTATATCAAACAGACGGTGGCGATCGCGGTCACCGTGCTGCTAACATTGGCGTCGTGCTGGCTGGTCTCGCGTGGCAAGGCAGGTGCCTATTATTTCCTGCAGGGGCGCGCGTTCGAGTTTACGCTGGGTATCGTGCTGGCCTTGTTCGCGACGCAGGGCAAGCTCCAGTTCACCTGGTGGGTAGGCGAACTGTTGAGTTTGCTTGGTCTGGGCATTGTCGCCTGGTGCGTGATTACTTACCGGGCGTCAACTGCGATGCCAGGGGGGAATGCTATATGGCCATGCGTCGGTGCCGTGCTGATCCTTCTGGGGGCGTTGCGTGCGAGGTATGTCAGTCGGCTGTTCACCAATCGCGGGGCGACCCAGTTGGGCAAGCTGTCTTATTCGCTCTATCTGTGGCACTTTCCGGTTCTGTTCGCGTTCGGGCGCTTTCAACTGACAGGCGCCTGGAATATGGCACTGGCCATGGTCTGCGCTCTGTTGCTGACCATCCCGACGTATCTGTATGTTGAACAACCGTTGCGCCGGCAGCAGTGGACTTTCAAGCGGGCGATTCTGCAGTTATGGTTGGTACCGGTGATGCTGTCGATCTTGCTGATCGTCGTGGGCACGCTGACCAACCAGTTCACGTTGTTCACCGGCGCGCGATATCAACGCGACTTCCGTGAGTCGGGACAGACGGTGTTTAGCGACAGTCGCGGTAAGAAATGCTGGGGCAAGGTGGATGTCACCGCTGCCAGCGACTGTTCGGTCGGTGATGTGAGCGCCACGACCAAGGGCGTGTTCTGGGGTGACAGCCATGCTTACCACCTGATTGATTTTATCGATGCGATTGGAAAACGGAAAAATGTTGCCATACACGATGTCGCATTTACCATGTGCGCGCCAGTCGAGAATAGTCCGGAACGGGCTGGCGATGGCGCATTTCAACGTCATGCCGAAGAGTGTCGCGCCCATGACAAGGCGGTGATGAACTACATCCTCGCGACACCGGACATCAAATTTGTCTTCATGTCTGCGGTATGGGATTTGTATGCTGACGTCGACAACACGCCGGAACCGAACTTGCACGGCTATGTCGCAGGCGAAATTGACAAGGAGCTTGCCGCAACAATCGGCAAGCTGGAAGCCGCAGGCAAGCGGGTCATCCTGCTTGACGACATACCGGTTGCCCCCGCCGAAATGGAAAACTGCGTGGCAAATCGCCTCTACTTGCCGGGCCACGCCGCGGATCTCTGCGTTTATCCGCGCAAGTATGCCGACGATCGCTATGTTGAACCTCGTAATATTTTGAACCGGATCACGACACGCTTTCCTCAAGTTGCGGTATTGCACACGTATGAGGTTCCTTGCGACGATAAGGTATGTCGAATGGAGTTACTCGGAACCTCGCTATACGCCCACAACGACCGGGGGCACCTGGGTGCCGGCGGAAGCAGGATTTATTTCGAGGCCTATCTCCAGAAGCATCCGCAGGAATTGGACGAAGCGTGGCGCCAGTTATCGCAAGGTTTGGTGCTGTCGCGGTAGGCTTGCTCGCTAAGCCGGAAAATCAAGCGCAACGGTGGTCAGATTTCCATTTCGGTGATGTATCAGTCAGCGAAGCGCATGAGTCGGCGTGCCAAGGTATTCATGGATTGGTTGGCTCGATACTTGAAGCAAGTCAATACCTGATTTGAAGACAGGAAAAAATAGGTAACAAGTGAACCTAGGTCGCTGGGCCGGCATTTTCCCAAGTGAAAAATGGTATCTGACTCGCTATCCTAAAGTTGCTCAGGGCGAATTGAAGTTGATCGGATGTCTACCAGTAAAGTGCTGGCGAATGACTCCTTCGGGGCGGAACCCGCCGGTCGCAGCACACACACAGCCCCCACATCATTGCAGCCCAATCAAGTGGCGGCTTGCGCGCGAATCGCTGGCGGGTCTACGATGCTAAATGGTGGTGGGTGTCCGATGCTAAATCGTGGCGGGTTCGATGATAATACTCAGTTCAGGTGTTTCGGCCTGCCGGCAGAGACCGAGCGCTACGACAGAAAAAGAGGAGTGGCTAGTCCAGGGGGGCTGGGAGCCTTTGGAAAGGAACTGCTCGCGCAAGAGGGACCTTTACGTGCCGACGGGAACCTGGTCGGTTTCCAGCCGCTGAAACGGTTTGTCGGGAAACAAAATGGCGGGGTCACAGGGCGACATCAATAAGTAAGACGTCACATTACAGCACGCTCAGCATGGCGGGAAGTCGTTTCCGGCAGTGCCGGGAACGACGATGGATGAGGACGTGGCCGTCTCCGCTTTACACTAGAAAAACAAAAAAGCCCCGTCTGCACTCAGGCAAACGGGGCTTTTTCTTTATAACTAGCCTGACGATAACCTACTTTCACACTGGTTGCAGCACTATCATCGGCGCAAAGTCGTTTCACGGTCCTGTTCGGGATGGGAAGGGGTGGGACCGACTTGCTATGGTCATCAGGCATAACTTGTACGAGCATCGTCTCCTATTAGGCTGACGCTGCTCTGAATCTGGAAGAAGTATTTTATCAGGTAGTGACTGTCTGAAACAGCACTGTGTACTCATCTATAACTGTCAAGGTTATAGGGACAAGCCGTACGGGCAATTAGTATCGGTTAG